>JAZNKJ010000027.1:0-26221 GCA_045578465.1 Clostridia bacterium | reverse complement strand
CCTTTAAGCGAGAGTTTTTTAGGCTTAATTCCAATCCTTTTGTTTTCCGTAATTTTTTTCATGTATATCATCCTTTCACCGCATCATTTGCGGAAATTTAAATTATTTTCCTGAAACTGTAACTTTTATTCTGTGTGAATCTATACCATAAAGAGCCTTGACAGCCTCATATAGCTCCATCTTCACACTTTCACTTGAAGCACCTTTCGCAATAACCAGCGCCCCTGTTGGCAGAGGGAGCTTTTCCTCTGTTACATAAGGGGTTTCATTTTGCCCTTGACCATAAACAACCACGCTGTCTGTGTTTTCTTTAACTTCTTTTTCTTCTCCGCTACCTGAGTCTTTCTGGGTTTTTGATTGGCTGTTTCTTGCAATAACTGCCTTTCCCCGGCTCTCAAAACTTAAAATAACATCAACATCTCCTGCCCCTTTTATTTTCGATAAAGCTCTTTCGGCTTCCTCAGATAATTCTTCTTTATATTGCGAAAAATTAAAGGTATCTGTTTGGGCCTGAGACTGCTGTTCCTCTTTGTCTCCTTCTTTGCCAAAGGCCAATAAAAGTATCGCAATAATAACCGCAAAGATAATAATTTTATTGAATTTATTTCTATTTATACCTCTGTCATCGGTATTTTTAATAATATCAAAGTCCACTTTTATCCTCCGCTAAATGCTTATGTATTTGACCGCTATATTCTTACTGTCAATACCATATTTTGAAGAAATAACCGCCTCAATCTTGTCATCTATACACAGGTTTGCCTCTGTTGTTCTGACCGTAATAATAACTCCCCGTATTTCGCCAAATTTCTCCATATTCTGACTCTCAACTTCAAGCATAAATTCATAATCACAGTTTTCGTTAATACATTTAAGGTCTGTATTCATTTTTTTTGCTATGTTTGCTTTATATAATCTAAGCACCGTTTCACTCTCCTTTTTCTCCATATTTTTAACCTGAATTGTAGCTGCTTGTTGCAACTCGTTTATATCAAAACCAAAGTCCGATTTATTTATAAAAGGACTGCAAATTGTTATCGTAAGCAAAAGTCCAAATAATATGGTTACATATTTTTTGACGGTTCCCGAAGGGAGAATTCCCTCTCCAACCACCGATAAAATCAAAACTCCTGCAATCGCCATAAACCATTCTTTAAGTGCCTCCATAATTTATCCTCCAAGCATAATTGCCGTATTCCCTGCACTCAGCATAATGGTCATTATAATAACAAACATGACTGTAACCGCCAAGGTTACGGAAAAAATAAGACCTACTGAATCCGCAATTCCTGAAACGCATTTAACAACTCTTCCGTCAGTTATAGGCTGAATAATGGCCGCCGAAATCCTGAAAATTATCAGGCAAGCTGAAATTTTTATAAGCGGCAGAGCCATCGCCCCTATCATAACGATTATGCCTGTTATCCCTACTGAGTTTTTGATTATAACACTGCAATTCATAACCGTTTCAACTGTTTCGGAAAGTATTCCACCAACAACGGGAATCAGGTTTGATGCGGCATATTTGGCAAGCTTTACGGATAGTCCGTCTGCACCTCCTGACGCTATGCTTTGAAGTCCCGCCACCCCAACAAAAATTGTAAGTAGGACCGATATGCCCCACTTGATTGTTTTCCCTACAAATTGAAGCATTTTTTCCGTATTAAACTTTTCTGAAATACAGCTTATAATTCCAAGGGATGCAAACAAAATTATTGCAGGAAAAAATATATTTTCAATGATCGTAAGAGCGATTTCTATAATGCCGAGAAGCAACGGTTGAAAGACTGATGCAGATATTACCGCACCACTTGCCGTAAGAGTTGCAATGACCACGGGCACAATAATTCTCGCTATTAATGTTATTGTATCTATGGCATCCTTTCCGCACCTGATTATCTCTAAAAAAGATGCAGAGCAAACCCCCGCGATTATGATATAGCAAGCATAAAACGCCACATTTGAAACCTCTTTGTTTTCATTAGCCGGAAGGGCCGAAAGATATGAAGATAAAACTGACAGAGAGAGAACGAAAATCATAATTTTAAGGGCGCTTTTCATTTCCATAAACAGAAGGCTCATTATCCTTTCAAGAAGGCCTCCAACATCAAAGATACTTCCACCTGACGCACTTTCCCCCATAAGACTTTCTGCGGAAAAATTAGGAAAAATCGATTCAATATTTACAATAGCATCGTTTACATTTGAGGCCTTAGTTATGTCCTCTGAATATATAGAAATATACTCATCAATAATTGATTGCTCCTCTGTCTTTTCTGCCATAACTTCTACTGAAAGAAGCAAAAGCACTACAAGTAAAAATACACCTTTTTTCACATTTCTTTTCCTTTGCTAAGCTACATCAATAACCTTACCCACCACATCAAAAAGCCTATAAATTACAGGCATAGACATTGCAATAATTATTATCTTGCCACATGTTTCAATATTTGTCCCAATCGCCGTTTCGCCTGCATCCTTGCAAATTTCTGCCCCGATTTGTGTTATAAACGCTATACCAATGACTTTTACAACGATAATCATAAACTGCATTTCAATTCCGATTTGCCTTGATAAGTCAACAAAGAACGCTGTTACCGTTTTAAAATAGGGCCCAATCAAAGCAAGCATAACTGCACAAGATGTTATAGAGATGGAAACTGAAATCTCAGGCCGATAGCTTTTAATCAGCACCGAAAGGAGCACAGCAATTATTCCGATTCCAATAATTTTTTCTATATCCATGTTTATAAATCAAAGACACTTTTTATGGTGTCAAACAAGTTGCTTATCTGCTGTACCACCATAAGCAAAACCACAATAAGTCCTGCTATGGTTGTAAGCATAGCCTGGTCTTCTCTTCCGCTTCTTACAAGAAGCAAATTCAGCACAGCGACAAGTATCCCTATTGCTGCGACCTTGAATATTAAATCTACTCCGGTCATCTTATCACCTCGTTAATTTATAGAAGGAGAATAACTACAAATACTCCTGCCAGAAGGCTTATGCTTTTTGTGGCCTTTGCTTTTTTGTTTACTTCTTCCGTTGCATCACTCTTGGCTGAATCAAGACGGGTTTTTAGTGCCTCAATATTCTTTATTTCAGTATCAACATCGCCCTCGCTGAGAGTTTTTGAAAAGCTCTTTAAAATCCCTATTTCATCAGAAGAAAGGCATAAAAGATTTTTGTTCTCCTCTATCTTTTTATCGAAAACCGCCCCCGGATTGCTTCCATAATCCTTTTGGAGATGCTTTCCTGTTTCATAAAATATCTTTTTAACCACCCCATCACAGTTTTCACTGGCATTCTCCAAAGCCTTTGCAATAGGATAATTCATATATTTTATATTAAATTCAAGCATTGTCAGACCGTCTGAAAAAGAATCCAGTTGTCTTAACCTGTCCTTTTGTTTCTCTCCCGTCAAATGCCCCATATATCCAAAACCTGCAATAATAACACCGCAAAGTATAAGCTTAAAAATCACTTTTCCACCTCAAAAACCTCGCCAACAACTCTTCTGACATGGCTTTTATTATTCCGTCTTAAAACAATAACCTGATTAAAGCCGTTTTTGCCAAGAATTTTCTTTAAATGGCAATTGTTTTTAATTTCTTCAATGCTTCCACCGTGAGCACTTGCAATAACGCTTACCCCCATGCCAAAACATTTTTTAATCGCCTCAACATCCCCTTCTGTGGAAAGTTCGTCGCAAACAATAAGTTGAGGAGACATTGACCTTAGCATAAGTGGAATAGCTTTATTCTTCGGGGCATCCTCAATTATATCCGTCTGAATTCCTATATCGTTTTGAGGAACACCTCTAAAAAGTGCTCCTATTTCTCCCCTTTCATCAATAACAGAAACCTTTATTCCTGAGTGGGATATAAGCCTTGTTAAGTCCCTTAAAAGAGTGGTCTTTCCCACACCGGGCGGAGAAACAATTAAGGTATTTTTCACTTTGCCATTCTTTAAAACGGCATCGATATATTCCCCACCTGTTCCTATCCTCTCAGATGCAACCCTGATGTTTATCCCATTTATCTCTTTAATGGTTTCGATATGGCCACAACTTACTACTGTTTTTCCGCAAAAACCCGCTCTGTGTCCGCCTCGTATAGTTATGTAGCCTTGCTTGATTTCTTCCGCATGGGCATAAATCGAATTCTCGCAAAGGGCAGAGAAAATTCGCTTTATGTCACTTTCAGTTATAATATAAGCACCCCCAATAGCCGGAGAGATACTGCCGTCTGTTAAAACGGCAAAACTTCCGAGGGAGGTACTTATTATAAGCGGGCGGTTTACCCTTATCCTTATTTCTTCAAGACTACCACAAGCTTGTTCCAAAGCTTCTTTCAATAAACATTTAAGGTTGTCGGGAAGAACCGCAAAAATTTCTTTAACTCGTTTTTCCATTGCTAATCCACCTTTTCTTTTGATATACATAGTTTATTAGGCTTTGTCCTCATTTAGAACATATCTAAAAGAAAAACCGGTGCATAGTCCTCAAAAATTCCAAGTGACGGCGGATTATAAGTCCATACGGCAAACAAAACTCCCATAACAACAAGGGCAACATTCAGCAAATTTTTATAATTTTTGCCCTTTCCGCTTTTGGTAACTTTTATTGTTGTAATCGCCATAACAATAGCGCCAAAAACATAAGTCAAAATATCCGCAACAACAAAATTATCCCCTATAATTCCTGTATAAGTGTAAAAAGAAACCACTATGCCAAGCATCCCTGAAAATATTCCAATTATTTTTGCACTTATATAGTTTTCATATTTTTTTCCAACAATAAAATACTGGATAATCCCAACCAGAATTCCGGGGTAAAAAAGAAGCTTCAAATGCTCCCAAACACTCTCATTTACATTTACAAAAAAGCCAACCCAAAGAGGCTCTCCACCTATAAAATCAAATAAAAAATGCAGCGGTATTGAAAGCAAAAAGCAAATTCCTGCCCCAAGCCACTCCCATCTTACAAGTTTTTTATCCATATACACCCTCCTTTATATAATTTTTATTCATAAAAGAGTGTTTGTATAACAAATTATGGGCAAAAAAATAAAGCCTCGTTTTGAGGCTTTATTTTTATTCAATTCCTTCCTGGATTTTAGCAACTTCAAGCATTATGGCACATTCAATTCGCTTTTTGAAAAGTTCACAGCCATATTCATAAACTCCGGTTATTGAGCCAGTCGCATGATAAGCATTTGCCGCACATCCGCCACTGCAATAAAGCTTTGCCCAACAGTCTTTGCATTCTTTTCTGGCATAAGCATTGCAGAGCTTAAACTCATCTCTGACATTCGTGTTGGTAACACCTTTCCAAATGTCCCCCATGCTGTATTTCTCATCGCCAACAAACTGATGACAAGGGAAAAGCTCTCCCCAAGGAGTTACTGCCATATATTCCGTCCCCGAACCACATCCGGAAATTCGCTTGTAGATACAAGGCCCGCCTGACAGGTTAATCATATAGTGATAGAAAGTGAAACCATTTTTCTCTCGGCTTCTTTTAAGCATTTCCTTAGCGAGAATTTCATACTGCTCAAATAAAATCGGTAAATCTTCCTGAGTTAAGGCATACGGGTCATCGGGAGCACAAACAACAGGTTCCATCGAAAGTTCCTTAAAGCCCATATCTGCCATATGGAAAATATCATTGGTAAAATCAACATTATTATGAGTAAAAGTTCCTCGCATATAATATCCGCGATTTCCTCTCTTCTCAATAAAATGCTTGAATTTCGGAAGGATTAAGTCATAGCTTCCTTGGCCGTTTACAGTTTTTCTGAGGCTGTCATGAACCTCTTTTCTTCCGTCAAGACTGAGCACAACATTATGCATTTCGCGGTTAGCAAAATCAATAACATCGTCATCTAAAAGGACTCCGTTGGTGGTAAGAGTAAATCTGAAATTCTTATTATGCTCTTTCTCGATTTCTCTGGCATATCTAACAATTTCCTTGCAGACATCCCAGTTCATCAGTGGCTCGCCGCCAAAGAAATCCACTTCGAGATTTTTGCGGTTGCCTGAATTTTCAATGAGAAAGTCAATAGCTCTTTTTCCCACTTCAATGCTCATAAGCGCCCTGTCGCCGTGATATTTACCCTGACTTGCAAAACAATAATCACAGTTTAAATTGCAAGTATGAGCAACATGAAGACAAAGAGCTTTAATATCCGTATGACGGTTTTTTAAATCAAAAGCTTTATCCTCATAAACATCCTTTGAGTAAAGCTTTCCGTCATTTTTAAGCTCTTCTATATCTTCAAAAACCTCATCAATATCCTTTTGCGTAATATTTTCATTTTTATATTTATCAAGGATGAACGAAGAAATCTCCTCTCTGGATTTCTCTTCATACATTTCAATTATATCATAAGACAGTTCATCAACTAGATGCACCGCCCCGGAAAAAACATCCAAAACAATGTTATATCCGTTTAGTTTATACTGATGTATCATTTTAACGCCTTTCCAAAAAAATGGGGCCATAGCAACGCTACAGCCCCTGATTTTAAATCAAATTACTTGCTGCTTACGCACTTTTCACATTCCTGATTAGCAACGCCGCAGGATGTTTTACAAGCAGACTGGCAAGATGTCTGGCATTCGCCACAACCGCCGTCTTTAACGCTCTTTGTAAGGTCGCGAGTTTCGATTGTCTTAATTCTGTTCATTTCAAGCATCTCCTTTACGAATTTCGGTTTTTTATCATTATAACACACAAATTTATCCGTGTCAACAATTTAAATCATCAAAAACCCTACTTTTTTGTATGCATATTCTCCTTAAAACCCTTGACAATCGTAGGGAAAAGCCGTATAATATTTCTATATGTGATGCTATAAGTTTCGTTCTTGTAGCACCTTTTTATATCCGTTATTTTAAGGAGAGATTTTATGAGCAATGTAACCGAAATTTTCAGCTCTATGGTTTTTGACGATACCGTTATGAGAGAACGGCTTCCCGAAGAAACCTATATGGCTATGCAAAAGACAATTCAAGACGGCAGAAAGCTTGATATCACTATTGCCAATGTTGTTGCAACAGCCATGAAAGACTGGGCTATTGAAAAAGGCGCAACTCACTTCACTCACTGGTTTCAGCCTTTAACAGGTGTTACTGCCGAAAAGCATGACAGCTTTATTTGTCCTACAAAAGACGGAAAAATAATTATGGAGTTTTCAGGAAAAGAACTTGTAAAAGGTGAACCTGATGCATCTTCTTTCCCATCCGGCGGTATAAGAGCAACATTTGAAGCAAGAGGCTATACGGCCTGGGACCCGACTTCATACACATTTATAAAAGATGATACTTTATGTATTCCTACCGCATTTTGTGCTTACGGCGGAGAGGCTCTTGATATGAAAACCCCTCTTCTTCGTTCTATGGAATATATCGGCAAACAAGCACTTCGCGTATTAAAGCTTTTCGGAAACGAAAATGTTACATCAGTTAAGACAACCGTTGGACCTGAACAGGAATACTTCCTTATTCCAAAAGAGCTTTTTGAACAGAGAAAAGATTTGGTTTATACCGGAAGAACACTTTTTGGAGCAAAGCCTCCAAAGGGTCAGGAACTTGACGACCACTATTTTGGTCAGATAAAACCACGCGTTAAGGCATATATGAAAGACCTTAACAAAGAGCTCTGGAAGCTTGGAATTTTATCAAAGACCGAGCATAACGAGGGCGCTCCTTCACAACACGAGCTTGCTCCTATTTTTACAACAACAAATATTGCCTGCGATCATAATCAGCTTACTATGGAGCTTATGCAGAGAGTTGCGAAGAAACACGATTTGGTTTGTCTTCTCCACGAAAAACCTTTTGCAGGCGTAAACGGAAGCGGTAAACACAACAACTGGTCACTTTCCACAAACACAGGGGTTAACCTTTTAGACCCTGGTGAAACACCATACGAAAATGCGCAGTTTTTATTATTCCTTTGCGCGATTATCAAGGCAGTTGATGAATATCAGGATTTACTCCGTGCATCTGTTGCAAGTGCAGGAAACGACCACAGACTTGGCGCTAACGAAGCTCCTCCTGCCGTTGTTTCTATGTTTTTGGGCGATGAACTTAACGAGGTTTTAGACGCTATTGAGAGAGGGCAGGAATATGACAGTAAAGAAAAGACCCTTATGAAAATCGGCGTACATACTCTTCCAAGATTTTCTAAGGACACAACCGACAGAAACAGAACAAGCCCATTTGCATTTACAAACAACAAGTTTGAATTCCGTATGCTTGGTTCTTCTCTTTCTGTTGCAGAACCGAATTTCATAATCAATACAGCGGTTGGCGATATTCTTGAAAGCTTTGCAGACATTCTCGAAAATGCAGAAGATTTTGAAACATCTTTAAATGAACTTATTATAGACACAATCAAAAAGCATAAGCGTATTATCTTCAACGGAAACGGTTATGATGATTCGTGGACCCAAGAGGCTGAAAAGCGTGGTCTTTCAAACCTTAAAACAACCCCTGATGCTCTTCCTGCTCTTATCAGCGAAAAGAGTATCCAGCTCTTTACAAAGCACAAGGTGTTAAGCGAGGTTGAACTTCGAGCAAGATACGAAATCAATTTAGAGCATTACTGCAAAGTTATTAATATTGAAGCGCTTACAATGATTGAAATGGTTAAAAGGGATATTCTTCCTGCGGTTTCTTCTTACGGCAGAGAGCTTTCCGACATCGCTCTTACAAAGAAAGCTCTTTCTAACAAGTTAGACCGCAGTTATGAAGAAGAAGTGGCTCAAACAGTTTCTTCATTAACCGGAGACCTTTACAGAAATCTTAAATCCTTAGAAGCTATTATGGCAAAAGCCGATGCAATAACTGATAAATGCGAGTTATCTTTCTTATGCAAGAATGATATAATTCCTGCAATGGAGGCTCTCAGAAAAACAACCGATGAACTTGAAACGATGGTTTCTTCTGATTTCTGGCCGTATCCATCATATGGCGATTTACTTTTCGGAGTAAGATAAATTTTAAGAGTGCCTATGCGGCACTCTTTTTTATTGTACTTTTTTTATATTTACCCCTAGGGCTTTTAGCTTTTGGTCAAAATTTTCATAACCTCTTTCAATAAATTCAATATTATCAATTTCCGTTTTCCCTTTTGCGCAAAGTCCCGCAAGAACAAGAGCCGCCCCTGCGCGAAGGTCGGTGGCTTTTACTTTCGCACCCGTAAGCTGACCTCCATCAATAATGGCTGTTCTTCCATCAACTTTTATTTTCGCCCCCATTCTGCAAAGCTCAGGAATATGCAAAAACCTGTTTTCAAACACAGTTTCAACCATAACACTTCTGCCTTCTGCTGTGCACATAAGAGAGGTTGCGGCCGCCTGCATATCTGTTGGAAAACCCGGAAACGGCAAGGTTTTAATATCTGTATTCCCCATTTTTCCGTCGGATTTAATTTTTAGAAAATCCTCTCCCTCTTCAATTTTCGCCCCCATTTCCGTATACTTGGCAATTACAGGCCTTAAATGGTCGCAGACTATATTTTCAATGGTTAAGTCCGCCTGACGCATCAATCCTGCTGTCAAAAAAGTCCCTGCCTCTATTCGATCCGGAATAATGGAATATTCACAAGGAGATAATTTTTCTACCCCGTAAATAGTGATTTTATCCGTGCCGGCATTTTCAATTCTGGCTCCCATTTTATTTAAAAAATTCGCTAAATCAACGATTTCAGGTTCGGTTGCACAGTTTTCAATCACTGTCTTCCCATCAGCAACGCTTCCTGCAATCATCAAATTTTCAGTGGCCCCCACGCTGGGAAAGTCAAGATAAATTTCTGCACCGATAAGCTTCTTGCATTTTGCTTCAACAAAGCCATGGCCTGTGCTTATTTTTGCACCCATAGCCGAAAAACCTTTAAGATGCAAGTCTATTGGTCTTGTGCCGATAGGACAGCCACCCGGCAGGGGAATTCTGACTTTTTTATTCCTTGCAAGAAGTGGAGCCATTATCAGAAAGGACGCCCTTAGCTTGTTAACCGTATCATAAGGCGCCTTATAATCCTTTATATCTTTTAGGGAAATCGCAAGTTCGCTACCCGCTTCAAACCGATATTCTCCTCCTAAATACGAAATAATTTCGCATAAATTTTCAACATCACTTAAATGGGGTATGTTTGTTAGTTTTACTTCTTCACCGCATAAAGTCGATGCAGCAATTATGGGAAGAGCAGAGTTTTTTGACCCGCTTATTTTAACACTCCCTTTGATCCCGTCTGCTTGACTTACTAAGAACTTTCCCATTTTCCCTTCTCCTTTGCTTTATGTAACGCTTGAGCCTTAGCTGAGGCAAATGCCTCAGCTGTAATTCGCCAATGAATCATTCGATCTGTTGCCTTTATAAAAAACTTTATAAAATGCATAAATTTCCGAAAAAGAAAGTTTTGTTAAATCAAACATAACAATTCCCCCTCAATTATATTTTGCATTTCTTTTCAAAGTTTATGATAAAAAAAGCTTATTTTTTAATTTAATAAAAATTTCACAAAAGGCTTGACAAAAAGGCATATATTCAGTATAATAGAAAAGTCTTTTGGATCTTTAGCTCAGTTGGTTAGAGCAACCGGCTCATAACCGGTCGGTCCGGGGTTCGAGTCCCTGAAGATCCACCAGCAAAACGACTATTCTTTTGAATAGTCGTTTTTGTTTTTGCTTTAAGTTCACACAATATTCATTTGACTTTATTTTTTCTGTATGTTATATTGAAAATATCTTGAAAATACTTTTACAAGGAGTGGAGAGCTTTGGAAGATCGCCCTATTTTAAAACATCTTATAAATGACATCAAAAACAATAACGCATTGGATGATATTTTGCAATTTACCGGTGATTTTGAGAGAATGATGACATATTACTGGTGTGCTATGAAAGAGGTTGAGACCAAATTTCAGGTCCTGAATAAAGAACTTTCTCTCGGGGGTAAAAGAAACCCGATTGAGAGTATTAAGACCAGACTTAAATCAGTCTCCAGCATACAAGGGAAGCTCACTCGAAAAAATATGCAGCTTTCCTGTCAATCCATAGAAGACAATCTTAATGATGTGGCAGGAATTCGTGTAATTTGCAGTTATATAGATGATATTTATATGATTACCGATTGCCTTTTAAAACAAGATGATATTAAGCTCATTGAAATAAAAGATTATATAAAAAATCCTAAGCCAAACGGTTACAGAAGTCTTCATCTTATTATAGAAATTCCCATTTTCCTTTCTGACGAAAAAAGAATGGTTCGTGTGGAAATTCAAATAAGAACTATTGCTATGGAATCCTGGGCGAATTTAGAGCACGGTATTCGCTATAAAAAAGAAATGGACGAAGAAACAAAAGAAAAGATTGCGAACAAGCTGAATAAATGTGCTGACCTTAGCCGTATGCTTGATTTAGAAATGCAAAAGGTCCGCGACTTAGCTCATAAATAATTTACAATTTCTTTACATGATTATTGTAAACCAAAATTCAAATTTTAAAGTGGCGTTTTTACGCCACTTTTTTATTTCTTTAAAATTCGGATGCAATTTTTAGCCACAGCTTATCCCTGTGGATAATGTGCATAAGTCTGTTAATAACTAGTTTTACGCACTTTTTTGCTTATCCCTTTTTTTGCCATATTTTACATAAAATACCAATTATTTTTCATTGGTTTACATAAAATTATTTTTTATTTCTTGACAAAAAAATAAGAAGCATATTTCTATGCTTCTTAAACAAATTTTTCAAGTTTCTTTTTCACTCTTTGAAGGGCGTTATCGATAGATTTTGGAGTACGCTTCATTATCTTTGCAATCTCCTGATAAGAAATTCCTTTAAGATACATATTAAGAACTTCTTTTTCAAGCTTACTGAGATTTTCATCAATCTTCTCGCCTAAGATTTCAATGTTCTCTTTCCCAATAAAAAGTTCCTCGGGATCAGCGCTTTCCTTGTCGGTTAAAGTGTCAAGAAGGGTACCTTCGGAGTTTTCGTCGTCATAGGATGATTTGCTCAGCGAAATATAGCTGTTCAGTGGAATATGCTTTTGTCTTGTGGCATTCTTTATAGCGGTCAAAACCTGCCTTTTAACGCACATTTCCGCAAAACTCTTAAACGATGTCTGCTTAGTTTCGTCAAAGTCGCGAATAGCCTTAAAAAGACCAATCATTCCTTCCTGAACGACATCATCTCTGTCTGCTCCAACAAGAAAATACATTCTCACAACAGCTTTAACAAAATTTTTATACTTGTCAAAAATATATTCTGTTGCACTTTTATCTCCTGTTACGGAAAGTTCCACAAGCTCTTCATCTGTTAAATTTTCAAAATTCCGATTTTTATAAAAATCTATCATTTTATCCTCCATTACTTAAACAGGCGAACATAAAGTCCGCCTGTTTAAAAAGAGTTTTATTTAAGCAAATCCTGAGTTTCCTTAGCAATCATAAGTTCTTCGTTTGTTGGGATAACAAGAACTTTAACCTTTGAGCTATCAGAAGAAATTTCCATCTGTGCTCCCCTTATAGCCTGGTTATTCTTTTCCGCGTCAACTTCAATTCCTAAAAATTCTGTATTTTTAAGAATCGCCTCACGCATCATAGGTGTATTTTCGCCGATACCAGCTGTGAATACGATAGCATCTACGCCGCCCATTGCAACAATATACTGTCCTAAGAATTTACGAACGCTGTATACAAACATATCAAGAGCCAATTTTGCTCTTTCGTTTCCTTCGGCTTCTGCTTTTTCAAGATCTCTGAAATCACTGCTTACGCCGGAAATACCGTCAACGCCTGACTTTTTGTTCATCATATCGTCAACTTCCTTTAAAGAAAGGTTTTCATTTTCAGCAAGGAATTTAACGATAGCAGGGTCAATATCACCACAACGAGTCCCCATAACCACACCGGCAAGAGGAGTGAATCCCATTGAAGTATCAATAGATTTTCCGCCATCAACAGCTGTGATACTTGAACCGTTTCCTAAATGGAAAGTGATAATTTTAAGGTCTTTCGCAGGTTTATTAAGCATTAAAGCAGCCTGTTCAGAAACATACTTATGGGATGTTCCGTGGAAACCGTATCTTCTTATTCTGTGCTTTTCATACATTTCATATGGAATACCGTAAAGATAGGCGTCTTTTGGCATTGTCTGGTGGAAAGCTGTATCGAATACGCCAACCTGAGGAACACCCGGCATAGCATTTTCGCAAGCTTCAATACCGATAATGTTTGCAGGGTTATGAAGAGGTGCGAGAGGCACACATTCTTCAAGAGCCTTTTTAACATCATCATTAATAATGAATGATTTATTGAACTTTTCTCCGCCGTGAACAACACGATGTCCAACAGCAGAAATTTCATCCATACTGGAAATTACGCCGTGATTTGCATCTGTTAATGCATCAAGCACCATTTTAATAGCATCGGAGTGGTCCTTCATATCCTTTTCAATTACCACTTTTTCGCCACCGTTCGGTGTATGGTTAAGCTTTGAATTTTCAATACCGATTCTTTCGCAAAGACCTTTCGCCATTACTTCTTCATTTGTCATATCAATAAGCTGATATTTAAGAGAAGAGCTACCTGCGTTTATAACCAAAATTTTCATAATATATCCTTCTTTCTTATATTATTTGTTCATAGCCTGGGCCTGAACTGCTGTAATTGCAACAACACCAACGATATCGTCAGCAGAGCATCCTCTTGATAAGTCGTTGATTGGCATTGCAATACCCTGTGTGATAGGGCCATACGCCTCTGCCTTTGCAAGTCTCTGAACGAGCTTGTAACCAATGTTTCCTGCATCGAGGTCAGGGAATACCAAAACATTAGCTTTACCTGCAACAGGGCTACCCGGAGCTTTGGACTCACCAACGCTTGGAACGATAGCCGCGTCAAGCTGAAGTTCGCCGTCAACATTAAGTTCAGGGTTGTTTTCTTTACAAATTCTTGTTGCTTCAACAACCTTATCAACATCAGCGTGCTTTGCACTTCCCATTGTTGAATGAGAAAGCATTGCAACATAAGCTGTATCCTGAGCCAAAAGTTCAAAAGATTCAGCAGAGCAAGCTGCGATTGCAGCAAGCTTTTCAGGGTCAGGATTCTGTTCAAGACCGCTGTCTGCAAAGATGAATGTTCCGTTTGAACCGTATTCGCAGTCCGGAACAACCATAACGAAGAAAGCAGAAACAAGCTTTACGCCCGGCTTTGTTTTTACAATTTGAAGGCTTGGTCTGAGTGTGTTTGCAGTTGAATGACAAGCACCAGAAACAACTCCATCTGCATCTCCTGCTTTAACCATAAGACAAGCATAATACATATAATCTCCAAGGGCAGTTTTCTTTGCCTCTTCGTATGTAAGACCCTTTGACTTTCTGAGTTCTACAAAAAGATTAAGGTATTCTTCTGTTTTTTCATATGTAAAAGGATTGATTATTGTTGCCTTGGAAATATCAAGTCCTTTGCTGTTTTCGGCAATCTCCTCAGGTGTTCCCAAAATAATGATATCTGCGATATCTTCTTCCAGCACCTTAGCAGCCGCCTCTATTGTTCTTCTGTCCATTGATTCCGGCAAAACAATCGTTTTCTTGTCGGCTTTAGCGCGAGCCTTTATCGTGTCTAAAAAATTGCTCATTATAAAACCCCTCCTAAAAGTATACAATAAAATCTAACCTATTTATTATACAACAATTTTCTTCCTTTTGCAAGTATTTCCAACTATTTTTTAAAATTTAAAAATGATACCAACCATCGCAGAAATAGCTATAAAAACTATGGGATGAATTTTCTTGAATTTATTGGTCAAAAATAACAATATAGCGAACAAAATAATCGCACCTATATTAAAAAAGTTTCCTTTTCCAAACAGCTCAAAATTAAACAAAGTAACCTTTGCAACATCCACAAAAGCCAAGGCGATAAGAGCCGCAACTGCCGGTCTTATGCCATAAAATCCATAGTTTACAAATTTATTATCCTTAAATTTATCCATAGCCTTTGCAACAAGCAAAATTATAATAAGAGAAGGGAAAACAAGTCCAACAGTGGACATAACTCCGCCCAAAGGACCAAGGGCTTTCACCCCTGCATAAGTGGCGCAATTAATGCCAATTGGACCTGGTGTTGACTCAGAAATCGCTATCATATTGGACAAATCGTGAGCCGTAAACCATTCATATTTTTCTGTTAAGTCATATAAAAACGGAAGGGTTGCAAGTCCGCCACCGATAGCGAAAAGCCCTATTTTAAAAAATTCTAAAAAAACAGTTATCCAAAGCATAACCTAGGCCCTCTCTTTCCACAGACTTGCCAGAATACCGAGAACAACAGCACCGACAATTGCCCAAACAGAGGAGAAGTTAAATAAAATAGAAAGAATAAATGTAGCCGCAAATATAACTACGCCAACTGCATCTTTAACCCCTGATTTCCAGAATTTAATAACTGCGTTCAGAATCAAAACGCAAACTGCAACGCGGATACCGTTGAATGCATATTGAACTTCTGGAACGCTTTCAAAATATTTCAAAAAGTTTGCAATTATGGAAATTATCACAACAGATGGAGCAACAACACCAATTGTCGCAAAAATCCCGCCAAACAATCCTTTTATTTTATAGCCTATAAAAGTTGCCAGGTTAACAGCGATAACCCCTGGCGTGCACTGTCCCATAGCAAAATAGTTCATAACTTCTTCGTCTGTTGCCCACTTCTCTTTTTCAACAACTTCCTTTTGTATAAGAGGGAGCATTGCATAGCCACCACCAAAGGTAAACAGACCTATTCTGAAAAAAGTCCAGAAAAGTTTATTTATTTCTTTCAAAGATATCACCTTCTTCTTTGCTTTCCTTAAACATAATATATCATTCCCAAAATTTTGTCAACAATTTAAAGATATACACAAAATTTCTTAATTTTATCAAATTTTTGTTAATTTTTTTATAAAAAAGACTTGCATTTTCTTTTGCTTTGTGTTAGAATATTAAATACTGATGTGAAAAGATGTCAAATTTATATAACGGAGGTGATATTATGCCTAATATCAAATCAGCAAAAAAGAGAGTAAAAGTTATTAAAACTAAGACACTTCAGAACCAGATGATTAAATCTCAGCTCAAAACTGCTATAAAGAAGTTTGAAGCTGCGCTTAATGAAGGCAAAGAATCTGCCTCTGCTGCTTATTCTTTTGTTGTAAAGAAGACAGACCAAGCGGTTGCGAAGGGTATTCTTCATAAGAACACTGCTGCTCGTAGAAAGAGCAAGTATGCTGCAATGCTTAATAAGATTGCGTAAATTAAAAAGAAATAAGCTTGATAATACTATGTGTTATCAAGTTTTTTATTTATAATAATTGAAAGGATTTGTTTTATATGAACGCATGGCATGATGTAGATTCAGCCCGTATAACTCCTGAGGCTTTTTCTGTTATAATTGAAATTCCAAAGGGAAGCAAAATCAAATATGAACTCGATAAGCGCACAGGTCTTTTAAATATGGATAGAATTCTTCATACTTCTACCCACTATCCTGCAAACTATGGTTTTATTCCAAAAACCTACGCAGACGACCATGACCCTCTTGATGTTTTGGTTCTTTGCTCCGAAACGCTTCATCCTATGACAATGGTTAAGTGTTATGCGATCGGAGTTATCACAATGATAGATGATGACAGCAACGACGAAAAGATAATTGCAATTCCTTTTGACGATCCGTCTTATAACACTTATACCGATATTTCTCAGCTTCCAACCCATATTTTTGAAGAGATGAAACACTTCTTCAAAGTGTATAAATCCCTTGAAAACATGGAAACAGCAGTTGATGAAGTTAAAGGTGCCGAAGAGGCCAGAGATATTATTCAAGCGTCAATCGATTGTTATAAAAGCCACTTTGATTCAAAATAAATACTAAACGCCATACAGTTTGTATGGCGTTTAATTATTTATATTCTCTTTCTGAGCTTTTGGATGTGCATTATAATAAACATTTTTTATTCTTTGTTTTACAATCCTGTTATACACCTGCATAGACGACAAGTTGCTATGCCCAAGCATTTCCTGAATCGACTTTATGTCTGCCCCATTTTCAAGAAGATGAACTGCAAAGGAATGTCTCAATGTGTGAGGGGTTATTTCCTTTGTTATTTTAGCACTTTCTTTATAGCCTTTGATTATTTTCCAAAATCCTTGTCTTGAAAGTCTTGTGCCGTTTCGGTTTACGAACAAAGTCCCGTCACCAACCGTTGTCATAAGGGGTCTTGCTTTTAAAACATAGTTTTTAAGAGCTTTTGCCGCATCAGCATAAATCGGAATAACTCTTGTTTTTCCTTTACTCTTACAGCTTATGTATCCTACATCTATATTTACATCTTCAATATTTAGGTTTATAAGCTCAGTAACTCTCATTCCTGTTGCATAAAGAAGTTCCAAAAGCGCCTTATCTCTATAACCAAGCAAGGTGTTTTCCTTGGGCTGACTTAAAAGAATTTCCACCTCAGGACCTGTTAAAATTTCAGGAATCTTCCCTTCACTTTTGAAATTCTTAATATTTTCAGTGGGATCGGTTTCAAGCATCTTTTCTTTGAGCAAAAATCCATAAAAAGATCTGATAGAGGCAAGCTTTCTCATAAGAGTTGATGAAGACTGCCCTTTTTCCTGCATACTCATAACAAAATCCAGAACATTTGTTTTGGTAGCTTTTATAAGACTGGTTGATGATTGAACCAAAAACTCTTCAAATCTTAAAATATCATTTTTGTATGACGACAAAGTGTTGTCAGAAACCTTTTTCTTGGTTTTAAGATAAGAAAAATAACTCTCTTTGCAATCATTCATAGCTTTCTCCTCCTTTCAATCTTAATTTATAATAGAAACAAAATAACTTTCAAAGCCTCCCAGAAATACAGAAACCAGTATAACGAAAACTATTTCAATCACCTTTTCAAACAGGTAATTCTTATTTTTTATAGACTTTATTTGCTTTGTTTTAAGGGCCTTTCTTATTGAAACCACCGTCAAGACAATAAAAATCGGAGCAAATAAAATGTTTTTAAGTAGAGTGTTCACTGCTGAAAAAACAATTCCGTCTGCTCCTATGCTTCGCACTATAAGTCCAGAGGATAATCCCCCGATAATTCCTTTTAAAATAACCACCAAAACGGAAAAGGGCACCAGATAAAAGGATAAACTGCATATCCATAGCAAAAGAAACAAAACAAAATATCCCTTTGCCATTTCCCAAAACATCGACATCTTATCAACTGCGCCTGAATACGCCATAGTCTCTCTTACTGTTTCGCCTATTTCTGTCAGCTTGTCCTGTTCTATAAGGCAGGACAAAGTAACACCCAAGGCGCAACCAAAAATAAAAAGACTTGCTATGGTTATTATCGCTTTATTGTATCTTTTCCCATAATTGATTATCTGTGGTCTTAAATTTCGCATACTATACCTCCGCTTTTGCTTATGGTATAATATATGCCTTATTTTTCGTCTTAATTACTCTGTTTAGACATTTCCTCTGCTCTGTTAACACAAGCATCAATCGCCTGATAGAGAGCAGTTTTAAATCCGCATTTTTCAAGCTCACAAACCGCCGCAATGGTTGTTCCACCGGGAGAGCAAACATTGTCGCAGAGCTTTGAGGGATGAATTCCTGTTTCCATTACCATTTTGGCAGAGCCTTCAACGGCTTTTGAAACAAGCTTTAACGCAATGTCTTTCGGTATTCCATACTTAACACCGCTGTCTGCCATTGCTTCAATAAGCATATAAATATATGCCGGACTGCTTCCGTGAAGAGCGGTTGCCGCATTCATATATTTTTCATCAAGAACAACAGATGAACCAACCGCATCAAATAAATCAGAAACGATTTTCACATCCTCTTCTTTTGCGTTTTTATTAGGACAAATTACTGCCATTCCGCAGTTAACCTGAGCCGGAGTGTTAGGCATAACGCGAACTATTTTCTTGTCACTTCCGATTATTTTTTCAATATCAGAAAGCATTGTTCCTGCCGCAATTGATATAACAATTTTACCGTCTAACACTTCCTTTGTTTCTTCAAGAACTTTTGGAAGAATGTTTGGCTTCACCGCAAAAACAATCACTTCAGAATTCTTCGCAACCTCAATGTTTTTATCCGTTACAGTTATCCCAAGGCTTTTAAACTGTGAGATTTTCTCAATATCTTTATCGCTGACAGAGAGTTTCTCTCCGCTTACAAACCCAGAGCTTATAAGGCCATTTATAATGGCAGACGCCATATTCCCTCCGCCTATAAAACCAAGTTTCATAAAATCACCGCCCAAGTTAAGCTTCGCCCTTTATATACTTTTCGATACGATTAAGACCTTCAACGATAGTCTCCATTGATGTTGCATAAGAAAGTCTTGCATAACCATCAATTCCAAACCCTTCGCTTGGCACCAATGCAACCAATGCTCTTTCCAGCATATCGTCACAAAGTTCCTGAGCTGAATTTATAACCTTGCCGTAATGTTCTTTACCGAGAAGGTCTCTTACATTCATAAATATATAGAAAGCGCCGTTAGGTTTAAGACAGCTTATTCCGTCAATACTGTTAATTCTTTCAACCATATAGTCTCTGCGCTTTACATATTCTTTGCACATAACTCCAATTTCACTCTGATCGCCTAAAAGAGCTTCAACCGCAGCCGCCTGAGCAATAGAGTTAGGGTTTGAAGTTGCATGGCTCTGCATATTCGCCATAGCTTTTGTAAGCTTTTCATTTGCAGCAGTATAGCCTATTCTCCAACCTGTCATAGCATAGGCTTTTGCAAGGCCGTTAACGATTACAACAATATTTTTGGCTTCTTCGCTAAATGTGGCAGGGTTAACATGCTCGCCTTCGTAAATAAGCTTTTCATAAATCTCATCAAAGATAATATAAACATTATTCTTAACTGCAATCTCTGTAATTTTTTCAAGCTCTTCTCTTGAATAAACCATACCTGTCGGGTTGCTTGGTGTGTTTAAAACAATAGCTTTTGTTCTGTCTGTTATTGCTTTTTCAAACTGCTCCGCTGTAAACTTAAAGCCTGATTCTTCTGTTGTGTCAATGAACACCGGCTTACCGTCTGCCATTTTAACCATTTCGGGATAGCTTACCCAATATGGAGCAGGGATAATAACCTCGTCCCCCGGCTCGCATATACACATAAATATATTTGTAAGAGAATGTTTTCCGCCGTTGCTTACAACGATATTGTTAATTGTATAATCAAGTCCTAAATCGCGCTTAAATTTATCGCAAATCGCCTGTCTGAGTTCAATAGTTCCAGCAGCAGGAGTGTATCTTGTAAATCCATCTTCTATGGCCTTTATACCCGCCTTTTTAATTCTGTCAGGAGTTTCAAAATCAGGCTCACCTGCGCCAAAGCCAACAACAGGAATCCCCTGCTTTTTCATCTGCTTAAACTTTGCATCAAGGGATAGTGTTGGGGAAGGGCTTATGCTCTCTGCCTTTTTAGATATGTTCAAACTCATATTAACCTCCAAATGTCAAAAAATGATATATGACAACATTTTACTACATCTTGCCAGAAATTGCAATAGTTTTAGGCAAAAATCGCCCCTAAAACTCTTGAAAAATTCTCAAATAACAGTTTATTTATAATTTCTTTTCCATAATTTCGCTTTTCCATAAGAGAAATCAGCCTTTCCATATCCTCACTACCCGACATTCCCTCTGGCAAATACTCAATTCCGTCAAAGTCTGAGCCGATCCCTATATTATTTTCTCCGCCCATTTCCAAAATATATTCAATATGCTCCAAAATTTTTTCCATGGTGCATTTGCCACTCTCGTCTAAGAACAGCGGATAAAAATTTATGCCGATTACTCCGCCACGCTCAATTATAGCTTTTATCTGCTCATCGGAAAGATTTCTCGGATGATTACAAAGTTTTTTCACATTGGAATGAGACGCAATAAACGGCTTTTCGGATATAGCAAAGACATCCCAAAAGCCTTTTTCGGATATGTGGGACACATCCACTGCCATCCCAAGCTTATTCATTTCTTTTATAGTGGTCTTACCGAAAGGTGTTACTCCCTTTTCATTCTCTCCTATCCCGCCTGAAATTTCATTGTCGTAATTCCATGTGAGGGTCATAATTCTTACGCCGAGGTCAAAAAACTCATAAAGAGTATCAATCTTTCCTTCTATGGCTTCTCCGCCCTCAATTGACAGAATTGAAGAATGGCCTGTTCTTTCCAGATCTTTCGCAGTTTGAATATGAGAAATTCCGCAAGAAACAGTCTCGTTTTTATATTTTTCTATAAGCTTTTTAGCATATTTTTTTGGAGTTTCCTTTATGGCATTTTTATCAGCAAAAGCTGCAAAAACCTGAGTATATCCCTCAAAATTTTTCATCCGTTCAAGGTCAATGTGGCAACTATTTCTTTTGATGTTTCCGCAGTTTTCATACAGCTTACTCATAGTATCGGCGTGTGCATCAAAAATTCTGTAACCCACTAATAATTCACTCCAAACGCATCCTCAATATGCTCAATTTTTTCAAAATAAAACTCTCCATCCTTTAAACAGCCATAAACCTCAATAACATCAAAACGAAAAGCTGTGTCAGGATTTTTCTCGCTTATATATCGTGTTGCAGTTTCAATAAGCTTCTTCCTTTTTCTTAAATCAACCGCTTCTGCCGGAGTGCCAAAATCTTCATTCTGTCTTGTCTTAACTTCAATAAAAACCGTAGTTTTATCCTTTAAGGCAATTATATCTATTTCGCCTTTCCCGGCCGTAAAATTCTTCTCTAAAATCTTATATTTTTTCTTTTTAAGATAATCGCTGGCAATATCCTCGCCTATGTTTCCAACAAGTTTTTTATACATATTCATTATGCTTTTCCTAAAACCTTATCTGTCATAAAAGACTTTCTGTGTACCTTAGTTACTCCGAATTTCTGTATAGCTTCCATATGCGCCTTTGTTCCGTAGCCTTTATGCTTTGCAAAGCCATACTCAGGATATTCTTTATCAAGTTCAACCATAAGTCTGTCTCGGCTAACCTTTGCCAAAATAGACGCTGCCGCAATTGTTTGGGATTTTGCGTCACCTTTTACTATATATGTATATGGAATTTCAAAGGGAATGTTATCGTTTCCATCAATTAAAACATGTTCAGGAGAAATCCCGAGATTTTTAACTGCATCCGCCATAGCTTTGTGGGTTGCTTGTCTTATGTTAATGCTGTCTATTTCCTCAGGGTAGGCAAACTGAATTGAATAAGCAATTGCTTTTTCCTTTATCTCGTCAAAAAGCAAGTCCCTCTTCTTTTCAGTAAGCTTTTTAGAGTCATTTACGCCCTCTATAATGAGGCCTTTTGGAAGAATAACCGCCGCCGCACAAACAGGACCCGCAAGTGGTCCTCTTCCTGCTTCATCCACCCCTGCAATGAGAGTTTTACCTTCTTCGTAAAATTTATTTTCAAACTCCAACATACCTTTTCCCTCCACAAAAAATACCGACATAAGTCGGCATTTCGTTATTTATACATAGATGGTTTTTCAAGAGAAATATTGCCGATTTTCGCACTCCTGAAATCGTCCAGAATAAGATTTGAAGCGCGTAACATATCAACATTACCCCCTGATACAATACAGCCTCTTTTCCTGCCGATTAGTTCAAGAAGTTCATAGCTTTCTATCTCAACAAAGCCTTCGTCGAGCTTATATCTTTCCTGTAAATTTTCAGGATAATTCTTTTTAAGATAATCCACAAGATAAAAAGCAAGTTCTTCAATATCCATTATTTCATCTTTTATTCCGCCTGTAAATGCTATTCGCATAGCCGCATCTTTGTCCTCAAACTTAGGCCAGAGGATACCGGGAGTGTCTAAAAGCTCATACTTTCCTGCTATTCTTATCCATTGTTTAGCCTGAGTAACACCAGGTCTGTTTCCCGTCTTTGTTGCCGCTCTTTTGGAAAGCTTATTTATAAATGAAGATTTCCCTACATTAGGAATCCCGGCAACCATCATTTTAACGGCATGTCTTTGAATTCCTCTCTCTTCATCCTTGCGGAATTTTTCCGCCAGAACCTTTTCAATTTCACGGTCAATCCCTGTTATCCCCTGTCCACTCAAACTATTTATTTCAACAGCCGAAATTCCTTTTTGTTTAAACCAGGAAATCCATTGTTTGTTGGTTGCACTATCCGCCATATCGCTTTTATTCAAAACAACAATTCTTGGTTTATTTCCTACAATTTTATCAATTTCAGGGTTTCTTGATGATAAAGGAAGTCTTGCATCAACAAGCTCAATAACAACATCAACAAGCTTTATGTTTTCTTTAAGCAAACGGCGGGTTTTCGCCATATGCCCCGGAAACCATTGTAATTCCATTTTTATTACCTCTAATCAAGCATTTCAATTTTATTAAATGGCCAAAATCTGAAAACTGCGTGGCCCATAATCTCGTCTTCTGTAAAGATACCGAGATTTCTGCTGTCACTACTGTTTTCACGATTGTCGCCCATAGCAAAAACTTCGCCTTCTCCCAATTTTATTGGATTCTGGCGACTATATGATGGGTCTGCAAAAATTTCAGCAAGTTCACCATAATAGCCTCTTACAATACCAAGATTATCTTTTTGCACAGGGAGAACAGTCTTTCCTTTTATATAATCCTCTTCTAAAAGTTCGTCATTAACATAAACCATACCTGAAACTCGGTCTATATAAATCGTGTCCCCTTCTGTTGCAATAACTCTTTTAACGAGAGGACCCTGTGGATGCTTCTCGGTATCAATTATAACAATGTCGCCTTTTTCGGGAGAATAGAAAACTTTATTTACATATAGTCTGTCTCCATGACTTAAAGTTCTTTCCATACTTGCACCGTCAACCAAAGCAAGAGTAAGAACGAAGTTTCTTAAAACCAAAGCAACAACAACCGCAATAACAATAGCTTCAATCCAGTCGCGAAGCTCTTTTTTCCAACCTGTTTTCCAACTGCTTACAGGCTCTTCCTGGATTATTTCTTCTGTTTCTTCAGAAATGTTGTTTTCATTCATGTTATCCATTATTAAATCCCTCCACAACTAATTTAAAGTTAAAAGGTGATTATGAAAACATAACCACCTTTAGAATTTCGTTATTAAATTCTTTCCTTAACTTTAGCAGCTTTACCAACTCTGTCTCTTAAGTAATAAAGCTTAGCTCTTCTTACCTTACCGCGTCTGGTAACTTCAATCTTGTCGATTTTTGGAGAATTCATTGGGAATGTTCTCTCAACGCCAACGCCGTAAGAAACTCTTCTTACTGTGAATGTTTCCTGAATACCGCCGTGGTTCTTCTTGATAACAGTTCCTTCAAACATCTGAATTCTTTCTCTTGTTCCTTCAATAATTTTAACATATATGCGGATGGTATCACCAATGTTAAATTTAGGAAGGTCTGTTCTGATTTGTTCCTGAGTAATTTGTTCTAAAATGTTCATTTTATACATCCTTTCATCCTAGGACATTCATATAAGCTCCCAATCAGAAAGGGGCAAACAGCGGACTATCCCGTAAATAACTACTTGATTATAGCACACAACTTTTTAAAATGCAAGTCTTTTTTTGAAAAAATTTCAAATTTATCTAAACTTTTTTCAAAAAACCCTTGACAAAGAGAATAAATAATGATATTATTTCTTGGTAAAGCAGAAGTTTTCCGCTTCTCCCCTTCGCAAAGTGGTGCAAAAGGGCTCATCAATTTATTTTGATATTTTTGTGCGGAAGCTATGCTCTCGCGCTTTTTTTATGTAAAAAGGTGCTAATATTTTTTGGAGGTGTTCCGACATAGCTAAACAAGATTTAATGATTAACTCAGAAATCAAAGATGCAGAAGTCAGACTTATCGGTCCTGACGGCGAACAGCTTGGTATCGTTTCCAATAAGGAAGCTCAAAAGATCGCCGAACAGCACAACCTTGACCTGGTTAAGATAGCTCCTCAGGCTAAACCGCCTGTTTGCAGAGTTATGGACTATGGCAAGCACAAGTTTGAACTTGCAAAGAAAGAAAAAGAAGCTCGTAAGAACCAGAAGGTTGTTAATATTAAGGAAGTAAGACTTAGTCCTAATATTGATGAGCATGATTTTAACACAAAGGTTAATCAGGGAATTAAATTCTTAAAGTCCGGCGACAAGGTTAAAGTTTCTGTTCGTTTCAGAGGCCGTGAAATCACCCACTCCT
This sequence comes from Clostridia bacterium, assembly GCA_045578465.1. GTDB lineage: Bacteria > Bacillota > Clostridia > Monoglobales > Monoglobaceae > SIG454. The sequence continues at coordinate 980 of JAZNKJ010000027.1, read as the reverse complement.
CTATCGGCAAAGACTTGTTACTCAGAGTTCAGGACGCCATGGCCGAGGTTGGTGTTGTTGAAAAGGGCATCAAGCTTGAAGGAAGAAATATGGCTATGTTCGTTGTACCAAAGAAAGTATAACATTCTATCGGTCAAACCGAAAACATTTACGGAAGGAGACTTATATTATGCCTAAAATTAAAACACATAAAGGGGCAGCTAAGCGTTTTGGCATTACTAAAAACGGCAAGGTTAAAAGAGGTAAGGCTTTCAGAAGTCACATTTTAAACAAGAAGACTACTAAAAGAAAAAGAAAGCTCAGAAAGCTCGGTTATTTATCAAAAGCTAACTGCGCTACTATCAAGAGTATGATACCTTACAAATAAGATTTGATTTTCAGAAAGGAGCCTTATAGATATGGCAAGAGTTAAAGGTGCTATGCACACGCGTAAAAGACGCAAGAAGATATTAAAACTGGCTAAAGGTTACAGAGGTGCCAAGAGTAAATTATATAAAACAGCCAACCAGGCCGTTATGAAGTCATTGGTATATGCTTACCGTGACAGAAAAAACAAGAAAAGAGATTTCAGAAAGCTTTGGATCGCAAGAATCAATGCTGCTGCTCGTATGAACGGTATGAGCTACAGCAAGTTCATGAACGGTCTTAAAAAGAACGGTATTGAAATCAACAGAAAGATGCTTGCAGAAATCGCAGTTTCTGATCCTGCTGCATTCTCTAAGCTCGTTGAAAAAGTTAGATAATTTAATTGCTTAAAAAGTTATACCCGCACGCGTGGGTATAACTTTTTGCGATTTATCAAGCCAAAAAACGACATTAATTTATATTAAGGAAATTATTATGATTAAGTATATATCAAGTCGTGAAAATAAAATAGTCAAGCAGACCATTTCTTTGCAGAAAAAATCTTCTCGCCAGAAGCTTTCCCTCTTTGTTGCAGAAGGAAAAAGAATCTCTCAGGAAGCTCTTTTATGGGCAAA
>JAZNKJ010000026.1:0-16693 GCA_045578465.1 Clostridia bacterium | reverse complement strand
CTGTTCATTATCGCGATATAAGAACAGAGGGTATTCCTGAAGAAATTTATAAGATTGTTAATAAAGAGAGCCTTTACGAAAAAACAGGCATACAGATTATGAACTTTAACACTCTTTTCCAGCTCTATTACCTTTCAAAATATAAGAGTGATATGCTTAAAAGGGCAGATAAGTTTTTGTTTATCCCTGATCTGCTCAATTATTTCTTAACAGGGGTTAAAAAGAGCGAATATACAATCGCATCAACATCCCAGATGCTCAATCCTTATGAAAGGGATTGGGATAAGGAACTCTTAGAGAAATTGGGAATTCCAACTGACCTCCTTTGCGATATTTTGGAAACAGGAAGCATTTTAGGAAAGGTTTCCGACGAGGTTTGCGAGGAGCTTGGAATTGACAGCGTTCCCGTTGTTGCAGTCGGCTCCCATGATACAGCCTCAGCAGTTATCTCCGTTCCTACAACGGAAAAAGATTTCGTTTACATAAGCTGCGGAACCTGGTCGCTTTTTGGAACAGAGCTTGATGCTCCCGTTATCAAAGAAGAAGGTCTTAAATCTTCCTATACCAACGAGGGTGGCTATGGCGGAACAATAAGATACTTAACAAATATTATGGGACTCTGGCTTATTCAGGAATCCCGCCGTGCCTGGAAGAAACAGGGGCAGGATTTAAGCTTTAACGACCTTGAAAAAGCGGCGCTTGCAAGTGAACCGTTTAAGTGTTATATCGACCCTGATTATGTTGATTTTTCAAGACCTGGCAACCTTCCGAAGCGAATTCAGGAATTCTGCGAAAGAACAAACCAGTATGTTCCTCAGACTGTGGGAGAGATTGTTCGCTGTATTTACCAGAGCCTTGCGTTAAAATACCGCCACGCGTTCTTGAACCTTAAAAAGATTGCTGAAAAAGACTTTACGGGCATACATATTGTTGGCGGCGGAACAAAGGACCCTCTCCTTTGCCAGCTTACTGCAAACGCTTGTAACACTATGGTTAGCGCAGGACCTATCGAGGCAACAGCCCTTGGAAACATTGCTGTTCAGCTTATTGCAGGTGGCGAAATCCGTGACTTAAAAGAAGCGAGAGAAATTATTAAAAACTCTTTTGATATTAAAGAATATACCCCAAGCGAAACAGATGTTTGGGATAAGGCATACGAAGATTTCAAGAAAATATTATAGACTGTTAAGGAGGAAAAGATATGTCAAGATTTGATGAAGCAAAAGCAATTTACAGTAAAATTGGTGTTGATGTTGAAAAGGCATTAGACACTTTAAAGGATGTTCCTGTGGCAATCCACTGCTGGCAGGGGGATGATGTTGTTGGTTTTGACAGCAGAGAAAGTTTATCAGGGGGTATCCAGACAACAGGTAATTATCCTGGTAAAGCAACAACTCCGGAAGAACTTATCGCTGACCTTGATAAGGTTTTATCACTCACACCTGGTAAGAAAAAGCTCAATCTCCACGCATGCTATGCAATTTTTGAAGACGGAGAATTTGCTGACCGTGATGCGCTCCTTCCAAAGCACTTTGACAGATGGTTAAAGTTTGCAAAGGAAAGAGGAATGGGCATCGACTTTAACCCAACTTTCTTCTCTCATGCAATGGTTAAGGATAATTTAACACTTTCTTCTCCTGATGAGGATGTAAGAAAATTCTGGGTTGAACACGGTAAGAGATGTCTTGAAATTTCTCAGTATTTTGCAGAAGAAACAGGAATTCCTTGTGTAATGAACATCTGGATTCCTGACGGATATAAGGATATTCCTGCCGACAGATTTGCTCCAAGAGCAAGATTTAAAAAGTCTCTTGACGAGATTTTATCCGTTCCTTATGACAAGAGCAAGGTTTTCGTTTGCCTTGAATCAAAGGTGTTTGGAATCGGTATGGAGTCATATACAGTAGGCTCTGCTGAGTTCTGCCTTAACTATGTAACTCAGAAAGGCATAACTCCTCTTATGGATAACGGCCACTATCATCCAACAGAAGTGGTTTCTGACAAGCTTTCAAGCATGCTCTTATTCCACGATAAAGTTGCCCTCCATGTTACAAGAGGCGTAAGATGGGACAGCGACCATGTTGTTCTCTTAGACGATGAAACAAAGGAAATTGCTAAGGAAATCGTAAGAAACGATGCTCTTGACCGCGTATTTATCGCAACAGACTATTTCGACGCATCAATCAACAGAATTTCCGCTTGGGTAACAGGTGTTAGAAGTGTTCAGAAAGCTCTCTTAATGGCACTTTTAGAGCCAAGCGCAGAAATGAAGAAGCTCCAGGAAGAAAACAGACTTACAGAGCTTATGGTTATGCTTGAAGACCAGAAAACAATGCCGTTTGGCGATATCTGGGCTGAATACTTAAAGAGAGAAAATGTTAAGGAAGACTATATAAGCGAAGTTTTAGCTTACGAAAAAGAAGTTTTATCCAATAGATAGGGAGACGGGAAAATGATTATCGGAAAAAAAGAAGAATTAAAGGCTTATAAAGGAATAAGCGAAAATCTTGACAAGGGTATTGACTATGTTCTCTCCTTTGACGAGAATACTCCTGAGGGCAAATATGAAATTGACGGGGATAAGGTTTATGCGTTAGTTACAAGCGGCGAAACAAAGAATGAGCCGAGCGAAAGCTATGAAGCCCATAAAAAGTATATCGACCTTCAATTTATTTTAGAGGGGGAAGAAGACACAGGTTACGCATCAATTGATAACTGTGAAATCGAAACTCCTTATGACGCAGAAGGCGACTATATGATGGTTAAGGGGCCTGGCGATATAATTAACACATCAAAAGATGAATTCTATATTGCATTCCCGTTTGACGGCCACAGACCAATGCATAGCAAAAACCCTGGCAAAATAAGAAAGATAATCGTAAAGATTATGGCATAAACAAAAGCAGTTAAGCTTTAAGCTTAACTGCTTTTTTATTAAAGTTGAAAAGAAAAAACCGCATAGCTTGTGCTATGCGGTTTGGTACACCATCACGGACTCGAACCGTGGACACCCTGATTAAGAGTCAGGTGCTCTACCAGCTGAGCTAATGGTGCATATGCTGGATTTCATCACGCAAATGATATTATACTACCAAAGACTGCTTTTGTCAAGGAAAATCTCAAAAATTTTTGCTTTTTCTCGATATTTTTTCTTTCTCCTTAATTTTTGCAATATTATTTGACCAATCTTCCCTCATATGTTATAATAATTTTATAAAAGATGAAATTTGAAAGGGTGAAACAGGATGAACGAGCTTATAATAAAAGGGCAGATGGCGAAAATGGCGTCAGAGTTCCTTGTGACCGCCAGAGAAGAGGACAAAAATCGTGCTTTAATCGCTATGGCGGAGGCTGTTTATGAAAATTCAGACTATATTTTAAAGGTTAACGAAGAGGACCTTGCTCTGGCTCGTCAAAACGGGCTTTCGGAGGGATTTATCGAAAGGCTTACTTTAAACCCTTTAAGAATTACGGCAATTGCCAAAGGGATGACGCAGGTGGCGGAGCTTCCTGACCCTGTTGGAACATATATTTCAAGAGACAAGCGCCCCAACGGTCTTGAAATCGAAAAGGTTCGGGTTCCTCTTGGGGTTATCGGTATAATTTATGAATCCCGTCCAAATGTAACGGCGGATGCGGCGGCGCTTTGCTTAAAGTCAGGAAATGCCTGCATACTTCGTGGCGGAAAAGAGGCTCTTGGAACAAACCTTGCCCTTGTTAATATTATGCAGGAGGCTCTGGTTAAAGAGGGATTTCCAAAGGGTTGCATAAACTTAGTTGAAGACACTTCAAGAGAGACAGCAACTGCTCTTATGCGCCTTAACGAATATCTTGATGTTATTATCCCTCGCGGTGGAGCTGGGCTTATCCGCGCGGTTATGGAAAACGCAACAGTTCCTGCCATTGAAACGGGAACAGGTAACTGCCATGTTTATGTTGACAAATATGCCGACCTCTCTATGGCGAGAGATATTGTTATAAATGCGAAAACTTCAAGGCCCTCCGTATGCAATGCAGAGGAAAAGCTTTTGGTTCACAGCGAGATTGCGGAGAGATTCCTCCCTGCTATGATTTCGGCTCTTCATGAAGAAGGGGTTGAGGTTATGGGGGATGAGAGAGTATGCAAAATTTCAAGCGGAGCAAAGCCGGCAACAGAAGAGGATTGGGGAGAAGAATATCTATCCCTTAAAATCGCAATCAAGGTTGTGAACAGCGTTGACGAGGCAATTACCCACATAAATAAATACGGCACCCGCCACTCCGAAGCGATTATTACGGAGAACATCCAAGCATCTCAGAAGTTCTTGAAAGAGGTTGATGCGGCGGCGGTATATGTTAACGCTTCAACAAGATTTACAGACGGCTTCGAGTTCGGATTCGGTGCAGAAATCGGAATAAGCACACAGAAAATTCACGCTCGTGGGCCAATGGGGCTTACAGAGCTTACAACAAGCAAATATTTGATCAAAGGAAACGGACAGATAAGACGATAAGGAGAAAGAACATGAATATACTTGTAGGACAGTCAGGCGGCCCGACAGCAGTTATTAACTCCTCTTTGGCAGGGGTTATAAAGGCAGGCTTTGACTCAAAGAAATTTGATAAGGTCTACGGAATGGTAGGCGGAATTCAGGGAGTTTTAGAGGACGACATTATAGAGATTAAAAGTGCAGACGAAAAGTTCATAAAACTCTTGAAGCAGACCCCGTCATCCTATCTCGGCTCTTGCAGAAAGAAGCTTGGAGATGATGAAGAAACCTACGAAAAAATTTTCGGGATTTTCAAGAAATATGACATCGGCGCGTTTTTCTATATTGGCGGAAACGACTCAATGGACACCGTTGATAAGCTCAGCCGATATGCAGAAAAAATCGGCTCGGAGGTAAGAATTTGCGGAGTTCCGAAAACTATTGATAATGACCTTGCAATAACGGACCACACCCCAGGCTATGGCTCTGCGGCAAAGTTTGTTGCAAACACAGTCCGTCAGCTTGCCTTAGACACTGCGGTTTATAAAATGAAGTCCGTTATCGTTCTTGAAATTATGGGAAGAAACGCAGGCTGGCTTACTGCGGCGGCAGCTCTCGGTAACGACGAAGATGTTCTGGCGACAGATATAATCTGTCTTCCTGAAAGAGTTTTCGAGCCTGAAAAGTTCTTGGAAAAGGTTTCCCGTAATGCTGAAAAAGGGATTGCGCCAATTATTGCAATATCCGAGGGAATTAAAGGCGCAGACGGAAAATATATAGGCGAAAGCCTTTCTTTAAAAGAGGCGAATGACGGCTTTGCTCACGCGGCCCTTGGCGGAGTGGGGCGAATTGTTGAGAATTTAATCTCCGAAAAGCTTAAAATAAAAACAAGAACAATCGAGCTTTCCACACTCCAAAGATGCTTCTCCCAGGGGGCGTCTGATTGCGACAGAGAGGAAGCGTATCAGGCAGGTGTTAAGAGCGTTGAGTTTGCAGAAAAGGGCGAAACAGGGTTTATGCCTTGCTTTAAGAGAATTTCCGATGAGCCATATAAAATGGAGATCGTTCCTTATCCTGTATCCAAAATCGCAAATCTTGAAAAGGTTGTTCCTGACAATATGATTGGGGAGGACAATATGAGCATAACGGACGAATTTATAAAATACGCAAGACCCTTAATTGAGGGCGAGCCTGAGCTAACCTATGAAAAGGGAATACTGAAATTTGTAAAGAGATAAAAGAAAAACACCGCTATCAGCGGTGTTTTTCAAGTTTTTTAATAAGAAATACGCCCAGAATCAAACCTAAAATGCCCTGCATAATATTGGCGGGCATATTTATAAGTGACGGGAGAAATCCGTATAAAAATCCTTCAAAAATATAATATCCCAAAATCATTATTATTTCAGCGGAGACGGCGCTGATAATTCTCGCGGATAGAGGACGGATTTTGCTTTGCAGAGAATTAAAGATATAAAATGCCATAAGCGTCATCAGTCCTTTAATAACAAAGGTGGCAGGGGCGTACAACGTATATCCTGAAAAAATATCTGCAAGAGCTGACCCTAACCCCGCTGCGAGAAACCCCATAAAAGGAGTCAGGAGCCACCCCGAGAGCAGGACCACACAGTCTCCAAGATTCAGGTATCCTTTAAGAGGAGAGGGTATCTTGATAATCATTGTTGCAATGCAACATAAAGCCGCAAGCAAGGCGGTCATAACGATTTTCTTTGTTTTCATTTCAAAAACCCCTTTACAAAGTACTGTAGATATTATATAATAAATCTGATTATACAACAATTACCAATTAAGGAGTTTTTAATATAACCAGATGAAATATTCTTTAGATTTGAATTCAAAGCAGAGCGCATATATGCAACTGTATCAGCAGCTCAGGGAAGATATAACAACTTTTGTTTATAAATACGGGGACAAACTCCCGTCAAAGCGTATCCTTGCCGAGGAAGCATTAACAAGTGTTATAACCGTAGAGCACGCCCTGAGCATATTATGCGATGAGGGGTATATTGAGGCGGTGGAGCGTAAGGGATATTATGTTGTATACCAGAAAGATAATTTCCTTCCTATTGGAGAGCAGGAGTATACAGCAATAGAAAACAGCTCTTATCATAGAAGCGAAGAGTTTCCTTTTTCTGTATTTGCAAAAACTATGCGAAATGTAATTTCAAAGTATGGGGAACAACTGCTTGTAAAATCTCCAAATTCGGGATGTTATGAGCTTAAGAAAGCAATTTCCGATTATCTTGCAAGAGGGAAGGGGATGAAAGTAAGCACAGACCAGATTGTAATCGGTTCAGGGGCGGAATATTTATATGGCCTTATAGTTCAGTTTTTAGGAAAGGAGAAAATTTATGCAATAGAAAAGCCCTCTTATGAAAAGATTCTGTCCGTATATAAAGCAAACGGAGCGGAGTGCGAACTGTTAAAACTGGGAAAGGACGGAATACTTACTTCCCAGCTTAACACGGCAAAAGCAACTGTTCTTCATATAACTCCTTTCAGGAGCTTCCCCAGCGGAGTTACAGCCAGCGCGTCAAAACGAAATGAATATATTCAGTGGGCGCTGGACAGAAATGGGATTATTATAGAGGATGACTTTAATTCGGAGTTTACAGTATCAAGGAAAAATGAGGATACAGTATTTTCTCTTGAACCCGAGAAAAGTGTAATATATGTAAACACTTTTACGAAAACAGTTGCCCCGTCTATGCGAATAGGATATATGATTCTTCCCTCAGGGCTTGTTGATTCATTTTTAAAAAAGATGGGTTTTTATTCCTGTACAGTGCCTATATTTGAGCAATATGTTCTTGCGGAATTTATAAATAACGGAGATTTTGAACGGCATATAAACAGGACAAGGAGAAAACTCCGTCAGCAACTCAGAAATATATAGAGATAAGAAAAAAACGGCAAAGGTTTGCCGTTTTTATATTTCTCTTATTTTTTTGCGAAGGCGCAGGGTATTGTGAGGGGATACGGAAAGCTCGTTTATTCCCGACTTTATGAAAAAGTCCGTAAGGGAAGTATCCGATGCCATTTCTCCGCAAACCCCAACCCAGATGCCCGCTTTTCGTCCGCTGAAAGCTGTCATGGCGATGAGCTTTAAAACCGCGCTCTGATTTTCTGCACAGAGGTCGCTTATGGCGTTGTTTTGCCTGTCCACCGCAAGAGTGTATTGGGTTAAATCGTTTGTGCCGATGCTGAAAAAGTCCACCTCATCCGCCAAAGTATCGCTGAGAAGTGCGGCGGCAGGAGTTTCAATCATTATGCCGATTTCAATGTCTTTGTTATAGGAAATTCCTTCCCCGTCAAGCTCTGCCATAGCGGAGTATAGAAGTTTTTTTGCAGAAACGATTTCGCTCTTGCTTATAATCATAGGAAACATTATGGAGATATTTCCGTAGGCCGAGGCACGAAGAATTGCCCGAAGCTGAGTTTTGAAAATGTCCTGATGAAAAAGGCAGAAACGGATTGCCCGAAGGCCCATAGCAGGGTTTTCCTCATTCTCCAAAGGGAGATAAGGAGCCTTTTTGTCGGCGCCTATATCTAAGGTTCTGATTATGACTTTTTTTCCGTTCATTTTTTCTGCCGCTTTTTTGTAAACCTCAAATTGCTCCGCCTCTGTGGGAGCGGTATTTCTTCCTAAAAATATAAATTCGCTGCGAAAAAGGCCAATCCCCTCGCTGTCGTTTTCTAAAACGCTGTCAATGTCAGAAAGGTCGCCGATGTTTGAATAGAGGTCGATTTTCGTTCCGTCGGTGGTAACTGTCGGCTGACCTATGAGAGCTTTGAACAAATCGTGGCTTTCCCTATCCTTTTTGATATGCCTCTGAGTTTTTTGGATAAGCTCTTCTGAGGGGTTTATTATAACCCGACCTGCCCTGCCGTCAACAATTGCCATCTCCCCGTCAAATTCACGAGAGAGGGAACTTCCTAAGTTACAAACGGCAGGAATATTCATTCCTCTGGCTAAAATTGCCGTGTGGGAATTTTTTGAGCCGTTTTGGGTTATAAAAGCGCTGACTTTTCCTTTGTCAAGACAGATTGTCTGACTGGGGGAGAGGTCATCTGCGGCGATTATTCCCGAGAGAGAGGAAAGAGAGGTTTCTTCCTTTCCGCAAAGAATTAAAATGAGTCTGTCGGATACATCGCGGACATCCTTTGCCCGCTCTTTCATATATGTATCCTCCATTGAAGAAAACATATCAGAGAATCTTTCCTTTGTAACGGAAACTGCATATTCGGCGCAGAGTCGCTCCGTTATAATTATATTTTTTGCAAAACTGCGGTAGTCGGAGTCTTCCAGCATCATTTTGTGGATGTTGAAAATTTCCGCTTCCGCCTGCCCGACTTCTTTTATTGCCTCCCGATACAAACAATCAAGACGGTCAAGGGCATCTTTAAAACCATCTTCAAGCCTTAAAATTTCTGCCTTTGTGTCGGAGATAGTTCGTTTTTCGATTTTGGGAGAGGCAGAATCAATAAAACAAATCCTGCCGATTGCATAGCCGCCTGAAACACCGTTTCCAAAAAGCTCTGTCAATTTTATCCCACCTTTCTTAAAATTATATTGCCGATTTTGAGAGAAAATATACTGGTGTTGCGAAAAGAGAAAAAAGGTGTTATACTAATAATATGAACAGATTTAAGAAAAATAAAAAGATAATCTTAATATTGATTTTTGCTCTTCTTGTGGCCCTTTGGTGTGTTTCCTGCGGAAGGAATGCTTACTTTGAGCCTGAATGGGAAAAGGAAGATATTTCCGTTATTTTGCAAAAGGAGGAGTTTAGCGAGAGGGATTATGATTTCCTGCGCGCCCAGACGGGACTTTCAAAAAGCGGAATTGACTCTTTAATAAATAGCGGACGCAAAGAGGAAATCTATGATTTTCAGGAGCAGTATTTCGCCCCTTGCGAATATGAAATGGATTTTCTTTTTGCTCCCATTGTGGCCTATGAAAGGAAGACTGAACCACTCAAAACGGTGCCTCTTGAAAAAGGGGATGTTCTGGTTTCCCTGACCACCCATTCCTTAGGCTTTCGTCATGGCCACGCAGGTCTTGTCATGGATGAAAAATGGGGGACAACCTTAGAGCATATGGTAATAGGAGAGCTTTCAAGCTACTCAAATGTAAGTACCTGGGGCGTATACCCCACCTTTGCGGTCCTTCGTTATAAGGATAAGGAAGTGGCGGAGCGGGCGGTGGAATATGCCAAGGAAAAGCTTGTTGGAGTGCCATATAACCCACTGGCAGGGATCATCGACAAGGACAAATCGGATGAAGAGGAAATAAACCATTCTCATTGTTCCCATCTTGTGTGGCAGGCATATTTTGCGGTGGGCGCAGACATAGACGGAAACGGGGGAAGAATGGTTCTTCCCAAAGACTTTTTAAAGTGCCCTGACTTTGAGATTGTTCAGCTTTACGGATTAAGACCGTGAAAAAGGCGAAAGAGGAAGAATTTTTCAAAAAGTTTTAAAAATCCCTTGAAAAAAATTGAAATATGTGGTAGTATATAGAATATGTAATTTTGTTAATTATTTGTTTAAATATTTGGAGGTTTATTATGGAATTAACATTGATTATTTTACACTTGATTTTTTCTGTTGTTTTAATTGCGGTTGTTCTTCTTCAACAGGGTAAACAGGCTGGCCTTTCCGGTGCTGTTGCCGGTGGAGCTGAAACATTCTTTGGTAAGAACAAAGGCAGAACAGTTGACGCTCTCTTAAAGAAGCTTACAGCTGTTGCAGCTATCTTGTTCATCGTTACATCTATTTCTCTTGCCTATGTTGCAACAAGACCTGAGGAAGCTCCTGTTGTAGAGGAGACACAGGTAACAGAAACAGCTGAGGATGTTTCTGCTGAAACTTCTGCTGAATAATTAAGACTTTAAATGACGCTGTTTCCAAAATGGGAGACAGCGTTTTTTGTCCTTTAAAGGAGAGAAATAAAATGGCGATAACTTGTATTATAACAGGCGCATCCCGAGGAATCGGAAAAGGCGCGGCTCTTGCTCTTGCTAAAATGGGGGCAAATGTTATTATAAATTATAACAAAAATAAAGCTATGGCAGAGGAAACCCAGAAAGAGGTTATTTCCCTTGGCGGAAAGGCGGAAATTTTCGGCGCAGATGTGTCGGATTTTTCTGCGTGCCAGAAAATGGTGGAGTTTGCCATAGAGAAGTTCGGGGGCGTTGACGCCCTCGTGAATAATGCAGGGATTTCCCCAATGCAAGCCCCTTTTGATATGACCGGTAAAGAGGAATGGGACAAGGTTTTCTCTGTTAATGTTTTCGGAACATTTAATTGCACAAAGGCTGTCCTTCCTCATATGATTTCCAAAAAGAGGGGAAGCATAGTTAACCTCTCTTCCGTATGGGGAATTGTTGGCGGTTCCTGTGAGGCGGTGTATTCTTCCTCAAAAGCTGCGGTAATCGGTTTTACGAAAGCTATGGCGAAAGAGCTTGCCCCGTCGGGAATACGGGTTAATGCCTTAGCCCCGGGGATGATTGATACGGATATGAATTCTCATTTTGGGGAAGATGATATAGAGGAGATAAAAAACGAAATTCCTCTTGGAAGAATCGGAACAATTACCGATATGGGAAACATAATCGCCTTTTTGTGTAGTGATGAAAGCGGTTATATAACAGGCGAAACAATCAAGGCCGACGGCGGATGGTTATAAAGCCAAGGGGAAAGGGACCCCACAAGGTTTCAAAACATAAATTTTGCGTAATACGGCAGAAAAATCTGCAAATATACGCGAGTATTATTTGCAGATTTTTCTTTGTCTTCCATCAAAATTTCTTGTCTTCAAACTCTACGACCTTAAACCTAAGGGAAGAATGAAGAAAAGAAAATAAAATAAAAAGTTTAAGGCTTATGGGGCCCGTTTCCCCTTGGCTTTTAAGGAGTGACAAATATGGCAGTTTTAGAAGGACTTAAACCTGAAAAGGTATTTGAATATTTTGAAAAGATTTGCGCTATTCCTCACGGCTCGGGAAATACAAAAGAGATAAGCGATATGCTCTGCTCCTTTGCAAAGGAAAGAGGTTTATGGTATTATCAGGATGAAGTTAATAATGTTATAATTAAAAAAGAGGGAACTTTCGGCAAAGAAAACAGCGCGCCTGTAATCTTGCAGGGGCATATGGATATGGTCTGTGAAAAGGCTCCCGATTGCACACTCAATATGGAGAAAGAGGGACTTATTCTCAAAACAGATGGAGAAGTTGTTTATGCTGAGGGGACAACCCTGGGTGGAGACGATGGAATTGCCGTTGCAATGATAATGGCGATTTTAGATGCAGGCGATATTCCTCATCCTCCCATCGAGGCGGTTATAACCGTTGATGAGGAGATTGGTCTTATCGGCGCTAATGAAATAGATGCTTCATTCCTTAAAGGAAAAAGAATGATAAATATCGACTCCGAAGTGGAAGGTGTTTTCACGGTAAGCTGTGCAGGCGGAATAAGAGCAAAATGCACCTTCCCGATAAAAAGAGAAAATAAAAAAGAAAAAAGTTATACAATTGAAATTGGTGGCCTTATCGGTGGACACTCAGGCGTGGAAATTGATAAAGGAAGAGCCAATTCAAGCATCCTTTTGGGAAGAGTTTTGAAAACTCTTTCTGAGGAAACAGAGGTTTCTCTTGTAAGCGTCGAGGGCGGACTTAAAGATAACGCAATCCCAAGATTCTCCTTTGCAAAAGTTTGCGCCTTAGACGAGGCAGTTTTATCCTCGGTCTGCAAAAGAATGGATAAGGCTTTCAAAAACGAATATGCGGTAACAGACGGTGAGGTTTTTGTTTCATATAAAAAAGGGGAAGATGAAATCCCTATGGATAGTGAAAGCACAAAGAGGATTATAAACGCCCTTTGCATTTTGCCAAACGGAATTATGGAAATGAGCCACCAGATTGAGGGCCTCGTGCAAACTTCTCTTAATCTTGGAATTCTAACGACAGAGGAAGATAAGGTTATTGCGGACTTCGGGGTAAGAAGCAGTATTGATTCTCAAAAAGAGATGCTTTGCCAAAGACTTTCCTGCGTAGCGGAAAGCTTCGGGGGAGCGATGGAGCTTAGCGGGAATTATCCCGGCTGGGAATATCGCATTGACTCTCCGTTGAGAGATTTAATGACCGAGGTTTTCAAAGACCAATATGGGAAAGAGCCTAAAATTGAGGCAATCCACGCAGGCCTTGAATGCGGAGTCTTCGCAGGGAAGATAGATGACTTTGAGGCAATCTCAATCGGCCCTGATATGAAAGATATTCACACTTTCTCTGAAAGACTTTATGTAAAGTCAACGGAGAGGACCTACAATCTGATTTTGGAAACTTTAAAAAGAATGTAAAAAAACCGAGGCATTTGCCTCGGTTTTATTTTAGTTGAAATATGATGTTGCTTTTGCTTTTTTGATTTGGATTTCGGGGAGGTTGTCCTCGAAATATTCCTCCAAAAAGTCGCAGATTATGTTTTCTGTTTCAAAATGTCCTGCGTCAATAACATTAAGGCCGATTTCCGAAGCGGTCTGGGCTTCGTGGTGGCTTATGTCGGAGGTGAGATAAACATCTGCTCCACTGTGAAGGGCGCACTCCATAAGGTCTCCGCCACTGCCGCTGCAAAGGGCAACGGTATGGATTTCGTCATTAGGACATCCCACAACTTTTATATTCCGACAGTCAAGGGTTGCCTTAACGAAATCCGTGAAATCCTCTAAGCTCATAGGTGGCTCTAACTTTCCAACCCTGCCGATGTTTTCAAGAGGGTTTCCGAAAGCGTCTTTGCATTCCTCTTCGGTGTAGGGGCGAACATTTTCAAGGCCCAGAGTTTTTGCAAGAAGGTCGTTCATTCCCCCGTCGGCCTTGTCAAAGTTGGTGTGCATACTGTAAACTGCTATATTGCTTTTGATTAAAGAGATAACAAGTCTGCCCGTAGGGTCTGACTCTGTGATTTTGGAAAGAGGCTTAAAAATCAGAGGATGATGACTTATTATAAGATTTGCCCCGAATTCTTGAGCCTGCTTTAAGGTTTCTGAGTTAACTTCAAGGCAGATAAAAACCTTGCTTGCATTTCTTTCCGCATCCCCAAGTAAAAAGCCGGGGTTGTCCCACTTCTCCGCAAGGGAAAGGGGCGCGATTTTCTCCATTTCACGAATGATATCACTGATTTTCATTTTCAATCATCTCCTTTAAGGATAAAAGATTCTTGAGTCTTTCTTCAAAGAGGGGGTTGCCAGAGCGTTTAAGCCCTGCAATTTGTTTGTCTATTTTATTAAGGCGAGAAATTTTATATGCCTCATAATGCTCGTTTTTAATAACGGCTTTCCCCATATAAAGCTCCGCTTCGGTATAAGGCATATCCTCGCCGATGCTGACTTTCATAATGGTATAAAGCTTTTCTTCCTCACGGACTATATGTTCTTCCTTTATTGTATAGCCGTTTTTGTTAAGAAACTCCCGAAGCTCAGCAATTGCCGTCATTGGTTGCAGAATAAGCTCCTTTGCCGACTTTGCGATGCTTTCAGACTCCTCTAAAATCTGGGCGATTAAAAGACCACCCATTCCTGCAATTATAATTGCGTCGACTTCGCAAACGGAAACAGTTTCAAGACCGCCACCCAGGCGGACCTCAACCTGTGTTTCTGCGCCGTAGAGGGAAACGGTTTTTCTTGCCCTTTCCACAGGCCCTTTTTTAATATCCGAGGCAATTGCCTTTTGACACTTATTATTTAAGCAAAGGCAAACGGGGATATAGGCATGGTCTGTCCCGATGTCGCAGACAGTTTCGCAAGGGGTCAGAATATCATAAATTTTTTGAAGTCTTGGTGTGAGTTTGGGTAGTTTCATTTTTTCTTCCTTATATATATTATTAACTTTATTTTAAACTGAGGAAAAGAGCTTGTCAAGACAAAAAAAGGAAATTGGCAAAGAGCGTGGAATTTTATCAAAAAGAGGAAATTAAAGGAGACGAGAATTATGGAATGTCCAAGACTTGTCAGCGAGAGAATAGAAGAGGAAACTCTGAGCCCTTATGCGACCCTGAGCAAAAATACAAAAGGGCGTCGCGAAGCTATGCCCTATTGCAATTTAAGAACGGAGTTTCAAAGGGACAGAGACAGGATTATTCATTCCAAGTCCTTCCGTCGCCTTAAACATAAGACTCAGGTTTTCTTAGCTCCCGAAGGAGACCATTACAGAACCCGTCTTACCCACACCTTAGAGGTGGCGCAGATTGCAAGAACGGCGGCGAGAGCGCTCCGACTTAACGAGGATTTAACCGAGGCAATCGCCTTAGGCCACGATTTAGGCCATACTCCTTTCGGACACAGCGGAGAAAGGGCATTAGATAGCCTTTGCAAAAATGGTTTTCGTCATAACGAACAAAGCCTTCGCACTGTGGACATAATTGAAGAGCTTAACCTGACAGAAGAGGTTCGGAACGGAATCCTCTGCCACAGCGGAGGGAGGAAGGCGGACACTCCCGAGGGGAGAATTGTCGGTATTGCGGATAAAATCGCATACATAAACCACGACATTGATGACGCTATAAGAGCAGGGATTTTAGACTATGAAAAAGTGCCAAAGGAGTTTACAATCCGCTTTGGAAACAGTCAGTCAGAGAGAATCAATAATATGATAACAAGCCTTGTCGAGAGCAGCGATGGGGCGGATATAAAAATGGACGAGGAAAACTTTGAGGCTATGATGGGCCTCAGACAGTTTATGTTTGAAAATGTCTACTTCAACAAAACTGCCTTAGAGAATGAAGAAAAAGTTCGCAACATTATTAACAGCCTTTATGAAATGTATTCAGGAGAAGGAAAAAGCGAGCAGGAGATTATAGATTACATAGCAGGGATGACAGACAGATATGCGATCTCTGCTTTTGAGAAAAATTTTGTTCCGAAATCCTGGAATATTTAAAAAGGAAAATTGAAAGTTTGGTCGAAAAATAGAAATAAGTAAAGAAAAAGGAGGGCGTTTTATGGCGATGTCGGTTGAGTTCCAGAGCTTTATTGACGAGCTCATTGATAAAAACGATATTGTTGAAGTCGTTTCGATGTACGCAAAGCTGAAACGCTCGGGGAGGACATATCGTGGGCTTTGCCCCATTCATAACGATAGGAAGAACCCTTCCCTTTCCGTTGACCCTCAGAACAGACTTTTTAAATGCTTCGGTTGTGGAGCAGGGGGAACGGTTATCCAGTTCATTATGGCGAAAGAAAATCTTGACTTTATGGAAGCGGTTAAGCTCCTTGCCGACAGGGCGGGAATGACGATGCCTGAAAAGCAGACTCCGAGAGAGTCCCGTGAGGCAGCAATCAAGAGGGATAAAAAGTCAAGAATGCTCGCTATGCATAAAGAGGCGGCAAGGTATTTTTACAGTTGTCTTTTGGATAAAGAAAATGCCGTTGCAAGAGAGTATCTTAAAAATCGAAATCTCTCGGAGGAAACAATTAAGAAGTTCGGCATAGGATACGCTCCGCAAAAGAGTGGGCTTGGGGATTATCTAAGGTCAAAAGGTTTTTCCTATTCCGAGGCGGAAGATGCCGCTCTTATATATAAAGGAAGTAACGGCTATTTTGATAAATTCCGTGGACGAATAATGTTCCCCATTTTTGATATAAGAGGAAATGTCATCGCCTTTGGGGGAAGAACAATCTTTGACGATAAGGCAAAGTATATTAACTCTAACGGCTCCATAATCTATAACAAGAGCCAAACCCTCTTTGCTTTCAATCGGGCAAAGGATACGAAAAAAGATGAATTTCTGCTTATGGAAGGAAATGTTGATGTTATTTCTCTCCATCAGGCAGGCTTTGATAACGCAACAGCGTCACTTGGGACAGCCTTTACTCCCGAGCAGGCAAGGCTTATAAAACGGTATAAAGACAGAGTTATCCTTTGTTATGACTCGGATGAGGCAGGGGTTAAGGCGGTTCACGCCGCAGGGAAAATCCTTATGGACGAGGGAGTTTCCGTTAAGGTTTTAACCGTGACAGGAGCCAAGGACCCTGATGAATATATTAATAAGTATGGGCCTGAGATGTTTCAGGGGCTTATTGATAAGGCGGAAAACTTTATTGAGTATAAAATAAGAAAAACTGCGGAAAAATATAATTTTGACGATATAGAACAAAAAATAGCTTTCATTGGAGAAGCGGCGCAGATATTTGCGGAAATCAAAGACCC
>JAZNKJ010000025.1:0-21490 GCA_045578465.1 Clostridia bacterium | reverse complement strand
TGTTGCAGTCCCTGATGAGAGACTTGACAAGCTTTGCGAAATGTATAGTCCGGATAAGGTTACTCCGGCGGTTATTGAATTTGTTGATATAGCCGGTCTCGTTAAAGGCGCAAGCCAAGGAGAAGGTCTTGGAAATAAATTCTTATCCAATATCCGCGAGGTTGACGCCATAATCCATGTTGTCCGCGCTTTTGAAGATGATAACATTGTTCATGTTGAAGGCAATATCAATCCTATAAGAGATATCGACACAATCAATATGGAACTTATTTTGTCCGATATTGAAATTGTCGAAAGACGCCTTGACAAGAGCCGTAAAGCAATTAAAGGTGGAGACAAAAAATATCAGATTGAAATTGACTTTTTTGAGAAGCTTAAAAAGAACCTTGAAGACGGCTATACAGCAAGGATGTTTGAATATTCAGATGATGAAAAAGAGATGCTGTCTGAGGTTTCATTGCTTACTTTAAAGCCTGTAATATATGCAGCCAATGTAGCAGAAGATGATTACGCAAAAGGCGATAATGAATTTGTTCGTCAGATTCGCGAATTTGCCGACAAAGAAAAGTCTGTGGTTATGGTTATCTCCGCAAGAATTGAAGAAGAAATTGCAGAGCTCGACCCTGAGGAGAAGCAGATGTTCCTAGATGAACTTGGTGCATCTGAATCAGGTCTTGATAAGCTTATTAAAGCAAGTTATTCTCTTTTAGGTCTTATAAGTTATCTTACAGCAGGCAAACCTGAGGTAAGAGCCTGGACTATTAAAAAGGGAACAAAAGCGCCTCAGGCGGCTGGTAAAATCCATACTGACTTTGAAAGAGGCTTTATCCGCGCCGAAGTTGTTGCATATTCTGACCTTATGGAAAACGGCAGTATGCTTGCCGCAAAAGAAAAAGGCCTTGTCCGAAGCGAAGGTAAGGAATATGTTGTTCAGGACGGCGACATAATATTGTTCAGATTTAATGTATAAATAAATTTAGGAGGGAATTATATGTCATTTACGGAAAATGCAAAAAAGATTGTGGTAAACACGGCAGAAACTGTTGTTAAAGCATCAGGAGATATTCTTGAAAATTCTAAACTTAAATACAAAATCTACGATGCAAAAATTGACTTAAAAAAGGCTTTTGAAGACTTAGGCAGAGCTTTTTACACCGAGTATATTACAGGGGAAAACCTTGAAGATGAAAGGGAAGATATCTGCGTAAAAATCAGGGAAATCAAGAGTTATATTGAAGATTTGGAAGAAAGATTAAATTAGAGGTTTAAAACACATGGAAAAGTTTAACATTGCAATTGACGGACCTGCCGGCGCAGGAAAAAGCACCATAGCAAAGGCTGTTGCTAAAAAACTCGGATGTATTTATATTGATACCGGGGCTATGTATCGTGCGATTGGTGTAACTGTGCTTCAAAAAGGTATTGAGCCAAAGGATGAGCCTAATGTTGTCAGCATTTTAGATGACATTAATATGGAAATCATCTCAAAAGAAGACGGACAACATATTTTAATAAACGGAACTGATGTTAACGGTATAATAAGAACTCCTGAGGCATCTATGGCAGCATCTGCGGTTGCTGTTATTCCAAAAGTAAGATTAAAACTCGTTGATATCCAGAGAGAAATAGCAAGTCGCAACAATGTTGTAATGGACGGAAGAGATATAGGAACTTATGTTCTTCCAAATGCTGAGATTAAGATATTCTTAACCGCAAGCGTTGAGGCAAGAGCATCAAGACGCCATAAAGAACTTATGGAAAAAGGCGAAAAATGCTCATTAGACGCGGTTATTAAAGATATGATAGCTCGTGATAAGCAGGATTCCGAGCGTGAATTTGCGCCGCTAAAACAAGCGGATGACAGCATTTTGGTTGACACAACAACATTAAGTCTTGATGAATCCATTATGGCAATTTTAAAAATAGTAGAAGAGAGTAAAGTAAATGGGACTATATAAATTTGCACTTGGGCTATGCTCAATTGTGTTAAGAATAATGTTTAATGTAAAAGTGGTTGGCCTGGAAAACATACCAAAAGATAAGAATTTCATTCTTGTTTCCAACCATATAAGTAATTTTGACCCAATTGTTCTGGGGGTTGCTGTTAAAGAACCCCTTGCTTTTATGGCAAAGGAAGAGCTTTTCAAAAACAAGCTTTTCGGCGGACTTTTAAAGAGGTTTGGTGCTTTTCCTGTAAGCCGTGGCAGTGGGGATCTTGGAGCTATTAAAACTGCTCTTCGTATTTTAAAAGATGGAAAGAATATGGTTATGTTCCCGGAGGGAACTCGCTCTAAGACAAAAGGTATGA
The DNA here is from genome assembly GCA_045578465.1 of Clostridia bacterium. Taxonomy (GTDB): domain Bacteria; phylum Bacillota; class Clostridia; order Monoglobales; family Monoglobaceae; genus SIG454. The sequence goes on along the minus strand of JAZNKJ010000025.1, from coordinate 19,182 downwards.
TGAGAAAGGGAAAATCAGGAGCAGTAATGCTTTCTTCCAAAGTTGGATGTGGCTTGCTACCTGCCGGAATTTCTACCGATTACAAATTCAGAGGGAAGGTAACCGTAACTTTTGGGGAATACATAGATTTTTCTGAATATAAAGATAAAAAGCTGAGCGCTGAGGAATTACAGAATATGACTGACGAGATTTTAATGCCTCAGATTGCTTCGCTTGCAGGAGTAAAGGTTTATGCAAATAACAATAGCAGATAATGCAGGTTTTTGTTTCGGTGTGGACAGAGCTGTCAAAATTGCTTATGATACAGCAAAGGATAAGGCAAAAAATCCCGTCTATACATATGGGATGATCATTCATAATAATGATGTTGTTAAAGAATTAGAAGCTCTTGGAGTAAAATGCGCCGAGACTATTGACGAAATTCCCGAAAATAGCACTGTTATCATAAGAGCGCATGGGATTTCTAAAGCGGAATATGAACAGCTTGAAAGAATTAATGCAGAAATAATCGATGCAACCTGCCCTTATGTTAAGAAAATTCATCAGGTAGTGCAAAAAGAATCTGAAAAAGGGCAGAAAATTGTTATCGTAGGAGATAAAAATCACCCCGAAGTAAAAGGGATAAGCGGTTGGTGCAGTAACGAGGCCTTTATAGTTCATAGCGAAGATGAAGCGGAAAATTTGCTTGAATTACCAGCCGAAACACCTGTGAGCGTTGTCACTCAAACAACAATCAGACGGGAATTATTAAAAAAAGTTGAAAAAATTTTAAAAAAACATTTTACAAATGTGAAAATTTTTGATACAATATGTAATGCGACTTCTTTAAGGCAGGAAAGTGCTAAACAACTTGCCAAAGAGAGCGACATTGTGTTTGTTATCGGAAGTGTTTCCAGCTCAAACACACAAAAACTTTTTGAGGTATGCGCGGAAGAATGCGCGGATACTTTCAAAATTGAAAACGCAAAAGAATTAAATAAATATATAAAAATTTTAAACAAAAAAAACAAAGTAGGAATTACCGCCGGAGCATCCACTCCGGAAAAGGTAATCAAGGAGGCAAAATTAACCATGGCGGAAATCACAAATGAAATGAACTTTGCGGAAGCATTAGAGGAAACTTTAAAACCTCTAAACACAGGGGACATCGTTAAAGGTGTTGTTATCGGAATCACACCGACTGAAATTCAGGTTGATATCGATGGCAAATATGATGGCGTTATCCCAATGGATGAGCTTGCAAGCGGTCCAATTGACAATGTAAATGACATTGTTAAAATCGGCGACGAAGTTGATGTTTTCGTAGTTCATGTAAGCGACAGAGATGGAGTTGTTACTCTTTCGAAAAAGAAAATTGATGCTGATAAGGGCATTAAAGAGCTCGAAGCTGACTTTGAAGCAAAAACAGTATTAAACGGCAGAATCGTTGAAATTGTTAGAGGCGGAGTTGTTACAATTGCAAAAGGTGTTAGAGTATTCATCCCTGCATCTGAAGCTGCTGAACGCTTTATAGACGATTTAGGTTCAATTTTAAACACTGAAGTTTCTTTCAGAATTATTAAAATGGACAGAGACAGACGCGGTCGTTTAAGAGTTGTCGGCTCAATTAAGAATGTTGCTAGAGAAATTTCTGCTAAAAAGGCTGAAGAATTCTGGGCAAGTGCTGAGGAAAGAAAAGCATATACAGGTACTGTTAAAATGCTTACAAACTTCGGTGCATTCGTTGACCTTGGCGGAGTAGACGGTCTTATTCATATTTCAGAGCTTTCTGATATAAGAATCAAGCATCCATCCGAAGTTGTTAAGGTTGGCGACAGCATTGATGTATTCATTAAGTCACTTGATAAGGAATCCGGTAAGATTTCTTTGGTTAAGGAATTCAAAGAAGACAAGAGAGCTGCATTTTGGGCTGAAGCTGAAGTTGGAAAGAAATACAACGGCGTTGTTAAATCTCTTACAAGCTTCGGTGCATTCGTTGACCTTGGCGGAGTAGACGGTCTTGTTCATGTTTCTGAACTTTCCTGGAACAGAATTAATCACCCTTCTGAAGTGGTTAAAGTTGGCGACACTATTGAAGTATATATTAAAGAAATCAATCAGGAAACAAACAAGATTTCTCTTGGATACAAGAAGGAAGAAGATAGCCCTTGGCTTAAAGGCACAAAAGACTTAAATGTTGGAGACACTATCAAGTGTAAAATTGTTAGAATTCTCCCATTTGGTGCTTTTGCAGAAATTGCTCCTTATGTTGATGGCCTTATCCATATTTCTCAGATTTCAAATGAAAGAATCGCTAAACCTTCTGACGCTCTTGCAATTGGCGACGAAGTTGAAGCTAAAATCCTTGAAATCAATGATGAAACAAAGCAGATTGCTTTATCTATGAAGGCTTTACTTCCTGAAGCAGAGGTTGAAGAAGTTACAGAGGAAGAAGTTTCTGAATCATACACAGAGGAAAGCTCCTTCACATTAGGAGATATTCTCGACGCTGAATAATATTTGATTATTAAGAATAGGTTGCGGCAATCTCTTTGCTGCAACCTATTTAAATAAGAGGTGTTTTGTTTGAATATAGCTCACTTTAAAGATGAAATATATAACAAAAGAGTTTCTGTTATTGGGATTGGCGTAAGCAATATCCCTCTTATTCGTATGCTTGTTTCTTTCGGTGCAAAGGTATGGGCACACGATAAAAGAGAAAAAGAACAACTGGGCGAAATATATGACGAATTTTTGACTCTTGGCGTTAATTTCGTTTTAGGCGAAGATTATTTAAAGAAAATCCCCGAAGATATTGAATACATCTTTAAAACACCGGGAATCAGATATGATATTCCCGAAATTTTAAAGAGAATAGAAAATGGGGCAATACTGTCCTCGGAAATGGACTTGTTTTTCGACCTTTGTCCTGCGCCAATAATTGCGGTTACCGGAAGCGACGGTAAAACAACAACTACAACCTTAATATCCGAACTCCTAAAAAAAGAGGGGTATCCCTGCCATTTAGGCGGAAATATCGGTATGCCTTTGGTTGATAAAACAGAAGAAATGAAAGAAACAGATAAAGTTGTTTTAGAGCTTTCAAGTTTCCAGCTTCATACAATCAAAAAATCGCCCAAAATTGCGGTTATAACAAATGTTACGCCAAATCATTTAGATTGGCATACCGACCTTACTGAATATGAAACTGCAAAGAAAAATATATTTTTAAACCAGAATAATGATGATATAACTATCTTAAATTACGATAACGAAGTTACAAGAAATTTTGCAAAAGAAACTAAAAATCATATATTCTTCAGCAGAAAGCACAATCTTGATAACGGAATATGTCTTATTGAAAATAACATTGTTTTAAAGGAAAACGGAAAAGTTAAAGAAACAATTTTAGATATAAACAAAATCAAAATCCCAGGAATGCATAATGTGGAAAACTATATGGCTGCAATTGCTGCAACATTAGGGATGGTGTCACTGGAAACTATTAAGTATGTTGCAGAGAATTTTGGTGGTGTTCCCCATAGAATCGAATTTGTCCGCGAAATAGACGGGGTTAAATATTATAACGACTCCATTGCAAGCACCCCTGCAAGAACAACGGCTGGTCTTATATCCTTTGAAAATGCAAATATAGTGCTTATTGCAGGTGGATACGACAAAAAAATACCTTTTGACGGTTTTGGAAAGGTGTTAAATGAAAGAGTTAAAAAAGTTGTTTTAGTAGGAGCTACCTCGGAAAAAATTGAGGCAGATATTTTAAAATCCGACAACTATAACAATTTACCAATATATAAAGCTACTGCCTTTGATGAAGCGGTTTATAAAGCAAAAGAAATAGCGGGAAAGGGAGATGTCGTTATTTTATCTCCCGCCTGTGCAAGTTTTGATATGTTTAAAAATTTTGAAGAAAGAGGAAATGTTTTCAAGGATATCGTAAATAACCTTTAAAACAAATTTAATTATGTCAGCTATTGCCCAAAAAGTTAAAAAAGGAAGCCTTGCAGATATGGCAGGGATTGTTCCAGGCGACAAAATTGAATACATAAACGGCAAAGAAGTTGTTGACTATCTTGATTATATGTATCTGACAGCCAACGAAAAAGTTGAAATTACTCTTTCTGACAGAACTGTTATGATTGAAAACGAGGATTTTGCTCCTCTGGGAATTGAGTTTGACACTCTTCTTATTGATAAGCCGAAATCCTGCCTTAATAAATGTGTTTTTTGCTTTATTGATCAGCTTCCGCCGAATATGAGGGAAAGCTGTTACTTTAAGGACGACGATTACAGGCTTTCGTTTTTACAGGGAAATTATGTGACTCTTACAAACCTTTCTGATAAAGAGTTAGACAGAATATTAGAGTATAATTTACCGAGAATAAATGTTTCGGTCCATACCACCAATCCTGAGCTTCGCAAAAAGATGCTTAGCAATAAAAACGCAGGAAAGATTATGGAGCAACTGCGAAAGCTGGCTCAGGGCGGACTTAATCTTAACTGTCAGATTGTTCTTTGCCCTGGATATAACGACAAAGAAGAGCTTGAAAGAACGATTACTGATTTAAGCGAATTTTGCTTTGAAATCGAGAGTGTTTCTATTGTTCCTGTGGGAATTTCCGATTATCGTGAAAACTTGCCAGAAATGACGCCATTTACAAAGGAAAGTGCAACGGAAGTTATTGAGCAGGTTGAAAAATGGCAGAAAATCTTTAAGGAAAAAGTAGGGACAAACCTGTTTTATTTAAGCGACGAATTTTATATTACCGCAGGTAAACCAATTCCAAAGGCAGATGAGTATTTCGGTTTTCCTCAGATTGAAAATGGCGTTGGTCTTTGCGCATCTTTTCAGGACGAATTTGACAGCGCTTTAAAACTAGCTGAAAATAATATTGTTAAAACCGAAAAATCTATTGCCACAGGCGTTATTTCCTATGATTTTATTAAAGGTCTTACAGAAAAACTTAGTGGCGAAAAAATCCATATTCATAAAATAGAAAACGATTTCTTCGGTCATAAAATAACCGTAACAGGTCTTATTACAGGGGGCGACCTTATAAAACAACTTAAAGGGAAACCTCTGGGGGAAACGCTTATTATATCCGGCTCAATGCTAAGACATGACGAAGATATATTCTTAGACAATATAACACTTAAAGAAGTTGAAGAAGCGCTCAATATTAAAATCATTGTAAACCGTAATGACGGTTTTGAGTTTTTAGATACGCTTCTTAGCTAGGAGGATACTTATGAAACCTGCTGTTGCAATCGTTGGGCGCCCTAATGTGGGAAAGTCCACTCTCTTTAATAAAATAACGGGCAAGAGAATCTCTATCGTTGAAGATACTCCCGGTATTACCCGTGACAGAATATATGGAGACGCAGAATGGCTTGGAAAACATTTCACCTTGATTGATACAGGTGGTATAGAGCCATTCAGCAAGGATATAATACTTTCTCAAATGAGAGAACAGGCAAATCTTGCTATCGCTATGGCGGATGTTATTCTTTTTATGGTAAATATAAGGGACGGGCTTACAGCGGCAGATAAAGATGTTGCCGCAATGCTTCAAAAAAGCAATAAGCCTATAATTTTGGTTTGTAATAAAGCTGATGCTCCAGGGGAGCTACCTATGGAAGCTTATGAGTTTTACAATCTCGGTCTTGGAGACCCTGTTGCTGTATCTTCAATACATGGACTTGGTGTAGGTGATTTACTCGATATGATAGTTTCGTATTTCCCTGAGGATTTGGAAGAGGAAGATGAGAGTGAGATTATCCATGTTGCCATTGTAGGCAAGCCGAATGCAGGAAAATCTTCTCTTACAAATAAAATTCTCGGCGAAAACAGAGTTATCGTAAGCGATATTGCTGGCACAACAAGAGATGCAATTGACAGCCGTTTTGAAAAAGACGGACAAGAATATATAATTATTGATACTGCCGGAATGAGAAAACGAGGCAAAATCAGTGAAGATGTTGAAAGATACAGTGTTGTCCGCGCCCTTGGTGCTGTTGAACGCGCCGATGTTTGCGTTATAATGATAGACGCAACCGAAGGGATAACCGAGCAGGATACAAAAATTGCCGGTTATGTTCACGAACAGGGAAAAGCTTGTATTATTGCGATTAATAAATGGGATTTGGTTGATAAAGAAACCAATACCATGAACGAGTTTAAAAAGCGCGTTAAAGAGGGGCTTAATTTTATGATGTATGCCCCTGCGATTTTCATTTCTGCAGAAACAGGCCAGAGAGTAAATGACTTATTCGATATGATTAAAGCTGTACTTTCTGAGAACACAAAGCGCATTTCAACCGGTCTTTTAAATGATGTTATAAATGATGCTGTTGCAATGGTTCAGCCACCTTCCGATAAAGGAAAAAGGCTTAAAATCTACTATGGAACACAAAGCGGAGTTAAACCGCCGACCTTTGTTCTGTTTGTCAACAACTCTGAACTTGCTCATTATTCTTATATAAGATATCTTGAAAACCAGATAAGAGCAAAGTTTGGCTTTGAGGGAACACCTCTTAAATTTATCATTCGTGAAAAGGGTGAAAAATACAATGGCTAAGTTTTTGATAATTTTTGTTATTGCTTATCTTTTAGGAAGTATAAGTACCTCAATTCTTTTCAGTAAAATCAAAACAGGAAAGGATATAAGGGATTTTGGAAGCGGAAACGCAGGTGCGACAAACACTCTTCGCACATTAGGAAAAGGCGCGGCAATTGTTGTTCTTTTCGGGGATATGTTAAAGGCAGTTATCTCAATTTTGATTGCAAAGGCTCTTTTAAATGAGCAGATTGCGGTATATATTGCAAGCATCGGTGTTGTGCTTGGGCATAATTTCCCGATTTATTTTGGTTTTAAGGGTGGAAAAGGAGTGGCAGTGTCAGCAATTGCCTGTTTGTTTGCCGATTGGAGAATAGGCGCTTTTGTGATTATTTTATCCGTTCTGATTATGGGAGTTACAAAATATGTATCCCTCGGCAGTATTATTGGGGCTGTTTTAGTATTTTTATTAGGATTTTTGTTCCGCGGAATAGATATTCCCTATATAATTTTTTCAATAATAATAGGCGGACTTGCGATTATTATGCATAGAAAAAATATCGTAAGACTTTTTAACGGAACTGAGAATAAACTCAGTTTTTCAAAAGGAGGAAAGCAAAATGGCTAAAATTAGTGTTGTCGGTAGCGGCAGTTGGGGAACCGCAATTGCTGTTATGCTGTTAAAGAACAGCCATGATGTAACCCTTTGGTCTTTCTTTGAAGAAGAAAGTGAGGAGCTCCGTAAAAACAGAGAAAATAAGCGGTTTCTTCCCGGAATTAAGCTTGATGAAGCAATGACCTTAACTTCTGATATAAGCGACTGCAAAGGCTCAGATATTATCGTTATGGCTTCTCCGTCTCACGCAGTAAGAAATACTGCTAAGGTTTTGGCTCCTATTATTGATGACGGACAGATAATCTTAAATATAGCAAAGGGAATTGAAGAAGAGACCTATTATACAATGTCCGAGGTAATAAAAGAAGAAATCCCTAATTGTCGCATTGCTGTGATGTCAGGCCCTTCTCACGCAGAAGAGGTTTCGAGAGGTATACCGACAACGAATACTGTCGCTTCTGATGATATGGAGATCGCTGAATATATTCAGAATGTGTTTATGAATCCAAGTTTCCGAGTATATACCAATCCTGATATAAAAGGGGTTGAGCTTGGGGGAAGCATGAAGAATGTTATCGCTCTTTGTTGCGGAATTTTAGATGGAATGGGACTTGGAGATAACACAAAAGCGGCTCTTATGACAAGAGGTCTGGTTGAGATGAAGCGCCTTGGTATTATTCTCGGCGCAAAAGGTGAAACTTTTAACGGTCTTTCAGGCGTTGGAGACCTCATTGTTACTTGTATGAGTATGCATTCAAGAAATTTAAGAGCAGGAAGATTAATAGGTCAGGGTAAATCCTTAGAAGAGGCTCAAAAAGAGGTGAATATGGTGGTTGAAGGAGTTAAAACCTGTCGCGCCGTTAAAGAACTTGCTGATAAAGTTGGTGTTGAATTACCTATTATAAACGAGGCGTATAAGGTGTTGTTTGAAGGCGAAGATGTAAAATCAGCCCTCTCAAATCTTATGGGGCGCCTTAAAAAGAACGAAAGTGAACAGGATTTCCTGAATATAGATTAAACAGGAGGTTTAATTTATGGATATTTTATCTCATCTTAAAAAAGGTGCTTTTTTAACAACCAAACACAACGGAAAAGTCAATGCTATGACAATTTCATGGGGAAATATTGGCGTTGAGTGGAACGAAGATGTTTTTATAACAATGGTTCGTGACAGCAGATTTTCCAAAATCGCTCTTGATGAAACAAGCGAATTTTCCGTTACCATTCCGCTTGATGATTCTATGAAAAAGGAGCTCGCTTTTTGCGGGACTAAATCAGGAAGAGATCTTGATAAAATTAAAGAATGCGGTTTTGAGCTTGTTGACGGCAAAACTGTTGATGTTCCTGCTATAAAATGCCATTCATTAGTTATAGAATGCAAGGTTATTTATGTACAAAGAATGGAAGAAGGACTCATAAGCCCCCAGATGACAGAAGCGTTCTACAATTCAGGGGATATCCATACGCTCTATCACGGAAAAATCGCTAATATGTACGAGGTATAAAATGAAAATCAACTACCAAAGGGAACTTGATGGGGTTTTAAGTGGCTTAAATGGTGCAAAACCAAAGCTTTTAATTCATAGCTGTTGCGCTCCTTGTTCCAGTTATGTCCTTGAATATTTATCGGAATATTTTGACATAACCATCCTTTATTATAATCCGAATATTTACCCCGAAGAAGAATTTACCAAACGCCTTTTAGAGCAACAACGCCTCGTCAGCGAAATGGGACTTTCAATTAAGGTTATTGATGTTGGTTATCAAAGCGAGAAATTTTATAATGCAGTCAAAGGGCTTGAAAACCTTCCCGAGGGAGATAAAAGGTGTGAAAAATGCTTTACTTTACGCCTTGAAGAAACGGCAAAAATGGCAGAAGAAGATGGCTTTGATTATTTTACAACCACTCTTTCAATAAGCCCTTTAAAAGACGAGCAACTTCTTAATAAAATCGGGAGAGAGCTTTCTGAGAAGTACGGCGTAAAATATCTATATTCTGATTTCAAAAAGAGGAATGGCTATAAGCGTTCTATTGAATTGTCCGCCAAATATAACCTGTATCGACAGGATTATTGCGGATGTGTCTTTTCGCGCAGAGCTAAATGATTTTAAATCCTTATATCTTTTTGCGGATATAAGGATTTTTTGCTTTTAATATTTGTGTGAAATGCACAAAAATAGACTTTAAGATTGTTGAAAATTTAGTTGAAAAATTTACTAAAATAATTTAAAATTAAAATATACTTATTTTAAGGGAGGCATTCAATATGAAACTTTATGACACATCTAAAATTCGTAACTTCTGCTTACTTGGACATGGCAACAGCGGAAAGACATCTCTCGCTGAAGCTATGCTTTATACGGCAGGAAGTATCGAAAAGCTCGGCAGAACCCGCGATGGCAATACTGCAACGGATTTTGACCCTGAAGAAATTAAGCGTAAATTTTCAATCAGTACCGCTGTTGCAAATTGTGACTGGGGCGGTTTGAAATTTAATATAATTGATACTCCGGGATTTTTTGATTTTGAAGGCGAGCTTCAACAGGGCGTTCGTGTTGCAGATGCGGCAATTATCGTTTTAAGCGGTAAATCAGGTCTTACTGTTGGGGCTGAAAAAGCATGGAAATATGCTGAAAAACATAAATTACCTAAAATCTTTTTCATAAACAAGGTTGATGATGAAAGAGTTGACTATTACAAGGTTTTAGACCAGTTAAGAGAAAAATACGGAAAGAGAATTGCTCCATTCCAGATTCCTATCAGGGAAGGAGAAAAAATAACCGGTTTTGTTAATGTTGTTGAGAAGGAAGCAAGAAAGTTCCAGGGAGACAGAACTGTTACAGCCTCTATTCCGGAAGAAATGGCTGCAGATATTGAGCCAATCCGTAATATGATTAACGAAGCTGTTGCAGAAAGCTCCGAAGAGCTTATGGATAGATTCTTCGCCGGAGAAGAGTTTACTCTCGAAGAAACATATGCCGCTCTCCGCTCTGGCGTTGCAAGGGGCGAAATAGTTCCTGTTCTATGCGGAAGTGCTTATAATAAGCTTGGTATTTCATCTCTTATGAATGCAATCCTCGCTTATTTCCCAGCTCCCGATACTGATGAATATATTCCTGCAAAGAAGACAGATGGTTCAGAAGCAAGAAGAAAGGTAAGCGTTAACGACCCGCTCGCTGCTCTTGTTTTTAAAACTATTGCTGACCCATATGTTGGCAAGCTTTCGTATTTTAAGGTTTATTCAGGAACCATGACCCCTGATACAACAGTTTACAATCCTAACAAAGAAAAGAACGAAAGAGTAGGTAAAATCTTTACTTTAATCGGCAAAAAACAGACAGAAGTTGAAAAACTTTCTGCAGGTGATATTGGAGCTGTTGCAAAGCTCGCATACACAGAAACAGGAGATACTCTTTGTAGCCTTTCTGACCATGTTATCTTAGAGGGAATTGAATTTGTTAAGCCAAATATGTCATTGGCGGTTGTTCCAAAAGCAAAAGGCGACGAAGAAAAAATCAGTCAGGGTCTTAGCCGTCTTATGGACGAAGACAAAACCTTTGCTGTTGAAAACAATGTTGAAACTCATCAGCAGGTTATCAAAGGTCTTGGCGACCAGCATATCGATATTCTGGTAAGCAAACTTAAAAATAAATTTGGTGTTGAGGTTACTCTTGAACCACCAAAAGTTCCTTATCGCGAAACAATAAGAAAAACTGTTAAGGTAGAAGGAAAGCATAAAAAACAATCCGGTGGACACGGACAATATGGCCATGTTTGGATTGAGTTCGAGCCATGTGAAAGCGAAACACTTGTTTTTGAAGAAAAAGTGTTCGGCGGAAGCGTTCCTAAGAACTACTTCCCGGCAGTTGAAAAAGGCTTGCAGGAAAGTATGCAAAAAGGTGTTTTAGCAGGATATCCTGTTGTTAACCTTAAAGCTACTCTTCTCGACGGCTCATACCATCCGGTTGACTCTTCTGAAATGGCGTTTAAGACAGCAGCTTCCCTTGCTTTTAAAGCAGGTCTGGAACAGGCTTCTCCGGTTCTTTTAGAGCCAATCGGTCACCTTAATGTAATCGTTCCTGATAGCTATACAGGCGATATTATCGGCGATATCAACAAGAGAAGAGGCCAGATGCTTGGTATGACTCCTCAGGGAGAAGGAATAACACTTATCGAAGGAGAAATTCCTGTTGCTGAAATGTATTCTTACGCAAACGACCTTCGCTCATTAACACAAGGCAGAGGCGAATTTACCTTTGAGTTTGAGCGTTATCAGGAAGCTCCTCAGAATGTTGCTGAAAAGGTAATTGCTGAAAATAAATAGTTAAATTACTGACACCGCAAATGCGGTGTCAGTTTTTCTTGACAAAGAGTTATAAATGTTGTAATATTTTTAAAAACCGATTAAGAAGTGAAGATAATGAACAAAGCTATACTCAAATATATTGTCCCTGAAAAAGACGACGGAAAAACTGTGGAGAAAATCTGCAAATCCAGGCTTAATATTTCGTCAAAACTTTTCGTTTTTCTTAAATTAAACGGAAAATTAACTCTGAACGGAGAAATATGCAAGAGTATTGACATTGTAAAGGTTAACGATATTCTTAAAGTAGATGTAACAGAGGAAGAGTCGTCTTTAAATATAGTCCCAACTAACCTTCCTATTGAAATTCTCTATGAAGATGATTTTATTTTGGTTGTAAATAAAACAAGAAATATGAGTGTGCATCCTTGTATGGGAGATTATGAGAACACTCTTGCAAACGCAATAACACATTATTGGGCACAAAGAGGGGAAAAACATAAATTCCACGCCGTAAACAGAATTGATAAAGATACCTCAGGGGTCTGTGTTATAGCAAAAAATCAATTCGCCCACGGAATTTTATCCGCGCAAATCAAAAACAAAAGTTTTCAGCGAAAATATATGGCAATTGTTCATGGAAATATATGTCCTGACCACGGAGTAATCGATATGCCTATAAAACGGGAAAAAGAGAGCGTCATTAAGCGCGTCGTGGCAGAAGACGGGAAAGAAGCCACAACTGAGTATAAAACCGTTAAAAAGGGCGAAAAATACTCTTTGATAGATATCATACTTCATACAGGAAGGACTCACCAGATAAGAGTTCATTTTTCTCATATAGGAAATCCGCTTCTTGGGGACTGGCTTTACGGCAGCGGCGACGAGGAGAGGGAAATAGCCAAAGGACACCTGCTCCACGCCTATTATGTTGAATTTTTTCATCCTGCAACAAAAGAGAAGATGGTTTTTAATTTGCCACTACCTGACGATATGTCCCGTATCGACATTTAAATTGCCCATTATGTAGTATAAAAATCAAAAAAACTGTTGACATATGAAGAAATTTAGGGTATTCTATATATAAGTGTTTAACGAAGAGAAGCTTTAAAAAGCTTAAAGGAGAGGTAGTATGTTTCTTAAAGAAGTAGTTGTTCAGAATCAGGTTGGCCTTCATGCCAGACCCGCAACTTTCTTCATTCAAAAGGCTAATGAATATAAATCAAGCATTTGGATTGAAAGAGATGAACGAAAAGCTAACGCAAAGAGCCTTTTGGGTGTTTTATCGTTGGGGGTTACAAAGGGAGTCAGCATTACGATTTCTGCAGATGGTCCTGATGAAGAAGAGGCGGTTAACAGCCTTATTGAACTCATTTCTTCTGATTTTTCTTAATATTGATTTTCCGTGTATGCCTTACAAATGTAAGGCATATTTTACTTTTAAGGAGATTTAACTATGGCATCAAGTAAAATTACTGAAAAATTGAAAAATCTGCCTTTAACTCCCGGAGTTTATCTAATGAAAGACTCTGAAGGGGGTATTATTTATGTTGGAAAAAGCAAGGTTTTGAAAAATCGCGTCAGCCAGTATTTTCAGAAAACTGCCAATCATTCTCCTAAAACCGTTGCAATGGTAGAAAAAATTGAAGATTTTGACTACATTTTGACAGATACTGAGGCAGAAGCCCTTGCTCTTGAATGTAATTTAATTAAAAAATATCGCCCTAAATACAATATTTTATTAAAGGATGATAAGCAGTTCCCATATATAAAAATCACTATGAATGAAGATTATCCGCGAATTATAATGACCCGACGGGTTGTAAAGGACGGGAGTCTTTATTTTGGTCCTTATATGAGTGGTTTTATGGTAAGAGACACCCTTGATGTTATCAAAAAAATCTTTATGGTCCGGAGCTGTAAAAAGGTTCTTCCGAGAGATATCGGAAAGGAAAGACCGTGTCTTTTGCATCATCTTAAACAGTGTAGCGCCCCTTGCGCGAATCTTATATCAAAAGAGGAATACAGAGAAACATTCAGCAGAATAGAAGATGTTTTAAAGGGCAATTACAAAGAAATTTTAGACCTTTTAGAAGAGAAGATGCGAAACGCCTCCAAGAATATGGAATACGAAAAAGCAGCATCCTATCGTGATAAAATCAAAAGTATTACCGCTCTTAGTGAAAAACAAAAGATAAGCTCTGCTAAAGAGAATTCAAGAGATGTCTTCGGTATCTATTTAAGCGATACAGAGAGTTGCATTCAAATCTTTTATATCAGAGAGGGAAAGGTTATCGGCACTGAAAACTTTGTTCTTGAAAGAAATAATAACACGCCGAAAGAAATCATAGAGGCGTTTATCAAACAGTTTTATTACGCCTCTACCAATTTACCAAAAGAGATTATAATCCCTGAGGAATTTGAAGAAATGGAAGATATTGAAAACTGGTTAAGTAATAATTCCGGACATAGAGTTCATTTGGTTGTTCCGAAACGAGGAGAAAAGCTTCGTCTTTTAGAAATGGTTTCTAAAAACGCTGAGGAATCTTATAAAATCCATAAATTTAAGCGTGACAAAGAAAATTCTGACGGAAATAGAATCTTATCCGAGCTTCATAATCTCTTAAAATTAGATGTTATTCCTTATAGAATTGAAAGCTATGATATATCAAATATTTCAGGGAGCGACAGTGTTGGTGCACAGATTGTTTATCAAAACGCAAAACCTTTAAGAAAAGCGTATAGAAAATTCAACATAAAGACTGTTGCAGGCGCGGACGACTATAAGAGTATGCAAGAAGTTATCCAAAGGCGCTTTTTAGAAGCCTACAAAGAGGAAGAGGCTCTTGCCACCGGCGAGCTTATTAAAGGGAAAGAGAAATTTTTACCACTTCCTGACCTGATTCTTCTTGATGGCGGCAAAGGTCATGTTGCCTCTGTCAAAGAGATTTTAAAAGATCTAAACGAAGAAATTCCTGTATTTGGTATTGTTAAAAATGATAAACACAAAACCAGAGGATTAACTGACGAAAAAGAAGAGATTTTACTTCAAAAAGATGGAGAACTGTTCAAATTCCTGGCTTGTATGCAGGACGAGGTCCACGATTTTGCAATAAGAACCTTCCGAAACAAACATGAAAAGAATATGGCAAAATCTGCTCTTGAAAACATCGCGGGCGTTGGTCCGCAAAAGAGGAAGAAGCTTCTTATGTATTTTAAAAGTGCGGATAAAATAAAAGATGCGGATTTAAACACTCTCCAAATGGTTTTGGATAAAAAGTCCGCAATACAGGTTTACAATTATTTTCATAAATAAATTCGTGCAACGGCTTTTCGATTGAAAAAACGCTGCACGAACAATTTATATAAACAACCTGGATATTAAATATATCCCGGGTTGATAGCTTATAGTTTATTATAAGCAAATAAATTTAAAATGTTACAAAAAAGGTGAAAAAATGCCATTTATTATTGATAGAAATATGAGGCGGAGTTGTATTGATTATCTTAGAAAAATTGACTCTGAAATATATTTTTCGCAAAATTATGATAAAATATACTTTCCGGTAAACACTCATCCGGATATTCAAATCCATTTTGTTGATTCCAGAACTGCTTTTGTTCCACCGGAGCTCTTTGATTATTACAAAAACACTTTGCCTTTCTTTATAGAGTTAAAAGAAGGTGCACGATCTTTGGATGGTACATATCCGGGGGATGTTGCATACAATGTAGCTAGAATTGGAAAATGTGTTATCTTAAACGAAAAGACCGTAGATGAAAATATACTGAATTATTATATCGAAAAAGGTTTTACAATAATAAATGTAAAACAGGGTTATACAAAGTGCAATATTTGTACTGACGGTAAGTTTGCTGTTACAGAAGATGAAGGGATTTACTGTGCGTTAAACGAAAATGGCATAAAAACATTAAAAATCCCTGCTGGAAGCGTCCGTCTTGAAGGTTTTGATTACGGTTTCATTGGTGGGGCAAGCGGAAGTTTTAGAGATAAAATTCTCTTTTGTGGCGAAATAAAAAATAAAACAATATTTAATCAGATAAAAAGCTTCTTTAAGTCAAATAATACAGAAATTATTGTAATTGATAAGGAAGAATTAACCGATTACGGAAGTATACTTTATTTTGAATAATTTTTTACTGTGAAGTAATACTATTCTATATACTTTCGGAGGTGTTATTTTATATGATTGAACATAAAATTGATGACATAAGAATCTATAACACTTCCAAAATTTCCGATAATATTAAAAGGGAAGAAATCGGGGATATTGTTGCAGGATGGGTAGTTGATAATCTTGAAAAAGATTTGGTGGCTGAAATATTTGAAAAAAACTATGAAGGTTTTTCAAAATCTGATAGAAACATTATCCTTATTAAAACAAATGACCGTTTAAGGGCAAGCAGAGGGCAACGCTTCTATGCCGTAAAAACTGCAACGGATGAGTATTTAAAGGAAAATAAAAACCTCAATTTAATCGGTTTTGCAAGATTTCGTTTACAAAATTATAAAAAATATCTCAAAAACACCATTGACGACATAATAGAAAAATATCTGGTTGAAAAAGAATATGAAGAATTTATAAATCTTATAAAAGAATACCTTATATATCAGGAAAGCTTTATTAACACCTTGAATATTTTCACGAAAAGCAGTAAGCACATTTATGTCGACGATAAAGGAGAGGATATAACCGCTCTGCTTGAAGACACCTTTATTGTTGACGAAAATCTAAGTGAGAGCGACAAGCTTCTTACGATTTTAATTTTATGTAATCCAAAGAAAATAATCTGGCACTATCCTGAGAAAAATAAAAACAAAGATCTCATAAAAACCGTAATTTCTATATTCGGGGAAGGGATTAAATTTTATGAAAATTGCGAACCATTCGCAGTATTCGACAGGAATAGACTTGACAATTTGTAAAAATATAGTATAATTATCTAGTAAGATATTCCTCCTTAGCTCAGTCGGTAGAGCATGCGGCTGTTAACCGCAGGGTCGTTGGTTCGAGTCCAACAGGGGGAGCCATATTTAAAAGGGTGGCGTATCTGCTGCCCTTTTAAATGTTATATAAACATATTTTGACAATAAGATTTTTAGCTGAATAATTCAAAAAATACGGAGGATTATTATGGGAAAAGCAACATTAGTGGCTCTTGCAGCTGGTATGGGAAGCCGTTTCGGCGGACTTAAACAAATGGAACCGATTTCTGAAAAAGGCTCAGTTTTATTGGACTTTTCCGTGCATGACGCTAAAAACGCAGGTTTTGACAAGGTTGTCTTTGTTATTAAGGAAGAAATGTATGATGACTTCAAGAGAATTGTCGGGGATAAAATAACCGGTATAGAAGTCGATTATGTTTTCCAGGAAAGGAATTCTCTTCCTGACGGCAGAACAAAGCCTTGGGGCACAGGACATGCTATTTTATGTTGTAAGGACAAAATAAACGAACCATTTGCAGTAATCAATGCAGACGATTATTACGGCAAAAATGCGTACACAGACCTTTATAACTTCCTTGTAAATTCAAAAGGTATGGATTGGGCAATGGTTGCTTTTGACCTCAAAAACACTCTTACTGAAAACGGAACTGTTGCCAGAGGTGTTTGCGAAATCGAAAATGGCTATCTTAAAACTATTACTGAAAGAACGAAAATCAAAGATTTTAAATACACCGAGGATGAAGAAACATGGACTCCGCTTCCTGAAGATACTGTTGTTTCCATGAATTTATGGGGCTTTACAACTGATATCTTTAATGTCTTAGAAGAAAAATTTGAAAAATTCAAGAAAAATCTTTCTAACCCATTAAAAGATGAATTCTTCATACCTTTAGTGGTTGATGAATGTATTCAGGCAAACGAAGCCACAGTTAAGGTGTTCAATTGTAGAGATAAATGGTATGGCATGACATATAAAGAAGACATAGTAGCGGTTAAAGAAGCTATGAAAAAAATGATTTCGGAGGGACATTATGCAGGACTTTGAAATCAAACAAATTTATGATCATTTTCAAGCCAAAGGTGACTTTATCTCCGCCACCCTTTACGGACAAGGGCACATAAACGATACATATCTTATAGAGACTACCGACGAGAAGTATATTTTGCAGAGGATTAATGGCAATGTTTTCAAAAATATCGAAAACATTATCGAAAATGTTGCAAAAGTTTCAGAACATTTGCATAAAAAAATTCTTGAACGCGGTGGAAAACCGTATCGAGAAATGCTATTTTTCGTATCAAGCTATAACGATAAGAAGTATTATACCACAGAAGATGGAAGCTTTTTCCGTATGTATGTGTATGTTGATGATGTAACTTGTTATCAGTCTGTTGAAAATGCGCAGGTATTTTACGAATCTGCCCGTGCTTTTGGTAACTTCCAGAGACTATTAAGCGATTTCCCAGCAGATAAATTGTTTGAAACTATCCCTAATTTCCACGATACAGTTGATAGATACAGACAACTTAAAGAAGCAATCGCTGCCGATAAAGTAGGAAGATGCAGGGAAGTTCAGGCTGAAATTGATTTTGCTTTGGTAAGAGAAAAGGATGCTGGAATAATTGTTAACGCTCTTAAAAACAACGAAATTCCATTAAGAGTTACTCATAATGATACAAAACTCAACAATGTTTTGATTGATAACGAAACAGGAAAAGGAATTTGCGTTATTGACCTTGATACTGTTATGCCAGGCTCAATGCTTTACGATTTCGGTGATTCAATCAGATTTGGCGCAAGCACAGCTGCCGAAGATGAAACTGATCTTAATAAAGTAAATATGGATTTACATCTGTTTGAAGAGTACACAAGAGGATACCTCGAAGTATTAGGGGACAGCATCACACCAGCTGAGGTAGAATTGCTTGCGTTCTCCGCAAAACTTTTAACTCTGGAATGCGGTATCAGATTCTTAGCCGATTATCTTGATGGAGATAACTACTTCAAAATCCATAGACCAGGCCACAACCTTGACCGCGCAAGAACACAGTTTAAGCTTGTTGCAGATATGGAAAGCAAGATGGACAAGATGAAGGAAATTGTTGCTAAGTATTCAAAATAAGATACATATAAAAATGACCACCCAAAAGGTGGTCATTTTTATTTTTCGATGCAGGTGTTAATAATATGTCAAAATTAAAACTCGCAAAAAGTTGGTAGCGACAGCGAACCGTCGTGAGGACGTTTACAACCGAACAGGAGAGCCGAGCGTGACTTTTTGCGAAAAAGGAGAAGCAAGGAAGCGAGCGGATGACTTTTTTGAATAAAAAAGTCGAAGCAAAGCGAACTTTGCTTCGACGTGGTGGAAGTGACGGGAATTGAACCCGTGTCCGAAGAATTATCCATCCCAAGCGCTACGAGCGTAGTCTGTGGTTAAATTTCCCTCTTTAAAAGCCTCACAGACAAGCCTTATAAAGAGGTAGCTTCATAAAATCTAAAAATGCTCAAAGCTTTGCAGATTCAGTTCACCGCGTTAGTTTGAAGCTCCTATCTCTTTTTGCGGTAGAAAGAGGAGAAACTGCTGCCATAATTAGGCAGCGTAAGCTAAATTTTTGTTAGCGTTTAATTTAATTTTGGACTTTTATCGTGGTGTCCGCCACGGCTCGCTCTCAAAACTTCAAAGTCCCCGTCGAAACCATTGCACCCCCATATTATTTTTGCATTTCTTTAAGAGCCCT
>JAZNKJ010000024.1:0-12036 GCA_045578465.1 Clostridia bacterium | reverse complement strand
CTTGGCCTCCGACTTTAGTACCGGAATTAACCGTCAATTAAATATTAGCATTGATATTAAGTTGGTACAAATCTTTGCAAGAAGGATCAATAACCTTAATCAATTCATTCGCCATAAGGGTGTGACCAAACTTATTAGGATGCTGACCATAGTGGGAGTCAGAATTGTAGTCCTGCATCAAGTTACTCATGTTCTGATAAGTAATACCGCAGGAGTACCAATCAACCACTTTTACGCCAAACAAATCTGCAATCTCTTTAATTGCTTTATTGTACTCGCTAAGAAGAACACCGCTGTCGTTTTTCTCAGGGAATCCAACCGCAGTAAAGTTGTTTTCATGATTAGTAATTGTGCCACAAATAACCGTAGCATATCTGTACCGTTCAAGAATCTTCTTTAACATAACTGCGTATGCTTCTCTGAAAGTTGTAGTGCTTGTAGGAAATGCCTGTGTTCCGTTATAACTGCCAAGCCCAACCTCAGCATTAAAATCGTTAAGCCCAAGCTGAATAACAATATAATCAGGATCGTTATAGTTTTCAAGACCAAGGCTAATACATCTGTCACCGCAACCTGCCATAGAATCGTTGCCGTGTCCGGTAGTAAGATATGACCCAGAGCTTGAATTATTAACCAGAAGCTGCATATCAAGAGCATCGCACACTTTCTGCCAATACATATCGTGAATGTCTTTAACACATCTATATGTAGTTCCATCATATGCGCTGCCTGTATATGGATAATATTTACTATACCCTTCCGGAATAGTCCCTTCATAAGTAGAAATTGAAGCGCCAAGAATAGAAAGTTTCTTCTTGTTAGCTACACCAGAACTTAACATTTTAAGACCTGGATGATGATTTTTAACAGCAAGCCAAGCGTTTACAGTAAATGCAGTTTCGGGCGCGCTTGAATCAGCTTTGACGAAACCGAGAACAACATTATCATAGTGTTCTTCAAACTGAACAAAATAATGTTTTCCGTTTACAAACTCAAGCTGAACAATCTGAACATTCGATAAGTTTCTTCCATATACTCTTAAATACTCAGGCATCCAAGCAGTATCAGTAGGTATATTGATTCTCAAGACAAGAACATCACCGGCATTTACTTCATATTCAATAGTTCTTGTTCTTGAAAGAGAAGAGCTTGAATTTAATTTCCAATCATAACTATCGTCAATTTCTCTAAGCCAATCACCGGCAGCTTTAGCATCTGCCGCTGCGCCACTAACTGAAAGCGAAGCATCAACAGCAGGGGTAGTAGGAGTAATATTCTCGTCAAGCCAATCGCTTACAGCAGGAGGAACAAGTTCATCAATTTCATCCGGGAGCGCTTGCCTAACAAGAGCGGTAAGAGTACCGTTAGCTGCAAGTTCATCCAATTTATTATTGATTTCGTCTTGCACATCGAGATTATAAAAATACTCGTCAACATATACTTGAAGATCATTGAAAGCGTCAATCACTCTTTCCACATTGTTATTTACATAGTCTTGAAGATCATCATACGCAGTATCAAGGGTTTCTTGATTTTCAATGATTGTGTCGTTGTTTTCATTAAGCAAATTAAGGTATTCTACAACCTTATTAAGAAGTTCATAATAGCTAAGACTATCGTCATAAACAGTAGGTAAAACCATTTGACACCAATATCTAAACGGTTTCACTCTATTATAGTGTGCTACATCTGGGCCGAAGTCAGCAGGCTGAAAAGAAATAGGCATATAGTAACCTCCTTACCATAAATTGAAGAATAAATCTCTCAAATCGTTAATAATCATTTCGTCAATATTTAACAAAGCTTTTCTGTATTCCATCAAAGCTTTAGAATAAGTATAGCCGCCTGTTTTTCCTACAATGTGTTCCGCAAATTCATCTGTGTTAGTAATAGTACCACTTTTGTTTCCTGTTTTAGTTGTGTTAAGAGTTCTTGTATTAGTGCTGTTATAAGCTTGCTGATGTGTTCCTTGAATAGTCCTGTCATTGTCAGTATTGAAAGTTGTTGTGTCCGTTGTATTTAATGTTCTTGTATTGCTATCACTCCCGGAGTTTCCAACAGTTCCTGTATGAGAAGTTGAACCGGCGTTACCGTTTTCCATAATATGCCGGGCATTTGTAAGATAGGTATTATTAGGTAAGTCAGTTCCACTTTCAACCTGCCCATTATCGAGAAGTCCGTTAATTCCTCCCTGTGGAGTGTCGCTATATAAGTCCCAAGTATCTTTTCCAATAGTTGTAGCGTCAGTTGCGTTTCTCGTTTCAGTATTTGTATGCGTTCCCTGATCTCCCACCGTTCCGGTAGAAGCAGTTGATTCTGTTCCTGTTTTGCTAACATCATCACTTACATTATCAGTAAGTGTATCATTTCCTGTTTTTGCGTCAGCAATCGTCCCACTGTCACGGACAGTTTCGGAATCAGTTGTTTCACCATCAGTTTGTTTAGTATACTCTCTTGTATAATCAACATCATACAAAGGATTAAAGGTAAGAGTTTCAGAATAATAAAGCTTATTGTAATAAGGCATTATATCATTAAGTCTTGCGCTTAATCTAAGTTTCCACAATCCAACAGTTTCTTCGCATATTTCTCTTGTATAGTAGTGTCTTAAAATTTTCTTTTCAAGTGGAAGTCTATATTGCTCGTCAAAAATAGGAAAAGGGAAATTAAAAACTCTTGGTGCGGCTTCGGTAATAATATCTTCAACGCTATTAAAGCCTGCACTTTCGTTGCGTCCCAATGATGCTTCGCAAATATATCGAACCTCAGTAGTATATTTACTCATACTGTCACCACCTTAATTAGTGCGAAGATCAATCGCGGAAATATCCATTCTCTGAATCACCTGTTTCTCCTGCGAATACAACCTTGTCATCCATTTCCCTATAATCTTCTCTAAAGTCTACTTCAATTTCAAGACCAAACATTTTGTTAATCTTATCTGCTGCCTCTCTTCTTGAATTAAGTCTGCTATATCTGCTTGCGATTGTACCGCCCATATTTCTCATAACTTCGTCAGAGATCATTCTTTCCTTTTTCTGATAGCTAACATTAGAAATTCCAAGATAAGTAAGTGCCTCGTTCCAGATTCGCGTTTTAAGTTCAAAAATCTTATCTGCTATATAAGGTGCATCAGTTCTAAGAACCGTTAAACCTTTTGCGTTTAATCCCTTATCGGCATAAATGACAGGAGCGTTGCCATCAAATTCTTTATAAAGGTTAAGCATTGTAACCCTTTCAGTTTCAGAACATTCAATGAGAACAGGCGTCTTTTGGGCATTAGCATTTACATCAATAATCCTATCAAGATTGTAAAGTCTTTCAGAATACATTCTTACATCTAACATTGAATTAAGATGTAGCATATTGTTAAAGATAATAACGCTATTCTTTTCATCATAGTCTTTGTTATATCCTGTTACAGAATAAGCTCTTCTGTTAATAGGAATACGATAAATGTTTAATCTGCCATTATTTGCATAAGGCAGACAAGCGTAACCGCCAAGATCATCATCTTTGAAGAAAAGGCAGCCGCCATTTGTAAACAAAGTCAATTCAAGAAAACGAGCATCTACAGTATCAGGAAGATTTTTCCAATCGAACATACTGATTGCAAGCTCAGTAAGACGGTTATAATACTGTAGGAAAGTAGCGTTGTTTCTTGTAGCGCTTTGCCAAAATTCACGATCTTTTTTTGCCAAAATAAAACCTCCTTATTGATTAGTAGGCGCGTTGTTTACAGTATAATCTCCGATGTGTGCAGGATTTTTCCAGAAAGTAATACCATTATTATAAATATCGCAAATAGTAGCTTCATCATCGGCAGGCATACCATATCCATTAAGATCGGACGCTTCAATTAAGCAATCAACCGTCTTTACAAAATTAAATTCCGGCCTGCTATTTCTGTTCGGTACTTTTAATTTGTGACAGGCATAACCGTATCTTGTAAAATAGCCATCTACGATTGTTGCATATTCCGGGCTAAGATGCTTAATCGAAAATTCAATTCCGCAAGGCACATTTCCAACAGGGCTTGTTAAAAGGGAAAAACTGCCTTGATTTCCCGGCAATCCACCGTGTCCGTTTAAGAGGGTATCTAATCCACTTGACAGCATACCAATAACAGCACCCCAACCGGCATTACCTAACATACTATCAGTATCATTAAGCCATTCGGGATTGTTATTTGCGAAATGCTTCGGTTCATTTTCGAAGTGTTTTGCGCTTTGTCTATAATGTTTAGCACCCACGCTTCCTCTCGCTTGACCGACTTCGATCATTTGCTGCCCAGCAAACGCGGCAGGTAACATAGCGCTACTCGCTCTTTGACCTAACCAAATTTTGAAAATATCTTCATTTACGCTAACAAAAATATTAAAAGTAGTTGAAATAGAAAAATCATAAACAGTAATCATATCAACTGAATTTAAGTATCCCATTGGTGCAAATATTACTGTGCAGTTAGGTGCTACTTCACCCTTAACATCAAATGGGGCATAGAGTTTTCCGTCTTGTTGATTTGTATATTTATAAAGCCACTCTAATTTATAACTCTGATTCGTTCCTTGACTATTTGTAGCATACAAAAAATAGTATGGATAGGTGAAGCACTTGTTATTTTTGATAGTAGTGTTGTCAGATTTAGGCATTGAATAACCTATAGGAATATCAGCAGTCACTTCTGTATTGTCATAAAGCTCAACATTTCCATCTTCGCCATAACCATTATTCCAATTTTCAACCCAATAAGACGGTACAATGCTTACAACATCTGCCGTAGAAGATAAGGCATTGTGATACCAATTTACGGCATCAGCAACATCGCTTAATTGAAATACTCCATTTCTCAAAAACGGAAATATTTTAGGCTTATAACCTCCTACGCTTGCAGTTAACGGATCAGCGTAACCTCTCGATCTAACAAGTGCATCTTTTGACAACCAATAAACCAAGTCCAAATTAAGGAAAATCTTTGGTATATAAGCATAAGAAAGACTATTTACTAAATCCCCAATGTCAATATTTTCCGGAACAAGATTATCTCCAATGTTGTCAGTTTCGCTATGTTCTCTTTCGACAAAGCAAGCTTTCAATTCATAATCGAAATGGTAAGTCTGCATTACATCAATCTGATAGTTTACTTCGCTCACTTCATTATTGATATAATTTACAGAAGTAATAAAAGCAAAGAACCATTTATTTCCGAAAGCTGTATTCTGGAACATCAGATAATTGCAATCATATAATTCTTCTGCCTTTTTCTTTATTCTCATTGAACCCTTATTTGCTCTTTGATACATCTGCCTTGTCAAAGTGTGTTTTGCTTTTCCAAGAAAATAGCTTACCTGATCTGTAGGATATTCCCAATAAATAGTATGATCGTATGTAGGATCAAGCGGAACGCCTTTCAAGATATATATTGAAGTATTCGGTTCGATATACACTTTATCACTCCTTTATTCCCACCCTCCGCCACTATTGAAATTGCCTAATATTTTTGTCAAGATGCGGTGAAATTAAAACGAGAAAGTCGGGTGATCGGCGGCGTGTTCACAGTAGAAAACATAGATAGTATAGGTGTTAAATGTATCGGGTGGATACATAGCGAAGAACATAAGCTCGTATTGATATATCTGTCCTAACTGATTATCATAATCTTCCTGATAGCCGACCATTTGAATATATTGGTTCGCCACCGCTGAAAGACCGCCTCCCTGATCCGTATCGAACGCCATGTGAATCAGTACTCTCTGACCTGTGCGGAAAGCAGTAAGAATTTCTGTGGCAGTCTTGTTCATCGTGTACGTGCCTTCGGTTTCATCATATACGGTTTCAATCTCAAAAAGACCGCCGCCAGATGGTGTAGCTTTTGCCCACGCCCCATCAACAACGGTTAGTACATCGCCATTGTCATCTGATGTAACATTAGGAAGATCAGAACCTCCCCCGGCATTTTTCACACCGTTATAAAGCCACTTCAATTTTTCATCATTGGAAAGCTCAAGAAAATCACTAAGTTTCCATTCTTCCGGAACTTTATACATAATATTTTTCTCCTTTCTTTAATTAAATATAGGGAGGAGTATTTCATCCTCCCTATCAAGGAAATTAGGTAGCAGGCGTAAAGGTGATCGTATCGCCAATAGCCGTAGCAACAATCGCAGGAGAAGCGGTAGAGTCAGATTCGCTATAAATCTTAGACCCGGCAACATAAAGAGTATTGCCAATCGTAAGATAGCCGGTATACTCAGTTTCAGCACTTTCACCTTTAGGCATAATGATCGCGCCATATTTATGAACAGCAATTCCCGCCTCAGTAGAATCTTCATCCTGTACAAAGTTGAAGTTCTTAGAAGTGAGAGCAGCAGAATCCGCAGGTTCAAGAGTATAGACGATAGCATCAGCACCATCAGAAATGCCAGTAACCGTAAACTGAATCGAGGACGGATCGCCAGAAGTAGCAGAGCTGTCAAGGAATACAACAGCGTTGGAGAACGGAGAGTAAGAAACAGTTTTCCAAACATGATAGTTGTAATTCCAATACAGACCGGACGAAACATAAACCTCAGTAAATTTATTGAGATTATCGTAAATCTGGAACCACTCTTTATCTACAAGAACAGCTTTAACATTTGCCATAAGAGCAAGTTCAGCGGCAGTAACTTCTTCGATCATATCAGAATTAGCTCTGATCTCTGCGAATCTCTCGTTGTCGAAGGTAGTAAAATCGTCAATCAGTTTCAGCTTACCCATGAAGTCGGCACGATCAAGATTGAACGCAGACGCAAGGACGTCTACATCGTAGTCAGCGTTAAACTGTGCGCTCATAAAGATGTACTGATCTTCTTTAGGAGAAGTAGTAGTAACACCGGCAGCGTTATACTTCGTACTCATAAAGGTAAGCATATTGGAAGTTCCGCGGAAAGCTTTAGCGGCGTTCTTCGTATCAGAAACATTAAATTCAACAGGATACATTTTACCGTGAGCGATGCTTTTGATAATTAAATATTTGAAGAGCAAAAATTCATCGTATTCGTTAGCAGTATAAAGCGAATCGACAATTTTAGCAATCAAATCCTGTACACCCTGAGCGGAAACAAATGCCATGCGTAAATCTTCGTCCTGGATAGTCACAGGATATTGAACGCGCCAGTTCATAATGTGCATCGCGGAACGCACATCTGGGAGCGACCTTTTCAGTTCTCTGGCTGCTGCTTTTTCTGCGGAAAATTCACGAGCTTTTGCAATATTTACGAATACTTCTTCAACCGTTTCACCAAACTCAAGATAGCCCTTTTTAAGTTCTTTGTAAGCGTTGTTAAAAAGCGCCGAATTAACTTTAACAAGAGCGAT
Organism: Clostridia bacterium; assembly: GCA_045578465.1. GTDB lineage: Bacteria > Bacillota > Clostridia > Monoglobales > Monoglobaceae > SIG454. The sequence goes on along the minus strand of JAZNKJ010000024.1, from coordinate 4,680 downwards.
GCGGTTAATCAGAGAATTAAGAAACTGATTCGCAAGAGCAGGATACCCATAAAGCACTTCACCCACAAGGGGGATTTCAGATGCTTTAGTGATCTCCGGAACAAGGCTCTGATATTCATAAGATGCGTTTGCTCTAATGGTATTGATAATATCAATGGTACTCGCATTAAGCGAAGTTACGGCAAGTCTATGTGCCATAATTAACCCTCCTTAAATAAATCTTCAAATTTGTATTGTTTTCTCTCAGGTGGTGCAAAAGAATCATCTTCATCATCTTCTGCACTTTCTCCATTAAAAAATCTGTCCCGATATTTTTCTCGCCAAGTTTTGTCATTATCTTCGTATTTCTTTTTCCAATCTACACCGTCACCCTTAGCTTTAGTTTCAAAATCAGTAATGGTGTCAGATAAATCTTCATAAAGTGACAAAGCGTCATCGCTTGTATCTTCACCAAAACGGTTTTTAATCGAAGCTAAAAGTTCTTCTTTTGATTTAATCGCCATATGTCTTATCCTTTCTTAAAACGGAAATTTTAGGCACATCCAGATTGGTAATTTACTTCGCGTTGGAATAGGCGGAATAGGTGGATCATAACCATCGTCCTTATAATCTAAGTCAACATCACCCGATATACCTGTTACAGTTCCTGTTTGGCTATACTGCCAAAAGTCCCAACTGATCCAAGTAGGCTGACTGCTTTCCCATTGTGCAAGCCATTTGCTCCAACCCGGATGATTAGCAAATAAGGATTGATATTGGTATTGCGTGTACATACTTGCGTTAAAATACACACCGGCAGAAAACCCCTGAGATTCAACACCATTACAAAAGGATTCTATAAGGGATTGGACAAGGGCAGGTGTGACGCTTATTCCGTGTTGTACAAGCCACTCAACAGAACCCGGTCTTGTGGGATCACCTGTAGCTTCAAAATCGTAGTAAATGGGATATGTGTTAGTTAGATTGTTTTGTTGTATAATTTGCGCGGCAGCAACGCCGCTGCTATAAGCGTCCTGTGGAGTAAGGTCATAACAAAACCAATAAACGCCATAAGGTATTCCTAATCTCTCGCACTCAGTTGCATTATAAAGAAACTTAGTTTCTACGCTTTGCGATGTACCACTATTGATATGTATAATAGCAAAATCAATGTATAGTCTAACTAAGTTCCAATTTATGTTTCCTTGTGCGGAAGAAACATCTATTCCTCTCTGCATAATTACTCCTCAAAAATAAGCATAACTTGTTTAACCTTTTTAAGGTTTACTTTTACCTCTAAGGTATCAGCAGGATCACAGGACGGTTCATCATTTTGATGCGCTTTTGACAATTCAATAATTTTTTGTACCGGAACATTATCGACTATATTCTGAATTTCCTGTGAATCGTAACCGGCGGCTTCAAGTTTCTCCCATCTTTCGGGAGCGTAGCCCCAATCTCCTCTGATAACTTCTAAAGCAATTTCGTACTTATTTTTCATTTAATTATCTCCAATCTTGTCAACCAATTTCTGCATCACAATGGTGTTGTTCTGAATAGCTTCTGCCATTTTATTCATTTCTTCCTTGTGATCTTCTTGCATTTTCTTGATGTACCAAAAGCAGATAAGACAAACAGCAATAGGAAAGCCGATCTGTGTAATAATTTGAGTAATGCTGTTAACATCCATCGCCTTTTACTACCTCCTTTCCTACTATTTATTTTACCATAAGTCTTGACTTTTGTCAAGTTTTTTGATATAATAAATTTAGAAAAAAGGAGGCAGCTATGGAGAGCAAGTACTACGATGGGACAAAACTTTTGTCATTGTTAGATATAAATGGGCGAAAACCTGAGATATATATGTGTACCACCAATAGAACAGGCGGTAAGACCGTATATTTTAGTAGGTTATGTCACAACAGATTTAAGGATAAGGGCGAAAAATATTGCTTAGTCTATAGGTATAACTATGAGCTTGATGATGTAGCTGAAAAATTCTTCAAAGATATTTCTACGCTTTTCTTTAAGGGCGAAGTAATGACAAGCAAAAGAAAAGCCGGGGGAATATTTCATGAGCTTTATGTTGACGATGTAAGCTGCGGCTATGCCATATCATTAAATAGCGCCGATCAGCTTAAAAAGTATTCACATTTATTTTCAGATGTTCAGCGTATGTTTTTTGATGAGTTCCAATCCGAAACTAATCATTACTGTCCAGATGAAATTAGAAAACTTCTTTCTGTTCATACTTCGATTGCAAGAGGACAGGGAGAACAGACAAGATATGTTCCTATTTATATGTGTGCGAACCCGGTATCTATTATCAATCCCTATTATGTAGAAATGGGGATCACGGAAAGATTAAGGGACGATACTCGATTCCTTCGTGGCGATGGATTCGTTTTGGAGCAAGGCTTCGTGGAAACAGCTTCACTTGCTCAGAAAGAATCGGGATTTAACAGAGCGTTCGCACGGAATAGTTATGTTGCATACTCCACCGAAGCTGTTTATTTGAATGATAATAAGGCGTTTATTGAAAAGCCGCAAGGCAGCGGCAAATATCTTGCTACGCTTAGATATAAGGGAGTAGATTATGGAATCAGAGAATACGCTGATAGTGGTATTATATATTGTGATAATCGTAGCGATTCTTCTTTCAAAAATAAGCTCACGGTAACGACAGACGATCACGAAATAAATTATGTAATGCTTAAACGAAACGATTTTTTCCTTTCAAGTTTGAGATATTATTTTGAAAAAGGATGCTTTAGATTCAAAGACTTAAAGTGTAAAGAGGCTGTTCTCAAAGCATTGTCTTATTAAGGTATCCTCGGTTGTATGTCTATCTCGAAAGATAGGGTCGCACAGCTGAAATTACGCTGCCTATACTTTTGCTCGATTTTGCGAATCGGTTATAGACTTCAATCGTTGCGGATATAGAAAAGGGGCTACGGATTTTTCCGTAACCCCTTTGTGCTATTCGTTAAGGTTTTTATCTGGCTTAAAGACAGACAATTTAATATCTAAATAAGCAAGCGAGTATTCAAAAGTTTTAACTGCAACAGGATTTTCTTCAATTAGCCCGTTCATTAGTAATAAATTATAATTACCCCACAGATTAAGAATTTCATTCTTTTCTTTTTTGATTTCAATTTCTAAATTTGTCATTATTGATCCTCCCTACATATCTTACGGTATTTGCAGAATAAACATATATGTCTGCATTGAAATTTTTTGAAATGTTTTTCTTTCAATCTTAATTCTTTTATCTTAGCTTTTAACGATCTGCACAATCTCATTATCCTCACCATATCTTCAATTTTATCCTCTCCTTTTTTCATTCATCTTTCGCCTCCTTGCTTTTTCTTTTGCTATTCTTTTTGCTTCGGCACTAATAGCGGAACGATAAAGGTTTGTAAGCTCCAAGGCATCTTTCAAGCCTTTCTTTCTAAATCCATATTTATTGCCCAATTCCAATCACCTCCTCATGTTTAATTAAAATCAACTTTCTATCGCCTTTATTAGTCCATTTTACCCACGCTCCACAGCGCTCGCAATACAAACCGATCATATTGGTTCCGGGCTTTAGTATAGGTTTAAGATATTTACAATAACATTTTGGGCAAGAATACCTTTCAAATAACAAATCAACTACCTCATTTCATACATTGAATCTACAAGCAGTACGCCACCGCGTATACGCTTCGGCAGCAGCTTGCCGGGGATTTTTAAGCCTACATTAAAATCTTCAAGTTTTCTTTTGTGGGAAAGAAATTCTAATTCTTCTTCGTTATAATCATCCTTATTATATTCTGCTCCTGTCATTGATATAATAAATAATTCTTTGCATTTATCAGGCATACCGGCACACTTAACATTGTAATAAGGTTCGTCAATTTCTTCTAAATCTTCTTTTACGATGTGCTCTATATATGTTTTCTGCCTTACAAAATATCCTACATCCCAACTGCTTTCTAACTTCCAATGACAAAATTCTTTTTGATCTATCATTATTCCTTTTATTTGATCCGGTTCTAAATCACAATGTATGCTATCTGTATCTGCGTAGATAAAGCCCGGATTATCTGCACCATAGAAGTTTTGCTGCGCAGCCCTTATCGTAAAATTCCTTGCGTAAGATGTGATCGCTGAACCTACAGGAATGTAGCCTGGAATTTTTTCGTGCGCTGATACTGTGTAAAATCCTATTGTCTTATCTTCTTTTACATAAGCTACCTTGAAACTACTGTCAGGTGATGAAGCCATCTTCCCGTATAAATTGTTCAAAAATAATTTAGCTAATTCTCTTGTAGCTCCTTTAGATTCTTGCTTAATCTTTTTATATTTCTGTATGTAACAATCGAATATACCTATATGTGCATTAAAGTAACACCCATCTAAAATTTCAAAATCATCTACATCATAATGCTCTCTAAATAATTTGTAGTCTGTCATTGTCATCGTCATTGTCATTGTAGCTTTCTTTATTTGTCCATCAAAGTCTTTATAATATTTGTAATACTCTCCTGTTTTAGGATCATAAATATCACTTGTTTCTAAACTTTCGTTTGCCTTATACATCATACTGCTTTTGTTTTGTATAAATGGTAGCATACCACTTTTTATTTTGAACGAGCATATAATTCTTAAAAAGAAATATCGATCAAACCGAAGGGCTTCTTCGGGGATGTAGTTTCC
>JAZNKJ010000023.1:0-4961 GCA_045578465.1 Clostridia bacterium | reverse complement strand
CGTTCTTGAACAGATTGTTCAGCAGGGCAAAAAGCTTGTTATCGTAGCTGAAGATATTGAAGGGGAAGCTCTTACAACTCTCGTTCTTAACAAACTCCGCGGAACATTCGTTTGCGTAGGTGTTAAAGCTCCGGGATTCGGCGACAGAAGAAAAGCAATGCTTGAAGATATCGCAATTCTTACAGGCGGTCAGGTAATCAGCGATGAAGTAGGTCTTGAACTTAAAGAAGCAACTCTTTATCAGCTCGGAAGAGCAAAACAGGTTAAAGTTCAGAAAGAAACAACAATCATCGTTGACGGCCAGGGTAATGCTGAAAACATTAAAAACAGAGTATCCCAGATTAAAGCTCAGATTGAAGAAACAACTTCTGAATTTGATAAAGAAAAACTTCAGGAAAGACTTGCAAAACTTTCCGGCGGTGTTGCAGTAATCAAAGTTGGTGCTGCTACAGAAACAGAAATGAAAGAAATGAAGCTTCGTATTGAAGATGCTCTTGCAGCTACACGTGCAGCAGTTGAAGAAGGTATTGTTGCAGGTGGTGGTACAGCATATATCAACTCAATCGAAGCAGTTAAAGCACTTCTTGACACAACATCAGGAGATGAAAAAACAGGTGTTGCACTTGTTGTAAAAGCTCTTGAAGAACCTGTAAGACAGATTGCTCACAACGCAGGTCTTGACGGCGCAGTTATCGTTGAAAAAATCAAAACATCCGGCAAAATCGGTTACGGCTTCAACGCTCTTACTGAAGAATATATGGATATGCTCAAAAACGGTATTGTTGACCCGACAAAGGTTACAAGAAGCGCTCTCCAAAACGCATCCTCCGTTGCATCTATGGTTCTTACAACAGAAAGCGTTGTTGCAAACAAACCGGACCCAGCAGCTGATGCTGCTGCGGCGGCTGCTATGGCTGGTGCTGGTGGCGGAATGTACTAAAATTTAAAATTAAAAGGAGCGGAAACGCTCCTTTTTTGTTTGACAAAAATTTTGCCGTGTGATATGATTATTGTATGTTAAATCGGGGAGGTGATTTTATGGAAATCAAGATGCCGTATGAAGTTGAAACCGCCATTTCTTCTCTTGAAGAAAAAGGTTTTGAGGCCTATATTGTGGGCGGATGTGTCCGCGACTGCATTATGGGAAAAAGTCCTTCCGACTGGGACATAACAACCTCCGCTCTCCCTGAGGAAATTGAGTCTGTCTTTAAAGATTATAAGACAATTTTAACAGGGGCAAAGCACGGGACCGTTACGGTTATCATAAGCTCTTTCCATATGGAAATCACCACTTTCAGAACTGACGGAAGTTACAGCGACAGCCGTCATCCTGACTATGTTTTATTCACTAAAAGTTTAAAAGAAGATTTATCCCGCCGTGATTTTACAATGAACGCCCTGGCTTATAACACTAAGACGGGGATTGTTGATTATTTCGGGGGAATGAGCGACATCAAGAATATGATTATCCGTTGCGTCGGAGACAGTGATACCAGATTTGCAGAGGACGCTCTTAGGATTATGAGGGCTATCCGTTTCGCCTCGGTTTTATCCTTTACCATTGAGGAAAAGACCCGTCTTTCAATCCATAAAAACGCTTTTCTTCTTGATAATATCGCAAAAGAGCGAATTGCCATTGAATTCAATAAACTTCTTTTAGGCGATTATGTTGAAAAAATCCTTCACGAATATAAGGACATTATTGCAATTTTCATTCCCGAAATTCTCCCTTGTTTTGATTTTGACCAGAGAAATTTCCACCACCATCTTGATGTGTGGAGGCATATAGTTTTAGGGGTTGCATCGGCGCCGAAGCTTATTTATGTCCGCCTTGCCATGCTTTTCCACGATATTGCAAAGCCTTCTTGTTTAAGGTTTGACAGTCGAGGAATCGGCCATTTTTCGGGACATCCTAAAATGGGTGCAGAAATTGCAGAAGCGGTCCTCAGAAGGCTTAAATATGACAGCGCCACAATTAAAATCGTGCCCTTTTTGGTTAGGTATCACGACACCTCTCTACCTGCGGATAAAATTGAAATTAAAAAGTGGCTTATGAAATACCAGAAGACACTTATTCAGCTTTTATATGAGGTTAAGATTGCGGACAACCTCTCCAAAAACCGCAACTTCCCTGCAAGGCTTGTTGAAGCCAAAGAGGGTCGGGCAATCCTTAGAAAAATCATCAAAAATGACGAATGTTTCTCCCTTTCTCAGCTTGACATTAAAGGGGACGATTTAATCAACGCAGGTTTTCCCAAAACCCCTGAGCTTGGGGATATTTTAGACAGGCTTCTTCTAGCCGTTATAGAAGAAAAATGCGAAAACAAAAAAAATGAATTATTAAAATTAGCCAAAAAAATGAGATAGGATTTATCCTATCTCATTTCTTTTATTTCGCCTTTTTCGTTTACAAATATTTTTGTTCTGTGGATATAAACCTCGTCAAACTCGCCGATTTCAAGCTCTTTTTCAAGGGCGGAAATCATTATGTCGGGTTTTATATTCATTGAGCCACCGGCAGACAAAACCACCGTCATTTTTATCTCTCTGTCACTTATTTCGTTAAACTTAACAGAGTTTATATACTCAATAAGGTTGACCTCTTTATCCCCTTTTTTAGTCTTTTTCATAACGGGAATATCCGTCTTTTCAAAAAAGCCTTCCGCCTTTTCCTTATCAATATCCATTGGGGATTTTAAAACAATTTCATAGCTTGCCAAAGCAATATCCGTTGCGGAATGAATAAGCTCGCCCACCCCTAAAATTCTTATATCGGGAGGAAGGTTTTCATTAAGCTTTGCCATAATCTCCTCATTCTTTGCCTGCTCTTCGAAGTCAATGTCAACAAACTCTGTTTCGCTTGTTACCCCGATTGGAAGGGGGAGAGAAAAGGTTATAATCTGATGAGGATTAAAGCCCTGGGTATAGCGGACAGGAAGCTCCGCTCGGGTTATTGCTCTTGTAAAGGCCCTTAACAAGTCAAGATGGGATATGTATTTCCCCATTCCCGTTTTGGAAAATTTAAGTCGTCTTTTACTCAAAGCAAACACCCCCTTTAAAGCTTGTTGCTCCGCAGCCTGAGCACTTTTCACGGCAGGACGGGGTTGTTACACCCTCATAGGCCTTATCGTGTTCTTTCATAAGGAAGCTCTTTGAAACCCCTGTGTCGATATGGTCCCAAGGAAGAGTTTCGTCGTGGTCAATCTTTCTGTATGCGTAAAACTCAGGGTTGATATTGTTATCTTTAAAGGCTTCCATCCACTTTTCAAAGTCAAAATATTCGCCCCAGCCGTCAAAACGACAGCCCGATTTAACAGCGGAAATTATAACATCGCTAAGGCGTCTGTCCCCTTTTGCGAAAATCGCTTCAAGGTAACTAACCTCGCTCTGATGCCAGTTATAGATTATCTTTCTTGACTTAATCTGTTCCTTTAAGAACTGTTGCTTACGGATAAGCTCTGCCATTGTGTTTTGCGGTTCCCACTCAAAAGGAGTGAACGGCTTTGGAACGAATGAAGAGGTGCTTATTGTTATGCTGACATTTCTGCCCTTTCTCTCTTCTTTCGGAATTTCATAAAACACATCTATTACCTTTTGGGAAAGGTCAGCAATTGCTTTAATATCCTCGTCGGTCTCAGTCGGGAGACCTATCATAAAGTAAAGCTTAACCCTGTCATATCCGCCTCGGAAAGCAATTCCCGCTGTTCTTAAAAGGTCTTCTTCCAGAACATTTTTGTTTATGGCATCGCGAAGTCTTTGAGACCCTGCCTCAGGGGCAAAGGTAAGACCGCTCTTTTTAACCTTTTGCACCTTTTCCATAAGCTCCATCGAAAAGTTGTCAACTCTCAGTGACGGAAGAGATAAGTTTATCCTCTTATCAACTGTTATTTCAAGAAGATTGTCAATAAGCTTTTGAAGTTCCCGATAGTCGCTTGTGCTGAGAGAAGACAGAGACATTTCTTCATAGCCCGTGTTTTTGATGCAATTTCCTGCAACCTCAGTAAGCCTGTCTACACTTCGCTCACGGACGGGGCGGTATAAATATCCTGCCTGACAAAAACGGCATCCTCTTATACATCCGCGAAAAATTTCAAGCATAATTCTGTCATGGACAACATCCATAAAGGGAACAATCAATTTTTCAGGGATATAGCAGTTGTCAAGGTCTTTTATTATTCTTTTCCTTATGGTTTTGGGAACGCCCTCACGATTTGGGGTAACTTCCTTAACCGTTCCGTCAGGGTTATAAGTTACATCATAAAAGGACGGGACATAGATGCCTTCGATTTTGGCAATGGCTTTGAGATAGTCTTCTCGGCTTTCGCCTGTTTTCTGCCATCTTTTATATTCGTCCATAATCTCATTATTGACTTCTTCCCCTTCGCCTAAAATGAAAAAGTCGATTATGTCGGCGATTGGCTCTCCGTTATATGCACAAGGGCCCCCTGCACAAATAAAGGGGTCCTCTTCCCCTCTGTCCTTTGATTTTAACGGGATATTTCCTAAGTCAAGCATATTCACAATATTGCTGTAACTCATTTCATATTGGAGGGTAAAGCCCACCATATCAAACTCTGAAAGAGGGGTATGGCTTTCCATAGAAAGGAGAGGTATGTTATTCTCCCTCATCAAATCCTCCATATCAGGCCAAGGAGCAAAAACTCTTTCGCAGAAAGTGTCCTCCCTGTCATTTAGCATATGATAGAGAATTTTCATACCCAGATGGGACATTCCAACCTCATACACATCAGGAAAACAGAAAGCAAAGGTCATCATATCGCCCTCTACTTCCTTATGTACGCTGTTAAACTCATTTCCCGTATATCTTGACGGTTTTTGAACTTTTTTCAGAAGTTTTTCGTATTTTGCATCGTATATACTCATAAATTTCTCCTAACTTCTTTTGCTATATTTAACTATACAACAAATTGCCCTTTTTTTCAAGCATAAATATACTTTTT
>JAZNKJ010000022.1:0-21009 GCA_045578465.1 Clostridia bacterium | reverse complement strand
TCTTTATTTAAAATCGGATTTTTCTCAAACAGTAAATTAAACGGAGCGGCGCTCGTTTCCCTTTTGTTGGTAATTCTCGTATTGTTTACACCTGTTAAGGAGGCGTTTGGCTTAATATTCTTAACAAAAGAGCTTTATCTTTTAGCGTTGGGATTAGTGTTAGTTCCCCTTTTGGCGATGGAAATTTCAAAAGCTTTTAAGAATAAAAAATGAAATAAAAAAGGCGAGGCAGATGCCTCGTCTTTTTTATTTCATAAGTTTTGTCATTCGGTATATTATAACTGCGGTTTCTGCTCTTGTGGCATTTCCGTTGGGACGGAAAGTGCTATCTTCATAGCCGTTTATTATCCCTGCATTAGAAAGGGAAGCAACTGCCTCACGGGCGTAGTCCTTAACCTCTTCCCCATCGGCAAAAAGGTCGTCTTTAAAGTCCTCTTTTTCGATAAGACTCTCTGAGGATAAATATCTGTATGCGATAACCGCCATATCCTGCCTTGAAATCTTATTTCTGGGACCAAAAGTGTTATCCCCGAGTCCGCTTATAAGAGTTAAGGCTTTGGCTATCCCGATTTCTTTATAGAAATAATCTTTTTCCGAAACATCTCTAAAATTCTCCGTAAATTCAGCTTCCTTTTCTATTGCGCGGATTAGCATAAGAGTAAAGTCTGCTCTTGTAACGGTGTTTCCTCCGCCGAAGCTCTTATCCTCATAGCCTTTGATAATTCCCTTATCATAAAGAGCGGTTATTGCCTCTTTTGCCCAGGAGAAAGAATTAAGGTCGGTGAAAATGTCGGCTGGCTCATCGGTTTTGTTCATTTTCTGAGTAATTTCGAAAATGCCCTTATTTGAGGCAAGACTTCCGTAACGATAAAGAGCATATCCGCTCATTTTATGCAGCCTTGAAAGGTCAATCTGTGCGGCAATTTCCCCTATTCCCTTTTCCCCGTACCAAGGACTTTCGCTGTCTGTTGTGTCGCTGGCTCTGTATGCGGCAATACCGGGGCAAAGCTTAACATTTGTCCCCTCAACTGTATCCGCCCACCAGGAAGATAAAACATTAAAGTCGGCAATCTCAAAGCCACGATGCCAGTAAATCTGAGGGAGAATCATATCAATAAGATTTTCCTTGACCCAAAGGCGAGTGTCGGCATAGGAATTAAAATATGTTTCGGAGCCTGCGGTTGCGCTTCCGCCCTCCATATTCTCTTTATTAGCCCAAATCCCTGCGGGACTTACGCTGAATGTAAGGCTGTTGTCAACTTTATGAATTTCTTTATTTAAAGTGCGGATAAGATTTGTTACATTATCTCTCCGCCAGTCGTCAAGACTTTTGCCTTTGCCGTATTTTTTAAAGGCTTCCTCGTCGGCAAAGTCCCCGCCGGGGTAGAAATAGTCGTCAAGATGAATGCCGTCAACATCATAATTTTCCGCAATCTCAACTGCCCCTGAAACTATAAGGTCTAAGACTTCGGGAAGACCGGGGTTATAATAAATTTTCCCGTCTGTGTGAGTTACTGTATATTCCTTGTGAATTATTGCAGGGTTATCGGAAGAAAAATCCTTTTCCTCTCCTGCTGAAACTGTAACCCTGTATGGATTTATCCAGGCGTGGAGGGAGAGGTTTCTCTTATGAGCGGAGGAAATGGCATATTCCAGGGGGTCAAAGTTATTTTTCGGAGCTTTACCCTGTGTTCCTGTCAGGTATTTCGACCAGGGAAAAATGTCGGATTTATAAAAGGCGTCAGATGCAGGGCGCACCTGGAAAAAGACGGTATTAAGTCCTGCCTCCGCGCAGTCGTCCATAATGTCATCAATTTTTTCCTTTAAGACGGCTTCCTCAGAGGAATAGCCCGATGGGAAATCAAGACCGAAAACGGTTGCAACCCAAGTTGCACGGATTTCGTCGGTCTGGGTCTCGGCGGCGGCAAGATCAGGCTTTATGGCGCCTATTAAAAAGTACATCATAAAGGTTAAACTAAGGGCCGCAGCGGTAAGTTTTAAAAAGTTGATTTTTCTCATAGCTATCTCCTCTTTTTGTAATAAGCCGACGAGATTTCTCCCGTCGGCTTAAAGATTATCGAACGCCCTCTGCCTTGATTTTGGTCCAAAGTGTTGCGCAATATTCCTTGGTTTTCTGCGACTGATACTTAAATACCTCGTCCTTTTCATTGCCTTGGCGAGGGGTGTATGCGCTGACTCCGTCATAGTCGGTCTCTTGCATTTCTTCGTAAGCGGAAGTTATACAGGAGCTGTATCCAACTGCCTGAGTGTTTAGAAGTGCATTTTCCTCGTCCAAGAAAAAGTCGATAAACTTATGGGCAAGGTCGGTGTTTTTACAGTTTTTCGTAATAACCATTCCGTCATACCAGAGGTTTGTCCCCTGATGAGGCTCAAAGTATTCAAGGTTGGGGTTCTCTGTTATAATATATGCGGCATCTCCCGAATATACAACCGCCAAAGCCTTATTTCCTGAAATCATATTGTCGATAACATCATCCCCTGCATAAACAGGACTCATAATGCGGTTTTGTTTAAGAAGCCATTCGTAAGCCTTGTCGATTTCTGCCTCTTTGTCTGTATTAAGAGAGAAGCCGAGAGCTTTCATTGCAACCATAAAGGAGTCACGCTCAGAGTCATACATATAGAGGTCGCCTTTATATTTAGGGTTCATAAGAAGGTCCCAACCGTCTTTAAGGTCGGCTTTGTCTACCTTTGTTTTATCGTACAAAATACCAACGCTTCCCCAGAAATAAGGAACGGAATATTTGTTCCCAGGGTCATAGCCCTTGTTTAAAACGCTTTCCATAAGATTTTTGGAATTATGGAGTTTTTCCCAATTAACTTCCTGAATTCGTTCTTCTTTAATAAGACGCTCAATCATATAGTCCGACGGGATAATTATGTCATATTCCTCGCCCGAGTTTATCTTGGTATACATAGACTCGTTGGAGTCAAAGGTTTCGTAAATGACTTTACAACCTGTCTCTTCCTCAAATTTATCAATAAGAGCCTCTTCGATATATTCACCTGCGTTGTAAACTTTAAGAGTGTTTTGAAGATTTGCAGTGTTATAGGAGAATATAAGAACGCTTATTAAAAGGATAATTCCAAGAACTCCTGCAATCTTGCTGAGATGCTTTGAAAAACGGGTCTTTTTGAATTTAGGAGCTAAGTTTACAATAACTGTTATAAGAATAATAGCCCCAATGAGAAGAGTTGAAAGAGCATTCATTGTGGGGTTTGTTCGCTTGGTCATATTATAAACCACAATGGAGATATTCTTAACGCCGTTTCCTGACACGAAATAGGAAATAACGAAGTCGTCAATTGACATGGTAAAGGCAAGAAGAACGCCTGCGTAAATTCCCGGCTTAATCATAGGTATAATTACTTTCCAAAGGGCCTGCCAAGGGGTTGCCCCAAGGTCCATTGCCGCGTTGGCGATGTTAACATCAAGGGCGCGGACCTTTGGATAAACGCTTGTTATAACATAAGGCGTGCAAAAGCATATATGGGCAAGAAGCATAGTCATATAGCCTTTGTTTATTGATGCGGCGGAGAATAAAATCATAAGTCCAACCGCCATAACAATATCGGGAATCATCATAGGAATATTGTTTATGTTAAGCGTCCATTCCCTTAAAACCTTACGGCACTTCGAAAGACCGATTGCCGTAAAAGTTCCGAGCGCCGTTGAGATAATAGTTGCTAAAACGGCTATGGTCAGGGAAACATAAACTGCCGACATAATTTCGGAACTTTGTATAAGCTCCCCATACCACTGCATTGAAAATCCCGTGAAATGTGTGAGGGATTTTGATGAGTTAAAGGAGAATATAACTGTTACCAAAATAGGCAGATAGAAAAACGCAAAACATAAAAATATGTAAAGCCCTGATGAAAGTTTAGAAATCTTTTTCATATTTATCAATCCTTATTCGTCTGTCTTATCAAACTTTTCCGTTATCTTAATTGCCACAAGCATAATAGCGGCAAGAACAAAGGAAATGGCACTTCCAAAGTTCCAGTCTCCAACGGAAATAAACTGACTTTCTATGAGGTTTCCAACCATCATATAGTTTCCGCCACCTAAGAGCTTCGGGATAACGAAGCTTGAAATGGAGAGGAGGAAAACCATAATAATTCCGTTAACAACCCCAGGGAGGGAGAGCTTGAAAATAACCCTCTTAAAGGTCTGAAACTTATTTGCCCCCAGGTCATAAGAAGCCTCAATGAGTGATTTGTCCATTTTGGAAAGGCTTGTGTGAATTGGGATAATCATAAAAGGAAGAAAGTCGCAGACAAGCCCTAAGATTACCGCAAAATCCGTATACATAAGGGACACAGGTTCAAGCCCTAAAAATGTCAGAAGTGAATTTAAAAGTCCGTTGTCCGAGAGAATGCTTATCCAGGCGTATGTTCTGAGAAGCATATTTATCCACATAGGGATAGTAACCAAAAGGATAAGAATGGTCTGGACTTTTTCGGAAAACTGTGCAATAAGATAGGCCATAAGATAGCCTAAAACAAGACAGATTAAGACAGTTATAATGCCGATTTTAAGGGAGGTCCAGAAAACCGAGATATATGCACTGCTTAATATATTCTTGAAATTATCAAATGTAAAGGAAACGGTTAAAACAGAGTTTCCGTCCGTAGTGAAGGCGTATATTAAAATCATTATGAGGGGGATGACTATTAAAAGCCCCGCCCAGACAAGGTATGGCAGGATAAAATTCTTATAAAACTTCATGCTGTCCACCCCATTGTATACATAACATGAATATCCTCAGGCCCGAAAGAAAGTCCCACTTCAAGGTCAGGCGCGAAATAGTCTGTGGTATGTATCTTATATGTGCGGTTTTCTGTTGCCACCATAATTTCATAGTGAACGCCTTTGAAAACAACGGATTCAACTTTGCCGTGGATTTTGGTTTTCTTTTTAAAGTCCTTTGCGATAATGTCAATATCCTCAGGTCTTAAAACAACCTCAACTTCTTCGTTTGGCTTAAATCCCTTGTCAACACACTCAAATTCAAAGCCGTCAAACTTAACCAGGCAGTCGTCAAGCATATTGCCCTCGATGATGTTAGACTCTCCGATAAAGGAGGCAACAAAACGGTTTTCAGGCTCGTTATAAATGTCAATCGGAGTGCCGATTTGCTGGATTTCCCCGTCCTTCATAACAACAACTGTGTCAGACATGGAAAGAGCTTCCTCCTGGTCGTGAGTAACATAAATAAAGGTTATACCAACTTCCTGCTGAATTTTTTTAAGTTCAGACTGCATTTCTTTTCGAAGTCTTGCGTCAAGAGCGCCGAGAGGCTCGTCTAGGAGAAGAACTTTTGGCTCGTTAACAAGAGCGCGGGCGATTGCAATTCGCTGTTGCTGTCCCCCTGAAAGAGAGATAACATCGCGGTTTTCATAGCCTGAAAGACCAACCAGGGATAGCATCTTCTTAACCTTTTGCTCAATAACATCCTGGGGCATCTTTTTAAGATTAAGGCCGAAAGCAATGTTGTCAAAAACATCAAGATGTGGGAAGAGAGCGTATTTCTGGAAAACCGTGTTAACCTCGCGTTTGTATGGAGGGACTGCGGAAATCTCAACGCCGTTGAATAAAACTTCGCCCATATCAGGCTCTTCAAAGCCTGCGATTATACGGAGAGTTGTTGTCTTTCCGCAACCTGACGGGCCGAGGAGAGTTAAAAATTCATTTTCATATATTTTAAGGTCAATGCCCTTTAAAACCTGCTGGTCGTCAAAGGTTTTTGTAAGACCTTTAAGCTCGATAATGCAAACATCGTTATTTTTCATATTTAAAAGTTCCTTTCTTAAAACCTTATTGGCTTAAAAATATGGTGGGGAGGAAACCCAGATAAGCTTCGCCGCCCGTTTTCCGCCGTTATATAAATGATAGTTTTCGTTACAATATATATAGAAGGAATCTCCCGCTTTGGCGAGGATTTTCTCGTCTCCGTAGAAAATCGTAATTTCTCCCTCTAAAACATAGCCGAAGTCCTCTCCGTCATGAGGAGGAACAATCTCAGAAGAGCCTTTCGGATTAAGAGTAAGATGAATTGGCTCCATAAGGTTTTTCTGCGCATTAGGAACGAGATAGTTTATGGTGTACTCCTCCTGCTCATTTTCAAAATAGTCATTCTCTGTGCAGACTATAATGTTTTGCTCAGGCTCGTCTTCTGAGAAAAATTCCGAAAGGGAAGACCCCAAAACTTCTAAAATGTCTTCGAGAGTTGTGATTGAGGGGGAGGAAAGGTTGTTTTCCACTTGCGAGAGAAACCCTTTGGAAAGCTCGCATCGGTTTGCGACATCCTCTAAGGTAAGCTCATTTTTAAGCCTCAGCCTCTTAATTTTACTTCCAATATCCATTTTTTATCATCCTTTTTAGTTTTACTAAACTTTTGATTTAAAAGGTTTAGTATTTCAAAACTTTATTTTTGATTTTACAAAACAAGATAGCTTATTATACAACAGAATTTGTCAAATTGCAATAGGTTTTGGAAAAATATTTTTTAAAATAAAAAACTTTGCAAAACCGCGTAAATCTTGACAAAAATGGGGAAATGGTGTATTATATAAGGTAATTATCCAAATTGATTGAGAAAGGAGAGAAAAGCATGAAAGAAAAGTTTAACGAATACCTTTCCATGGTTTTCGAGGGGCAAAAGCATTTTCAGGATATCCCCCTCCATTGGTATAGTGATTATAATGTAAAAAGAGGACTTCGTAATGCTGACGGAACAGGCGTTCTGGCAGGGCTTACTGCAATCGGCGAAGTTCATGGATATCTTCTTGACGAGGGTAACAGAGTTCCTATTGAAGGAAGTCTTCGTTACAGAGGTATAAGCATTAAGGATATGGTTGACAACTGCTTGAAAGAAGACCGTTTCGGTTTCGAGGAGGTTGCCTTTTTGCTTACCTTCGGTTTCCTTCCCACAAAGGACCAGCTGGCAGGGTTTACCAAATTTTTGGCGGAGCATAGAACTCTTCCAGAACACTTTGCAGAGGATATGATTTTAAAGGCGCCAAGTAAGAATATTATGAATAAGCTTGAAAGAAGCGTTCTTGCTCTTTATTCTTACGATGAGAACCCTGACGATATCTCTGTCCCCAACCTTTTAAGACAGAGCCTTGAACTTATTTCAAGATTTCCAACCATGATTGCTTATGCTTATGCAACAAAGCTTCATTATTTCGATAATACAAGCCTTGTTCTCCATAATTCAAACCCTGAGCTTTCAACGGCGGAAAACTTTTTCTACCAGACAAGAGCGAACCATAAATTTAAGCCTATCGAGGCAAAAATCTTAGATATGTCTCTTATGCTTCACGCTGAGCACGGCGGAGGTAATAACTCAGCTTTCGCAATCCGTGTTTTATCTTCGTCAAATACTGATACATACTCTGCAATTGCCGCAGGCGTTGGCGCTTTAAAAGGACCAAAGCACGGTGGCGCAAATGCAAGTATGATGAGACAGATGGAGGAGCTGAAAGCCAACATCGAGAAATGGGACGACGAGGAAGAGGTTAAGGCTTATCTCCGCAAGATTCTTCGCAAAGAGGCAGGAGATGGAACAGGTCTTATCTATGGTATCGGTCATGCCATTTATTCTCTTTCCGACCCGAGAGCTGAAATTTTGGGAGCTTGTGCAAAAGAGCTTGCTCAGGAGACTGATAATATGAAGGAATACAGCCTCTATGAAACTGTTGCAAAAATGGCATCAGAGGCATTCCGCGAGGAAAAGGGAATTACGGCTGCAATGCCTGTTAATGTGGACTTTTATTCAGGCTTCGTTTATAAAATGCTTAATATTCCTGAGGATTTATACACCCCGCTTTTTGCTATGGCGAGAGTTGTTGGCTGGTGTGCCCACAGAATAGAAGAGGTTATGACAGGCGGAAAGATTATTCGTCCTGCTTATAAGAGCGTTGTGGAAAGAAGCAGTTATGTTCCCATTGACCAGCGCTAAAATTTAATAAAAAGCTTCAGGGATTGGTGAAATTCCATACCGGTGGTAAAGCCCACGAGCCTTTTTGGTTGATTTGGTGAAATTCCAAAGCCGACGGTAAAGTCCGGATGATAGAAGTTTATGTGTGACTTATATTATGCCCTGAGAATTTTTCTCGGGGCATTTTTTATGAAAGAAGGTAAAAATATGAAAACCAATAAGATAACAAAAATTGCCGCCCTTTCTGCAATTGCGGCAATTCTTCAATATGCGGCTATGTTTATCCCCTTTAAGGTAGGCGGATTTCTGGACTTGGATATTTCTGATTTCCCTGCAATAATAGGGACTCTTGCAATGGGTCCTGTGGCAGGGGTTTTCGTGGAGCTTATTAAGAATATTCTCCATCTTCCCGTAACAACAACAGGGTATGTGGGGGAGCTTGCAAACTTTATCGTAAATGGCGTCTTTGTTTTGGTTATCGGTTATATTTATCGCTATAATAAGACAAAAAAAGGCGCAGTCATCGCTCTTATACTAGGAACGATTTTAATGACTGCGGCGGCAGTTTTGACAAACCGATTTATTATGCTTCCTATGTTTATAAAGGGCGCACCGGCAAGTGTTTATTGGAATACAGTTTTAACCCTTATAACACCATTTAACCTTGCAAGAGGGGCAGTTCTTTCCCTTATAACTTTCTTCTCATATAAAAAATTAAGAGTGTTACTCAAATAAAAAAGCGGTTTTATAACCGCTTTTTATATTACGCCGAAAAGGATAAAGCCTATGGTGTTTATGGCGAAATTTGCGAACATATGTATAAGATAGGACATATAAATATTTTCGTATTTTTCGTTGAAATAGTTAAAGATTATACCACCGAGGAAGAGACCGATTGTTGCCAGAAGAATAACCCAGATATTAAACCAGCCAATCATCATTGAAATATGATAAAGAGCGAAGGCTAATGCCGAGAAAAGATAGGCAAAAGAGCGGTTACTTTTTTGTTTGAGGGTAAAAAAGGCAAAACCTCGGAAGAAAAATTCTTCAAGGAAGGAGTTAACAAAGGAAATATAAAGGGAAACCCATAAGAAGTTCTTTGCCGTAACCCCAACATCTCCCGTCAGGGCAGAAGTAACCATTGAAAAGTCAAAAACATCTTTTAAAAGAAAATAGGCAAGAAGAATAATGAGAAAAACTGAAATGCCTACCAAAAGAGCTTTTATAAATCCGCTTTTTGTGGGCGTAAGAATTTTTCTGAGGGAGATTTCTCTGTCAAAACAAGAATACAAAAGAGGGAGAATGAGAAATAAGGGCAGCTTAATAAATGACTTTATAAGATAGCCAGGTCTTATAACTGCGTCAACAATTCCCATTACTGCGCAGGAAAAAAGGACAAGAGCAATAATTATATATTTCTTTTTCATAATAACCTCCCATTTTTAAAAAGAGAGAAATCAATTAAGATTTCTCTCTTGTTTTTATGCGATAGTTTCAACTATTTCTTCGTCCTCGACTATGCGTCTTGTTATCTGAGCTCCAAGTCCTTTGAGCTTCTGAACAAAATCTTCATAGCCTCGGTCAATATATTTAAGGTTAAAGACTTCTGTAACTCCGTCTGCCATAAGCCCTGCAATAACCATTGCGGCTCCGGCTCTTAAATCCGTTGAGGAAACGGGAGCGCCTTTAAGCTTTTCGACACCTTCAATAATTGCAACTCTGCCGTCAACGGTGATTTGAGCACCCATTCTGGCAAGCTGGTTTATATACTGGAATCTGTTGTCCCAGACATTTTCTGTAACAATGCTTGTCCCCTCTGCCTTTGTAAGAAGAGCAACCATCTGAGGTTGAAGGTCTGTGGGGAAGCCAGGATAAGGCATTGTGTTAACCTTCGCCTTTTGAAGTGGCTTGTCCGTATAGACCCTGACAGATTCGTCATGCTCCTCAATATTAACACCCATTTCCAAAAGCTTGGCTGAAAGGGAGTCAAGGTGCTTAGGGATAACATTTTTGATAACAACATCTCCGCCTGTTGCAGCAGCGGCAATCATAAATGTTCCTGCTTCAATCTGGTCGGGGATAACGGAATATGTTCCGCCGTGGAGCTCTTCCACGCCTTTTATTTTAATAACATCTGTTCCTGCGCCCTTAACATTAGCACCCATTGAGTTTAAGAAGTTAGCAACATCAACAACATGAGGCTCTTTTGCGGCGTTTTCAATAATCGTTGTGCCCTCGGCAAGAGTTGCCGCAAGCATAGCGTTAATTGTTGCACCGACGCTGACCTGGTCCATATAAATAGATGTTCCAACAAGTCTTTCTGCCTGAATGTCAACTAAGGCATAGTCAAGAGAATGAGTTGCCCCAAGAGCAGTGAATGCTTTAAGGTGGAGATTTATAGGTCTTACACCAAAGTCACAGCCGCCGGGAAGAGCAACCTTTGCGTGATTAAATCTTCCAAGAAGAGCGCCCATAAGGTAGGAGGAAGCTCGGATTTTTCCAACCATATCATAGGAAGCTTCATAGCAGTTAAGGTTGGTGCAGTCAATTGTAATTGTGCCTTTGCTTGTAAATTCGGCTCTTCCGCCAAGCTTGTTTATAATTTCTGCCAAAACATAAGTGTCAGTAACTTCGGGAACATTTTCGATAACGCAAACGCCCTTTACCATAGTTGCAGCGACGATTAAAGCAACGGCAGAGTTTTTGGCACCGCTGATATTAACCTCGCCCGCAAGCTTTGCACCGCCGAGAATTACAAACTTCTCCATGCTCTCACCTACTTTCCTTCGGTTTCTATCTGAAAGTTATAATTACACAATCATACACTATAAATTGTATCATAAAAAAATCACAAATACAAGAGTTTTTTAAAAATTTTATATATTCTACAAAAACATTGACAGACTTTTTAATTGAGATTACAATATAGGTATAGGATTTAATAATCAAAAATGCAAAAAGTTGGTTGAGAAAATAGAAAGAGAATTAAAAATGGATGAAAAAAGTTTTGTAAAACTGCTTGAAGCTGTCGGGGAATTAACCCCTATTCAATTCAAGGAACTAACAAAGGCTTATGCTACAAAAAACAGATTATCAGAAAAGGCAGTCTGGGAAAGTGCTGTATATGGCATAGCAGAACAGCACCTTATTAAGGCAGGTGTTAACAGTTGTTGCCCCGATTGTGGTTCTGTTTCTGTGAGTTGCAACGGCAAAAGCAAAGCTGGAATACAGGTGTACTTATGCAGAGATTGTGGCAAAACTTTTACAAGATTTTCTGGAACTCTCCTTGAACGGAGCCGCTATCCTTGGGATATATGGGTAGAGGTTTTGCGAATGGTTTTAAACGATGATAGCATAGAACAAATGAAAGTTAGGCTTATAAAGGATTTTGGCTGTGAGGGTATCAGCAACGAAACACTTTTCCATATGAGAATGAAACTAATCTATTCAATGGCGGCTGTACCATCCCCGAAGCTTTCGGGAGTTATACAAGCAGATGAGACAGTCTTGTATGAAAGCCAAAAGGGGTCGAAAACAGGACTTATCAGTTATATTAAGGGAGAAGAAAGAAAGCCAAGATACGGAAGATGTCCCAGCAAGTATGGTACGCTTTCGCCAGCTTTTGCAACAATACTAACATTGGTAGATGATAAGAATTATTGTATTTGTCGTTTTGTCTCTTTGGGTAGAGCCACCGCAGAACACGCAACTGACATTTTTGAGGAAAATTGCTATATACCTGCCTTTGTATGTACTGACGGAAATTCGATTTATAGTGCCTACTGCGATGCAGCTGATATACCGCACTATATTAAGCCCTCAAGATATAATGACATTATCGAAAAAGCTTTGCTTAAATCCGATTGCGGGAAATCTCCCGAAGAAATCTCTTCATATAACACCCGAGCAATCGAAAGATTATATAAAAATGGGGAGATTGACAGAATAGAGCATAGAGAAGATTTGAGTTATGTGGAATTCAAGAGAATTAAAAAATCTCACAAACTCAGCCTTGCCCGTGTTAATGAGTTGCACAGCGATATAAAAATGAGCCTTGAAAGAAAAATGACTAATATTTCTACAAAGTACCTTCCCGCCTATATTGGCTTCTTTACTTACCGCCGCAACTGGCGTTTTAAGCACGGACATTACCCAACCAACACCGCTGATGCGGAGACAATCCTTGAGGAATTGCTCCCGCTAAAAATTGCACCAAGCAAAGAAGAATTAAAAGCGGTCACTCTTGACATTCCAAAACCTTCGGGAAGGTTTATGCAACTTCTTAAAGAAAATACGGAAATTGCCCGTCAACATACGGCAAATAAGTATTTTAAATATGACTCTGAGGACATCCCGAGTTTTAATAAACGAGAAATTTTGCTTGATGCTCCCCATATCCGGTTATTGGAACTCGCAAAAGCCTATAAAATCAAAGGTTATACTAAAATGTCTCAATGGGTACTTGCCTCAACACTTGCCAAGCTCCCCGAAGCGGAAGAAATTGTGATTGACCTTATAACCACCTATCGACATTATGAGATTGCGGAAGAAGATATCAAGTACATTCAAAGCCTGAAATATCGCACAAAAAAAGACTAAAACTGCCTAAAACAGTTTTAGTCTTTTTAACTTACCACCATTACCACCATCAATCCTTACCAACTTTAATTTTTCTTAATTCCAATGTAACCAACACCAAACCATCACCAGCAAAATAAAAATCAGGAAAAATTGTGTTAGCAAAATTTACACCTTTTTCTATTAACTCATATTCCCCTATATCATTAAATCTAACAGGAATATCTAAAGTTACAATAGTACCCTCGCTAACACCACCTACATCCTGAACTTTTGTAACTTTTGCTTCTGCTGTTTCTTCCACCTTTACGGCAGCGTTAACAGCGGCTTTTCTACCTCTAGCCATAACCTTGCACCCCCTTTGCATATTATTCCTTATCCCACCCTGCAACCCTATATACCATTTTAAGTGCAACAAGATTTAAAAAAGTCTCTTGCTTCTTCTATTTCCTTTTTCTGCCTATACCATGTTTCGTAAGCAGCATAAGAAAAATTTTCTTCTGTCTCCACGACCATTTTGACACCTATACCTTCAAGTCTTCTGATTTTTCTCATAATAGAAAAATCGGTACCATCATCAAAAGCGGCTACGGAAGTAATAATCACCATATCACCCTTTTTGAGATTGTCTAACATATCTTCAAAGGCGTCTCTGGTGTCATCCTTTTCAACAAACTCTTTAATATGATGAGTTTTAAAATCAACATTTGCTTTCCAAATTAAATTTCTGCCAACAATGTTGTCCCACCGACCTGCACCATAAAGACAAATCATAACTTTCTACCCTCCCTAAAGTATTCTTATAAGTGTTTGTCAGAAAGTGTTGGTTTTTGACCAGTAAAAAATAGAACCTGTATTTTTATGTGTTTTTCACACCTTAAAGCCTATAAATTTTACATTCACTTTTACTTTTTACCCAAAAGTGTTGAAAATGAAAAATGGTGCCTCTGCAAAAGCAAAAGCACCTAAAATACTAGATCCTAATATCTATTTTGTTGAATACCACCAATTCCACCTACCACCTACAACAAATTAGGTGCTACGGAACAAAATCCCAAAACATCTCCTTCAATTCTTACATTCTAATTATATCACTAAATATTAATTTAGTCAATGCGATGGAGCACTTTGTAACATGATTGAAGCATAAGGTTGATGAATTTTCATTTAGAGTGCTATAAATGCACTTGAAATCAATGTTTTTTTAGAAAAATATGGACAAATTTATACTATTATGTTATACTAAAATAGCAACGTAGTTTTATATTTAACCAATAGAAGTTTGCGTTTGGCAAAAACGCAGGCTTTGATTTTCATACTTCTATTGGTGTGAACTGCGTTGCAACAGTATCGGAGCTGCTGCGTTTTTCATGCGTCGGCTTTGGTCGGCGCATTTTTTATGTTCTATAAGTTATACAAGGAGATTTACAAATGGAAAACGAGAATAAAATGACGGGATATCCGTCAATTGATAAGCCGTGGTTGAAATACTATATTGAGGAAGCCGTTAGCGCTCAACTTCCTCAATGTACTATATATGAGTATCTATTTGAAAACAATAAAAACCACAAAAGAAATGTTGCACTTAATTATTTTGACCGAAAAATTACATATGGTGAGGTTTTTGAAAATATTGAAAAAGCTACCAAAGGGTATACGGCACTTAATCTCAAACAAGGCGATATTGTAACCATATGTGCAGTTACAATACCCGAAACAATATACTCTTTCTACGGACTAAATCGTTTGGGGGTTATTTGCAATATGGTTGACCCTCGCACAAGTGCTGAGGGGATTTGTGAGTATATTAAAGAGGTTAATTCAAAAATTGTTGTAACCATTGATGTTGCGTACCCTAAAATCATTGAAGCTATTAAAGGGACATCGGTTGAAAAAATTGTTGTCATTTCTCCCGCCGATTCACTTTCTCAACCCAAGAAGTTTTTATATAAGACTTTCAAGTCAACGAAAATTGGAAATGATAATTTGCACATTGAATGGAAAGATTTAATTACACTCGGCAAAGAGGTATCCCCTCAAATTATTGCATACAAACAAAACAATCCGTGTGTTATTGTTCATACAGGCGGAACTACAGGTTTCCCCAAAGGGGTTATGTTGTCCGATGATAATCTAAACACATCCGCTTTCCAAGCAATTAAAGCTGGTTTTGATTTTCAAAGAGAACATACTTGGCTCAATATTATGCCTCCATTTATTGCTTATGGTGTTGGCAACGGACTTCATTTGCCTTTAATTGTGGGTATGGAAGTAATCCTAATTCCTTCTTTTAATCCAGATAAGTTTGCAGATTTATTGAATAAGTATCATCCAAATCATATGGTTGGCGTGCCTTCACATTATGGTAATATTATCCATAACAAGAAAATGCAAAATCAAGATTTATCATACATCATTGCTCCTACTGTTGGCGGTGATGCAATGGATATATCTCTCGAAAAGGAAACGAATGATTTTTTGGCAAAGCATAATTGCTCCTACCCAGCATGCAAAGGCTATGGTATGTCGGAAGTTGCCGCAGGAGTATCAATTTGCTCATCGCATACCATTAACAAAATTGGCAGCGTTGGTATTCCACTTACCCATACAACAATGGCAGTTTTCGACACAACTACGGGCAAGGAATTGTCATACAATGAAGAAGGAGAAATTTGTATGACAGGTCCCAATACTATGATTGGATATTATAATAACGATACTGAAACAAACAATGTTATAAAAAGGCACGAGGATGGTCTAATGTGGGTGCATAGCGGTGATATTGGATATATTGACGAAGATGGTTTCGTGTTTATCAAAGACCGTATTAAAAGAGTTATTATACGTCACGATGGATTTAAAGTGTTCCCATCGCTTATTGAAAAGGCAGTAGACACGCACAAAAATGTAATATCCAACTGTGCAGTTGGTATTGATGATACATCACATAGTCAGGGAAAGCTTCCAATCGTTTATGCTGTTCTTAATAATGTTGCAGATGCTAAAACTGTTAAAGCAGAGCTAATTGAACTTTGTAAAAAAGAATTACCCGAATATGTGCAGCCTGTTGATTTTGTGTTTATTGATAAAATGCCTTTAACACCAATTGGAAAGGTTGATTACCGTTCGTTAGAAAATACATACAATGCACAAAAAATGTAATTTGTTGATAAGAGGATTTGAATCTTTAAGGTTCAAATCCTCTTTTAGATTCATCAATATCTTGCAATAATAGCCTTTATTACAGTTGTTATAAAACTTTTTAACATATTTTATAAAACTACTAACATCGGTTATAAATCCGGCTACAGTGTTTATAAAAAATTTAACTTCTTTTATAAATCGACTTTTACCCGTAATCTCAACAAAAAGCCCCATTTTGAAAAATGAGGCTTTTTGCACTATTACCTATTGTCAATTTTGACATCTTTTTTTAATGATGTATTGAAATCTCAACTTTTTATTTATCCCGTTCTAAATGGAATATATAATAAAAATTTTTATAAAGGGGACTGGAATTTTAATTATAACATACGGGAGGCGAGAAATTTGTCATAAAAGAAAGGTGTAAAAAAATACGGACCCGTCGGGTCCGTATTTTAACTTTGAAAGAAAAATTTTACTTAAGTTCGATTGTTGCGCCTGCTTCTTCGAGCTTAGCCTTCATAGCTTCAGCTTCGTCCTTAGCAACAGCTTCCTTAAGAGTTGTTGGTGCGCCTTCAACAGCAGCCTTAGCTTCGCCAAGACCAAGACCTGTGAGGTCCTTAACAGCCTTGATTGTAGGCATCTTCTTGTCAGCAGCAAATCCTGTGAGAACTACATCGAATTCTGTCTTTTCTTCAGCAGCAGGACCAGCAGCAGCAGCGCCAGCAACCATAACAGGAGCAGCAGCAGATACGCCAAACTCTTCTTCAAGAGCCTTTACTAAATCGTTTACTTCTAAAAGTGTAAGTGTTTTAATTTCTTCAACTAACTTCATAACATCAGCCATTTTAAAAATCCTCCGTTTTTTTTAATATTTGGGGCATTTGCCCATAATTTACTTAATAATAATTTTTACTCAGCGTCCTTCTTAGCAACAGCATCCAAAGTACGAACCAAGTTTCCGATAGGAGCCTGCAAACTTCCAAGCATCTTGGAGATGAGAACTTCCTTGGAAGGAATACTTGCGTAAACCTTAACCTCATTTGCGTCAATAACTTTTCCGTCGATAAAACCAGCTTTGATTTCGAGTTGTTCGTTATCTTTTGCGAATTCAACTAAAACCTTAGCAGGAGCAACAACATCTGAATCACTTGTTGCAAGAGCAGTAGGACCGTGAAGCACACTGTCAAGCTCTCCCAAGCCAACTTCGTTTGCAGCGAAACGAGTAAGAGTGTTCTTAACGATAGAATATTCAACACCTGCTTCACGGAGCTTTTTACGAAGCTCTGTATCCTGAGCAACTGTTAAACCTCTGTAGTCAGCGATAACACCGGCCTGAGCATTTTTAAGTCTTTCTGTTATAGCAGCGACAACCGCTTTTTTGCCTTCTAAAACTTTTTCACTTGGCATAAAATTTTCCTCCTTTCAAAGTTTCAATCTTAAAAGATTGGTATGAAAAATCCCTCGCAGACACGAGGGATTAAAGTCATTTAAAAACTTTTTTCTCCTCGGCAGGATTTATGGCGTTGCCACCTGCTGTCTGCGGAAAATATTCAACTGTTTTCTTTTAGGGTTAAACCCTTAATTAAGCCTCAATCTTACCAGTATTAATCTTAATACCAGGGCCCATTGTTGTAGCAATTGTTACAGATCTTAAATACTGACCTTTTGCAGCAGCTGGACGAGCCTTAACGATTGCGCCCATAAGTGCATTGAAGTTTTCCATAAGCTTTTCAGGGCCAAAGGAAGCCTTACCGATTGGACAGTGGATAATGTTTGTCTTATCTAATCTGTATTCAATTTTACCGGATTTGATTTCAGCGATAGCTTTTGCAACATCTGGTGTAACTGTGCCAGCCTTAGGGTTTGGCATAAGGCCCTTAGGACCAAGTGTCTTACCGATACGACCAACAACACCCATCATATCAGGAGTTGCAACAACGATATCAAAGTCAAACCAGTTTTCAGACTGAATCTTCTGAACTAAGTCCTCAGCACCAACGAAATCAGCGCCTGCAGCCTTAGCTTCTTCAGCCTTGCCTTCTCTTGCAAATACGAGAACGCGAACATTTTTACCTGTTCCGTTAGGAAGAACAACAGCACCTCTAACCTGCTGGTCAGCGTGTCTGGAGTCAACACCTAACTTAACATGAATTTCAACTGTTTCATCAAACTTAGCCTTAGCGGTCTGGCAAACAAGACCCATAGCTTCGTTTGAATCATATAATTTGCCTTTTTCAAGAAGCTTAACGCTGTCTTGATACTTTTTACCCATTTTCATTAAATTTCCTCCTATAGTGGTTATCACAGGGCATTCGCCCCTCCCACATTCATAACCCGTTTACTATTCTTCAACGGTAACGCCCATTGATCTTGCAGTACCGGCAACCATAGACATAGCTGCTTCTAAGGATGCTGCATTAAGGTCAGGCATTTTCTGTTTAGCGATTGCTTCAAGGTCAGCCTTAGAGAGCTGAGCAACCTTTGTCTTGTTTGGAACACCGCTACCGCTCTGAATTTTGCAAGCTTTCTTAATTAAAACTGCAGCCGGCGGAGTCTTAGTGATGAATGAGAAGGATCTGTCCTGGTAAACTGTGATAACAACCGGGATAACAAGACCTGCGTCATTCTTTGTTCTTTCGTTGAACTGCTTACAGAAGTCCATAATGTTAACACCGTGCTGACCGAGAGCCGGACCAACTGGTGGTGCAGGAGTAGCTTTCATAGCTTCAATCTGCAATTTGATGTAACCTGTAATTTTTTGAGCCATTTTCATGACACCTCCCTTTCTAACAAACGTGGTAATATCGAGGCAACCCTCAGGCTACCCCTCCCACAAACCTGGCGCAAGCGCCAAATATATAATACAGCGTGTGCTGTGTGGGTAACAAATTTAAACTAATGCTTCAACCTGATTAAATTCAAGTTCAACATCTGTATCTCTGCCAAACATGGAAACCTTGGCTTTAACTTTCTGCCTGTCCATGATGATTTCAGAGATAACACCAACGAACCCTTCAAGAGGACCATACTTAACTCTGATCTGGTCGCCTTCGGCGAAATCAATGTTAATAGTGCGCTTTTCAAGGCCCATATTGATTATTTCCTGCTCAGTAAGAGGAACCGGCTTAGAACCGGGACCGACAAACCCCGTAACACCACGGCAGTTTCTCACAACATACCAGCTTTCGTCAGTCATAACCATTTTAACTATGACATAACCTGGGAAGAGCTTACGCATAACGGTTTTCTTTTCGTTATCCTTAATCTCAACAACCTCTTCCATAGGAACGCATATTTCCTGAATAACATCCTGCATGTTACGATTTTCAATTGTTTTTTCTATATCAGCCTTAACCTTATTCTCATAGCCGGAATAAGTGTGGGCTACATACCATTTTGCTTCTGCCATAAGTTTGGGATAATCCCGTTCCCTCCTAAAATTTCTACTTAATCAAAGCTCCGATGCCCCAAGCGAAAATCCAATCGAGTGCGGCAATAAGGACTGCGATAAGTACTACGAAAACAAGAACGATAATAGTGTTCTGTTTAACTTTAGAAAAAGACGGCCAAACAACCTTTTTGAATTCAGCCTTGGCATCAATAAACCAGTTCTTAATCTTGCTCATTTTAATACTCCTTTAACCTTTGCAAACTTACTTTGTTTCCTTATGCAAAGTATGCTTTCTGCAGAATCTGCAGTATTTGTTCATTTCAAGTCTGTCCGGGTCATTCTTCTTGTTTTTCATTGTATCGTAGTTTCTCTGCTTACATTCGGTGCAAGCTAATGTGATTTTAACTCTCATTTTGTTCACCCTTTCTCTAAAAACCCTTTTGGGATTCATACAACACAAATAAAGCCTCTTTTCAGAGGTAAAACCATTTTATCACGGAAGCGCAAATTTGTCAATGGTTTTTTGCAAAAAATTTCCGAATAATAAGGCTTTTTTGCGAATAGAATTTCGTAGATGCATAAAAACACAATATATTGTAGTTATGCCTTTTTGTAAACCCGAAAGGGAGGATAAAATGAAAAACGGACTCAAAATTGCATTTGTTTATATAGGCCTGGTTATCGGCGCAGGCTTTGCCTCGGGGCGGGAGATTATTGAATATTTTAATATGAAGAGCCAGAGAAACCCCTTCCCTGTTCTTCTCGCCATTTTCCTCTTTGCAACCATTTCCTACATTATATTAAATAAGGCGCGGCGTGAAGGTATATCCGACTTTTCTGAATTTGTCGATAAAGAGGCTGGGAAGCTGTCAGGATTTATCAAGGGGATAATGTATCTTTTTATGTTCTGCGGTTTTTTTGTAATGCTCTCGGCAGGGGGCGCACTTTTTAAGTCTGCTTTTGGCTGGGACGACAAGGTGGGCGTTGTGGCTCTGTCTCTTATATGCTTTCTTGTTTTCTCTTTTGATATTCAGGGGATCGTGGCAATCAACTCCATTTTAGTTCCATTTATGATATTCGGCGCAACTTATCTGTCAGTTTCTTCCTTATTATATAGTAGTGAAACGGTGTCGGTATTTTCTCTTTCGGATAACCCCTATGTTTCGGCGGTTTGCTATGTGAGTTATAACACCATAACGGCAGGGGCGGTGTTGGTGCCCCTTTATTCACTCCTCGATAAAAAGTCGGTTAAGATTGGAGCGATAGTCGGGAGCGCGGTATTGGGCGTTTTGATTTTTCTCATAAGAGAGGCTCTTAATATTTATTATGATAAAGTTCTCTATTCCCAGATGCCCCTTTTTGATATGGCGGCGCTCAGAGGAGAGGTCTATAAGATGATGTATCTGGGGGTGCTTTTCACTTCCATTTGCACAACGGCGGTCTCCCACGGCTTTGGAGTGCTGTCAAGGTTTAAGTTTAGGACGAGGAAACAGAGGGTAATAGGGTCGGGGATTTTCTGTTTGGCGGCACTGCCCTTTTCGGAGCTGAATTTTTCCTTTCTGGTGTCGTCGCTCTATCTGGTTTTCGGATATTTCGGCTTAATCTGGCTGGTTATTCTGCTTATAAGGAAATAATTTTTTTGACTTGAAGTCGGAGTAAACGAGAGCATAAAAGAGCAAAACGGCGAATTTGAGACTTTGAATAGGTGTAAATCAATTTTATCAAAAATTTTTCAAAAAAAGGATTGACAAAACTGTGCTTCCGTATTATAATAAACAAGCTTGTTAAAGTGACAGAGCAGACTGTGGGCAGATGCACACAAGAAAATGCGTCCACCTGCTCACAGTTTGAAATTCTATTAGGAGGTAAGTTAATATGTCAACTTATATGGCAAAAGCAAACGAAGTTGAAAAGAAGTGGTAT
>JAZNKJ010000021.1:0-18805 GCA_045578465.1 Clostridia bacterium | reverse complement strand
CCAAAGTCGCACTCCTCCATATCGATTTCTCCATTTTCGTCATAGTCAAACATTGGAAAAGAAAGAACGTCAGTAGGGCGGTCAATGCCTCTGTGGAGTTTGTTTAAGGAGTGGATTTCTTCATTATCTGTAAGCATTATGCTGATTTCGCAGTTATCCTCAAACTCCATAAACTTAAGCCCCTGCTTCAAAACATTTTTAATAAGGGCCTTGAGCTCTTTTGTAACCTCAATTTTTTTCTGTTCATTTCTGATGCTTATTTTCATATATTTTTATTTGTCCGTTTTTTTGCGGAGCGTTCCCTTTCAGCATTTTTCATATCATAAGCCCTGACAATTCTCTGAACAAGAGGATGACGCACAACATCGGCCTCTGATAAATACATAAACTCAATTCCCTCAATGTTTTTAAGAACTCTCTCGGCATCCCGAAGACCTGATTTTTTGTCTCTTGGAAGGTCAATCTGAGTGATGTCCCCCGTAACAACAATCTTTGAGGAAAAGCCCATTCGTGTAAGGAACATCTTCATCTGCTCAGCAGTTGTATTTTGCGCCTCGTCAAGAATAATGAAAGCGTTGTCAAGTGTCCTTCCTCGCATAAAGGCAAGAGGAGCAACCTCAATTAATCCTCTTTCAACATTTTTGTTAAAAGCCTCGCCTCCAAACATATCCCCCAAAGCGTCATATAAAGGGCGAAGATAAGGGTCAACCTTGTCCTGCATATCCCCCGGTAAAAAACCAAGCTTTTCCCCTGCTTCAACGGCAGGTCGGGTAAGAATAATCTTGCTTACCTCTTTGTTTTTAAAAGCCTGAACCGCCATAGCAACAGCAAGGTATGTCTTTCCTGTTCCGGCAGGTCCAATACCAAAAACTATTGGGTTTTTGGCGATTGTTTCAATATATTTTTTCTGGCCTAAGGTTTTAGGCTTAATTGGAACGCCTCTTGATGTTATGCAAACGCACCCTTCGGATAAAGAGGCAAGGTCTTCCTCGTTGCCTTCCTCAACCTGAGAAATAACATAGCGGACTTCCTGCTCGGAAATAACTGTCCCGGAGGCGTGCATCCCCATTAAATTCTGTATAACAGAAGTCGCCTTGTCAACATTTTCAGCATTCCCTGCAATTTTTATATCTGAACCTCGGTTAATTATGGCAACATCAAAGCTCTTTTCAATTATCCTGACATTCTCGTCAAAACTTCCGAAAAGAGCAATAAGAGTTTCCATTTTATCAACTTCGATGTGTCTGTCCATTAAACTACCTCATTTGTTTCTTAATTATTTTCATTATATTCCAATTCATCGCTTTTGTCAATGGGCGTTTTAACTGCAATATCCTCTAAACATTCGCATTCTAAGGTAACGATGACGCTGTCCTCTTTTTCTATAAAGGAAAGGTCAACTTTTTCAATTTTTGCGCCCTTTGACAGCTCTTTGTTAACCCTTTGCATAAGATGAAACTTACCCAAAATGACAGCCTCGGAAGCTGTCCTTTTCTTAGTTTGCTCTTTTTGCTGGAAAAATTCCTTTTTCTCAGCGGTTAATGCTGGAAAAATTTCAAGGGGAAGGGAATGGACCTTTTTGCTTTCCTTGACCTCACAAAGAGGGAAAGGGGACTTTTCATTTATATAAAGGGGAATGGAAAGGTTTAAAAATTTAAGTTTGGTTTTGGATTTTTTCTCTCCCGTAAAAGTTTTTGTTTTATATTTTAAAGGAATTTCAATTTCCTCTTTATACCAGGTCGTTGCGTAAACCTCTCCAAAGGAGTGGGTGTATCTCATACCCACAGAATTGCTGTCAATAACTCCGCTGACTAAAAGGTCTCCCTCTTTAACCAAAGTGTTGTTTAAAACCATGGTCTGCCCGTCGCGGATTTCCATAAGGCGAATAACCCCGTCTTTTTTTGCGACTAAGTTGCAAGGCTCATCGGTGGGCGGAATAACTTCCTTTTCTTTTCTCTCGGTAAGGGTAATATAAAGGCGAGAGCCTTTAAGATTAAGGCCAATCCAGCCTAAATCGTCGTGGGCAGTCATAAGCTGATTTTTGAGAATTTTTGCATCTATTTCGTTTAATGGAGTGCCGATTTTAACCCCGTATGAATTAAGAGATGAAATAAGCTTCTCCTCTGAAATTTTGCTGTTTCCCTCAATGCTTATCCCCATAAGATGCCCCGAAAGATACCATATAAGGAGAAGAAAAACGGCAAGCCCTAAAAGAAAACCCCGCCTGTTTTTATTGCGGTTTAATAAAAAAGGGAGGCCGTGCTTTGAGGAAATTTTAACTTTCGTTCGGGTTTTTCGCGCCGCCTTTCTTAAAGACTTAAAGGCGGGAATGCTTACCTTTGCAGATATCTCATAAGGACTTATGTAAGAGAGGTTTAGAAGAATAATATCATCCATTTTACAAAGGTTTAAAAAACGCTCAAGGAAATATCCCTTGGCGCTGATTTTAACATATCCCTTTAAATATGAAATAAGCCTGATAATCACGATTTTTCCCTCCCGACAGCGAAAGAAACTGAGGAAATCGTCCCCATAACATAGATAAAGTCCTTTGTCATAGTTTTAATTTCAAGGTTTTCCCCGCTGATTTTTATGTTTGAGGGATTAACCAAAAGACTTATACAAGTGGGGGAATATTCTGAAATCCCAAGATAATTTTCGACGGTTATCTCTCGATTTC
This sequence comes from Clostridia bacterium, assembly GCA_045578465.1. Classification (GTDB taxonomy): domain Bacteria; phylum Bacillota; class Clostridia; order Monoglobales; family Monoglobaceae; genus SIG454. The sequence goes on along the minus strand of JAZNKJ010000021.1, from coordinate 16,125 downwards.
CAATAACTTCAATCCTTGCAGTGTTAAGAATAATCTCCTTCGACATTTCCAGAGAATCGGCAAGCTTTTCTCTTGCGGTTTTCTTAGGAGGAGAGGTATCTCTTTTTCTCATAAACAAAAGCGACCTTTCAAAATATCATATATGAAATTTTATGCGTAGATAAAGGATTTAATGAATATAATAAGAGGGAAAGGGCGTGAAGGAGAATGGAAAAATTTTTAAAAATTGTGGCAACGGGCGGAGTTATCTGGCTTATAATCGTCCTTGTCCTTTTCCCCAAGGAATGTATTGACGCAGGCCTTAGCGGAGTGTTTTTATGTCTTGATACGGTTATCCCGTCTCTTTTCCCGTTTTTTGTATGCAGCGGAATTATAACGGGCCTCGGTCTTACCCGCCCTCTCGGTAAGGTTTTCTCTCCCTTTATGAAACCCCTGTTTAATGTTTCGGGAAGAGGCGCTCTACCCTTTGTTATGGGCATTTTAAGCGGATACCCCGTAGGCGCAAAATGTGTTACGGATTTATATTCAAGCGGAGAATGTTCAAAAAGCGAGTGTGAAAAACTTCTGGCCTTTTGTAATAACTCAGGCCCTATGTTTATCTTAGGGGCAGTGGGCGCAGGAATGATAGGGAATGTAGCCATAGGAAGATATTTATATATAATACATATCCTCTCTGCCTTTTTAACAGGGATAATATTAAGGTTTTATAAAACAAAAGAGGAAGAGGTCTTGTCGCTTCCCCCTTATGAAAAAAAGGATATAATAAGCGCCATAACCGAGGCTGTTGCAAAATCTACGGACAGCATAGTTTTAGTCTGCGGATATGTAATTTTCTTTTGCGTTGCGGGAAAGGCACTCTCTAAACTTCATATAACTCCTTTAATGCACGGCATTATGGAAATAACAGGCGGAACTGAAAAGGTTATAGGCCTAAGTATGAGTCTTAACGAAAAACTTCCCATAGTGTCAGGGGTAATCGCCTTTTCATCCCTTTCTGTAATTTTGCAGGTTTTAAGCATAATAAGAAAAACAAATCTCTCCCCAAGGCTCTATCTTATAGGGAAAACTATCCAGGGCGTCCTTGCCTTTTGCATAACGAAAGTTTTCCTTATGTTCGTTCCAATAAGTGAAATGACAGCCAATATAACATTTAGCTCATTAAACACGAAAAGCCCGTGGGAAATCTCTCTTGGAACAGCAATAATTATTTTGATTTTGGTGGTGTCTCTTCGGAGAAAGAAGGTTGACAATTGATTTTCAAACAAGTATAATAAGCGTATAAATAAACTCGCGAGGTAAACAAATGAAATCAGGATTTATTGCAATAGTGGGGCGCCCCAATGCTGGGAAATCCACCCTGCTGAATAAAATAATAGGGGAAAAAGTTGCCATTGTGTCAAACAAGCCTCAGACCACCCGAACAAAGATTATGGGTGTTCATACAGAGGACGATTGCCAGATGGTTTTAATCGACACCCCGGGAATTCACAAGCCAAAAAATAAGCTTGGAGAGAAAATGGAGAAGTATATCTATACCGCAACTCAGGATATAGATGTCCTTCTTTATATTGTGGATTGCAATTTATATGAAAATGAATATGAAAGCGAAAGAAAGGCTCTTCTGGGCCTTAAAACCGCAGGAATTCCTGTTATCTTAGTGGTAAATAAGATTGATACAGTGCCAAAACTTAACTTGCTTCCTGTTTTGGACAGGCTCAAAGGCCTCTATGACTTTGCAGGAATTGTTCCAGTTTCAGCTCAGAAAGGGAATAATATAAATGAGCTTTTAAAAGAGGTTAAAAGCTTTCTGAAGGAAGGCCCAAAATTTTTCCCCGATGACTTAATAACCGACCAGCCTGAAAGACAGATTGTGGCTGAATTTATCCGTGAAAAAGCGTTAAGACTTTTAAATCAGGAAGTTCCTCACGGAATTGCCGTTGAGATTGAAAAGATGGAGCGCAAAAAGAACGGAACTTATGAAATCCTTGCGGCGATTTATTGTGAGAGAGCCAGCCATAAAGCTATTATTATAGGCAAAGGCGGAGAAAAACTTAAAATGATTGGAAGCCGTGCAAGAGCGGATATTGAAAAGTTTTTAGGAAGCCGCGTTTACCTTGAACTTTGGGTAAAAGTCAATGAAGACTGGCGAAACAAAGAAAGATTTATGAACACCATCGGCTTTGAATAACATATATTGACAGTATAGATAGGTTACTTCCGAAAATAATAATATTAAACAAGGTTCGGAGGTAAACAATATGGACAGAAATCTTTTATGGGATGTTTTTTGCGAAACGGGTGACATTGAGGTTTATCTCAAATATAAGGAAACAAAAGAGGGGGAGGGAAAGAGTGAAACTTATACAGGCGACAGGCCTTATAACGAAGGAAATAAAGTATGGCGACAATAGCCGTATTATAACCATTATCTCTCCCGAACTTGGGAAAATTTCCGCCATAACAAATAAATATAAAGGCGGAAAGGGAAAAGCCCTTCCTTCTTTGCAACTTTTCTCTTACAGCTCATTCGTGCTTTTTAAAGGCAGCGATAAAGGCCTTTATCATATAAACGAATCAGATATTATTGAACCCTTTAAGAATTTGAGGGAAGACCTTATGGGGATTGTCTATGCATCATATTTTTGCGATGTTGCAAACCATATTGTTATGGAAAACGAAGAGAATCCCGAATTTTTAAGGCTTATTCTCAATATGTTTTATGCCCTTTCAAAAAAGGACGCAAAGAAAGACAAAATAAAAACTGTTTTCGAATGGAAAACAGCGGTGTTGGAAGGCTATGCCCCCGATTTAGAAAAGTGTGCCTCCTGCGGAGCAGAAGAGGTTTCCTGTCTTGATTTGGGAAGAGGCGTGGGACTTTGTGAAAACTGCGGTAAAGACTATGCAGGAGTGGCGGAGATAAGCCAAAGCATCAAAGAGGCAATAAAATACATAGAAAATGCAGAGCTTTCAAAAGTTCTCTCCTTTGAAATAAGCGACAAACTTTGTGAGTATCTGAATTCTTTAAGTGAGACATATCTTAAAATGCACTTAGGGACAGAGTTCAAAACCCTTGAATATTTAAAAAAGATGAAATAAAAGCACTCCTTATGGAGTGCTTTTTTCTTATTTCTTTTTCATATCAGCTCGGTTGCTTTTAACGATGTTGATACACTGCTCTAAATCCTTGATTGTGTTAACAACAACATTTTCAACATTTTCAAGTAAGTAGTCAGCATATTCGTAAGAAGAAGTCTTTGTTGAGAAAGCCTGAGAATTAGCGGCATCAACGATTTCAGATGCCTGAGCCTTTGCTTTTTTGGTGATTTCGTTTTCATCAACCATAGCAATTATCTGGTCATTTGCAGTCTTGATGAGGTTATTTGCTTCTGTTTTAGCATCAGCAATAATTCTTTCTCTTTCTTCCTTAATCCATTTTGCCTGTTTTAAATCTTCAGGAAGCTTAAGCTTGATTTCGGCAAGAACTTCTAAAAGCTCGTCCTTGTCTAAAAGGCATCTTCCTGAGAAAGGAACGGCAACACCTTTGTCAACTATATCTTCCAATTCTTCAAGTAATTCTAAAGCGTCCATATTAAACCCTCCTGTTTGTCTGTATATAAATCTAAATTATTAACTAATTAAAACGGGATTTTATAACGGGGATAAGCTCGTCAGGAACAAGTCCTTTAAGGTCGCCGTCATAAGATGCAATTTCCTTGACAATACTGGAACTTAAAAACATATATTCAGTACTTGCAGGAATGAAAAGGGTCTCAACCTCGCTGTTAAGTCTGCGGTTGGTAAGAGCCATCTGGAATTCATATTCAAAATCCGAAACAGCCCGAAGTCCCTTTATAACTGTTTTCGCATTATTTTCCTTAATGCAGTCCACCAAAAGACCTGAAAAGCTGATAACCTCAACATTTTCGATGTCGGCGGTAACTTTTTTTATAATCTCAACTCTTTCCTCGGCGGTAAAAAGCGGTTTCTTTCCTGAGTTACACAAAACCGCAACAATAACCTTGTCAAAAAGAGAAGAAGTTCTTCTGATAATGTCTAAATGACCGTTTGTGCAGGGGTCAAAACTGCCGGGATAAACCGCTATGTTCATAAAATCAACTCCAAAGCTTTAAGCCTTTTTAAAAAAGGAAACAATGGTTTTTCCATATTTTGCCTGCTTTATGCAACAAAAATTGTCGTTATTAGCTACCTCGCCCTTATCCTCGGTTTCGCAAACGATAACGCCATTATCTGCTAAAAGGTTATTCTTAAAAATAATCTCAAAAACAGGAGCGAGAAGTCCCTGGTTATAAGGCGGGTCGAGAAATATTATATCAAACTGTGTCTTGCATCCTTTGAGGAATTCCAAAGCGTCGGCTTTAAGAATTTTTGAAGAAGAAAGAACACGAGCCTTCTGGACATTCTTATGTATAATTTCAAAAGAAGAGGAATCCTTTTCAATAAAAGTGCAACTATCGCATCTTCGGCTGAGCGCCTCAATTCCCATGGCACCGCTTCCTGCAAAAAGGTCTAAAACATTTTCGCATGGGAGGTAGGGCATCAGAATATTGAAGATTGATTCTTTAACTCTATCAGTTGTAGGACGGGTATTAAGCCCCTCAGGAGCAAGAAGTTTAAGACCTCTCGCTGTTCCGGAAATAACTCTCATAGACAAAGTTTCCCCATAAACAAATTTATACTATTATATTGTATAACAATAGTTGAAAATTGTCAAGGTTTTTAAGCAAAAAAGCTCCCCGCCTGTGCCGTAGACGGAAAAAAGTAAAAACCTGCGTAGCAGGTGGGTATCGTCCCGGATACATTACAAGTCCACTGGCCGCAAAGCGGGAGGCATGTGCGCCGCACCCGGAGAAACAGTTCCCTAATATAATTTGTTGGTTTTACATTTATGCCGTGAATACGAACACTGCAGGGAGTGTGAATATAATATATCACAATTCTCTGTAAATTTCAATAGAAAAAAGTAGATGGAAAAATTTTTTATATTTGGCAATTTAACATATAACGGCCGAAAATCTCATAGAATTCAGTGGAGGTATGATATATGGAAGAGACTAAAAAAATGATACATAAAATGACAATGGAAAGCAGAGAAAAGCTGTTTTTAACGGGAGTTGAAGATATAGACAGTTTTGACGAAAATGAGGTTCTGGCATATACATCCGAGGGACTTTTATGCATCAAGGGGAAAGATTTGCATATAAATCGGCTCAGCGTTGATGACGGAGAACTATGGGTTGAGGGAGAGATTGACTCCTTGACCTACAGTAATGCGATGCAGTCTAAGGGTGGTTTCTTCGGAAAGCTTTTAAGGTAGCCTTATGTGGTTTGAAAATCAGTTTCCTTATTTTCTCTATATGGCCCTTTGTGGCGTATTCCTTATGTTTCTATATGACTTTTTAAGGATAAGCCGAAGACTTTTCCCTTGTCCTGATTTTCTCGTAAACCTCGAAGACATCCTGTTTTCCGCTCTCTCGGCAGTTTTGGTTTTTTATGTAACCTATCTTAAAAACAACGGAGAAATAAGGTGGCAGACAGCGGTTGGTCTTATGCTTGGAATTATGCTTTATATTTTCATCGTAAAGGACAGATGGGTAAAAATCGGATGCATTATAATACGCTTTTTTGCAAAAGTTTTTGCAAAAATTCTAAAAATAATCTTAAAACCCGTTATGATATTTGTGAGGGCAATTTCAAGACCTTGTAAAGTGGTTTTCTGGTATTCGGGGAAAGGAATAAAATTCCTTAAAATACGGGGGAAAATCACGGCAAAAAACATAAGAAATATATTGCGAAAAAAATGAGAATAATTGTTGACAAAGCAAATCCGTTAATATATAATATAATTAAGTATAATGTTATTTACCGTAGAAAAGGGGTGGGAGCATGGCGAAACAGAAGCAAAAGTCAGTTAATATTAAGCAAATTGTGCTCAGAGTGCTTTTTATTGGCTTTGTTTTGTATGCCCTTTACCATCTTGCAACTCAGCAGGTTTCTATGATTCAAAAGCAAAAAACAGTTAAAGAATGTGAAAGCATGATAACGGCTGCAAAGGCAGAAAATGCCCGTCTCAATGAAGAACTTGAGCTTGTTAATACGGATGAATATAAAGAACAAAAGGCTCGTGAGCTTTTGGGATATGTAAAAAGTGATGAGCGCATCTATGTTGATGTTACGAAATAAAAGAGTTTCGTATATGGGCTTATTTTAAGGAGGATTTTTTCACACGATGCAGTTGGAAATTGGAAGCATACAAAATGGTAAGGTCACAGGGGTAGTTGCTTTCGGGGCTTTTGTTGAGCTCCCCGACGGACAAACAGGGCTTGTTCATATTTCGGAGGTTGCCTCTGAATTTGTTGATGATGTAAGCAAGTTTTTAAAGGTTGGACAAGAAGTAAAGGTTAAAGTCGTTTCTGTTGAAAACGGTAAAATCGGCTTATCCATAAAAAAAGCAAATGATGACGGAAAGAAAGAAAAAGGGAATAAACCTTTTCCTAAAAGAGAAGGAAAGAAGAAAACTCCTTATGTATTTTCCGGAAAGCCTGAGGAATTTGAGTTTAGGAAAAGCTCAGACAGTGATATGTCATTTGATGATATGCTTTTAAAGTTTAAGCAAGACAGTGATGAGCGTATTTCAGATTTAAAGCGTAACACTGAAAATAAGCGTAACGGCGGATATCGCAGATAAGACTTTGATGCGGTTTTTTATACATAGTAAATTGATGCCATATTCACTTGGTGAATATGGCATTTATGAATAAATATGTCATTATGTGCCCCATATGGCAGGAAAATGAATTTTACGGGCAGAAAGGCGAAAGGTATGTCAGGACATAGTAAATGGGCAACAATTAAAAGAAAGAAGGGCGCTCTTGATGCAAAGAGAGGTAAGCTCTTTACAAAAATAGGAAGAGAGCTTATGGTTGCGGCCAAAGAAGGCGGCGCAGACCCAAGCACAAACTCCAAGCTTCGTGATGTTATCGCAAAGGCAAAGGCGAATAATATGCCAAACGATACAATTCAGAGAAGCCTTAAAAAAGCAGCAGGAGAGGGAAATACCAACGAATATGTTGAAATGACCTATGAGGGTTACGGCCCTGCCGGCGTTGCAGTTATGGTTGAAACTTTAAGCGATAACAAAAACCGTATAGCTGGGGATCTAAGACACTATTTTGATAAATATGGCGGAAACCTTGGCCAGACAGGTTGCGTTGGCTTTATGTTTGACCATAAAGGCGTTATCCTTATTGAAAAGAAGGACGGAATGGACGAAGACGAAGTTATGATGGATGCTTTGGATGCAGGTGCAGAGGACTTTTCAGCAGAAGAAGGTGCCTTTGAAATCACAACTGCTCCTGACACATTCAGCAGTGTCCGCGAAGCATTAGAAAATAAAGGCTATGAATTTGCTCAGGCGGAAATTGAGTATGTTCCTAAAACTCTTACTGTTTTAACAAGCGAAGAAGACATTAAGAATATGGAAAAACTTATAGATATGCTTGACGATAATGACGATGTTCAGAATGTTTACCACACCTGGGATATGCCTGAAGAGGATGAAGAAGAATAAACAAAAGAAAAGTATTTTTCCCCAAGGAGGAACTTTTATGAGAAAGAAACTGCAAGATAAAATGTTTGAAGTCAGCTATATTTTTGAATTGATGATTTCATTGATAGTAGGTTTTGCGATTGTGATTTTGGCAGTCCGACTGGTTATGGACGCGGCGAATCTGGCAGTTGCAAATGAAGGGGTAACATCTCTTGTTAAGATTCTGGACGATGCCATAATCCTTGCAATCGGTGCGGAGCTTATAAAGATGCTTTGCAAGCATACTCCTGAAACAGTTATTGAGGTTTTGGCTTTTGCCCTTGCCCGTCAGCTTATAGTAGGGCATACTACTGCACTCAATAATCTGATTATTGTAGTTTCTATCGCAATTTTGTTTGCTATAAGAAGATTTTTGTTAAAAGGACGCGATATGGTTGAAACTCCTGACGGCCTTGTTGAAGTTGAAGCAAGCCGAAAAAGTAAAGAAGGAAAAAACCGCTAAGTAACAATACATAAAAAGGAGAACAAAATGGAAGTTTTAAACCTGACATTAAGCCAGATGCTTATGATGTTTACCCTTATTATCGTTGGGTATATACTTACCAAAACCAAAATAATTCCCGATAATGCGGATAAGACGGTTGCCAAAATCGCGACTTATGTTTTTGTTCCTGCTCTGAATTTCCGCAGTCTGCTGACAAACTGCACGATAGAAAATTTTGCAAAGGACTATAAGCTTATTCTGTATGGCCTTGCGTTTATACTTATTGCGATTTTGCTGGCCTATGCGTTAGGCGGACTTTTTATAAGAAAAGCCTCAGGAAACCCTGAACTTGAATATAAAAAGAATGTATATAAATATGCTCTCGCAATTGCCAATTTCGGCTTTTTGGGAAATTTCTTAGTCCTTGAAATGTTTGGGGACGAAATGCTATATAAGTATATTATGTTCACATTTTTCCCTGTATTTTTTGTGTATGCCTGGGGCCTTACAATTCTTATCCCTAAGAAAGAAAATGCAGGAAACGGGAAACTAGGCTTTCTTAAAAATATGATAAACCCGGGAGTAATCAGTATTGTTGCGGGTGGAATTTGCGGTCTTTTAGGTCTTAACAAATATATCCCCGACTTTTTGGATAAAGCATTAGTAAGCGCAGGAAACAACTGTATGGGCCCTGCGGGGATGCTTCTTACGGGTATAGTAATCGGCAAATACGATGTTAAGACGCTGTGGTCAGATAAGAAAGTTTACATAGCGACATTTTTAAGACTTCTTATACTCCCTGCTCTTTTCGCCCTTTTAACTAAGGCAATTAACGGCGGAGAGGAAATGATGATTTTTGTGTTGATGCTTTTCGGAACACCGTTTGGTCTTAATACAATCGTTTTCCCGGCAGCCTATGGTGGCGAAACAAAAACAGGGGCAGCCATGGCGCTGATATCCAGCATATTGGCAATCATAACAATGCCGCTTCTGTATTACATATTTTTAACACTACTTTAAAAAAATAAAAGGGTATGCACTGCATACCCTTTTTTTATTTAACATAGTCAAATTCAAAATCATAGATATTAACAAGGTCGCCCTCTTTGACTCCTGCTTCTTCAAGCTTGTCAATAACTCCGTATTTTCTGAGCGCTCTCTGGAAATATTGTAAGGACTCATAATCATCAAAGTTGGTTGACTCAACAAGGTTTTGAATTCGAAGTCCCTCAACAAAGAAAACTCCGTCTTCGATTATGACTTCTATTTTGTCCATATCAAGTTGCTTATGTTCGTCAAAGTCGAACATTTCATATTCTTCCGTTTCCTCGGGAAGAGTGGAAAGAAGATGATAAACCTCGTTTAAAACCTCTGTAATCCCCATTTTTGTCGCCCCTGAAATTGCAAAAACCTTGTATCCCATTTTCTCAATCTCAGCCTTAAAACCCTCAAAGTTATCGTTAAAGGTCGGGATATCCGCCTTATTTGCAACAACAATCTGAGGCTTTTCCGAAAGCTTTTCGCTATACTCAAAAAGCTCGGAGTTAATGGTCTTAAAATCTTCCAAGGGGTCTCTGCCCTCAATGCCCGAAACATCAACAAAATGGAGAAGAACCTTTGTTCTTTCAACATGGCGCAAAAACTCGTGGCCCAAGCCAACGCCTTGATGAGCGCCTTCGATAATTCCCGGGATGTCGGCAATAACAAAGCTTCCGTCGCCCATATTAACCACCCCGAGGTTTGGCTCTAAGGTAGTAAAATGGTAGTTGGCGATTTTAGGACGGGCATCGCTTACAATAGAGAGGAAGGTTGATTTTCCAACATTAGGAAAGCCCAAAAGACCAACATCTGCAATAAGTTTAAGCTCAAGAGTGATTTCCCTCTCGTCCCCGGGAAGACCTGCCTTTGCAAATTTGGGAGTCTGCCTTGTGGAAGTTGCAAAATGTGAGTTTCCCCAACCGCCGTTTCCGCCTCTTGCAATAATAAAGCTGTCCCCGTCGTTTTTAAGGTCGCAAATAACCTTATCTGATTCCTTGTCGCGGATTATAGTCCCGCAAGGGAATTTAATAATAAGGTCCTCGCCGTTTTTTCCGCTTCGGCGACCGTCACGACCGTTTCCGCCGTTTTCTGCGGCGTATTTTTTCTTATAACGAAAATCGATAAGAGTACTGACATTTTTATCAGCAACGGCAACAACATTTCCACCATGTCCGCCGTCTCCGCCGTCAGGACCGCCTGCCGCAACATATTTCTCACGATGGAAGGTAACAGCTCCGTGTCCGCCATCTCCTGCTTTTATAAAAATTGTTGAAGTGTCTTTAAACATAGAATCACCCCTTTTGTAGTATATACAACTTTTGAAAAAATAAAGGTGCACCATAAGGTACACCTTTTAGTTCATATTACTGAGCAATTTCGTAAACACTAACCTGTTTCTTATCCTTGCCCTTGCGTTCAAACTTAACGCTACCGTTAACCAATGCAAACAATGTATCATCGCTACCTTTGCCAACATTGAGTCCCGGATGAATTTTTGTACCGCGTTGTCTAACCAAAATATTTCCGGCTAAAACGTGCTGTCCGTCACCTTTTTTGACACCAAGGCGTTTAGCCTCAGAATCACGGCCGTTCTTTGTACTGCCGACACCTTTCTTATGTGCCATAGAAATTCACCTCTCTATCTGAAAAATAACAATCAATCAAAATTATTCAGCCTTTTTAAGTTCAATCTTCTTGATTTCAAGCTTTGTGTAAGGCTGTCTGTGACCCTGCTTCTTGTGGTAGCCCTTTTTAGGCTTATACTTGTAAACGATAATTTTCTTATCTTTACCACTCTTAACAGCTTTAGCCACAACCTTAGCGCCCTCAACATAAGGAGCACCGATTTCAACTGTTTCACCGCCAATAGCTAAAACCTTATCGATTTGAACCTTAGCGCCATCTTTAACATCAAGCTTTTCAACGAAAACGAAATCGCCTTCGGATACTTTATACTGCTTTCCGCCAGTCTCAATAATTGCGTACATAATTCGTAATCCCTCCTATTACCCAAGACTCGCCAAATGAGGTAAGCAAACTGCTTTTTATGAACCTTTTATGAGCGGTTACCAAAATATAATACCACAAACGAAAATGTTTGTCAATGTTTTTTTAACAACTTTATTATATTTTTTTAAAGGGCAAGAACCGCGTCAGATGCGCCTTTAATGGGGTTTTCTTCAATGCTTTCAAGCTCTCCTTTATCACAAAGAGAAGCAATCTTTGCGTCAAACGGAATCTGGGCAAGAAGAGGAAGACCGAACTTGGTTGCAATCTCGCCTGTTTTGCTCTCTCCGAAAATATGAATTTTCTTTCCGCAGTCGGGGCAGTTAACCCAGCTCATATTCTCAACAATACCGAGAATAGGAATATTCATCATATTTGCCATATTAACGGCTTTTTCAACGATCATTGAAACAAGCTCCTGAGGAGAAGTTACGATGATAATTCCGTCAACAGGGAGCGACTGGAATACAGTTAAAGGAACATCTCCCGTGCCCGGAGGCATATCAACAAACATATAGTCAACATCTTCCCAGATAACATCTGTCCAGAACTGCTTAACAGTTCCTGCAATAACAGGGCCTCTCCAAACAACAGGAGCAGTATCATCTTCAAGTAAAAGATTGATAGACATAACTTCAATTCCGCCCTTTGTTTTAGCAGGAAGAATACCAAAGTCATTTCCTGTTGCTTTTTCGGTAATACCGAAAATTTTAGGAATAGACGGTCCTGTTATGTCCGCATCCAAAATAGCGGCGTTTTTACCCGCCTTGGAAACGGCTGTTGCCAAAAGGGAAGTGACTAAGGATTTTCCAACTCCACCCTTTCCTGAGACAACGCCGATAACCTTTTTAATATTGCTCATAGCATTGGGAGCCTCTAAAAAGCTCTGAGGACTTGTTCTTTCGCTGCAGCTTTCTCCACAAGTACTGCAATCGTGTGTACATTCACTCATTTATATAAAACCTCTTTTCTCGTAAAATCTAATATATTTTATCACTTTTATTTATTTTAGTCAACACCGCTTAAATCGAATTCGGGAACAAAATTTTCCGAAGCGCTTTCCCTCTCCTGAATATAGGCATTATTAAAGCCCAAATCATAAGCGAAATTAACAACGCTGTCATATTCAAAGGAAGTGATTTTCCTGTTTATTTCGGGGGAATTCCCTAAATTTTCAGGGGGAAAATACTGAGCCATAAGGCTTAGAATAAACTTGTCCGTTCCAAACCTTTCTTTAAGAAGAGAAAGGATTTTTTTGCTGTCCTCTCTGCAAGATGGCAAAACAAGATGGCGGACAATAACGCCCCTTTCCATAATGCCGTCCTTTATCTTCGGCGCTCCCTTAGTTTCAATCATTTTTTCTAAGGAAGAAAGAGCAAACTCGCTGTAATTTTCTGCGAGAGAATATTTCTTTGAAAGAGTTTTGTCATAGTATTTAAAATCTGTGAGATAAATATCAATATAAGGAGTTAATTTTTCAATAACATCAGGGTTTTCATATCCACCGCAGTTATAAACAACGGGGATGTTAAGCTTATCTTTTACCAAATCCAAAGCTTTTATTATAAGTGAAGAATAAGGCGTAGGAGTAACAAGATTTATGTTGTGAGCACCCATAGATTGAAGCTTTAAGAAGAGCTGGGCGCATTCACTTACGGAAATTTCTTTTCCGAAACCGCCGTGGCTTATCTCATAATTCTGACAAAAAACGCAAGTCAAATTGCAGTGGGAAAAGAAGATTGTCCCACTTCCGTTTTTTCCGCTGATTATAGGCTCTTCCCAGAAATGAAGAGCGCATCTTGCAACTTTTATTTTATCTCCTGCCTTGCAAAAACCGACCTTTTTGTGTCGGTTTATATTGCAATTTCTCGGGCAAAGAGAACACCTTGTAAGCTCTGACATAAGAAACATTCCTTTCCTTTAATATTATCTTAACATATAAGGGGAATTAAAACAAGCCAAAGCAAAAAATTCCCTTGACATTGTGGCTTAAATTTGTCATAATATACTATATATAGTATTTTTTAAATGGAGGTATATGCCAATGTGCGCGAAAGAGAGTTACGGAAATGACAGTATAAAAATGCTAAAAGGCCCTGACACAGTCAGAAAACGCCCTGCGGTTATCTTCGGTTCGGACAGTATCGAAGGTTGTCAGCATTCCGTTTTTGAAATTTTGTCAAACTCCATTGACGAGGCAAGAGAAGGCTACGGAAATATTATAAAGGTTACGAAGTATATGGACAAGTCCGTTGAGGTTGAAGACTACGGACGCGGAATTCCTGTTGAATATAATAAAAGCGAAGATCGTTTTAACTGGGAGCTTGTTTTCTGCGAAATGTATGCAGGCGGTAAGTATGAAAATAACTCAGGAAGCAACTATGAGTTCAGCCTTGGTTTAAACGGTCTTGGTACCTGTGCAACTCAGTTCAGCTCCGAGTATATGGATGTTGAAATTTTAAGAGACGGGCATAAATATAATCTCCATTTTGAAAAAGGTTTAAATATCGGCGGACTTATGAAAACTCCATTCCGCCACAGACATACGGGAACAAAAATTCGTTGGAAACCTGACATTAAGGTCTTCACGGATATAGACATCTCCCTTGACTATTTCCAGGGGGTAATAAAGAAACAGGCGGTTGTTAACCCCGGTGTTAAATTCGTTTTAAGAAACGAATACGGAAAAGACCAGTTTGAAGAATTTGAATACCTTTATGAAAACGGCATAACTGACTATATTAAAGAACTTTCTGGCGGAAAAGAAAAGACCGAAATTCATTATATCGAGGCCGAGAGAAAAGGTCGCGACCGTGAAGATTTAGACGAATATAAGGTTAAAATGAGCTTTGCTTTTTGTATGAATAACGAAGTGAATGTTTTGGAGTATTACCATAACTCAAGCTTCTTAGAGCACGGCGGGTCTCCTGATAAAGCGGTAAAAAACGCTTTTGTCTATGCCCTTGACAAGTACATTAAGAACAATAACAAATATAAGAAAAATGAAGCCAAGATAACATTTAACGATGTTTCTGACAGCTTGATATTGGTAAGCAACTCATTCTCAACTGTAACCAGCTATGAAAACCAGACCAAAAAAGCTATAACAAATAAGTTCATCCAGGAAGCGATGACAGAGTTCCTCCGCGAACAACTTGATGTCTATTTTATAGAAAACAAAGCGGATGCGGAAAAGTTTTCCGAGCAGGTTTTGGTTAACAAAAGAAGCCGTGAATCAGCCGAGAGAACAAGAATAGATGTTAAGAAAAAGCTTGGCGGAACAATGGACGCTATGACCCGTGTCAAGAAGTTCGTTGACTGCCGAACAAAGGATATAGAACGCAGGGAAGTCTATATCGTTGAGGGTGATTCTGCTCTTGGCGCTTGTAAATTGGGAAGAGACAGCGAGTTCCAGGCAATTATCCCAATAAGAGGTAAAATTCTTAACTGCTTAAAAGCGGATTATAACAAGATTTTCGCAAGCGAAATTATTGTGGATTTGCTTAAAGTTTTAGGCTGTGGCGTTGAGATTAAAACCAAGTACAATAAGGATTTAAATTCCTTTGATTTAGGAAATCTCCGCTGGAACAAGATTATAATCTGTACAGATGCCGATGTTGACGGCTTCCAGATAAGAACCCTTGTTTTAACAATGATTTACCGTCTTGCCCCGACTTTAATTGAAAAAGGCTATGTCTATATTGCCGAGTCTCCTCTTTATGAGATAAACGCAAAGGATAAGACATATTTTGCCTATGACGAAAAGGAAAAGGCTGAGATACTTGAAAAGCTTGAAGGCAAGAAATATACAATCCAGCGAAGCAAAGGTCTTGGTGAAAACCAGCCTGAAATGATGTGGGAAACCACAATGAATCCTGAAACAAGACGACTTATCAAGGTTATGCCCGATGATATAGAAAGAACTCAGGAAGTCTTTGAGCTTCTTTTAGGGGACAACCTTGCAGGAAGAAAAGAGCATATTGCCGAACACGGCCACGAGTATATTGATATGCTTGATGTTATGTAATAGAAATTGAAAGGACTGACGGAAATGGCAAAAGGAAAGAAGGCAAAGGAAGAGGTTAAGGTTTTTCACGATGCCCCTGCAAGAGAGCAGAGGATAATTGAAACTTTGGAAACAAACTATATGCCCTATGCAATGAGCGTTATAGTTTCCCGTGCCATTCCTGAAATAGACGGCTTTAAGCCCTCCCACAGAAAGCTCCTTTATACAATGTATAAAATGGGACTTTTATCAGGAAGGCTTACTAAGTCTGCCAATGTTGTTGGCTCTACCATGAAATTAAACCCCCATGGCGACGCGGCGATTTATGAAACAATGGTAAGACTTACAGAAGGCCACCAGGCGCTCCTCCACCCGTTTGTTGAATCAAAGGGTAACTTCGGCAGACAGTATTCCCGTGATATGGCGTATGCCGCATCAAGATATACTGAGGTTAAGCTTGGCTCTATCTGCACAGAGGTTTTCAAAGATATTGATAAAAATACAATTGATATGGTGGATAACTATGACGGAAGCTTAAAAGAGCCAACCCTTCTCCCCGTGTCCTTCCCGAATATTTTGGTTAACCCAAATCAGGGTATCGCCGTTGGTATGGCGTCAAATATTTGCAGCTTTAATTTGTCGGAAATCTGTGACGCAACAATTGCGGTTATGAAAGACCCCGATTGCGATCTTACTGAAATTTTAAAAGCCCCTGACTTTTCAACAGGTGGCGATGTTATTTATAACCGCGACCTTATGGCTGAGATTTATAAAACAGGCAGAGGAAGCATAAAGGTTCGTGGCAGATACGAATACGATAAAAAGAGCAACTGTATTGATATTTATGAAATTCCGTATACAACAACAGTTGAAGCGATAATCGAAAAGATAGTTGAGCTTATAAAGGGCGGAAAGCTAAAAGAAATTTCCGATATCCGTGACGAAACGGATAAAATGGGTCTTAAAATAACAATTGACCTTAAAAAAGGCACTGACCCTGAAAAGTTTATGACAAAGCTCTAT
>JAZNKJ010000020.1:0-17330 GCA_045578465.1 Clostridia bacterium | reverse complement strand
GTTCCTGTTAAAAAGAACACATCATAGCCTAAATATCTCTTAAATCTTGCAATAGCATCAGTTAAAACCACCTCATAGGTGTTCCCTATATGAGGTTTTCTTGATGTGTATGCAATAGCAGTTGTTATATAAAATTTTCCTTTACTCATAAGTCTATTTCCTTCCTTCTCCGTATGGTATTCCAAAATGCTCATAAGCAAGAGGAGTTACCATTCTTCCCCTTGGTGTTCTGTTTATAAAGCCGATTTGCATAAGATATGGCTCATAAACATCCTCTATTGTCTCGCTCTCTTCCCCGATTGTTGCGGCAAGAGTATCAAGTCCAACAGGGCCTCCGCCGTAATTTTGTATAACCGTCAGAAGCATCGTTCTGTCTGAGCGGTCAAGACCTAAGCTATCAACTTCAAGCATTTTGAGAGCCTCGTCTGCAACCTCTTTGGTTATAACACCGCTTGCCTTAATCTGAGCAAAATCGCGAACTCTCTTTAAAAGGCGGTTGGCAATTCTTGGAGTTCCTCTTGAACGGGAAGCAATCTCCATAGCTCCCTTTTCATCAATCTCTATATTAAGTATCCCCGCCGAGCGCTTAACAATTTCAAGAAGCTCCTCATTGGTATAGATTTCAAGTCGGCTTATAACCCCGAATCTGTCGCGAAGAGGTGCTGTCAGCGCCCCTGCCTTTGTGGTTGCCCCGATAAGAGTAAAATGAGGCAAATCAAGACGGATTGACCTTGCCGACGGGCCTTTGCCGATAATTATATCCAAGGCATAGTCCTCCATAGCAGGATATAAAATTTCCTCAACGCTTCGGTTAAGTCTATGAATTTCGTCAACGAACAAAATATCCTTTTCCGAAAGGTTTGTAAGAAGTGCCGCCAAATCTCCCGGCTTTTCAATGGCTGGCCCCGAGGTTACCCTTATGCTTACCCCCATTTCATTGGCGATAATATTGGAAAGGGTCGTTTTTCCAAGCCCAGGAGGGCCATAGAGAAGAACATGGTCAAGAGCCTCGTCTCTCTTTTTCGCCGCATCAATAAAGACTTTAAGGTTTTCCTTCGCCTTTACCTGCCCAATATATTCGTCAAGGCGTTTTGGGCGCAAACTATATTCATTTTCAGTGTCACCGATAGTTTCGGTGGTTGATATAATTCTGTTTTCTTCGTCCATACTAACCTCTCATTAAATTTTTAAGACCGATTTTAACAATTTCTTCAACGCTTCCTGTTGCACCTTTTATGGCTTCCTTTGCTTCACTTGATGAATAGCCAAGCACCATAAGAGCGGAAACCGCTTCATTATCCTCGTCCGCTCCGGGAAGAGGGATAACCTCATCTGCGTCAATTTGACCGATATCAATTCCCTTGAACTTATCTTTAAGTTCAAGAACAATTCTCTGGGCGCCCTTTGCCCCAAGGCCAGGGGTTTTCTGAGCGATATATTTAAAGTCGTTTGTAACAACACAAAGAGCAAATTTAGAGGGCGACATATTTGAAAGGAGAGATATTGCCGTCTTTGCCCCTACTCTTGAAACGGATGTTATCATTTCAAAGAGATTTTTTTCTTCAAGGGTGGAAAATCCATAAAGGTCCATTATATCAGAAGCAGATTTAAAATTAAGGAATGTATAAAGCTTGCCCGTTTCCCCAACGCTTCCAAGTTCGTCGAGAGTATTTTTACTGGCAAAAATCTTATAACCAACTCCACCGCAGTCAATAACCGCAAAGTTCTCGGTTTTAAGAGCAATCTTACCTATAATATAATAAAACACTTTTCCTCTCCCCCTTTTAACCTACATATAGAATAATTATACCATATTAGTATTTAAATTACAATATTTAATTTCATATTTTGCAAACAAAAAAGACCGACTTTTGTCGGTCTTTTTATAGAATTTTTGAGTATTAGTCTTCCTTTGCTTCCATTTCAGCCTGAATGTCATCATATGCTGAAAGCATTGGCTTGATTTTTTCGCCCTTTAATCTTGCGAGATAATTCTTGCTAATCTTAAATACAGTACCTGAAAGGAGAAGTAAACCAATCAAGTTAGGAATTGCCATAAGCCCGTTGAAGGTGTCGGAAATATCCCACGCAAGAGAAAGGTCCATAGTTGCGCCAACCATAATGATACTGATGAAAATAGCTTTGTATGCATCTGTTGTAGTTTTTCCAAAAAGGAATTCACAGGACTTAGAACCGTAAATAAACCAACCGATAACAGTAGAAATTGCAAAGAAGAAGATTGCAATAGTTGCAAACCATCCACCTGCAACGCCGAATGTATTTGCAAATGCTTTTGTTACAAGTACGGATGCACCATCCTGCGCATAGCTTGCAGAAACTAAACCGGTAGATAAATCAATTACGCCGGAAGTAAGGATAACGAGCGCTGTAAGAGAGCAGATGATGATTGTGTCAACAAATACTTCAAATACGCCCCACATACCCTGCTTTGCAGGTTCTTTCACATCTGCAGCAGAGTGAACGAGAGCAGAAGAACCAAGACCTGCTTCATTGGAGAATACGCCACGGGCAATACCCTTTTGTGCAGCAAGCATAATGGTTGTTCCAATGGCACCGCCGGCAATCGCATTAAATCCGAATGCGCCTTTGAAGATTGCCACAAAAGCAGCTCCAAGCTGATCGAAGTTTAATGCAACGATAACAACTGCACCGATGATATAGAAGATAGACATAAAAGGAACCAAAAGCTCAGTAAAGGATGCAACTCTCTTTAAGCCGCCCAATGCCATAAATGCCATAAGAGCCATCAGGATAACACCTGTAACCACCGCAGGAATATTGAAGGTTGCAGTGAAGTTTGCAGCAATTGTGTTAATCTGGCTCATATTACCGATACCGAAGGATGCGATAATACAGAATACCGCAAAGAGCACACCCAGAATCGCACCAACAACTTTAAGACCTTTTTTGCCTGAAAAACCTTCTTTAAGATATACCATTGCGCCGCCGAGCCATTCTCCGTCTTTTGTTCTCTTACGATAGAAAAGACCAAGAACGATTTCAGAATACTTTGTCATCATACCAAAGAATGCCGCAATCCACATCCAGAAAATTGCACCAGGACCACCAGCTACGATCGCTGTTGTAACACCTACAACATTACCTACGCCTACTGTGCCGCCCAAAGCTGTACAAAGCGCCTGGAATGAGGAGATTGATTTTGAATCTTTGCCGGTCTTTGCGCTTTTCTTAAAGAGAGAGCCGAAAGTGTTCTTCATCCAGAGACCGATTTTCCCTAACTGGAAAAACTTAAGTCCGCAAGTGAGGAATATACCTGTTCCAACTAAGAATACAAGCATTACAGGGCCCCATACCCATCCATTAACTGTCCCGTTAATGTTTGTAACCATTTCTAAAAATTTGTCCATTTTTTGCCTCCAAAATATATAAAATTTTAATTTTATACAATAAAAATACCGCCCTTTATCCTAAAAGGCGGCTCCGAATTATCCACACAGTCATAGCAATCCCATTATGCTATATTTTCTGTTCCGTCCTTTTGCCTGAGAGATTCAGCTTTCGCCTTGCACCTTCGGCACTCTGTACGAGATTCTCCGGAGTTCCCTTCGCTTGCAGTTTCCTAAAATTCTGCAAGTTTCAACAGGATATGATATAATTATACACATTTTTACAGTTTTGTCAATAGTATTGACAGATTTTATGAAAAAGCACAAAAGAGGCAGCTTAGCTACCGCCTCCTTTGTTATAATTCGCTTATAATTTCTGCAATTGCACCCTCGTTATTTGAAACCGTAACCTTATCCGCAATTTCTTTAAGGGAAGGGAGAGCGTTGCCAACCGCAACACCTATATCCGCTTCCTCTATCATTGTAAGGTCGTTTTCAAAGTCGCCAAAGCAGATTACGGTCTCTGCTTTCTCGCCTAAAAGAGCGCGCATTTTCCGAACGGCATCCCCTTTGCCTGAGCCTTTGTTCTCCATTTCGAGAAATTCTTTATAGCTTCGGTTAAAGTCAAAGTCCTTGCCGTATCGTTCTTTCATTTCACGAAACATTTTAAGGCATTCTTCCTCGGTTTTATATACATAAACGATTTTATAAATTTCTGCATCTTGTGGGACATCTTCAATCTTATGATATAGATTGTTGGCGGTATAAATATAGGCACATTCGCACCCGTCAACATATTCTTTAACTCCGTCCATCTTCTCTTTCTTCATAACATTGGAATATACGATTTCCTCTTTTTCTGTATCGTAAATCATCGTCCCGTTAAGGCAGACAAGATATGTATTTATCTTTATTCTGCCCTTATAATGCTCCCTGACATATGAGCCGGTTCTTCCCGTTGCAACGGTAAAGAGTCCGCCCTCTTTCATATATTCTTCTACTGCTTTAAGGTTTCTCTCAATAAGCTCGCCTTTATCATCTATAAAAGTTCCGTCAAGGTCTGTGCAGATAAGATATCCGCTGTATTTCCCCATTTTGTTTCTCCTTATTTCTTTTTGCTGTCAAAATAAGTCTTTATATACTCTGAAACAGGAGTGACAAGGCTTTCAATATCTGCTCCTGATGTATTTATCAGGAGATGATAATTCTTTTTATCTCCCCACTTTTCTGTGGAAACAAGCTCGTGATATTTTCTTCTTGCGCTGTCAACCTGCTTAATTTTCTTTTCCATTTCCTTATCCGTAAGCTTTTCGCCCTTGGGATGATGCTTTTTACATCTTTTTATTTTCGCATTCATATCCGCATATACAAACAGATTAAAGGGCTTATATTTTTTAAGAACAACATCGGCGCATCTTCCTACTATAACAAAGTTTTCCTCTCTTTTGGCAATACTCCTTATCGCTCTTTGCTCTTTCGCAACAAGGTTCACGGCGCTGTTTCGAAATATGGAAAGAGACGAAAAAGTCTTTCCGAAAGAGATAGGAAATTCCTGTAAAAGTTCCTTTTCGGAAAGGTCGTTTATCTTCTCATTGCTTTGAGCAAGATTTAAGATAATCTCTTTATCATAATACGCCCAGCCAAGACTTTGGGCAAGTCGTTTCCCAAACTCTCTTCCTCCGCTTCCGAATTCACGGCTAACTGTTATAATCTGCATAATTTGCGCCCCTTACTTATATAAATAGAATCCGTTTCCTTTAATCCTCTGAGATTCGGAGAAAACAATAAATGCATTCTCGTCAAGCTCGAGAATTTTCTTCTGAAATTTTTCACTTTCGCTTTCTTTAAGCGCGCAGAAAAGCATCTGCTTCGCCTCGTTGGTATACATCCCTTTAACATCAATAAGTGTTACACCTCTTGGAGAGGTTGAAACCAGCTTCTGAGCTATTTCTTCTCCTTTTTCGGTTATGACAAAGGCAATTCTTGAAACATTAAGCTTGCTTATTATAAAGTCGATGGAGTAGCTTGAAAGAATAAGAGTAAGAACGCCGATTAAAACAAGCTCGATATCCTTAAAGACCATAAGAGAAACAGCTATAATAATTCCGTCAACGAACAAAAGCATTCTTCCTATTGGGACATGGGCAAACTTTGATTGAATAATTCGGCCTATAATGTCCGTTCCGCCTGTTGACGCCCCTGCCGCAAAGCTCATTCCTATACCGAAACCATACAAAACTCCGCCGAAAATCGCCGCAAGCATAATGTTCTCCGTATAGATAGGAAAGAAAGAGAAAATTTCCGTCCACACAGACAAAATGCTTATTCCAAAAAGAGTTTTGAGGATGAATGTCTTTCCCAGAACTTTAAGGCCCAAAAGCAAAAACACTATATTGATAACAAAATAGCTCACACCGGGATTAATCCCAAAAGTATGGAACAATATGGTAGATATACCGGAGGCCCCTCCCCCTACGATTTTGTTGGGGGTTAAGAATGAGCCAATAGCAAAACCCGTTATAAGAGTCCCCAAAATCGTTACTAAGCTTGCTGTTTTCTTCTTCATAAATCTCTTCCTTATCTGATAATTTTCATTTTTAATTATACAACAATATATGGATATTTTCAACCCTTTTTTACAGGTAAGTTGACATTATTTTTGTTTTGGAGTATAATTTTAAATAGTCTTTAATTTGTTAACATAAGGAGCGAGAAAAATGTTTGCAAAAAACTATATGAAGCCTGGTCCGGGAGTAGAAAAGCGCGACCCGAATCAATCAAGATTTTCTATATTTTTTGAAATTTTCGGGGAAAAATTCTGGGACTTAATAAAACTCAACCTTTTATATGTTTTATTTTCAATTCCTGCGTTTATCGTAACCTGTATTATAACGGGTTTTCTTTCCACCTCTTTCCTTAACCCTATGATAGAGGCAGGCCTCTTGGCAGAGGATGCAATTTACTCTACCTATTGGTCATTGAATATTCTGCTCGCCATTTGCTTTAATGCCCTTTGGGGACTTGGCCCCTCAACGGCAAGCTTAACCTATGCTCTCCGCAATATCGGACGAGAAGAACATGTATGGCTTTGGAGCGACTTTAAGCAAAAAATAAAGGAAAACTTTAAACAATCCACAGGTCTTTGGCTTTTAGACCTTCTTCTTTTCGTTTTAATCATTTTTGCATATAATTTCTATGCAAGCATGGGTGGGGCGGTTTCATATTTAAGATATATTCTTATATTCTTTATTATAGTGTATACTTTTCTCCACTTGTTCGTGTATCAGCTTATGATTACATTTAAATTACCGCTTAAAGCGATTATAAAAAATGCACTTATCCTTTCTCTTGCAAAGGCGCCAAAAAGTGTAATCCTGCTTATAGTAAATGCGCTGATTCACATTGTTTTACCTCTTATGGCAATATTATATATATCTCCAATATCAATTGTGATTTACTTTATCTTAGAAATTGTTTTCCTTCCTGTTCTTTCCTCTTTTATAACCAACTTTGCAATTTATCCAACCATTGAAGAATATATAAAAATTGCCGAAGAAAATAAGGAATAAAGACAAAAAGACACCTTATGAGGTGTCTTTTTTATTTGCAGTTCCTGGCGCGAGGCTCAAATCTTTTCCCGAAAACCAAAAAAGCAAGCATCTTTTGATGCTTGCTTTTTGGTGGCGGAGAAGGAGAGATTTATTTCTTCTGTAAAAAAGCTCCGCTTTTTCTTTTATCCCCGAGCCTGTCGGCTCTCAATCGCCCTAAAAATATGCCACTGGCATATTTTCTTTACGGGCGACTCTCTTGCCGGTTCCCGGCGCTCAAGTGCAATCTTTCTTATATCAAACAAAAAACGAGAATACCCACGAAAGTGAGTATTCTCGTTTTTGGCGGAGAAGGAGAGATTTGAACTCTCGCGCCGGTTGCCCGACCTACACCCTTAGCAGGGGCGCCTCTTCGGCCTCTTGAGTACTTCTCCGAATTTGTTTACCATATTAAAAAAAATTGGCGGAGAGGCAGAGATTCGAACTCTGGGTGCTTTCGCATCACTAGTTTTCAAGACTAGCTCCTTAAACCGCTCGGACACCTCTCCGCATACCGTCGCAACTTTGCGACTTATATAATATATCACAGATTCCTTTTTCTGTCAAGACTTTTTTTGTTTTCCTTTCTCTTTCTTTTTCCATTGACACTTCGCTATATTTTTGATATACTTTTTTTATGTGGGTATTTGAATATTTTACCCTGTTTTATTGCTTTAATACAAGTGGAGGTTACACTAAAATGAAAAAAGAAAAAACTATAAGACCTCAGACCATGGGCGAGGAAATCGCCAATGCTATTTCCCACGGGGTTGGGGCGATTCTTGCAATTGCAGGGACGGTTATTGCTATAATCTTTGCCTGTATCTATGGAGATACTATGGATATTGTCAGCGCCTCTCTTTACGGAGCGAGCCTTATAATTCTTTATATGGCGTCAACTCTTTATCATTCCCTTACAAATAAAACAGCAAAAAAGGTTTTCCAGATTATAGACCATTGTTCTATTTTCATTTTAATTCTTGGCTCATATATCCCGATTTGTCTATCCCTTTTAGGCGGGAAGCTAGGCTGGACATTGTTTTTAATCAACGCTTCTTGCACTGCCCTTGGGGTTGTCTTAAATGCAGTTGATATGAAAAAGTTCAAGGCTTTCTCAATGATTGCTTATATAATTATGGGCTGGTCGGTTATGTTCATCTGGAAGCCCTTCATCCAGACAATCGACATAAGAGGCTTCTATCTCCTTCTGGCAGGAGGCCTTGCCTACACAATCGGCGTTATATTCTATAAGCTTAAAAACATAAAATATATGCACTATGTATGGCATATGTGCGTTTTAGCCGGAAGCGTTTTCCAATTTTTCTGTATGCTATTTTATGTATTTAAAAGATAGAGAGGTTTTCAAAAATGAGATATGATGTTTTAATTATCGGGGCAGGCCCCGGCGGTATCTTCTCAGCTTACGAACTTACAAAGAAAAATCCAAGCCTTAAAATTGCCGTTATTGAAGCGGGAAATTCTCTTGATAAAAGAAAATGTCCCATCGACGGTAAGAAAATCAAATCCTGCATAAACTGTAAATCCTGTTCAATTATGAATGGTTTTGGCGGTGCAGGGGCATTTTCTGACGGAAAGTATAACATAACAAACCAGTTCGGCGGAACTCTTTACGAATACATCGGCAGAGAGGAAGCCATTTCCCTTATGAAATATGTTGACAAAATTAACCTTTCTTTCGGTGGCGAGGGAACAAAGCTTTATTCCACAACCAACACTCATATTAAAAAGCTTTGCCTCCAAAGCGGTCTTCATCTTCTTGACGCATCAGTCCGCCACCTTGGAACAGACATCAACTATATCGTTTTGCAGAATTTATATAACGAGCTTGAAAAAAAGGTTGAGTTTTATTTCAACACTCCTGCACTCAGCGTTGAAAAGGTTGAGGGTGGGTATAGAGTTAATACGGCTGACAAGACCTTTGAGGGAACAAACTGTATCATCTCCGCAGGACGAAGCGGAAGCAAATGGATGGAAAGCGTTTGTCAGGATATGGACATTCCAACCAAGTCAAACCGAGTTGACATCGGTGTCCGTGTTGAGCTTCCTGCTGAAATCTTTGCCCATCTGACAGATGAGCTTTATGAAAGCAAAATTGTTTACAGAACTGAAAAATATGAGGATTTAGTCAGAACCTTCTGTATGAACCCAAGGGGCATTGTGGTTAACGAAAACACAAACGGAATTACAACCGTTAACGGGCACAGCTATGAAGACCCTGAAAAGCAGACAAATAACACAAACTTTGCCCTCCTGGTTGCAAAGCACTTCTCCCATCCGTTTAAGGATAGTAACGGCTATGGCGAAAGCGTTGCCCGCCTTTCAAATATGCTTGGCGGCGGGGTTATGGTTCAGCGTTTTGGCGACTTAATCCGCGGAAAACGAAGCACCCCTGACAGAATTGAGGAAGGCTATGTTACTCCTACTCTTACGGCAACACCGGGGGATTTAAGCCTTGTTATGCCAAAGCGAATTTTAGATGGCATTATCGAAATGATTTATGCTCTTGATAAAATCGCACCGGGAACAGCCAATGACGACACTCTTTTATACGGCGTCGAGGTTAAGTTCTATAATATGGAGGTTGAAATTGACGAAAACCTCCAAACCAAGCACAAGGGCCTCTTCGTTATCGGAGATTGCAGTGGCATTACCCACTCCCTCTCCCACGCATCAGCCAGCGGTGTCCATGTTGCAAGATATATCGCGGAAAATATTTAAAACTAAAAAGGAGAGGAAAACCTCTCCTTTTTTATTTGTCAAAATTTATTTTGGCAAGGGCCATAAAGACAGAGCTTAAAGATGGTCTGTCGTTGGGGTTTTTCCGAAGCATCTGGTTTAACACCACCGCAACTCCCCTCGGCATCTCTCTTGAAAAGTCAAGTTCCTCTCCGCAGAGGACTGCCTCAAAGGGATATTCATATTCGTCATAATTAAAGATTGGCATTTCTCCACTCCAGAACAAATGAAGGAAAATTCCCAAGGAGAAAACATCCGCTTTTGTTGTTATTTTCTCGTCCTCTCCCGACATATAAAGATGGCATTCAGGGGCGAGATAATTGAGATTAGCCGTAAAGGCGGTCTCATCTTCCGGGGGATTATCCACGAAAAAACTGCTGTCAAAATCAATGAGCTTTGCCGTATAAACTCCACCCTGAGATTTTGAGAACAAAATATTTCTCGGCTCAATGCCCCCGTAAACTATTCCTCTGCTATGCAAAAGGCCAAGGCTATACGCCAGAATTCTTGTTACCAACAGCTTTTGATAAGGGGACATCTTCTTCATTTCATCAAGGGTAAGGGGCTTCCCTTCAATCTTATCCGTAGTTATGTAATAATTGCCTTTATCTCTGAAAAACTCATAGACGGGAACAATATTTCCGCTTATACATTCGCTTATAGCTCTGTAAAGCTTACCCCTCTCCTCCTGAAACTTTTTGCAGACGGTTATTTCTTCCATTATCTGCTCCTCCGATAAACCTTCTCTTTTTATCGGATAGACTGGGGAGGAAAACTCTTTAATAAAATATTCGTCGCCGTCCTTCTCTGCAAAACCCCATTTGGAAATGCCTTTTCTGTTTTCTCTCAGCGGGCTTAAAATTTTATATCCGTTAATTTCCATAACCGCAGGCTCCTTATACATATAACGCCACAGAGTTTTTCTGTGGCATTATCTTTTATATTATTTATTCGGCAAAGCATTCTTCGGAAATTTCTTCTTCCTTTTTTCTGCCTCTGTCCAGAAAGACCAAAATGCTTATAGTTGCCGCCGCAATTGCGATTAAAACCGCAATTAAACCGATTAACACTTTTCTGTTTTCGCTTTTCCCAATATATCGGCTCATTTCTTTAAGCATCTTTATCCCTCCGTTAAATTCCCAATAAATCCTTTGCATACCAGGACTTATCAAGCTTTATAATTCCCATATCTTCGGTAACAGGTTCGCCGTTGTCATAGGTAACTGCGACACGGACAACTGCATAGCCTTCGATTTCCATTTCATAGCGATCAAGGGCCCATTTATATGTATCCTCAAAAGCATCCTGCCCAGGCTTATATTCAGTAACGCTTAAAATTTTATAATAAACCGTAGAGCCTGCACCTTCGGCATAGACTTCCTTAAACTGGGTTTTAAGCTCATCAACGCTTACATCAGCGCTCTTTGCTTCAACCTCCCACATCTTTTCGTGGGTCAGATTTGCAATAGCGTTGACATCAGATTTCTCCCAAGCCGTATAAAAAGACGCCACAAGACTTTCAGGAGTCGGGTTTGCCACCTCTTTATTAAGGTTGCAGGAAACCGCCCCCAAAACTAAGATTAAAGATAGTAAAAAAACGGAAAGTTTTTTTAGTCTCATTTTTAAAGCCCTCTTTCATATTTTATCCGTAAAAAAGTTATATTCCCTTTATTCTACCTTAATTATAGCATTGTGCTTTCCCCGTGTCAATCATAATTTATACTTTTTATATCATAAAAAGCGGTGTTTTTTATCCACCGCTTTTTATGTTATAAAATTATGCAGATAAGTCCTCCGCTGCCCTCGTTTATAATTCTTGAAAGGGTCTCCTGGAGCTTCATTCTGGCGTCAGTCGGCATATGGCTGAGCTTATTGAGTAGTCCCTCGTTAACAAGCTCATGAAGTGACTTGCCGAAGATATTTGACTCCCAGATTTTAATGGGATCATTTTCAAATTCTTCCAGGAGATAATGAACCAATTCCTCCGACTGTTTTTCCGTTCCCACAACAGGATTTACCTCAGTCTCAATGTCGGCGCGGATAATATGCAAGCTGGGAGCGCTGGCACGGAGTCTTATTCCGAATTTGCTTCCCTGCTTCATAATTTCAGGCTCTCTTAAAGTGAGCTCGTCAATTCCCGGGGATACAATTCCATAACCCTGACGATTGGCTTCCTCTAAGGCAATCTCAATTTTCTCATATTTCTTCTTAATATGCGAAAGATTTATAAGGGTTTCCATAAGACCCTTCTGCCCCTCAATATTAAAGCCAGTTACTTCCTGGATTATCTTATAATAAATGTCGTCTCCAACGCAGGCGTTAAGTTTAACACTTCCCGTTCCCAGATCAGTGGCTTCATAATTTACGCTTTCTATATAAGGAGAAGCAAGAAGCCTTTCACTGAAAACTTTTATATCAGAAACCTTTTCTATCTTTTCAGAGGATGAAATAATATCCTCCTTAATCTGCTTTTTAAGCCAGTTGTCATCGCTAAGTGTTGTTATCCAGCTTGGGAGATTTATGCCGATTTCCTTAACGGGAAATTCCATAAGAATTTTCTCCATTATTGTGCTTATATCCCCCGTAGAAAGCTCGGCGCAGTTAAGAGGAAGAACGCATACGCCGTATTTCTCTTCAATTTCTTCCTTGCATTTTAAGGCCTTTTCCGAGTTAGGATTGTTGGTATTTAAAATTACCACAAAAGGCTTGTTTATAGCTTTAAGCTCCTCTATAACCCTTGACTCCGCCTCTTTATAATCCTCTCTCGGAATATCTGTTACAGTGCCGTCTGTGGTTACGACGATTCCTATGGTGGAATGCTCATCTATAACCTTTTTTGTACCCATTTCTGCCGCCTGAGCAAAGGGCATAGGCTCCTCTTCCCAAGGGGTTTTAACCATTCTCGGCAGAGAATTTTCAAAGTGACCGATTGCGCTGTTTACAATATATCCAACACAGTCAATCATTCTTACCTTTAAATTTATTCCGTCCCCGATGGTTATTCCAACCGCCTCATTGGGAATGAATTTCGGCTCGGTGGTCATAATCATTTTGCCCCCTGCGCTCTGAGGAAGCTCATCCAGCGCCCTTGCCCTTTTATACTCATTCTCAATGTTCGGGATTACGATAAGGTCCATAAATCGTTTTATAAAAGTCGATTTCCCGGTTCTTACAGGCCCAACAACCCCCACATAAACATCGCCGCCGCTTCGCTTGGCAATATCGTGATAAATGCCGTATTCCGCCATAAAAATTCCTCCATACTTGTACTTTTACACTTTGTACATTGTATGAAGGACTTTTTCCCTTTATGATTATTTATTTAAAAAACTGCCTCGCACCTGTAAATAGGGTTTCCTGCCTCTGAAAAGAGGGTTTCATATTCGGTCATAATATTTCCCTCAAAGGAGCTATTATGAAGGTCTAATGAGATATTTTTAAGCCTTAAACCAAAATCCGAGAAGGAGTTTAATGAAAACTCAAAGAGGGCTTTGTTGTCAGTTTTAAAATGCACCTCGCCGCCACTTTTTAATATCCTTTTATAAACGGTTAAAAACCTCTCGTGGGTAAGGCGTCTTTTTGCCTGATAGGTCTTCTTCCAGGGGTCGCAGAAATTTATGTATATTCTTCCGCATTTATTATTCTCGTCTATATCATTTAGAAAACTTGCGTCCCCTGCATAAAACTTAACATTTTTAAGGCCCTTTGCCTTAACCTTTTCAAGAGCCAGAACTAAAACATCAAGGTTCTTCTCGATTGCGATATAGTTAATTTCGGGATTTCTCTCGGCAAGCTCTGTTATAAACTTCCCTTTCCCACAGCCTATTTCAATATGAACTTCATTTTCTTTATTTTCAAAAAGATTTCTAAAATCACTACGGAAATTTTCAAATTCCCCTGTAAGCAACTCTTTACAGTTTTCAATTCTCTCTTCTCTGTGTTTCTTTTTTCTCATCCGCATAAAATTCACGCCCCGTCTAAAAGTTTATCATCTTGCTTCGGTATTTAACATTCATAACAAGCCCTATGGCAATAAGGTTAGTTAAAAGGGATGACCCTCCATAACTGAAAAACGGCAGAGGTATACCCGTAACAGGCATAACCCCTATGCACATTCCCACATTCTCAATTAAATGGAAAGTAAACATTGCCGCAATTCCTATGCAGATATATTTCCCTAAATCGTTTCTCGCATTTATCCCTATATAAACAATTCGGACAATAATTGCAACCAATAGTAAAATCACGGCAAGAGCACCGATAAAGCCAAGCTCTTCGCAGACAACAGAGAAAATAAAATCCGTATGCCTTGCAGGAAGGAAGTTGTTATACTGACTTGCCCCTTCAAAAAGGCCTGTGCCGAAAAGCTGACCTGAGCCTACTGTTGTTTTGGAATGGACAACATGGTATCCTGCTCCCATAGGGTCGCTCTCAGGATTAAGGAATGTTAAAATTCTGTCCTGCTGATATGGCTTTAAAACAAAAAACCAACCAAGTGGCGCTGCCGCCGCAAGGATAGCAAAAAGGGAAATAATATATTTCCATGCAAGACCTGCCACAAAAAGCATAACAAAGGTCATAAAGAAGAACACCATCGCCGTTCCAAAGTCAGGTTGAAGAAGAATCAGGGCGCAAAGAAGTCCAAAATGAAGAGTGAGGAAGAAAACATTCCTCGGTCTGTTTAGGAGCATCCCTGTTCCTGAAATATGCTTTGCAAAGGTTATAACAAAAAACAGCTTAACGAACTCTGATGGCTGAACACTTAAAAGGCTTCCGAAGTCAAACCAGCTTCTTGCCCCGTTTACCTTTGTTCCAATCCCTGGGATTAAAACCAGAATAAGAAGCACGAGGGATACAAGATAGAGCCAGCCGTTAAGCTTTGCCAGATATTCATAGTCAATTATCATTAAAAGAAAAATTGCCACAAGGCCTAAAACAAGGGCAACTCCTTGGACTAATACATATTTAACGGGAGACGCTGTGGCGCTTGCAATCATAACCATACCAAAAACAGAGGCAATAACCGTTAAAAACAAAAGCAAAAAGTCAAAGTTTTTGAGTATGTTCTGCTTATCAATATTGGTATGCTCATTAAATGCCACTTAGTATCACCCTTTCTTATTTTTCTTTTATACTGATTGCAACCCCGTCTCCAATGGGGAGAAGGGCCGTTGCAAAATCTTTATTTTCTTTAAGCATCGTAAGATACTCACGAAGCCTTTTAACAATTGTTATTTTCCGCCGAATAACAAGCTCGTCGGTAGCCGTCATTCCCTTAAATAAAACATTGTCGGAAATGAGAATTCCGCCCACTTTCAAAAGCCGTTTTGCTTCATTGAAAAACTCCTGATACTGTCCTTTGGCTGCATCAATAAAAATAAGGTCGAACTCGCCCTCAATCTTTGGAATAACCTCTCTGCCGTCTCCACGGATAAGGGTAATTTTATCCGAAAGGCCTGCCTTTTTGATGTTTTCTTCCGCTATGTCCGCCATTTCGTCGGAAAGCTCAATGGTGGTAACGCATCCGCCTGAGGCATTACTCATTCTTATAGCGGAATAACCGATTGCGCTTCCCACCTCTAAAATTCTTTTGGCATTTGCAATCTTAATTATTATCTCCAAAAGCCTTATACTTTCAGGCTGAGAAATGGGAACACCCTTTTCCTTGGCATATTCCTCCATCTCCAAAAGAAGCCCTTCGCTTTGGGGGAGAGTCTCTCTTATGTACCTTAAAATATAGTCATAATTTATATTGTCGCCCTCTATCCAATCTCTCATTTTTGAAGCTCCTTAACCGTCTTTAAATGTTCCTCGCCGGTCCTACTAAAAACATTTCGGCTTCCGTCTTTGGTTGCCGCAAAATAGTAGTAACCGGTTTTTTCAGGGTCGATTGCCGCCTTTATTGCCCCAAGACCCGGTGATGCAATTGGCCCAATTGGGAGACCCTCATACATATAGGTATTATAAGGAGAATCAATTTTTATATCCGCATTGGATAAAACATCTTTCCTCTCTTTGATTATATACTGGACTGTTGCGCAGGATTGAAGCTTCATTCCTATATTAAGTCTGTTATAAAATACAGAAGAAACCTTGCCCCATTCTGAGCTGTTCGCCGCCTCGCGCTCAACAATTGATGCCATAATGATTATATCATCAAGACTTGTATCAGTACCGCTGTTTATATATGCCGTATATGCTTTTCTGTGGAAATTCAAAAGCATCTGGTATACAACACTTCTTGGAGCTTGTCCTCTTTCAAAGTTATAGGTATCGGGGAAAAGATAACCCTCTAATGGATTATCCTTTCTCGGTATATTTTTAAGATAAGGAAAATCAGGATACTCCTCTTTTGTCGCCTCTAAAAAGGCATTCATTTCGCAAACGCCTTTTTCCGCAAGAAGAGTTGCAATCTGTGTAAGTTCATACCCTTCTGGGATTGTTACTGTAACATTATTGCTCACTGCGGTTTCAAGGGAATTTAGTATATCGCCGTAGCTCATTCCCTTATAAAATTTATGCTCTCCGCTATGATAAACCCCTCGTCTTGTGAGCTTTTCATAGATGCGAAAAACTGTGGGATGGGATAAAACCTCTTCTTCGTGCAAAAGGTCAGTTATGTTTTTAACCCCTGCTCCCTCGGGAATATCAATTAAAACTACCTCGTCTGTATCCGTTATAAACATATCCGAGCAAACACTTACAAAAAAGCACAAAAAGCCTATCGCTGCGGCAAGAATAACCGCAAGGATGGCTGTTGGCTTTTTATTTTTTCTCAAAATGTTTATAAATTTTTTCATAACTTATCCTCTTATGCGCTGAATCTCATTTGTAAAAACACAACAATAAGACACAAGATAACGGGAACGCTTAAAAAGTTTTTAAGGAGCATCATTCCCTCGTCCTTACACCTGTTTCGCTTTCTCTTTGGCGCAACAATCAAAAAGCAGGTAAAAGATGCAACGAAAACCAAAACCATAATTGCCGCCAAGGTCCAGGTAAACACATCCCCCATCTCATAGTGGATTGCAAAATATCCGAAAAGGACGGAAGTTGCGTTATTGATAATATGATAAAGCATTGCCGCGTAGACAGAGTTTGTCCGAATTGTTATAACCGCCGCAACAAAGCCCAAAAGCAAAATTCCGGGAAGCTTTGTTATGCTTCCGTGGAGGAGGGCAAACATTATTGTTGTAAAAGCGATTGCAACAAAAGTGCTTCTTCTTTCATAAACGCTTAAAACAATACCTCTCATCCAGAATTCTTCTAAAACCCCAGGGAGAAACGCCGTAACAATAAGCGCCACCAAAACCTCTCCCCCTGTCTGAGGAATAAGTCCGCCCTCGCCTGAGCCGAAGAGCTTTCCAAATGGCAGATTTAAAAGAGCCATAACAAACTGCCCTGAAATTGCCATTAAAACAATAAAGCCAACAAGCTTCTTGGAGAAATTGTTAAATCTCATTTCTTCGGCATCTGACCTATCGGTTTTACGCCAGAATGCCACCCCGTAAACCATAATTGGAACGATGAAAGTTAAAAGTGTTACAAGACCGAGCTGGATATAATTCTGATATCTTATAAAGCCTTCTGCCGCCTTGGGAAGAAAGCTTACAATGGC
>JAZNKJ010000019.1:0-12193 GCA_045578465.1 Clostridia bacterium | reverse complement strand
AAAAGAGCTTGCAGAAAAGCACTTTAACATCGACGACCCGGAGGGGTTTGTCCTTGCCTTAGATAAGGCGAAAAAAGAAAACTCCCCTATGTATTGGGGATATTATAAACTGGTTAACCCAACAAAAAACCGACTCTCTTAGAGTCGGTTTTTTGTTTCATTTTCTGTTAATACTTCTATTCTGTTTTCCATAAAGAGCTTTGCAGTTATACCGTTTCCGTCTTTTAAAACTCCCGAAAAGGTTCCGTCATAGATTTGTCCCTTTCCGCAGGAGGGACTTTTCGCTTTCAAAACGGCTTTCTTTGCGCCATTTTGAAGTGCTATATTAAGGGCGATTTCCGCTCCTTTTTTATATTCTTTCGTGTTGTCGCTATCGTCTTTCCCGATGACTTTATCCCCTATAATTTCAGAGGGGTGTCTTGGGGTTTTAAGCCCGCCCATAACCTCAGGGCAGACGGGAATGAGGTTATATTTTTCTTTAAGATTGATAACCGCCTGACAGGGCTTGCTCTTCCCGTCATAACGGCAACTCTCACCCAGAAGACAAGCGCTTACAATTATATTCTCTTTCATATTATTTAGTCCCCGTTGAGCCAAATCCGCCCTGGCCTCTGACAGTTTCGGAAAGCTCCTCTGCTACGACATATTCAGCGGTATAGTAAGGAGTTATTACCATCTGGGCAATTCTCTCCCCGTGCTCGATAACTCTTTCTTCCTTGCCATGGTTATGGATTGCAACCATAATCTCTCCACGATAGTCGCAGTCAATAACCCCGACCTTATTGGCAGGCGCGAGGTCCTTTTTGCTGGCAAGACCGCTCCTTGCATAAACCAACCCAACCGTATTTTCGGGAAGCTCCACCGCAATCCCTGTATGGATTAAAACTGTCTGAGACGGCGCAATAGTTACGCTTTCCGAAAGGCAGGCATAAAGGTCTGCCCCTGCGGCATATTGGCTTCCGTAAGTTGGAACAGTCGCCTTTTCATCAAGCTTTTTAATATTCACTTTAAGCTTCATATTTTTCACCTCTTAATTAACTTTTCGACATAGTCTCGCCACGCATTCTATGTGCGGGGTGCCGGGGAACATATCTACCGGCTGGATAACTTCTGTTTCATAGCCTTTCTCTTTAAGGTAAGCTAAATCTCTTGCCAAAGTTGAGGCTTTGCAGGAGACATAGACAATTTTTTCAGGCGATACATTTGCCACCGTATCAAGAAGAATCTTATCGCAGCCTTTTCTTGGAGGGTCTAAGATTACCGCATAGGGTTTTCCGCCCTCTTTTATGAGTTTATCCGTAAGCTTTTCCGCCGCCCCGACATAATATTTACAATTTTTTATGCCGTTAAGTTTTGCATTTTCTATTGCATTTTCAACTGCTTCGGGAACAATTTCAACCCCCACCAAATTCCTCGCCTCAGAGGCACTGTACTGGCCGATTGTTCCTATTCCGCAATATAAATCCCATACGGTTTTATCCTTTATATCTCCCAAGAACTTTTTAACCGTGTCATAGAGCACTTTGGTTTGTTTCGGGTTGACCTGATAAAAGGACAGCGGAGAAATTTTGAACTTAAAATCCCCGATATTATCATACATAAAGTCCTGACCATAGAGGGTTTTCATTTCTCTCCCTAAAACCACATTGGTTCTTTTCGGGTTTATATTCTGCACAATTCCCCAAAGAGGGACGCCTGCATTTTTAATTTTCTCTATAAGCTTCTCTTTCTTAGGAATATCCTCAGATAGAGTTACGATAGTGACAAGGGTTTTTCCGCCCCCTGACCTTGTATAGACATTTCTTATACAGCCTTTGTGAGTTTCCTCGTTATAGCCCTCCACCTTTTCTTCCTGCATAAACTCTTTAACGGCGCGGAGGATTTTAACGGAGTCTTCATTTTGGATTATGCAATTATCCGTGTCAATAATCCTATGGCTATGGCGGGCATAAAGGCCTGCTCCGCTTACCCCTACGGGGAACTGGGCCTTATTTCGATAGTAGCAACGCTCTCCCCCTAAAACGGGAAGAATGTCTGCTTCTATTTTGCCGATTCGCTCAATGCAGTCCCTGACATCCGACCATTTATAAGAAAGCTCTTCCTCATAGTCGGCATTACGCCAGGCGCAGCCACCGCACTGATAAAAATATTCGCAGTCGGATTTGATTCTCTTTTCAGAGGGTGTTATAACCTCTAAAAGCTTGCCGATTGCATAGCTCTTTTTCACTTTTATAATCTGCACTCTGACCTTTTCATTAAGAAGGGCATAGGGAACAAAAACGGCAAGGTTTTCATATCGTCCTACACCGCTTCCGTCGTCTGTCATTCCGTTTATTATAATTTCAGCAATATCGTTCTTCTGCATAATTTCCCCTATAATTCAACTCGCCATTGAAGAGCTTTTGAAAGCGTAACCTCGTCGGCAAATTCAAGTTCTCCCCCAACGGGGATTCCGTGGGCAATTCTTGTTACTTTAACTCCAAACGGCTTGGCAAGCTTTGAAATATACATAGCGGTTGTTTCCCCCTCTAAGTTAGGGTTTGTCGCCATAATTATTTCCTTAACCTCGCCGGTTGCAATTCTTCCCATAAGCTCTTTTATTTTTATATCGTCAGGGCCGATATTCTCCATTGGGGAAATCGCCCCGTGAAGAACATGGTAAAGCCCTTTGAACTCATTTGTTTTCTCCATTTGAAGAACATCTTTCGGACTTTCCACAACGCAAATAACGCTTCTGTCCCTTTGCTCACTCTGGCAAAGAGGACAAAGCTCGTCCTCAGAAAAGTTCTGACAAACTGAGCAATATTTAATCTTAGACTTCGCCTCGATTATTGCCTTTGCGAACTTGTCCGTCTTCTCTTTGGGAAGATTGACGATATGATAAGCAAGGCGCCTTGCAGTCTTGCTTCCAATCCCCGGAAGCTTTTCAAATTCCTCTATTAAATTTTGAAGGGGTGTTACATAATAATCCATATTTCCCTCTCCTTAATATGTCAATTTTGCCACTTTTGCTTATTATGTTTTAGAGCGCAAAACTATGGCTTTTGATAAAACTTATAATGTGATTAACAAACTCCTCTTTGTTCATCCTTTCCGGATGCCCTACTCTGATAACTCTTGATAAATTATCTCCTATTACGCCATTAAAAGTCCAACTGCTCATTGTTTTTTCTCCAATAGAAATAAATTCTGTTTTGGAATTAGAAATATCATCAAAAAGCTTCTCTATTTGCTTGTCATATCCTTTTCCGTAAAAAACTATATTCTTAGGCCTTAATATTTTAATTTCTTCTTTAATAACCGATACACAACAATCTCTTGTAAAAGCTGTTGTTGTATCAATCGAATCAGAATTATTACACTTGACCATATTTGTGAATGCAATTTTCTCCCAAGCTTTTTCTGTGTAAATATTGTTTATAATAGCTTTTGTATAGCTCCAATATGCCCATTTAATATTCTCAAACAATTCGTCGGCTCTTTTGGTGGCATCCATAAATGCCCCATATTCTTCACCGGGGACCCCTCTGGCAACCTTGCCAACAAAAAGAGTCCTGTACTCACTATCATAATATTCATCCCCTACCTGCCATATCGAAACAGGTATTGATAATTCGGGGGTTTGTTTCCGGCATTCCTGACAAATCTTTGATTTTCCAATATTAATTTTCTCATACATGTCAAAAATTTGCTTTTCAAACTCATTCATTATATATATGCCTCTATCTCTTTTACAGCCTCACATACTATTTCACTGATTTTGTCTATGGCTGCCCCAATCTCTGTATCATTAAAAGCAAATAAGTTTTCATAAGCATATCCGCCCTCAATCTTATCCCCTGAATAAGAGAGCGGGGAAACTTTAAATAAGCTATAAAAATCACTTTCGGTAGACGGTTTCCTATAATAAACAGCTATTCTTAATACAGTTGCTTTTGTGGTATAATCAGTTTTTATTGAATAATCCATATCAAAGCTTACACCATTTCCCCCTGTAAGCTGAGCAACCCCCCAGGTATCAGATATTTTCCTGTAGCTTTTGTTCTTTCTTGGTTGCCAAACTGCAAAATCAAAGCCTGTCTTTTCTCTAATCTTTTCATTAACAGTTTTTACAATGTCTTTATTCTTATATCTGTAATCCCAGTCCAAATCATTT
The DNA here is from genome assembly GCA_045578465.1 of Clostridia bacterium. Classification (GTDB taxonomy): domain Bacteria; phylum Bacillota; class Clostridia; order Monoglobales; family Monoglobaceae; genus SIG454. Next base: position 8,037 of record JAZNKJ010000019.1, on the reverse strand, counting down.
GGCACCTGAGAATTATCAGTAGCATTAACAGATGTTACGGTTGAGAACGAAAGAATTTCTTTTAAATTTTCAATTTCCTCCTCTGAAATATCCATATCGTCATCAAGCTGGATTATATCAATAAACTTTTTCATATATGACGATATTCTCGCAAGAGCGCTGTCATCTGTTATTCCCAAATTCTCTTTAAGTTCCTCATTTGACAAAATGTCTCCTGATAATTCTAAAAGCATTTCTCCGTCTAAGGTGTTTCGATTTACTACAATATAATTATAAAGCTCATCAAATTCCATTTGCATACAAATTGTGGCAAATAAAAGTTTTCTTTCAATTTCGCGCTTTCTATTTAATGTAGTGCTTTTTAAAATTATATCAAGTAAAAGATATGTATTAAACAGTCTCTTCATACTTCTTGGATTACAACCAATAGAAAGATTTATTAAATCAACATAATCTTTTACATCGGCAGTATCAATGCTAATATTCATTTTTGATAGTTGCTCATTGACATAATTAAATATATCATATTGTGCCACCGGCATTTTAAACGGCAATTGAATGATTTTATCAAAGAAGCTCTTTCCTTTTTGTTCGCCAACCATATCGCCGAATTTTTGTTTTATCCCCTGTGTTACAACCTCGTAATCAACAGCCAAAACATAAACACAATTCTCGCAATCTAAAAATATTTTCAATACTTCAAGAAGTTCTACCGCCTTTGAAGGTTGAAGCCTGTCCAAATCATCAACAAAAATAACTACTCTGTCTTTTTGTGTCTTTTGGATCTTATCGTTAACTGCCTCCTGAAACTTTGCTTTCAAATTTTTAATTTCCTGAGCGAAATCAACGCTTCCACCATCTAAAACACTGGTAACTCTGTCTGCCGCAATTCCTCCGGCAACCATCTCTGTAAGAATTCCCGCCGCAGTTTTAGCCGCCCCGCCTAAAAATCCTACAATTTTTCTCACTTTCTCCTGTGAATAATCAAGCTCGGATAAAAGTGCACAAAGCATTGAAACTGTAAGCTCATTTTGCATTTGGAACTGAGAAAATTGCCATGTATTAAACCATATAGGATATATCTTATCCGATACCTTCTCCTTTATCATATTCATCATGCTGGTTTTCCCACTACCCCAGTCTCCCTGAATTGATATAGTCATAGGAGAATCACAGTTTAATATAAACTCGCACAAGCCATCAACATATAATCCTATACCAAAAGTATCATTTTCCATTCTTTCAACAGGTTTATCTGTATTGCCAAACATGTCATCGTCACTCCTATATTATTTTAGCATATTCCCCAAAAGCATAAGCTATGGAACAATTCGAACATTGCAATTCAATATTAAGCCCCTGTAATGAGGTAATTTTAATAACTCCATATTTGCAAACAGGCAAGCGATAGTTGTTGCTGTACCTTTTATCTCTGCTGCCGTCTTTGTTTGAATATTTCCATGTATGTCGAATAATTATTGCATCTTTCGGCACAATTTTCGTCTCAATAAAATTAGTTTCTTCTACGGATATTTCAATATCAGCATATGAAATTGCACCAACTTTTCTTCCCTCTACAATAATAATTTTGTCAGGAAGAAAAACCATTGTTTCTTTTTTAAGTTTTAAAGTAATTATATCTAGGTTTGAATCTATGTAAAAGGGTTTATGTTTTCTTATTTTTACATTTTTTCTGGATACTGTTCTTTTAGCTCCTGAATGAGCTTTTGTATTGCTGTTATATCTTTGCCCAACAATCTGCCATAAACCGCAACAGCCATTTAACCTAAGCCATTCTTGAAGACAATCATTATATCGCCGCTCGTTTTCACTATCGAAATGATAATCAAGATTGACATTGCAAACTGTGCTGAGTAACAACTTGCCGATTACCCCAATAGCTGGTATAACTAAAACTTTTGGAATAGCAAAACTCAAAACTGCAAACCACATAAGACCTTTAAAAAATACATTCCAATTAAGAATTGCCGTTATACGCTTTATAATATCCTCATGCTCCGCCGGTCTGAAATTTTCAACCTCAACATTATTAAGATCAGTTATAGATGATGTTGAATCTACTCTTTGATAATTTCCTCTCTTCAAGCCTCTTTCGTCAACATACGAAATACCTGTACCGGGAATAGTAAAAGTCTTCCTTATTCTTCCGGTAGCCGTTCTTGTTATGCGAAAACCTTTTATACCCCAACTGTATCCAATTCCGGATTTACTGATGTTTATCCTGAAACCATTTCCAAATCCTATGCTTCTACGAAATCTCCAACCCATATTTAACTCCCTTGTCAGTAATATTTTTAATCGTATTTTTATGCTAAATAAAGAGTCCAATAACTTTCTTTTTTAAGTCAGTTTTTCCAGCCAGTATTTTGAATAACTTTTACCCAGAGACTTAGCTCCATAAGCCTCTGGCCATTCTCTTAATCTTTCAAGTAAATAATCCCATTCCTCACAATGCTCAAACTCCAACCAAGTTTTCTCGATATGTCGTTTCCACGCAACATTTGTTTCTACACTGATATAAGCAAGATATGGACTTTCTCTATTGCAATTTATACAAATAAATGCCTTTATATCTACATTAAGCTCAATTTCCCATATTAAGCCATCCTCACCCTCGGCATCACTTTTTTAATTTCAAAATCTTTAAAAATATCTTCTACCTCTTTTAACATTTCAGGAGTCCATTTCGGCTCATCCCAATAATATATCTTCTTTTTCTTTTTTTAAAATTCCAAAATTTCATAGGTTCTCTCTCCTTAATATAACCGCCGTGTTAAGCGGATTTCTTTTCTAATGTGTTTTCCTGATTTCTATATATAACAAATTTGCAGAACAAAAATTCCAAAATAAGATTTGACGCCATTGTTACGGCAAGGACTATGTACTCATTAACCTTTGCCGATGCAAGTTGCCCGAGATATGTTGAAAGGGGCGTAAACACTGCATAAAATCCAAAGAGTTTAAGCATAGCAATCGGAACATTTGCGGCAGACTTAAAGGTATATTGTCTGTTCAGCGTAAAGTTCCAGACTATTGATAAAACAAGGGCAGTAAGATATGACGGCCAGTATATCCAGCCAAAGACCTCATTGAATATGGCAAAAGATACTGCCTGTATTATCCCGGCGGACGCCGAAAAAAGCGCAAACTTTATAACTTGAAAAACTGATTCTTTTTTCATAGTATTTCCCCTTTATTTTTCGGTATTTTACCCCTGAAATCTACTTATATTAATTATAACATTTTTATTTTTCATTTTCAATCTTTTTGAATAATTTTTCTATCTCAGGAAATAAATAAACCGATGGAATGTTCCATCGGTTTAAGAAAGGATGATTTACATGAAAAATACTAATTCCCCAATTACATTCGGGAAAGTTCTTATAGAAAACAGCGAGGCAATGGATAAATATCTGCGCCTACCCAAAAATATTCAGGAGAAGATTCTTTATACATCTGAGCAGATTACCTCAAAAGAGGAAATGCAGGCCTTCGTCAACTCCATAAACGATTTATAACACAACAAAAAGCCTTGTGCCGTTCCCGACCAAAGCTTTTCTTTTTTCCTTCGTTATTATTATTTGTTGCTCCAGTCAAACACCTGTACCTTAGTGTTTAAACCGTTATCATTTCCACTTGAAATACCAAAAAGAGCAAAAAAATCAGTTGCGCAAACAACCTCTTCGGATTCAAGAGAAATCTTTTCAATTACAGGTGCTTCGTAACCCTTCTTCATTTCAATTTCACCTTCCTCAAAATCACAAAATTGTGAAAATCACAACATAACATACTTCGTTAAATACTTTGCACAATATGTAAATATCAGTCGAAAGACATCCAGGATAAAAAATCCATCTCAATACTGTGCAATCGTATTATAACACATCCTTTTTAAAATTGCAAGGCTTTTTTCAAATTTTTTTTATTTTTTTTATAGACAAATTTCGCTTCTTATATTAAAATGTTATTATATCAGTATTTAGGAGCGTTTTTAATGAAACAAAAAAGTGTTTTTATTTGTAGTGAATGTGGGAATCAGTCCCCAAAATGGATGGGAAAATGCACAATGTGCGGAAGCTGGAACACTATGGAAGAAGAAATTATTCTCCCGTCTTCCTCCCCTGTTGCTTCTTTTTCTTCCCCCTCTTCTCCGAAAAAGATTGCGGAAATAGATTCTTCTGCCGAAGTTCGTCAAGGGACAGGTATGAGCGAGCTTGACAGGGTGCTGGGCGGCGGACTTGTTAAGGGCTCTTTCGTTTTGGTTGGCGGAGACCCCGGCATCGGAAAGTCTACCCTCCTTCTTCAGATTTGCGAATTTTTGGGGCAGACTTCAAAAATTCTCTATGTGTCAGGAGAGGAGTCCCCGAATCAGATTAAGCTCAGAGGAGAGCGTCTTAAAATCAAGACGGACAATCTTAAAATATATTCCGAAACAAATATGAACTACATAAAAAACGCAATCGCAGAGGAAACCCCTGATATTATTATTGTTGACTCTGTTCAGACAATGTTAAATCCTGAAATCGGTTCATCGCCGGGAAATGTTTCTCAGATAAAGGATGTTACATCCACTTTTATGCGAATTGCAAAGGATAATAATATAACCGTTTTCTTAGTTGGCCATGTTACGAAAGACGGTTCCATCGCAGGGCCGAAAATTTTAGAGCATATGGTTGATACCGTTCTTTATTTTGAAGGGGATAATCAGCAATCATACCGAATTCTTCGTGCTGTTAAAAACCGATTCGGCTCTACAAACGAAATCGGTGTTTTTGAAATGGACTCTGACGGTCTTTCTCAGGTGGCAAATCCATCCGAGGCACTTTTATCGGGACGACCTGAGGACTCTATCGGCTCTTGTATTTGTTGCAGTATGGAGGGGACCCGACCTGTTCTTGCAGAAATTCAGGCTCTTGTTTCTCCCACCTCTTTCGGTAACCCACGAAGAATGACTCAGGGCCCTGATTTAAATCGTGTTTTAATGCTTCTTGCGGTTATGGAAAAACAATCCGGGTTGCACATAAATTCATATGACGCATATGTTAATATAGTAGGGGGATTTAGGATTTCGGAAACCGCCACGGACCTTGGAATTGTTATGGCTCTTGCGTCAAGTTTCAGAAACCGCAGTCTTGACAAGGGAATTGTTGCTATCGGCGAGGTTGGCCTGACCGGAGAGACACGAAGCGTCAGCTTTTTAGAGGGACGAATTGGGGAGGCGGAGAAAATGGGATTTACCACTTGTCTTATCCCTTATATCAATTCAAAGAAGCTTCGTAAGTTCGAAAACATTGAGGTTATCCCTGTTAAACATATCAAGGATGCAATCAATAAATTTTTGTAAAATCTTACAAAAATGAAAAAATATTGGAAAAATGTTTGAAATTACATAAAATTGTGGTATAATATATATAGGAAACTTTATTTCACATTTTATCATAACGACCCACGGGCTTTATCGGGCGGTTATATAAATGTAAATACTTCTTTATGACAAAAAACTTAGGCGGTAAACTGGAAGGAGTTGATACATTTGTTTAAAATAGGAGACAATGTTATGTATCCTATGCATGGGGCAGGTGTTATTGTCGGCATTGAGGAAAAGGAAATCTTAGGTGAAATGCGCAAGTATTTCGCTGTCCAGATTTCAAAGAAAAATATTAAAGTTCTTCTCCCTGTTGATAATCTTGAAGTTACAGGTATCCGAAATATCGTTTCTGCTGACGAAGCAAACGAGGCAATCAGTTTTTTCAAGGACTTAGAAGATGAAGACAATGTGAGCTGGAATCAACGATATCGCGACAATATGGATAAACTGAAATCCGGCACAATCAAAGAAGTTGCTTATGTTACCAAAACTCTTCTTTTAAGGGACAAGAAAAAATCCCTTTCCAATGCAGAACGAAAAATTCTTAGCAACGCCAAAAGCGTTTTCATTTCAGAGCTTGAAACTGCGAAAAATATGAGCTGTGAAGAGATTGAATCGCTGCTCGGTATTTAATCGGATGGGAAAACCCAAAAAGGTTTAAGGATGGAATTATGGACAAATCAGGATGCACAGCCGTTATCGTTGCGGCAGGAGACAGTTTAAGAATGAAAAGCCTTGGGAATAAACAATTCCTGAGGCTTTTAGGTATGCCTGTTTTAGCTCACACCATTAAGGCATTCGAAGGAGCTTCCTTAGTTGACAATATTATTATTGTTACAAAGGAAAGCCTTATTCCTGATGTCAAAAATATTATAGATGAATATAGTTTCAAGAAGGTAGCGGAAGTTATAAAGGGTGGGAACACTCGTCAGGAATCCGTTTATAACGGTATTTTAAGTGCTGAGGGCGCTTCTCTTGTTGCCATTCACGATGGGGCAAGACCACTCATCGCTCCTGAAAAGATTGACGAGGCGATTACCTTTGCAAAAGAAAAAGGTAGTGCAGTTTTGGGGATCCCTCTTTCCGACACGGTTAAGACCGTTAACGAAAATGACATTATCACAGGAACTCCCGAAAGAAACACGCTCCGCCTTATCCAGACCCCACAGATTTTCCCTCTTCCTCTTTTGAAAGAGGCTTACGAAAAGGCTCAGCAAGACGGCTTTACGGGAACAGATGACAGCTCTTTGGTTGAGAGGCTTGGAATAGATGTTCACTATATTTTCGGGGATTATAACAATATCAAAATAACAACTCCCGAAGATATTATAAAAGCAGAGAGCATTATGAAAGGGGCAAAAGAAATGCGGGTCGGTTTCGGATATGATGTTCATCGTCTTGTAGAAAACAGGGCGCTTATTTTGGGGGGAGTTAATATCCCTTACGGGAAAGGTCTTGACGGACACTCTGACGCCGATGTTTTAATCCACGCCATTATGGATGCTCTTTTAGGAGCGGCGGCCCTTGGGGATATCGGAAAGCATTTCCCCGACACAGACAATTCATTCAAAGATATAGACAGCCGTATTCTCCTTCGGAAAGTGGCTTCGCTTTTAAAAGAGAAAGGCTTCAAAATTATAAATATTGATTCAACCATAGTGGCGCAATCACCAAAGCTTGCTCCATTCATTGAAGAAATGAGGGAAAACATAAGTCAGGATTTAGGGATTTCAAGGGACGCGGTTTGCGTTAAGGCGACAACAACGGAAAAGCTTGGTTTTGAAGGCAGAAAAGAAGGAATTTCTTCCTCTGCCGTATGCAGTTTACTATGAATTTTAAAGAAAACGGAAGAATTTGGAATATATTCTTCCATAACTTACTATAATTAGCTGTAATCACAGTTGAGTTTTAGTCTTTTATTTTGTAATATATACTCATTGGCACTCAACAAGTTAGAGTGCTAACACAAAGTTATTAATCATCTTTTTAAGGAGGTTTTATAAATGAATATTAAGCCACTTGCTGACAGAGTTGTTATCAAAATGGTGGAAGCCGAGGAAACAACAAAAAGCGGTATTATTTTAGCAGGTGCCGCTAAGGAAAAGCCACAAATTGCTGAAGTTGTTGCTGTTGGCCCGGGGGGAGTTGTTGACGGAAAAGAAGTCAAGATGGAGCTCGCCGTTGGGGACAGAGTTTTGATGAGCAAGTATGCAGGTACAGAAGTTAAGCTTGACGGCGTTGAATATACTATTCTTCGTCAAAGCGACATCCTTGCAAAAATCGAAGGTTAATTAGGAGGTTTTTATTATGGCAAAACAGATTTTATTCGGCGAAGAAGCAAGACACGCTCTTCAAAAAGGCGTTGACACTCTCGCTAACACAGTTAAGGTTACACTTGGCCCAAAGGGCAGAAATGTAGTTCTTGATAAAAAATACGGTGCACCTCTTATCACAAACGACGGTGTTACAATTGCAAAGGAAATTGAGCTTGAAGACGCTTTTGAAAATATGGGCGCTCAGCTCGTTCGTGAAGTTGCAACAAAGACAAATGATGTTGCAGGTGACGGAACAACAACTGCTACACTCCTTGCTCAGGCTCTCGTTCGCGAGGGATTAAAGAATGTTACAGCAGGTGCTAACCCAATGAT
>JAZNKJ010000018.1:0-11154 GCA_045578465.1 Clostridia bacterium | reverse complement strand
GAAGAGTTTATGCAAACCCTTAAAATTGATATGTTCAGTGATGAGGTATTCGTGTTCACTCCAAACGGAGATGTTGTAAACCTTCCTGCCGGAGCAACTCCTGTTGACTTTGCCTATGCAATCCATAGCGCAATAGGAAATAAAATGTCGGGCGCAAAAGTTAACGGAAAGATTGTTACTATTGACTATAAGCTTTCAAACGGCGATATTGTTGACATTATAACTTCAAATGCCGTTCACGGTCCGAACCTTGACTGGCTTAAAATTGCAAAAACTTCTCAGGCAAGAAACAAGATTAATCAGTTTTTAAGAAAAGAAAACCGTACTGAAAATATTGCCAAAGGTAAGGATATAGTTGAAAAAGAATTTAAAAAGCTTTCTCTTCCGCTAAGCTATATGAACGAGGAGGAGTTTGTTTCTCCTATTCTTAAAAAATATGGCTTTAAGAATATGGAAGATATGTTTGCAACCTTAGGCTATGGCGGGTCAAATGCCAGCAAATTCATGGCGAGAATTAAGGATGAAAGCAGAAAGCGTCTCCAGAAAACTCAGGATATTAACGAAGCGCCGGAACTTTTTGTTGTTAAAACATCAGGGAAGGCCAATAACAGCGGTGTTATTGTTGATGGCATTGATAATTGCCTTATCCGTTTCTCCAAGTGCTGCAACCCTGTTCCGGGGGATAACATCATTGGATTTATAACACGAGGACGAGGTGTTGCAATCCATCGTGCCGACTGTATAAATATGTCAAAGGTTAATACGGAAGATAGCGAATATAACCGCTTTATCGGCGTTCATTGGGCGGAACAGGTTTCAAACAACTTCCAGACCAACCTTTCAATAAGTGCAACAGACAGAGCCTCTCTTGTTGTTGATATAAGTACACTTTTATACAATATGAATGTTCCCTTAAAAGGAATAAATGCAAGAGCTACTAAAAATGACCTTGCTATTATTGATATTACCCTTGAAGTAAGCAGTGGTATTCAGCTTCAGCAAACAATTAAGGGACTTCAAAAAATTGACGGAGTGCATTCTGTTGTAAGACGGAGACAGTAATTTATGATAAAGTTAGAGAAATTTGTTACAGGAAAACTATTTACGAATTGTCATGTATTAGGAGATACCGATTCAAAGGAAGCCTATGTTTTTGATGCCCCTGCTCATGGGGATAAGATTTATAGTTTCGTTACCGAAACTTTGGGTTTTAAGATTAAGGCGGTTATCTTAACTCATGGACATTTTGACCATATCTTAGGTTTAGCTAAACTGGTTGAGTTAAGCAAAGCTCCTGTTTATATGAGCGAAGAAGAAGCTGAACTTGTAAACAATAAAGAGTTCAACCTGACTGCTTTTTTCAAAGCCGATATTCCACATATAACTATTGATAAAAAGCTTAAAGATGGGGATGTTTTAACCCTTGGAGAACACGAAATCAAGGTGATTCATACCCCTGGGCATACTATTGGATGTTTATGCTTTTTAATAGGGAATATTTTGATTTCAGGAGATACTTTATTTGAAGGCTCTGTTGGAAGAGTTGACCATATGACAGGAGATATGGAAGAGGAAATAAAAAGTGTAAGGGAAAAACTTATGGTGCTTCCTGATGAAACTCAGGTTTTTCCGGGTCATGGAAATATGACAACAATCGGCAGAGAAAGAAAGGAAAATATGTTTTTAATATGATGACAGACTCTCCTTGGGGAATTTTAAGCGGAATCAGACCTGTTAAAATTGCTATGAAACAGTTAAACTCTGGAATGAGCGATGATGAGGTTGTTGATTTTTTTAAAACTGAATATAGTGTCTGCGAAGATAAAGCGAGGCTTGCTCTTGATATTGCAAAGGTTGAAAAACCTATAATCGACAATATGAATTCAAACGGAATAAGCCTTTATATTGGAATTCCGTTTTGCCCGACAAGGTGTCTTTATTGCTCCTTTGTGACAAACGGAATTTTTCGTTCAAAAGCCCTCATTCCTGAATATCTTGATTGTCTTATGCGCGAAATCGAATATACAGCAGAAATAGTTAAGGAAAACGGCCAGGTCGTTGAAAGCGTTTATATTGGCGGAGGCACACCAACAACTTTGGAGGCTTTTCAACTTGAAATGCTTATTAAAAAGCTTTTTGATTGCTTTGATTTAAGTCAGATAAAGGAGTTTACTGTTGAGGCGGGAAGACCTGATACCATAAACGAAGATAAGCTTAAAGTTATTAAAAGTTTTGATATAGAAAGAATAAGCATCAACCCTCAGTCGATGAATGAGGAAACTCTTAAAATTATCGGCAGAAACCATACTCCCAAACAGATTGTTGAGGCTTATGACCTTGCAAGAAAATGCGGAATAAAAACCATAAATATGGATGTTATAGCCGGACTTCCCGGGGAAACTTTTCCTATGTTTCAAAAAACAATCAACGAGGTTGAGGAGTTGGCACCGGAGAATACAACGGTCCATACAATGAGCATAAAACGCTCTTCAAGGCTTAATGAACTTCTTGATGAATACGACCTTACAAAGGGCGAAGAAGTGGCAAAAATGGTAGATTTTGCACGAAATACTTTAAGAGAAAAAGGGAAACATCCTTATTATCTTTACAGACAGAAAAATATGCTTGGCAATCTTGAAAATATTGGTTACAGCACGGTTGGGACAGAGAGCTTTTATAATATTTTTATTATGGAGGAGGTCCAGACCATTGTTGCTCTGGGCTGTGGCGGAGTTACCAAAACAGTTGACAGGGAAACAGACCGCATTGAGAGAATTTTCAATGTCAAAGAGCCAAAGGATTACATAGAACGAATAGATGAAATGCTTCTTAGAAAGGATTTTTTAAGAAATGGAAGATAATGCTAATTTAGACTCTGTTTTAAAAGCGGTGGCGTTGTTTATCTCTGAAAATACAGATATTGCTAACTTAGGTCTTTCGGTTAACGAAAAACTTGCTTGCGCAGGGGAATATACTCTTTCTCAGCTTGAAAAGATTGAAACGGTTAACACCTGTTTTTCGGCAATTAAGAGAAATAATTATTTATTGTCAGACCTTGCCTACAACCCTGAGCTTAATTGCGGGTATTATAATGTCAGGGATTTCCTGATTTCCATATGCGAGGGGCTTAACAATTATCTCGGCGGTGTTTTTGACGCGAGTATTACCTATATGCTGAGAGAAGACGATAATGTTAATTATACTTTTGACGGAAAGCTTGTTGAAAAATCTATCTATGACGCGGTTTATTCTCTGCTGTGCAGTATTGGGAATTCTAAAAAGGAGATATCAATTTACGCAAAGGATATGGGAAACGAGATTAAGTTTGTTGTAAGAAGTGCCTATCCCGTAAAAGAACCCAGGAAAAACCGGAAAGAATACAGCGTTATGTTTTCAACCGCTAATGACTATACCGATAAGAGCTACGCTGAAATAGCTGCGGAGAGAATGAACGGAAATTATAATGTTATTTACGGAAAAAGTTCAACGAAAATTGAGATGTCCATTCCAAATAATCTCAAAATCGATAGTTATATAATGCGGGAAGAGGAGTTAATTATAAGGCGCGAAGAACCTGTTATGCCTTATGTGCCTTGCAAGGTAAAAGCTCTTGAAAAGATGTTCCCTGTGGATTTAATAGCTAAATTGGAGGAAATGTTATGAGAATTTTAGCAGTAGGCGACATTGTTTCGTCAGACGGAAGAGAATATATTTATAATAACCTCGGGAAAATAAGACGAAAATATAACATCGATTATTGCATCGCCAATGGAGAAAACACGGCGCTTACAAACGGAATTACGGTTGATATTGCCCGTAACCTTATTGACTGTGGCGTTGATGTTATTACTATGGGAAATCATACTTTTTCAAACAAAGAAAGCGGAATTGTTTTAGACGATTTTGAGAGGGTTATAAGGCCTGTTAATTACCCACCGGAAACTGAGGGGGAAGGGTATTTTGTTGAGGATTTAGGAAATGTCCGCATAGGGGTTATAAACGCTATGGGGCGCGTAAATATGGAGCCTCTTGATTGCCCTTTCAGGGAAACGGAAAAAGCTTTGGCAAAAATCAAGGATAAGGCAGATATAATTGTTATTGATTTTCACTGCGAAACAAGCAGCGAAAAACTTGCATTTGCTCATTACTTTGACGGAAAAGCTTCTGTGATTTTTGGAACTCACACACATATTCAGACGGCTGATGCCCAGATTCTTTCAGGAGGCACAGGCTACATTTCTGATTTAGGTATGACAGGAGTAAGAGACAGCGTTCTGGGTGTTAAAAAAGAGCTTATAATGGAAATGTATTATACCCGCAAGCATGTCAGATTTGAAAAAGCTGAGGGCGAGGTTTGGTTCTCGGGTTGTATTTTTGATGTTGATGAAAAAAGCGGAAAAACAACTAATGTTGAAAGGCTTTATTTTTCAGACAAAGAGATTATCTAGACTTTTAAAATAGTTTTTTGAAAGGAGGGCATAAAATGAAAAGAATACTCGTTTGCTTAATTGCGTTATCTCTTGTTTTTACTTTATTTGGCTGTAAAGATACTAAGACGCCTGATGAGATATCAGGGGAAGTTCTTGAAGATAGTAAAGGCAAAGGCATTACAATCTATTCATTAAAGGATGACACTTTATGCCCGATTTTAACAGATAACGAGGCCAACAGACAGATGCTCGGAATTGTTTATGAGCCACTTGTGAGCCTTGAAAATACTATGGAACCCAAAGGCGTTCTGGCAGAAGAATGGTCAGTTGACAACGATGGTCTTACATGGAAATTTAAATTAAGAGAAAATGTCCTTTGGCACAGCGGGGAAAAGCTTTCCACCAAGGATGTTGTTTACACAATAGAACAAATAAAGCTTAATGAAGGAAGCTCTTACTTTTATAATGTAAGGAACATTGAAAAGGTAAGTGGCAGTGGCAGAACTGTTGAAATTATTTTAAATGAGCCAAACTCTGCTTTCCCTAATCTTATGACTTTCCCGATAATCAAAAGTCAGGATGAAGATGTAGAACGGGCGACCTTTTATCCTTGCGGAACAGGACCTTATGTTTTTTCTGATAAAAAAGAAGGGAATATGTATTATCTCAATAAAAACGATGCCTGGTGGGGCGATGAGATAAAGATTGAAAAGATTAATGTTAAAATTCTTCCTGATGCAGATTCTGTTATGTATTCATTTTCGGTGGGGGACATATCAATCGCAAGCACTAAACATGGAAGAGTTGCAAAGTTTGCCAATGTTTCAGATATGAGAGCCTCCTCTCATGAATCGGCGGTATATAATTTCCTCGGACTTAACCATTATAACACTTCTCTTGCTTCAAAGGAGGTCAGAGAGGCTATAAACCTGGCCGTTAATCGTGAAAAAATTGTTGATGATATTTTTGCAGGGAATGCAGAAACAGCGAGTGCCCCCATGCGCAAGAATTGGTTTATAAACACAGCCGAAGGAAAGAAAATTGAGGCGGACGCAGGGAGTGCAGAAAGACTTCTTCTTAAAAACGAGTGGAAGAAAAGAAACGGAATATATTCAAAGACTATTGAAAATACTTTCCAAAACCTTGAATTTGATTTACTTGTTAACAAGGATAACAGCGCCAGAGTTAATATGGCGAAAAGCATAAAGTTTGACCTTGAAGGGATAGGCTTTAAAATCAATGTTATTCCTGTGGCGTATGAAGACTATATGAACCGTATACAAAACGGACAGTATGAGATGTTTATCGGAAGCATAAAACTCTCTGATGACCTTGATTATTCCTATCTTTTGGGAGAAGGAAATCTGTTTAATTACAGCGATGACAGAATGAGCGAAATGCTTGGAGAAATTAAAACTGCAATAACAAAGGATGAAACTGTCAAAAAGTATAAAAAATTAAGGGAAAGATTTGATTCCCGATTGCCTTTTATTGGCATCTGCTTTGAAAACTTTATGATGCATTACAGCGATAATATAAAAGGCGAGCTAAGTTCAACATCAAATGATATTTATGACGGTATATTTAATTTATCTTTAAAAGATAAGGAATAGAAAATGAACAGAAAAATTATTCATATAGATATGGATGCGTTCTATGCATCAGTTGAAATTCGGGACAATCCTGAGCTTTTGGGAAAACCTGTTATAATAGGCGCCCTGCCCGGAACAAGAGGTGTTGTTTCCACCTGTAATTATGAAGCAAGGAAATATGGCGTTCATTCTGCAATGAGTGTAAGCGAGGCATACAGACTTTGTCCCAAAGGGATTTTCCTTAATACTCATATGTCGAAATATGTTAAAGAATCGGAGAAAATCCATAAGATTATGGAAAGCTATACCGATATGATTGAATATGTTTCTCTTGACGAAGGATATATGGATGTTACGGCGTCTGAAAAATTTTTCGGCAGCGCTGAAGAAATAGGGAAAGACCTAAAAAAGCGTGTTTTTGAGGAAACGGGTCTTACCTGCTCGGTGGGAATCGGATATTCCATGACCTCAGCTAAAACTGCAAGTGAAGAGAAAAAGCCGGACGGATTTTTTGTTATACCAACTCGCGAGGCTTTTGTTGAACTCATTAAAGACAGGCCAATTCGTGCCCTTTATGGAGTAGGCGAAAAAACGGCTAAACAGCTTGCAAGTAGAGGATATGAGGTTGTATCTGACCTCTATAAATTAAATCCATCAGGCCTTGATTTTTTGGGCAAATCAGGCAGAGAAATTTATCTTCATGCGCAAGGCTATTGCAATAGAGAGGTAACCCCTAACGAAGAACAAAAATCGGTAGGCAGGGAATATACTTTTCAAAGCGATTTGACAACGCGGGAGGAAATTGAAGAGATTATCCATTTTATAAGCAGGCAGGTTAGCAATATCCTTAAAAATAAAGAAATAAAGGGAAAGACGGTTACTATTAAAATCAAATATTCAAATATGAAGAGCATAACCCGTTCCAGAACCATATCTTATACGGATTCCGCCAGAACAATTTATGATACGGGAATAAAACTGTTAGGTTTCGTTGAACTTAATCATCCTGTCAGACTGGTTGGCGTAACTGTAAGCAATATGGAGGGCGAACAGGGGGAAAAACAGCTTTCGTTTGAAGATTTTGTTTCAGATGATACAGAAATCAATGATAAAATTGATGATGTTATTTTTGACATAAATAAAACTATGGGACGGGGTTCTATAAAAACCGGCAAAGAGATGCTTTTTGAGAAGAACTTCCGAAACAAAAATTAAAATATATTGAAAAAAGTCGTATTTTATGGTAAAATGTTAAGTAAATTTAGGAGGTAACTATGGATAGTTATATTGAATATATGGTAAAACGGGCGAAAAAGCCTCTTGATTACTTGCTTGTTTTAGGTGTTTTGTTGGCAGGGCTTGCAATAGCCTATTTATCAACTTTCTTGCTTTTAGTTCCAACCATTATGCTGTTGCTTGTTGTTGGGGCAATTTATTTTGTTTATAAAATGCTTGGAAGAATAAACACGGAATATGAATATCTTATTGTAAATTACGAGATGGATGTAGATAAAATTATAGGTGGAAAGACTAGGAAAAGAATTGATTCTGTAAACCTGAGAAGAATAGAGGATTTCGGCCTTTTAGAAAGTTCTGAGGGGCAAAAATATTTAAAAAACTCCTCCTACAAGAAAGTGGATGCCTGTGCCGATAAGAAAAACGGCGGTGCATTTGTTACATATAGTAAAAATAGTGTCAATTATATGCTTTTGTTTACACCAAATGAAGAAATGATTGAATATATTAAAAAGGTTAATCCGGGTAAATTTTAATGAAAATAGGAATTGATGTTGCCGAGGTATCGCGCCTTCGGAGTGCGGTGGAGAAAAATCCTGCTTTTTTAGAGCGGGTTTTTACGCCGAGTGAAATTTTATACTTTTCAAAATCGGGAATAAAATGGGATAGTCTTGCAGGGAATTACGCTGTTAAAGAGGCGTATTCCAAGTATGTTGGGACAGGTATCGGAGAAATAGCTTTTAAGGATATTGAGCTTTGTCATAATGAAAAAGGCGCTCCGTATCTCCTTATTAAAAACGAAAAGTCCTCAGCGAGTGTAAGCATAACTCATACAAAAGATTTTGCAATCGCTATTGTTTGCGGTGGAGAAAAGCGCGCAAGAAAGCATAGCGAATATATTAAAGACCTTTTGCCCAAAAGAGATGACGATGCCAACAAGAGTCAATGCGGAAGGGTTTTTATTCTTGCAGGCTCCAAAGGGATGATTGGCGCCGCGACCTTTTCTGCAATGGGGGCTTTAAGAAGCGGTGCAGGGCTTGTAACAGTTGGCACGGCTGACACGGAGCAAAGTGTTTTGGCGACAAAACTGACAGAAGCTATGACGGTCGGATTTGTTTCCGTTTCCGGTCAAGTTGGAATTTTTGATAAATACAAAATCAAGGAAATGGCAGAAAAATCAGATGCCTTTGTAATTGGTCCCGGAATGGGAAGAAGAGCAGAAACGCAAAAGCTTATTTTATGGCTTATTGAGAATGTTTCTGCGCCTATGATAATTGATGCGGATGGTCTAAACGCCCTTTCTTTGAATATAGATATACTAAAATCGAGAAAAGCCATAACCATTTTGACACCTCACGAGGGCGAAATGGCAAAGCTTTTAGGAATATCTTCCGAGAAAGTTAAAAATAACAGAGAGAAAATCGCAAAAGAGTTTGCGCAAAGGAATAATGTTGTCCTGTTATTAAAAGGGAAAGACACGGTTGTTACAGACGGAAATGAAATCTTTATAAATCCCACAGGTAATTCGGGAATGGCAACCGGCGGAAGCGGAGATGTTCTCTCCGGTGTATTAGGGAGCTTGGTTGCTCAGGGAATGAATGGATATGAGGCCGGTGTTTTAGGTGCTTATATTCACGGACTCGCAGGAGATATAGGAACTGCTGATAAAGGCAAAATGGGGCTTATTGCTTCTGATATTGCCGAAAATTTGCCTTATGCAATAAAAGAATTATCAGGAGAGTGATTTTTTGAAGAAAAGTATAATTGCACTTGTGATTATACTTATGACAACACTGGTATCCTGTGGCGGAAACGGTCACGGCGATTACAGTAAGATATACGAAAGCTATTATAAAATGACTGATTATACGGCCAAGGTTAAGGTTACCATAAGCTCAGAAAACGGGGATAATGTTTATACGGCAAACCAGAGCTTTTTATCTTCGGGAATGTACAGAATTGACTATACCTCTGACATAATGAAAGGCATAAGTTGTGTTCTTAAAGACGAAGTGCTTTATTATAAAGATGCCGAAGGGACGGTCAATGAGTTTAAAGGATATGTTCCTTATGAAAAGAATTATATTTTTATAAATGATTTTTTTGAGAGGTATTGCAAAACCGAGGAGGCAAAAAGTCGCACAGAGGGAAGCCGTACAATTCTTACTCTTAAAGAAAACAGCGACAATCCCCATAGAACATATATGGAGCTTTATCTCAATAAAAAGCAAGAACCTGATAGGCTCATAACCTATAATGATAAAGGTAAAAAAGTGATTATGGTTGAGTTTTTGGAGTTTAATCTTAATACAGGATTAAAGGAAAAGGATTTTAAACTGTAAAATTTTTATAATAGGTATTATTGATTTCGCAAGTGTCAATAATAGGGTTAAAGGTAGGACTTGTCCCGCTCCTATACATAAATTTGTTCCCTATTTTAAGGAACTGCGTATAGTAGATTAGGAGAATGACAATTCTGCCTAAAAAACTTGCGGAGTGTGAATAATGTGGTTGTAAAAAGAGGAGATATTTACTATGCTGATTTAAGCCCTGTTGTAGGGTCAGAGCAAGGCGGAGTAAGACCAGTTTTAATTATTCAAAACGATATTGGAAATAAATATAGTCCAACTGTTATTGCAACAGCTATAACCTCTCAGATAAACAAGGCAAAAATGCCCACTCATATTGAGCTTGACGCCAATGAATACGGCCTTTCAAAAGATTCGGTGGTTTTAGCAGAGCAGATAAGGACTATTGATAAAAGACGCTTAAAGGAGAAAATCGGACATTTAGACGGCGAACTTATGAACCGAGTGAATGAAGCGCTGGAAATAAGTTTCGGTCTTTAATATACGAAAGGGTGAAAAATATGAAATTACCAAAAGAAATTAAAATAGGAATAGTGGCAGGGCTTTGCGCCGTTTTGACATTGGCGGTGCCCGTTGTTGCAAACCCAGGCTCAGCGGATGACCCGCTTATAACTAAGAGCTACATAACTTCTGTGGTTATGCCGGAGCTTGAAGACTATGTTAAAGCTGAGGTTAAAAAGCAGGTGTCAGGTGGAGTTAGTGTAACCGCAGAGCGCTTTGAGGTTATTTCTCTTTCTGCAGGGGAAAAGATAATTTGCGAAAACGGGACTGAGCTTATTTTAAGAATGGGAAGCGCGACTATTATTGCGACTCAGAAAGGCGGTCTTGCAGATACAACAGCTGGCGTTGATTTAGCCAACGGAACTCAGATGCCATCTAATCACTTGCTTATTGTTCCTGTTGCTGACGGAAGAGGAATTATGGCACAAAATGATGTTTTGGTTATGGTTAAAGGCGGCTACGAGAAGCAATAATCGGAAAAATTTTAAAAATCTATTGACAAAATAGAGGTTTTGTAGTACAATCGTATAGGTGTAAAGCTTATTCCCTTTACAGCTATACGATTTTTTTGGAGTTTGTTATGGAAAAAAATGTTGAGATTTCCTTGTTGTTAAGCTTTTACGGAAATGTTCTGACCGACAAACAAAAGGAAGCGGCTAACCTTTATTATAATGAAGATTTATCCCTCGCTGAAATCTCTGAAATAGTCGGAGTAACAAGGCAGGGTGTTCGGGATAATATTAAAAGAGCGGAAACGGTCCTTTATGATCTGGAAGAAAAACTTGGTCTTTGCGAAAGGTTTCTTAATATTAAGGAAAAGCTTAAAGAGGTCAGTGCTTTAACTGAAAATGCAGACATTCCAGAAAATATTCAAAACAAACTTGCTGAAATAATTGACACAGTTATTGATATAAACGACAATTTTTAGAAAGGGTTTGATGATATGGCATTTGAAAGTCTTGCCGATAAACTGCAAAGCACTTTTAAAAAGCTTCGCGGCAAAGGTAAAGTAAGCGAAAAAGACTT
>JAZNKJ010000017.1:0-1943 GCA_045578465.1 Clostridia bacterium | reverse complement strand
CCAACCGCCTTGCCGTTTTTACAGATTTTTTCCAGTTTCTTATTCAGGTTCTGCACTTCCACGTTTTAGTTCCTCCCATTGCTCTTTCATCCGTTCTTGTGCTTTCCATTCCGTTTTTTCCCTAAAAACGAAGTTCTCTACAGCTTCCATTGCCGTTTTACCGATTCCGTCAGCGTAAGCCCCTTCTTTCTCCATCCCTTTTAGAAACAGCGTATTCTGCACCGTATAGACCGGAGATGCATCAAATCTTTGTGCCAGCAGATATGCATCTTTCAAATGCTCGCGAGCCTCGTCTTCATGTCCGAAATGCAATTCCCAAACAGCACATTGTGCCAAAAGAATTGCTTTCAGCTTATCAAGAAAAGCAACCTCAGTCGCGTCCTCTTTCAAACTGTCAAAATAGTGTATTAACCATAATACTTCCGAAATACAGGTTTCATCGTTCTTTAATGCATGTCCATATGCCATCCCAACTACTGTGTATATTGTTTTATTGATAATCTCAGAAAGAGAAGAGAACAGATATCTTTCGCCCTCCTCAGGCTTTCTTAATTCCACCGCATAAATGAACCCAATCTGCCCACTGTTACTATCGCAAATGTTGTTTTCTTTTAACAGCTCCAGGCCTTTCTCCGTATCACCTGCCACAAGGTAATTGCTTGCCATATGATTCAGTATGCTAACTTTGTTGATGCTCTTTTCCGTATTTTGATAGAGCAGTTTAATCGACTTCTCAAACAATTGATTCGACTTTAGCATCGAATCCTTACTCTTCTCATCTATGAATTTCATTCGATACAACAGCGCACCGCTATAAGTCACATGAAAATTATTCGGATATTTCTGCAGCGCTTTTTCCGCCTCGGAAGTTCCTGCCTCATAATCTTTCTCTACAATACATTGTCTTATTCTCTGAATTCTGTTTTCAACATTTCCGTTTTGCTGTTCATATCCTAAAAGCGTATCAACTGAAATCTCAAAAAAATCGGCAATCTCCATAAGCAACTTGATCTCCGGCATGGACAATCCTGCTTCCCATTTATAAACAGCTCCTACCGTAACTCCCAATGCCTCTGCCAGTTGTTCCTGTGTGAAAGAATGTGCTTTACGCAATTTTTTGATATTTTCTGCAATTTTTATTTTCATGATACAGTCCTTCCTTCTCTATTATCTTAACACTATTATATTTTGATTTGAACACACTGGCAATACGAGTTGTTTATTTGTTTTTATACCATTGGTATGTATTGATTCATCCCGAGACATATTTGTACATATAATATTTTGCACCTAATCATTAAGTTAAATCCTATGCTGTCAACATCATCCATAATAGAAAAGTGGTAGCACTCATAAAATAATAATTGGTTCCCATGACATTCCTCCTCTCCCAAATAAAAATATCCTCTTACCGGAACCCATTCAAAGTTCCTGATAAAAGGATATCTCAAAGTCAAGTCTTTGTCATTGGACGGATAGTCCAAAACACTTATGCTGCCCTCTGCAGGCGCTGGGCGTAGTATAAAAGACGCTTGTCCTTCGGCTCCTGCGCCACCTTATACAAGCCAATATTCATAGGCTGTCCCTGCAAAACCAGCAGTTCTTCCATATGCACACCAAGGAGAACGCTTAAGACATAAAGCTTCTCTACCGTGGGCAGATTCTGACCTTTAAACCAACGGTAAATCGGCTGTGGACAGGAGAGGTTTAAATACTCTTGGATATACTTCACATCGTAGCCTGCCAGTTTGAACATGAGTTTTAGTTTTTGTCCGGTTCGTTGTTGGTCGATGGGGTGCATATGACACCATACCTCCTTATATTATATACTTATTAATCATTTTATTTCATTAAGCGAAAAATATTTTTCGAAATACTTATCAAAATTCTCATAACTATGCTGTTCTTCATAAGTTCTCAGCAATGATTCAATTTCTTTAATG
>JAZNKJ010000016.1:0-69141 GCA_045578465.1 Clostridia bacterium | reverse complement strand
AGCTTATCGAAGATGTTGCAGGCGTAAGCGCTGACGGCTGGTCTGACCAGAAGATGATGGATTTTATTAAGGAAAATCAGCTTGCTTGTCCTGACTGCGGAAAGCATAACTTTACTGATATAAGAAAGTTCAACCTTATGTTCAAGACTTTCCAGGGCGTTACAGACGATTCTAAAAACGAAATCTTTTTAAGACCTGAAACAGCTCAGGGTATCTTCGTTAACTTTAAGAATGTTCAGAGAACATCAAGAAAGAAGATTCCTTTTGGTATCGGCCAGATTGGTAAGTCTTTCAGAAACGAAATTACTCCCGGTAACTTCACTTTCAGAACTCGTGAATTCGAACAGATGGAGCTTGAATTCTTCTGTGCACCGGGAACTGACCTTGACTGGTTCAAGTATTGGAAAGACTTCTGTAAAAACTGGCTCTTATCTTTGGGCGTTGCAGAAGAAAACCTTAAACTCCGCGACCACGACCCCGAAGAGCTTTCTCATTACAGCAATGCAACAACTGATATTGAGTTTATGTTCCCATTCGGCTGGGGCGAGCTCTGGGGCATTGCCGACAGAACAGACTTTGACTTAACTCAGCATTCAAACCACAGTGGCGAGAAAATGGAATACTGTGACAGCGAAACAGGAGAAAAATACACACCATACTGTGTTGAACCATCTCTCGGTGCTGACCGTGTTACTCTTGCATTTATGGTTGAAGCTTATGATGAAGAAGTTGTTGACGCCGAAAAGAACGATACAAGAACAGTTATGAGATTCCATCCTGCTCTCGCTCCTGTTAAGGCGGCAGTTCTTCCTCTTTCCAAGAAGCTTTCCGAGGGCGCTCTTAAAGTTTACTCCGCTCTTGCTGGCGAGTTTATGTGTGAATACGACGAATCAGGAAGTATCGGTAAGCGTTATCGTCGTCAGGACGAAATCGGAACACCGTTCTGTATTACTTACGACTTCGATTCAGAAGAAGATAATATGGTTACAGTTCGTCATCGTGACTCCATGGAACAGGAAAGAGTTGCAATCGCTGACCTTGTAGCTTATATAAACGAAAGAATTAAATTCTAAAAATTTTCGGGAGGGAAAGAAAATGGATTTTAATAAGATTTACGGCCATGAGAATATTAAAGCCGTTCTTAAAAATTCTGTTTCCTCCTCCAAAATCGGTCATGCTTATATTTTTGAAGGACCAATGGGCGTAGGGCGGTTTTCATCCGCCCTTGCCTTCTCTAAATCCATTCTTTGCGAGAATAGTCATAACGGAGAGCCTTGCGGAGTTTGCAAAAGCTGCGCAATGGCAGAGGGGCTTACTCATCCCGACATCCGCATTGTAAATAATGAGCTTTATAACGAGGGGTCTTCCTCCTCTGATATTCTTGTTGGGACAATCCGCGAAATGAAAAAGGAGATTTATATAAAGCCTTTTTATTCCGACCGAAAGGTTTATATTGTTCCCAAAGCAGAAACCATTAACGAAACGGCTCAGAACAGCCTTTTAAAAGTCTTTGAAGAGCCACCCCCATACTGCACGGTTATTTTAATTACGGAGAACACAAATGCGTTTCTTCCAACAATTTTATCCCGTGCGGTAAACATCAGATTCAACTCTCTCCCCCGTGAGACTGTTGAGAGCTATCTTAGTGCTAATTTCAGTGCTGACGAGAATTTTATCAAAACCGTTTCCGCTATGAGCGACGGTAGTATCGGCAGTGCAATCTCTTTAATGGAGGACAAATCGGCAGAATCGGACAGAGCGACAATTATTAAAACCCTTTGTTCTCTTTCTTCCTCCTCAGGGAAAACTCTTTATGAGGCAGTAAGCACCTTAAAAGGTTTTTCAAATAATGCCGACTTTATGATGAAAACAATAACTATGTTCTTCCGCGACTGTTTATATTTTAAAGAGGGCGGCGACATTGTTAATTTAGATAAACAAGAAGAACTTAAAGCTTTCTGCAAAAATATCCCTTCCGATGCGCCTTTGCATCTTCTGGATATTGCAGTGAGATACACCAAATATTTAAAACAGAGAGGAAAATATCCTCTGCTTATAAACTGTATGCTTTTAGAGTGTTGGGAGGTATTGTATGACAGAAGTAATTGGAATAAGATTTAACACAGCAGGCAAAATATATTATTTTGCGCCAAACGGCAAAAAGGCAGATGTTGGTATGGGCGTTATTGTTGAAACCGCCCGTGGCGTTGAATTCGGCACGGTTGCAATCGCCAACAAAATGGTTGACGACAGCGAGGTTGTTCAACCTTTAAAGCCTATAACCCGTCTTGCCACAAACGCTGACTATAACCAGCTTGAAGCAAACAAGCTTAAAGAAAAAGAGGCATTCAAGATTGCCAGCGAGAAAATTGCTGAACATAAACTTGATATGCACCTTGTTAACACAGAATACACCTTTGATCGCAGTAAAATTCTTTTCTATTTTACAGCGGACAAAAGAGTTGACTTCCGTGACCTTGTTAAAAGCCTTGCAAGTGTTTTTAAAACCCGTATTGAGCTTAGGCAGATTGGTGTTCGCGACGAGGCAAAATCTCTCGGGGCGTTGGGCATTTGCGGTAAGCCTCTTTGCTGTTCAACCTTTTTAAACGATTTCCACCCCGTTTCAATCAAAATGGCTAAGGAGCAGGGATTATCCTTAAATCCAACCAAGATTTCAGGGGTTTGCGGACGCCTTATGTGTTGTCTTGAATATGAACAGAATGTATATGACGAAATGCTTAAAATCGTTCCGCAAAAGGGCTCTCTTGTTGAGTGTAGCGAAGGCAGGGGCGTTGTTATCGAAGCTGAAACCTTAAAGGGCAAAATCAAGGTTAAGTTCGGCGACGACGAGGATATGGTTATCAAGCAGTTTGACGCTAAGGATGTTAAGGTTTTAAAGAAGGCCAAGGCACCAAAAGAGGATGCCCCCGAAGAACTCTCGGAGGATGTTCCTCAGGACTGATTTTAGGAGGTCGGAAATATGAGCAAGTCAATGGGCAGTAAGGCAAAGCTTTTGTATCTTGCCAGAATTTTAATCGAGGAAACGGATGAAAACCATCCTCTTTCCACCCCTGCGCTCATTGAAAGGCTTTCCGCCTGCGGAATTGATGTTGAGCGAAAAACTCTTTATGACGACATTGAAACATTAGAGAGCTTCGGTCTTGATGTTCAAACGGTTAAGTCAAGGTCAAACCTTTATTTTGTAGGTTCTGCTAATCTTGAACTTCCTGAGCTTAAACTTCTGGTTGACGCGGTTTCTTCTTCCCGTTTCATAACGGAGAAAAAATCGGCTCAGCTTATTGAAAAGCTTTCCAAAATGACAAGCTCTCATAATGCCCGCTCTCTCAGAAGACAGGTTTTCGTTTCAGGCAGAGTTAAAACCCCGAACGAGCAGATTTATTATAACATCGACGCAATTCATAATGCCATTTCAAAAAATCGTCAGATTTCATTTAAATATTTTGAATGGACTATTGATAAAAAGCAGGAATTCAAGCGAAACGGCGAAGAATATATACAGTCGCCTCTGGGTCTTTCCCTTTCCGATAATAACTATTATCTCATAACTTACAGCGACAAGCATAATAAAATTCTTCACTTCCGTGTTGACAAAATGAGCAATATATCCGTTACGGAGGCCATTGCTTTAAAGCCTGATTTCCCTTTTGATATAGCGGAATATTCAAACAGAACCTTTAATATGTTCGGCGGAGATGATGAAAGAGTTGAGCTACTCGTTCATAACAGTCTTATCGGCGTTATGATTGACCGTTTCGGCAAAGACATAACAACAATAAAAAAAGACGATGAACATTTCATCGCCATACTTAATATAAACGCAAGCCCCACATTTTTAGGCTGGCTTTTCAGTTTCGGCGACAGAGTCAAGGTCTTATCCCCCGAAAGAGTTGTTGATAAAATCAAAGCTTTAAGCGAAACAGTTAATAAACTTTATAAATAAACAAACACCCCTAGGAGCATTGCTCCCAGGGGTAATTTTTATTCCCACTCGATAGTGCCGATTGGCTTTGGTGTAAGGTCTAAAAGAACTCTGTTAATGCCTTCAACCTCGTTGGTTATTCTCTGAGTTATCTTGTGAAGAACTGCGTATGGGATTTCCTCAATTGTTGCTGTCATTGCGTCTGTTGTGTTGACAGCACGGATGATTGCAGGCCAGCCTTCATATCTCTTGTCATTCTTAACGCCAACGCTCTTCATATCAGGAACAGCGATAAAATACTGCCATACTGTTTTGGAAAGACCGCAGATTTCAAATTCTTCGCGTAAAATTGCATCTGCTTCGCGGAGAGCGTGGAGTCTGTCTCTTGTTATTGCGCCAAGGCAACGAACGCCGAGGCCCGGGCCAGGGAATGGCTGACGGTCAACCATATTTTCAGGAAGGCCGAGAGCTTTACCAACAACTCTAACCTCGTCTTTGTATAAAAGCTTAACAGGCTCAACAAGCTCAAGCTTCATATCCTCAGGAAGTCCGCCAACATTATGGTGCGCCTTAACTCCATCGCTTTCCAAAATGTCAGGATAGATTGTTCCCTGAGCCAAAAAGTCAACGCCCTCAAGCTTCTTCGCTTCCTCATTGAATACCTCAATAAATTCTCCGCCGATGATTTTTCTCTTTCTTTCAGGTTCTGCAACATCCTTTAATAAATCCAAAAATCTGTCTGTTGCATCAATATATATAAGGTTTGCGTCAAGACCGTTTTTAAACACCTCTATAACCTGCTCGCTTTCGCCTTTTCTCATAAGGCCGTGATTTACATGGACACAGATAAGCTGTTTGCCGATAGCTTTAATGAGCAGCGCAGCAACAACAGAGGAGTCAACCCCGCCGGAGAGGGCGAGAAGAACTTTCTTATCCCCAACTTGCTTACGGATTTCGCTTATTTGTTCTTCAATAAAAGCGTCCGCAAGTTCCTTTGTTGTAATTCTTACCATATCATCAGGTCTTTTGCAAATTTCCATTTTTATCAATCCTTCCAAAAGCATAATAAAATATTAAAAATATAATAACACAAAAATCCTCGTTTTTCAAGTATTTTCGCTATCTTTCTTAAACTTTTTTATATAATTTTTCCCGTAAACCCCAATACTATTCTTTAAAATTTAACAAAAAATCCTTCCGATTAAATTCGGAAGGATTTTTCTTTATTCTTAATCTTCTTTATTCTTCTTTTTGAAAACTGCACCTATAATCATAATTACTGCAAAGAGTATGAGATAGAAAAGTACAGGGAATGAGAAAGCTCCGTTTGCTTTTGCGCTTAAATATGGTGTTATGCCGTGAGCATAAACTGCTGCAAATACCATAAAGAGACAAGCAACGATAGAAATAATCGGGAGGATAAAGCGTTTGAATGCGCCCTCTTCTTTTTCCTTCTTCATCCACATAATGAAAATCGGAATATACATTGCATAGATTGTAACGATTGGAAGTTCTGATGAGTCAAAGTTGAAAACACCAAACCAGCCGTTTGTAAGGTTTGCACCATAGAAATATACGAGCCACAATGCGCAAACGAACAAGCCCCAGATTGAAGAGTTTGTTGTCATATTAGTAGCTTTGTCAACCTGAGCAAAAGTTTCAGGTCTTGGGCCGTCATTACGGGCAGCGATTGCATACATACCACGAGTTGCGCCAACCATAAGGCCGTTAAGTGTACCGAGACAGGAAACTACAATACAGATATTAAGAATTGCTCCGCCAACTCCGCCGAATATGTTTGAAAATGCTGTTGTAGCACCTTCCTCAATTAAAACCTTGCTTTCTGCTCCGCCTGCTACACCGATGAAGTATAATATGTATGCCGCAACAACAATGAGTGAGCCTATTATAAGAGCCAAAGGAAGATTCTTCTTCGGGTTTTTAAGCTCTGCATTTATAGATGTTGCAACAATCCAGCCTTCGTAAGCAAATACAGTTGCAACAACTGCGGCGAAAAGTCCGCTGCTTGCAGTTCCGCCAACAGCCTCAGAAACTACGCTTGTAAAGTTATTTGTAAGAGTGCCGTTTACAAAGCCTACGATAGTTCCAACGATTGCCATAAGAGTAATAGGGATAAGCTTGATAATTGTTGCGCTTATCTGGAACTTACCTGCAAGCTTTGGAGATAAAGCGTTCATAGTATATGACGCAATGAGGAAAAATCCAGCCAGAGCCATAACTTCAGGACCAACCATACTCCATCCGAATAAAACACCTAAATATCTTGCTGAAACCCAAGCGAGAACGGAAGTCATTCCCGGATAATAGATATTTACCATAAACCAAGCAAGGTAGTATCCATAGCCCTTCCCGCAAGTTGCTTCTGCATAGTCAACAACACCGCTTACTTTTTCATACTTTGTTGCCATATTTGCAAACTGCAAAGAACAAATTATCATAAGTAAACCTGTTATTGCCCAAGCCGCAATACCAAGAGGCATATTCCCGCCAGTTGCCACTAAGACATTCTGCGCTTTAAAGAATACACCGGAGCCGATTACAGTTCCAACTACCATACATATAGCGGTAGCCAAACCGTATTTTTTTGTAAGTTTTTCCATAAAAACTCTCCTCTTTAATAAATTTATATTTCCCTAATTATTTTTCAAAATTTTATTGCAGCGCTTTTTTAAGGTCGTCTGCCTTATCAAGTCTTTCCCAAGGGAGAGAAACATCTTCTCTTCCGAAGTGGCCGTATGCCGCAGTTTGTTTATAAATCGGCTGTCTTAAATCAAGTGTCTTTATAATTCCGCTTGGGCTTAAATCAAAGTTTTCATAAACAAGCTTTGAGAGAGCCTCTTCCGAAATTTTACCTGTGCCGAAGGTATCAATTCTAAGAGATACAGGCTGAGCCACGCCGATTGCATAAGCAAGCTGAACTTCGCACTGCTTCGCAAGACCTGCCGCAACGATATTTTTAGCAACATATCTTGCCGCATAAGCCGCGCTTCTGTCAACCTTTGTCGGATCCTTTCCTGAAAAAGCACCGCCGCCGTGACGAGCGTATCCGCCGTAGGTATCAACAATAATCTTTCTTCCTGTGTGGCCTGAGTCTCCCTGAGGTCCGCCGATTACGAATCTGCCTGTTGGATTGATGAAAATCTTTGTATCCTCATCCATAAGCTCACTTGGGATAATAGGAACGATAACATTTTCTTTTATCTCTTTTCTGAGCACTTCCATATCAACGCTCTCGTCGTGCTGAGAAGAAACAACAACAGTATCAATTCTTTCAACCGTTCCGTCCTCTCTGTACTGAGCCGTTACCTGAGTTTTGCCGTCAGGTCTTAAATATGGCATAAGTCCGCTTTTTCTTACCTCTGTAAGCTTCATTGCCATTTTATGAGCAAGATAAATTGCAGTTGGCATATAGGCAGGAGTTTCGTCGCAGGCAAAACCAAACATCATTCCCTGGTCCCCTGCGCCAAGGCCTTCTCCCTCATTTTCGCCTTTAAATTCATAGGCCTTATCAACGCCCATAGCAATATCCCCTGACTGTTCGTCAAGAGCAGTTATAACCGCGCAGGTATCACAGTCAAAGCCATATTTCGCTCTGTCATAGCCAATTTCACGGACAGTTTCGCGGACCAGCTTCTGGATGTCAACATAAGCGCTTGTGGACACCTCGCCAACAACCATAACAAGTCCTGTTGTAACCGTAACCTCGCAGGCAACTCTTGCCATTGGGTCCTCTTTATAAATCGCATCAAGTATTGCATCGGAAATAATATCACAGATTTTGTCAGGATGCCCCTCTGTAACGGATTCCGAAGTAAAAAGCTTTTTATATTCCATATTTACGCCTCCTCTACAGCTTTTATAATATCAGCTTGAATTTCTTCAATACCTCTGTCTGCTGAAATAATTTTTATGTTTTCTGTATGTTTAAGCTTTTCAAAAACATCCAAAAAGTTTTGTCTTATCTTTTCCATTAAGACTGTGCTCTTTTCATAAAGCTCAGCACTGCCGCGGTTTGTGTCAATTCTCTCTTTGCATGTTTTCGGGTTAACATCAAGGAAAATACAAAGGTCAGGCTTTATAATTTCAGGGCATTTAAGATTAATATCCATAACCCAGTCCATATCTGAAGCAGTTCCCTGATAAGCAAAAGACGAATAATAATACCTGTCGCAAATAACCGTTTCCCCGTCCTCTAAATGCTTTTTAATGCCGAGGGTTGGGTGGGTTATATGTTCAAGCCTGTCCGCTAAGAAAAGCGCCGCTTGAAGATACATATCTTTGTCTAAGCTTTCGGATAAAATCCGTCTTATATATGCGCCCGTCTCATAATTTTGAGGCTCGGCGGTAAGATAAACCTTTTCGCCTTTTTGAGCAAGATAGTCAGCAAGCATTTTGAGCTGTGTGCTCTTTCCGCTTCCGTCAAGCCCCTCTATAACAATAAATTTATTCCCCATAATATTCACCACTCTTTATTATACATTCTTTTTTGTCTAATTGCAAGAGATTTTGTAATTTCTATTGCTTTTAAGTCTAAATTATTATATAATTATTCTAGTAACACATAAAAAGAGGGATTAACGTGAAAGTTCCTTTCCCGTTATTGCCTGCGGCAGATTTGATTGCCCGTGCGAAATTTTCTTCGCGTTTGCTCAGAAACGCACATAGGCGTAAAAATCTCTTATCATTCCTTGCCATATGGATAAGAGAAATATAATTACTTTTTGTGCCGACATATGGCGGCGGAATGGAGATTTTTGTGAAGAAAAAACCAAACGAGAGGGGACTTTTTAACGAGAACCCTGATTTAATCGAAAAATGTGAAACCTGCGCCTTTGCTATTTTGCTTGAATATAGCAAGGATTGTTTGTGCTCAAAATTCGGGGCGGTTTCCCCTGAATATAAATGCAAAAAATATCGGGTTAACCGCTTTTTAAGGCGTCCCCCTAAAAAGCGTGAGCTTAATTTATCAAAGTTCAGTGCAGAGGATTTTTCAATAGAATAGCGGAGGCATAGCCTCCGCTTTTTTAATTCTCAGGAAGTTCAATTCCGTCAATTTTAAGCTCACGATAATCCTTTTCCTCTTCTAAGCATTTCCCACAGCTGTCGCAGATTTTATTAGGGTCAAGGTCGCATTTATCGCACTCCATACAACCGATGCAATTTCTATCATATAAAACACACTGTTTAGCAGGCATTATTTATCCCCTCCTAATACGCGGCTTACCGCTTCCATTATCCCAAGCTTTGCTGCCTCATAAACTATTCCGCCCTGCATATAGACATTATATGGTTCGCAGATTGGGGCGTCGGCGCTAAGCTCAATTGACGCGCCCTGAACGAAAGCTCCTGCCGCCATAATAACCTCATCTTCATACCCAGGCATTGCCCAAGGGAGTGGGCTTACATGGCTGTCAATTGGGGACCCGCTTTGAATTCCCTGACAAAAAGCAATAACCTTTTCCGCATTTCCAAGACGGATTGCCTGAATTATATCAGTTCTTGTTTCAGAAGATTTCGGGCAGGTGTCATAGCCCAAATCTTCAAATACCGTTGCGCAGAGGATTGCTGTTTTAATGCTTTCCCCCACAATATGAGGAGCCATAAAAAGTCCCTGATATAAGCTTTTGTTAAACCCAAGACTTGCTCCAACGTGTTTCCCAAGTCCGGGGGCAGTAAAACGATATCCGCAAAGCTCAACATATTTTTCTTTTCCTGCTATGTATCCACCGCTCTGGGCAAGGCTTCCTCCTGCATTTTTTATAAGGGAGCCTACAACCAGATCAGCGCCTACCTCAGTCGGTTCTCTTTTTTCAACAAATTCGCCGTAGCAGTTATCCACTATGCAAACTATGTTTTCGTCTATTTCCTTAACAGTTTTGATTATCTTTCCAATTTCGTCAATGTCGAGGGAGCTTCGCCAGTCATATCCCTTTGAGCGCTGGATTAAAACAGCCTTAACCTTTTTGCTTGTAAGCTTATTTTTAATTCCCTCATAGTCAACTTTGCCGTCTTTTAAATCAACCTGGTCATAAAAAACGCCGAAATCACGGAGGGAGCCTGTTCCCTCTTCTCCTCTTATTCCGATAACCTCTTCCATTGTGTCATAGGGACTTCCCACCAGAGAAACAAGAGTATCCCCCGGGCGAAGAACGGCATAGAGGCAGGTTGCAATCGCCTGAGTCCCTGAAACGATGTTATGCCTTACCATTGCACTTTCCGCGCCGAAAACATCTGCAAAAACTTCGTCGAGAGTGTCTCTTCCCAAATCGTCATAGCCATAGCCTGATGTTTCCCCGAAATGTGCATAGGAAATCTTGTGCTTTCTGAATGCATTTAATACTTTGAGCTGGTTAAACCCTGCGGTTTCCTCAACCGCTTTAAAGTATTCTCTTGCCCTTTCTTCTGCCTTTTGGGTAGCCTCAACGGCAAGGGCTGAAACTCCCATTTCCTGTGTTAAAAATTCCTTTGTATCCATTTTAGTTCACCTTGTTTATATAGTTTAAAATAAGCTCTGTTGCAGCTTTTATATCCGCTTTTGCCATTCCCTCATAAGCCTTTCCTTTGTCTCGGATAGGAATGCAAACGCCACCAGTTAAAGCTCCTTTTCCGCAAATTAAAGGAAGGTCAAGGAAAAGACTCTCTTCCGTCGCACCTATCTGGACCTTTTCTCCGCCGGCTTCAATAAGCGCTTTTCTCACTTTTTCTGTGGGGGCTGCGCCTTTTTCTTTTATAACAACAACTGCACCCTCTGTGCACTTAACCTCGTCTTTTTCGGGGAGAGTGTTTATGGAGACAACAGTTTCCGCTTCATATCCGCTAAGAAGAGCCTTTAAGCCTCTTCCTGCAAGCTTTTTCTGCACCGTAAACAAAAAGGCCGTGTTCTTTGCGCTTTTCATAACTTCAAGAGCGGTTATAATTGGTGCATAAGCGGAAATTCCGTTTCCGAAAATAAACTTTTCGCTTTCCGTTATATCAGGGCAAAGAGATGCAAATTCGCCCATAGGGACTTTCGCTTTTGCCCCCTCTTTGTCCGTTTCGCCAATGTCAATGCTAAGGTCGCTATCTTCAATATTTTCGGTTTTGTCGCAACGAACAATGCCAACTACTCCGTTTAAAAACTTAACCTTTTTCCCAACAAGAGAGGAAACCTCTTTAGAGTTTGGAACGCTGACCTTTATCATTCCTTTGTCTGTTTCGCCAATTTTCATTATAGAAACAGAGTCAACTCCGCACTCTATCGCAAGCTTTCCTTCCCCTTTTTCGCATATAAGGTTGCCGAAAACATCGGCTTTGCACTTATATCCCTGCTTCTCGCCGAAAGCTTTTATATGGGAAATCATATTTTCTTCTCTTCCGCTTGGGGAAAGAATTTCAAATATCTCCATTTATATTTCCTCCGCATTTTCAATAATCTTTTCTATAAGTTCCTTGCAGGACTGATAATCATTTTTATTCATAGCCGAAACGCTTGAATGGATATATTTGCAGGGAACGCTTAGACTTGCGGTTTTAATCCCGCCCTCTGATATGGAAATCGCTCCTGCATCGTTTCCGCCTTTGACGGATGCTTTATATTGCCAGTTTATCTTATTTTCCTCTGCAATAGCAGTAATTTTTGATACGAGTTCACGGTTTGCAACGCTTCCCATATCCATAATGGAGACTGCAACTCCGCCGCCAAAACGGGTAACCCTTTTCTCCTCAGGGATGCCGGGCATATGGTTACAGGTTGTCCCTTCAACAACGATTGCAAAATCAGGCTTTAAGCCATAAACCGCTGCCTTTGCCCCGCGAAGACCAACCTCTTCCTGAACTACGAAAGTGCAGATAAGATTTGCGTCCCATTCTTTTTTAAGGGCGTCAATTAACGCCGCGCAACCCACTCTGTCATCAAGGGCCTTTGCTTTTATCATATCTCCTTGGGATATATATTCGCTGTCAAAGGCAAAATAGTCCCCAACGGAAACAACTTTCTCTGCTTCCTCTTTGCTTTTTGCACCGATATCTATAAAAAGTTCGCTCTCCGAAAATACCTTGTCCCTTTCTTCCTTTGTAAGAAGATGGACCGCTTTAAGAGAGATTATACCTTTTAAGTCCCCTTTTCTAACCATTTGGGATAAAAGAATTTTAGGTTCTATCCCTCCAACCGTTTCAAACTTTAAAAAGCCCTCATCGGTTATCTTTGTTATAATAAACCCGACCTCGTCCATATGGGCAGAAAGAAGAACGGTTTTTCCGCCTTTTCTTCCCTTTTTAAAGCAAATAAGGTTTCCCATGCTGTCAATTTTTGTCTCACTGCAAAAAGGGGAAACTTCGGCAAAAATTATATCACGAACGGCTTCTTCGTTCCCCGAAACGCCGTCTGTTTCAGTCAAAAGTTTAAGCATCAATTTCCACCTCCGCAATATTTTTGATAAGGGCAGAAACCGCCTCAACATCAGCAATATCAAGGGTTTCAACCGAGGTGTGCATATATTTTACGGGGATTGAAATAAGAGCCGTTTTTGCTCCCCCGAAACTGTTCTGAATTGCCCAGGCGTCAGTTCCGCTATTTCCTGACGCTACCTCAATTTCATATTTTATATTCTTCTCTTTTGCAATCGTGGTTATTTTTTCAGCAAAACCTTGGTCAAAATTCGGTCCCTTACAGATAACCGCTCCGCATCCCGTTTTGAAAACTCCTGTCTCATCTTTCGTGTCGGGGGTCATTCCGTGGGTAACATCTATAACCACCGCTAAATCAGGGCGGATTTCCTCCGCCAAGGTATAGGCACCGTGGAGGCCCAATTCTTCCTCCGAGGCAAAGGTGAAATACAAATCATATGGGGATGAAGAAAGTCCCTCAATTGCCTTTAAAATTGCCGTAACACCTGCACGGTTGTCCATTGCGCTGCTGCAACATTCGTTTCCTGAGAGCCTTGCTAAACTGCTTTTAAATATAATACTGTCTCCAATGGATATCTTTTCTTTAAGTTCTTTTTCAGAAAGTCCTGTGTCAATAAGCATATCGGTTAGTTTCGGCATTTTATCCTTATCATCGCTTCCGCTAAGATGCGGTGGCTTTGCGCCGATTATTCCATAGACCTTTTCGCTTCCTAAAATAATAACCTCTGAGCCTGAAAGAATTCGGCTGTCCACTCCGCCAACGGGGACAAAGCTTAAAAAACCGTCTCCCTTGAATTTTGAAACCATAAGACCAATCTGGTCAAAATGCGCCTCAATCATAAGTTTTTTGGCATTTTTATTTTGGCTTTTCTTAAATCCGATTACGCTCTTAAATCTATTCTCCCAAGTCTCATCGCAAAAGGGTGCAAGGAGTTTTTGCGCAACATCTGCAATCTTCCCCTCAAAACCGCTTACACCTTTTTCATCAGTCAAAGCTTTTAAAATTTCATAAGTTTCCATTTTCTTCCCAGCCTTAGCACAATTTATTTTATTATGCCCGTTTTCTTTATTTTATAAATTTCTGGCTCTCCATAACCGCCAATTTATCACATCTTTCATTCTCGCTGTGCCCGTCGTGGCCTTTAACCCAAACGAGATTAACCTGGTGCTTTTCTAAAAGGGTTAAAAGCTCTTCCCAAAGGTCAGGGTTAAGTGCCTTATCCTTTTTATTTCGCATCCAGCCGTTTTCTTTCCATTTATAAACCCAGCCCTCTTTAATTGCGTCAATTAAGTATTTCGAGTCACTGTAAAGGGTAACCTGGCAGGGTTCTTTCAAAGTGGAAAGACCAACGATTGCCGCCGTAAGCTCCATACGATTGTTGGTTGTGCACTCCTCGCCACCTGAAAGCTCTTTTTCATGCTCTCCATAGCGAAGAATAACCCCATAGCCACCAGGGCCTGGGTTTCCGCTGCATGCGCCGTCTGTATATATCTCAACTTTTTTCATTTTTATATCCTCCAAAAATATATGGGAGTAAAATATACTCCCATATATTATAACATTTTTCCTTAGGTATGTCTATAAAAATATGTAAAATTATTCTATCCCCCTTTTCAGCTTTCCTACCGCCTTTTTCTCAATTCTTGAAACATAAGAGCGGGAAATCCCAAGACGGTCAGCGATTTCGTGTTGGGTATGATTTTTGCCGTCAATTAAGCCGTAGCGGAGGTTTATTATAAGCCTCTCCCTTTCCGTAAGCTCTGTCTTGATATTTTTATAAAGCTGTTTTATATGGGCTCTTTGTTGTATCTCATCAAAAACCTCGCCTCCGTCGCTTTTTAGAACATCAATTAAGTATATCTGGTTTCCCTCTTTGTCTGTCCCGATTGGGTCATTTAAGGAAACCTCACTCTGGGTTTTCTTTTTGTTTCGCATAAGCATCAGGATTTCGTTTTCAATGCACCTCGCGGCATAGGTCGCAAGCCGTACCCCTTTTGATGAATCAAAGCTTGTTATCCCCTTAATAAGACCGATTGTCCCGATTGATATAAGGTCTTCACTGTCCGATACCGCTCCTGAATATTTCTTTGAGACATGGGCAACAAGCCTTAAATTATGTTCAATAAGCTTATCTCTTGCCTCCTTATCCCCCGCTTTCATCTTTTCAAGATATTCCCTCTCCTCTTTGGCATTTAAGGGGCGCGGAAAAGAATTTGCCCCCTGAATAAAGGAGAGAAGCATCATCAGCGGTTTAAATAAAGCTTCTATTGCTTCAAACACAAAAGACACCTCCATATTTTATATATGCAGGTGTCTTTTTAATTTTGCAAGTCCTATTCTATTTGCTCCAAAGCTCATGGGCGAGCTTTTCAATTCTCTCTCCCCGAAGCTTTGTTTCTTCCTCATCCTTTGAAATGCTGAAAACATCCCCCTCTTTACAAGGAGACAAAAGTTCAAGGGGCATATCAAATTTTCTTTTATCCTCAGTTATAACAACTGCGAAATCCCCTTCTATTCTGTCAACTGTGAATTTCATTCTCTCTCCCCCTTTACTGTTACGCTCACGCCGTCGCTTGTGGCAATAACCCTTCCGTTTTTGTCCGTTCTGAAAATTGCTGTGTTTCGTTTTTTATACGCATCAAGGGTGGCATCATGCGGATGTCCGTATTGATTGCCCTCCCCTACGGAAATGACCGCAACCCCCGGAGAAGTCCTATCCAAAAAGACCTCGCTGAGAGAAGAAGTCGCCCCGTGATGAGGCACTTTCAAAACATCTATATCTTTTGCATAAATCCCGTCTAAAATCTCTGCTTCCGCATCTCCTGTCAGCAAAAATGCTGTGTCGCCATAAGCGATTTTCAAAACCACGCTGTAATTATTAAGATTGTCATATTTCCTGTCTTTCGGAGATAAAACCTCAACCAAAAGTCCATCGGTTTCGTAAATAATATCCCCTTTTTGTGTAGGGTTTATCATAAGTCCCTTTTCTTTTATGGAAAAGAGCAAATCTTCAAAGGTCGCCGTGTTATGAGTAACCTTTGGCATATAAACACTGCCGATTTCCATATTTCTTATAACGGTTTCAAGTCCGCCTATATGGTCGGAATGAGGATGAGTTCCAACTAAGAAATCAATCTTTTCCGCTCCGCACTTTTGGATATAGCTAAGAACATCCTCTCCGTCCTCTCCTGCGTCAACAAGCATAGTCTTTCCATCGGGGAATTCAACAAAAGTAGCGTCTCCCTCTCCAACATCAATGAAATGCACCCGCATTTCGCCGTCCTGCCTTGAAGAAATTTCTTCTTTCCCTGCGTTATGGATAAAGGACGCTATGAAAATTATAACTGCAAGAACGAAATATTTATTCTTTAAAAGCCTTTTCAAAATATACCTCTCCCTGATATTTATCTAAAAGTTCTTCGTCCCCCGTAACAAAAACCGCTGTCGCAAGGCAGTCAGCAATAAGGGAGCTTTCCATAGCCACCGTAACGCTGTCATAGTCTGCCTTATGGGGATAGCCCGTTTTGGGGTCTATAATATGATGATAGATTTCCCCGTCCTTTTCAAAATATCTCTGATAGTTTCCGCTGGTAACAACGGCACCCTTTTTTATATCAATGGTTTTTTCATAAGTCCCCGTTGGAGAAAAAGGAATTTGAATTCCCACTCTCCATATTTTATATTCGCTTTTCGGATTTTCTCCAAAGCAGATAATGTTTCCTCCAAGGTCAATAATTCCGCCTGTTAAGTTAAACTTTTCCGCAACCGCTTTTGCCCTGTCCCCTGCATAGCCTTTTGCAATTCCCCCAAGGTCAATCTGGGTTTCGGCTTTTTTCTTTATGACCTTACCATCCTTTAAAATAATATTTTCATAGCCTACAAAGTTAAGGCATTCCTTAATTTCTTCTTCTGTTGGAACTTTTGGGGTTTCCGCCGTGAAGTTCCAGAGGGTTGTTAAGGGGGCAATGGTTATATCAAAAGCGCCTCCGCTTTCCTTTGCAATTTCCTGCGCAGTCCGTAAAACCTCGTAGGTATCAGGGGAAACGGATATTTCCTCCCCCGCTTTCGCGTTGTTTATCCGATAAACATCCGAGGTTTCATTATACATACTCATAAGGTCTTCAATGCGCTTTATTTCCTCAAAAACTGTCTCCGTTGCCTCTTTGCTGTCTTTGCCGTAGAAAGTTAGCGAGCAGGTTGTGTCAAGAAGAAATTCCGTTTTTGAGAACTCTTTTTCTCGGTTTGTGGCAAGGTATAGCCCTGCAAGAATAAAGACTACCATTAAGGCAATTAAAACTGTTTTGATTTTCTTCATAGCAGAGCCTCCTTTTTTATTTCATAATATCATAGTTTATTGGAGAATAAAACTTCTCGCGGATTTTTTCGTAATCCGTCTCTCCGCTTCCCAAAATCCACATAAGCTTGGTGTATGCCGCCTCAAAGTTCATATCATAAGTTTCTATAAGCTTAAATTCTTCCTTAACCTTTTTGCCAACGGCGTATATTTCCATATCACTGCCCTCGTTTGCAATCTGAGTTGTTATAACAATGCACTTTATCTTCTCGGACGGCTTTTGCATCTCTTCATAAAATGTCTCTAAAAGATAGTCAGGAATTCCACCCACCCCAAAGCTCTCAAAAATCAGGCAATCATAGTTTTTAAAGAGATAGGAAAGTATCTGGGGTTTCATATTGGGCGTGAATTTGAGAGTGCAAATACTGTCGCTCATATTATAGAAAAATTCTGTTTTCCCCTGCGGTTTTATCTCAGGGAAGTTTCTCTTGATTTCGCCCTTTTCTATGGTTGCTTTATACGGGTGGTTGATGCTTGAAAAGGCATTAAAACTTTTTGAGCGTTCCTTTCTCGCCCTTGTCCCTGCAATAACTTTTCCGTCAAACACAACACTTACTCCATAAGAATTGTCGTCTGATGCATATATAAGGCTGTCCAAAAGATTTCCTTTTGCATCTGTGTCCTTTTCCTTTATTGGCTTTTGAGAGCCTGTGAGAACTATGGGCTTTGGGCTGTTTTGAATCATATAGGAAAGAGCCGATGCGGTATAGGCAAGGGTGTCTGTCCCGTGGGCTATAACAAAACCGTCAAACTTATCATAGTTTTCTTCTATGGCTTTAACCGTTTTCTGCCAATGAGATATGGTTACATTTGTGCTGTCAATATTTGACACATATAAAGGCTCAATATGGCATATTCCCTCTGCCTCGGGAATATAGGATAAAATCTCCTCTGCGCTAAGAGAGGGAGCAAGTCCGTTTTCAGTTTCATTGCAAGCAAGTGTCCCGCCTGTTGTTATTAAAAGTATATTCTTCATTTTCTCCCTCCTGTTTTTATGAGTTCGTATTAAGTTGTAACTAAAAACATTCAGACAAATTGGAATTTGTTTAATTTATAGGCTAACTAAATTCACTGTGCTTCCGTGCTGTCGGATTAGGCTTATCAAGTCATTTGTTTTTATCCAGACTGTAGCAGTATTGTCATTCGGATGCACGCCGATTAAACCTAATCCATCCATAAAATCATCATCTAAAAACAAAGTCACTTTACATTCTGTATCGTTTAATAAACCGAGCGGTGTGACTGCACCGGGAAACAATCCCATAATATCCATCAAATCTTCCGCCGAAGCAAAAGACAATGGCCGTGTATCATTATTCCTGCGAAACTCTTTCAAATCCACTCTCTTATCGCCTTTAACGGTAATAAGATAATAATTTCGTTTCTTATCATCTCGAACAAAGAGATTTTTAGCTTCATACTCAGGATAAGGCATCTCAACATCTGAAAGGTCAACCATATTATAAACCGCTTCGTGTTCAGTTATCTCGTGCCAGATATTTTTCTGTATTAATAAATCATAAATTCCCTGTTTATTCATAATTCAAAACCCCTGCAAATTTTTCTTCCTAACTTTTTCGACAAAGTTCGTGTCAAGACTGGCTTAAAAGTTATTCTCCTTTATATTCAGGCATAACGAGGGCCGCAATAATATACGCAATTATCCCTGAGCCGCCGAGGACGGTAAAAAGCGCCCAAGCAAGGCGAACGATTGTAACATCAATTTCAAAGTATTCGGCTATTCCGCCGCATACCCCTGAGATTTTCTTTTCAACTGCTGATTTATAAAGTTTCTTTTTCATAACATTCCCTCCAAAATCAATTCCTTATTCTTTCTTAATTATACCAATTCATAAAAATAAAGTCAACAAAAAAGGGATGCAAAAGCATCCCTTAATTTTTAAAATAATCAGTCGGTCTGTAAGCCGAGTTTTGTCATTTAAGACGGTCAAAGAATAAAAACGCCATTAAGACAATCAAAATGCCCTTAGGCTTTTCGACCAGCTTCACACTCTTTTAATATTATAAATTCCTCATTAAAAGTCAAGAAAAATCCCGCTTGCCAAAGTAATCAAACTATGCTATACTAATTTCTATAAACATAATACCTAGTTGCTTTTTCACTTTTTTAAGGAGGCTATATGTATGGAAAGAAACGATACAATAAAAAACACGATTGAATGGAAAGCTCTAAATCGTATTTGGAAAAATTGTTCTCCTGAGCAACAGAAAATTTTACACTCGGATTTCGAAACTGTCGCTACATTTATAAGAAAAAACATTGTCCTCGCTAACCGCCATGCATCGCATGATAATTTCAAATACCTTAACGCCCTTTCTAATGAAGCAAAACAGTTTGTTATTACTTTGGTAACTCATGGGGAGATCAATCTTTATCATAGTTTTATGGCCGTTTTAGAAAATAAACCAACTTTGAGCATAGAAGAGCTATCCGCATATTACTTTGATAAATTTTCCCCTGCCCGCCCATATTTACTAGAGAATCATGATTTAATTAACGAAGTATTAGAACTCTGTTGGAATAGATTCCATGGAGCTAAAAAATAAAATATCCATTTAAGCCATAATGAGCTGTGATAGAAGTGTCACAGCTCATTATTTTTAAAATAATCAGTCGGTCTGTAAGCCGAGTTTTGTCATTTAAGACGGTCATCTATCTAATATACGCATCACTGCGTATCTTAAGCCACCTTCCCGGGAGATGTCGGGCCGACTTAGCCTCCTCTATCAGGTGTTGCTTCGAGTGGGGTTTACATCATCAGCAAGTCGCCATGCTGTGGGTGAGCTCTTACCTCGCCTTTCCACCCTTACCACTTTCGTGGCGGTATATTTCTGTTGCACTTTCCTTGAAGTCGCCTTCACAAGGTGTTACCTTGCACCCTGCCCTATGAAGCTCGGACTTTCCTCACGCACAGGATTACTCCTTATGCCCGCGACCGTCCAACCAACTGAATTTAAAAACTATTTATAAAGATTAACCTTTATAACTCCGTCAATTGCCTTAATATCCTCTAAGAGCTTATCTGTGCAAGACGCAGCGTCAAGCATTGTGTAGGCATAGTCTCCACGGCTCTTGCTTGTCATATTGTCGATATTAACTCCGTCCTGAGAGAAAACATCAGAAATCTGAGTAAGCATTGATGGAATATTCTTATGAATAACAGCAATTCTGTCGCCGCTTACCTGTCCCATATTAACAGCAGGGAAGTTTACGGAGTTAGTTATATTACCGTTTTCAAGATAATCCTTAATCTCCATAGCCGCCATAACAGCGCAGTTATCTTCACTTTCAGGAGTTGAAGCTCCTAAGTGAGGAAGAGAAATAACATTCTCGTTCTTTAAGAGCTGTTCTGTTGCAAAGTCAGTTACATAAGCCGCGAGTGTTCCGTCAGCTAATGCTTTCTCAACTGCATCATCGCAAACAAGCTCGCCTCTTGAGAAGTTTAGGAGTCTTGCGCCTTTCTTCATTTTTGCAAATGCTTCATCATTGAACATTCCCTTTGTATCCTTGTTTGCAGGGATATGAACGGAAATATAATCGCTGTTTGCATAAATATCGTCAAGAGAGAGTGCTTTTTTAGCCGCTCTTGTAACATTCCAAGCCGCTTCAACGGATAAGAATGGGTCATAAGCTATAACATTCATTCCAAGGGCATGAGCCGCATTGGCAACCTTAACACCGATAGCGCCAAGACCGATAATACCGAGAGTTTTGCCCATAATTTCAGGACCTGCAAAGTTTGACTTGCCTTTTTCAACAAGCTTACCAACATTTTCGCCCTCGCCGATTAAAGTCTTTGCCCAGTTTGCACCCTGAACGATTTTTCTTGATGCAAGGAGAAGACCTGCAATAACAAGTTCCTTAACTGCGTTTGCGTTAGCACCGGGTGTGTTGAAAACAACAATTCCCTGTTCGCTGCACTTTTCAATCGGGATATTGTTTACGCCTGCGCCTGCTCTTGCAACAGCTTTAAGGCTCTGTGGAAGCTCCATTTCGTGCATATTAAAGCTTCTGAGAATTATACCGTCAGGATTTTCAATCTCGTCTGCACAAGTATATTTCTCGTCTAAGTTATCAAGACCTATCTTTGCGATTTTATTAAGTGTCTGAATTTTAAACATTTGAAACTGCCTCCAATTACTTATTTTCCATTTCGAACTTCTTCATAAAGTCGATAAGGGCTTTAACGCCTTCGATTGGCATAGCGTTATAGATACTTGCTCTCATACCGCCAACTGATCTGTGGCCCTTGATATTAACAAAGCCGGCTGCCTTAGATTCAGCAACGAACTTAGCGTCAAGCTCATCGTTTCCTGTGATAAACGGAACATTCATAAGTGAACGGTCTTTTGGAACTACTGTGCCTTTAAACATTGAAGAATTGTCAAGGTAGTCATAAAGCATCTTTGCCTTTTCTTCGTTTACTTTCTGCATAGCAGCAACGCCGCCCATATTGTCAATCCACTCGCAAACAAGACCGCAGATATAGATACCGTATGTTGGAGGAGTGTTGAACATTGAACCGTTTTCAATGTGAGTTTCATATTTAAGCATTGTTGGTGTTATTTCGTTAACTTCACCAATCATATCGTCACGAACGATAACGATTGTAACACCCGCAGGACCCATATTCTTCTGCGCCCCTGCATAAATCATACCGAACTTATTAACATCAACAACCTCAGAGCAAATCATTGAAGACATATCTGCAACGATTGGAGCTTTTGTTTCAGGAACAGATGTATATCTTGTTCCGTAGATTGTGTTGTTGTATGTAATATGAACATAGTCAGCATCATCAGAGAACATAGACGCATCTAAGTCAGGAATATAAGAGAATGTCTTATCAGCGCTGGATGCAACCTCATTAACTGTGATATATCTCTTAGCTTCTGCCATAGCCTTTTTAGACCATACGCCTGTTGTAACATAGTCTGCCTTTTTGTTCTTTGTTCCGAAGTTAAGAGGAACCATAGCAAACTGTGTTGAAGCACCGCCTTGGAGAAATAAAACCTTATAGTTTTCAGGAATTCCCATAATCTTTCTAAGGGTTGCTTCTGTCTTATCGATTATTGCCTGATATTCTTTAGAGCGGTGGCTCATTTCCATAACGGACTGACCGCTACCATTACAATCAAGCATCTCCTTTTGTGCTCTTTCAAGGACCTCAATAGGAAGCATTGAAGGGCCTGCTGAGAAATTATAAACTCTGCTCATTTTTCTACCTCTCCTTATTTAAACATATAATATGCATATAAATATATTAACATTCTTTATATTATATACCCATTTTTAAAATAAGTCAACCGATTGGGGGCTTTTTTTTGACAAAATTTTGACAAATAACATAAATTCCGATAAAAAGCAAAAACACCCCGAAGAATTTTCTTAAAATGCCGTCTTCCATTCCTCTTGCAATATAGGAACCCAAAACTGCGCCGATGGCTCCCGTTCCTCCCATTATGAGAGCTGATTTAATTTCCACATTTTTATTTTTAATATGAACAATTAGCGCACAAATAGCAGTTGGGATAAAATATACAAGGTTAATCCCCTGCGCTGTCTGTTGGGGCACATCACGAAGAAGAACAAGAGCAGGGATTAAAATTGCGCCTCCCCCTATTCCCATTCCGCTTATTATTCCGCTTATAAAGCCGATTAAAATGTTAATCATACTATCCTCCTAAAATATCATTTTAATTGCAGTTATAATGATAAACACTCCGAATATACTCCGAAGCCACTTCCCCGATATTTTTGACAGAAGAAATCCGCCTAAAAGACCGCCTGCACTTCCTCCGATTGTAACTGGGAGCCACAGGGAAAAGTCAAACTTCCCGCCCATAATATAAATGACTGCCGACACAAGAGAGATTATAAGGATTACTCCCACCGCAGTAGCATGGGCTTTCTTCTGGGAAAATCCTAAGAATTTCTCAGCCGCAGGGACAACAATGCATCCCCCACCCGCTCCGAAAAGACCGTTTAAAACTCCCGATAAAAGTCCTATTATGATTTCCTTTTTGTATTTCATTTTTCCCTCCAAAAAATAAAGCCACAGATTGCTAACCTGTGGCTATTTTTTGTTATTATGTGTAATTTTATTCTATGAAAGTTGCATATTTTTCCATTTCCGCTGGGTTTTCACGGATTTTTTTGATTATTCCGTCCCGAAGACCTGCATCCGTTATATAAAGCATTGGACTTTCAAGCTTTTTCATCAGCACTTTAAGAGGCAACACTCCTCCTAAAATTATATCCGCTCGGTCAGGGGTTATGCCGTTAATTCTAAGCCTTTCCTCTACCTCTGCACCATCTATTCTTGAAATTATTTCCATAACCTCTTCATATTTTAGAGAAAGCTTATCAATGGGCGCATCAGGGCCTGCATCGTTTATATGTATACGCCCCACGGTTCTGTTAGAGCCTCCTATTCCTATAACGCTTGCTCCCAAAAACTCCATAAGCCAAGGGATTTCATTTATTATTTTCTCTATTTCCCTCTCTGCCTTTTCCTTATTTTCTTTGGTTTCGCCGCCCGAAAAAAACAGCTCTTTAATACTTCTTGACCCTATGGGGACGCTTACCGCTCCCGCGATTTTGCCCTCTTTAACTCCTATAAATTCGGTGCTTCCGCCACCTGTGTCCAAAATCAGAGCTTCGTTTATCTCTGTCTTTTCAAGAACGCCCAGACAGTCAAGCTCTGCCTCTTCTTCCCCTGTTAAAACAAAGATATTTATACCTGTTTCTTCCTTTATAAAATCAATAAATTCCTTTTTATTATGCGCCTTGCGGACAGCCGCCGTGGCAAAGGCATAAATCTCCTCTACTTCAAGCTTTTTTGAAATTTCTCTTATTTGGAGAAATGCCTCTTTGCATCTTTTTATGGGTGCTTCTTTAAGGAGCATATCATAGTTCATTCCCTGACTGAGCATTATGGGATTTTTACCTATATAAACGACTTCTCCGCTCTCCTTTTTTGCAACACTCACTCTTACAGAGTTAGAGCCAAGGTCAATAACAGCGATGTTTGTCATTTTTATCACCTCGCAAGAATTTCGTTTATGATATTTTATC
Source organism: Clostridia bacterium (assembly GCA_045578465.1). Classification (GTDB taxonomy): domain Bacteria; phylum Bacillota; class Clostridia; order Monoglobales; family Monoglobaceae; genus SIG454. The sequence continues at coordinate 45,341 of JAZNKJ010000016.1, read as the reverse complement.
ATATACGCCAAAAATATTCAACCTCATTTGAAAAGGTTGACATTTTTTTTTAAAAGGTGTAAAATAATGACAATATATTTAAAATTTATCCAAAGAGGTGTGTTTTATGTCAAAAAAAATATCTACCAAAACCTTAGTTTTTGGAGCTTTACTGACGGCGTTATCCTTTATAATTCCGCTGACTTTCCCAAAGCTTCCGCTTCCACAGCCGTTTAGCGTAACTTTTGCATCCCATGTGCCTACTCTTCTTGCTATGCTGATTAGTCCTGTTATGGCTGTGTTCACGGTTATCGGCTCAACTATTGCCTTTTTGGTATCATTAGGTCCGATTGTTTCTCTCCGTGCAGCAAGCCACATCATTTTTGTTGTTGTTGGTTGCCTGATGCTTAAAAAGGGAATAAATATGTATTTAACATTGGGCCTTATGTCTATTGTTCACGCTCTTGGCGAGGTTATTGCAGTTTATGCTTTCACTCCATCTGCTGAACTTACGGCAAAAGGCGGAATGGCTTTCCTTTGGGGAACTGTTTTCGGAATAACAATTTTCCACCACATAATTGACTGCGTTATAACGGTCCCTGTTTTTAAAGCTCTTAAAAGAACAAAGCTTATATAACACTAAAAATTTAAAAGGCAGAAACGAATTATCGTTTCTGCCTTTTTGTTATTCCTCTTCTATTTGTTCCTTAATTTCAACTGAGATTTCCTGAGTCATTAAGTCATCTGCTTTCGTTACGGTCATAACAACATTTTCATATTCGAAAACAAAGCCCACATCAGGGATATTTTCGCTATGCTCTGTAAGCCAGCCGTTAACCGTTGTGGCCTCGGACTCCTCATCGGGAGTAAGGTCAAAGAATTCGTAAAAATCTTCTGTTGAGGTTGTTGATAAAACAGTATATAAATTATCACTTACCTGAACTATATTATCGATTTCTTCGTCTCTCTCGTCCCAGATTTCGCCCACTAACTCTTCGATTATATCTTCCATGGTAACAACGCCTGACGGAACACCGAATTCGTTAACGACAACAACCATATGGCTGTGCTCCGCTTGCATATCCTTAAATAAAACATCAAGATGGATTGTTTCAGGAACATAGCTTGGGGAAACCATAGCATCTTCAAGCTTAAAGCCATCTCTCCTGTGCTTCAAAAGATAATCTCTTGCATATAAAATACCAATAATTTCATCGGCTGTATCTTTATATACGGGAATTCTTGAGTAACCCTCATTTTCGATAGTTTCAAGGATTTCTTCTTCCGTTGCATCATCTGCTATAAAGGTTATAGACTTTCTCGGCGTCATAATGTCAGCCGCCGTAAGATTATCAAGCTTGAATACATTTTTTATATACTCAATATCATCCTGATCAAGCGTTCCCTCGTCTGCACCCGCATCAAGCATTATAACAATATCCTCTTCGGAAACTGCTTCTTCTTTTTCCTTAGGGTCAATCCCGAAAAGCCTTAAACAACCGTTTGTTGAAATTGTCAAAAGCCATATAATAGGTCTTAACACAGTAGAAAGACCTGTTATAAAACCGCAAACCACTTCCGCAAGCTTTTCCTTGTGGCGCATAGCAATACGCTTTGGCACAAGCTCCCCTAAAACAAGGGTAAAGAACGAAAGAATAAGGGTTATTATAATAACCGAAAGGGATTCAATTATTCCAACGCTGGCCCCTGATATTTCAAAGGTCTTTGTAAGAAAATCCGTTAAAAGTCCTGCGAAATTATCCGCCGCAAAAGCTGAGCCTAAAAACCCTGCAAGGGTAATCCCTACCTGTATTGTAGATAAAAACGCCGTTGGCGATTCTATCATTTTAAGCATTTTAACTGCTTTTTTGTCACCCTCTTCGGCTCTTGCCTTAACCTTTTTCTCATTAAGAGAAATAACGGCAATCTCTGTGGCGGCAAAAAAAGCATTAAGCAAAATCAAAATAAGTTGCAATAACAACTGTCTGAAAATAGTCATAATATCCTCCAAATTATCTGTTGTTTCTCCGAAAGCTTAACTTTCTTTTATAGGCGACGCCATATTAGGCGGTTCTCTCTAAGTCTTAAATAATTCAGAGGCAAGTCATAATCGCTACTTCGAGGTAACGGGTCCACTAAAAACCAACTCCTTAATATAATTGATTATATCATCACAAATAGATATTATACCATACTGTATTATAAATTTCAATAGGCATTTAAATACTCAGAAAGCTCCTCAATGCTATGACAGATTTTAATTGCTCCGCTTTCTTCTAATTCGCCTTTCTCTGCATAGCCATAGGAAACCCCAACGCAGGGCACATTATTTTTCTTTGCGCCGATACAGTCATGCATTCTGTCCCCCACCATAACAGGGCTTGAATATTCCCCTGCATTTTGGAGGGCATATTTTATAACATCAGCCTTATCATTTCTCGTTCCGTCAAATTCGGCGGCGGAAATGAATGAAAAATACTCTGAAAGTTCAAATTTTTCAAGAATTTTGATAACAAAAGGGCGAGGCTTTGATGTAGCAAGAACAAGGGTTTTTCCGCTTTCTTTTAGGGTTTTAAGCATTTCTTTTACCCCGTCTATAAGCTCATTTTCAAAAAGTCCTACCACTGAAAAACGCTCTCTGTATTTTGCAACACAAGATAGGGCATCTTCACGGCTCATACCGTAAAATTCCATAAATCCGTCAACCAGGGGCGGACCGATAAAGCGTTTTAATTTTTCCTGATTGTCTTCTATTATGCCCTTTGACTCCAAGGCATATTTAACGCTTTTCGTAATCCCCTCTTCAGGAAGTGTCAGGGTCCCATCAAGGTCAAATAATATTAAATCATACATAATTTTCTCCTTTTATAAACCGAGATAATCTCTTAGTTTTTCTGCATCGCCGTCAAATAAGTATCCCTTTATTCCAACCTTTTCTGCACCCAAAATATTTTTCTCGCTGTCGTCTATAAACAGGCACTCTTCCGCTTTTAGATTAAATTCACTGAGTAAATGCCCAAAAATTTCTCTTTGGGGTTTTACCTTTCCCAAAGGCCCTGAAAACACAAGCCCGTCAAAGCAGGCAAAAAGTTCTTTTATCCATTTTGCTTCGCTGTATTTTTCCGCAAAGCCTATACTTATATTCGACAAAAGGTATAGTTTCTTATCAGTTTTAAAGATGTCATAAATCAGTTTTTCCATATTCGGGACGGGAGTTAAGGAATTTATCCAGTTGTCATACACTCGGCAAGCAAGGGAGCCTGTTTTTTCGTCTGTGCGGGACAAAATTCCCTCTTTAACCTCTTCATCTGTTATGCTTCCGTCATCCAGCTTGTCCCAGTAAAGTCTGTCAAAAGCGATTTCACTTATCTCTTTGCAAAGTTTTTCATCCTCAACATAAGGTTTTGTCAGCTTTTCAGGATAAAACTCCGCCAAAACATTCCCAAAATCAAAAATATAGTTCTTAATCATTCTTATTCTCCTGTGTCTGTTTCCTCTTTTAATTTTACCATACTGCACTTTAAAAAGCAAGCAAAGAGAGATTTTTGTTGACAAAATACATATTTTTTGCTATATTATAATAAGAACAGATTAGATGAGATTAGATGAGAATATTTAGACGAGATGAGACATTTTTATTTTGATGCTCTTTTCTTCTGATTTTCTGTTCAGAAGATTTTTTTATTGGAGGATGAAAAATATGAATAAGTATAAGGATTTTGAAAATTATCTTAAAGAAAACCCTACTCCTGACGGCTATTTCGGCAAATTCGGCGGGTCATATCTCCCACCTGAGCTTGAAGTTGCATTTAAAGAGGCAGATGATGCATATGAAGCAATCTGCCACTCTGCTCAGTTCATTAATGAGCTTCGCCGTATCCGTAAGGAATTTCAGGGCAGACCAACTCCCGTTTACCACTGCGAAAGACTTTCCAAGCTCTTTGGCAACTGCCAGATTTATTTAAAGAGAGAGGACTTAAACCACACAGGCGCGCATAAATTAAACCACTGTATGGGGCAGGGACTTCTTGCTAAATACATGGGCAAGAAAAAGCTCATAGCCGAAACAGGGGCAGGTCAGCACGGAGTTGCTCTTGCAACTGCTGCCGCTTATTTTGGTATGGAATGTGATATTTATATGGGTGAGGTTGATATTGAAAAGCAACACCCAAATGTTATAAGAATGAAGATGCTTGGGGCAAGGGTTATTCCCGTAACTCACGGTCTTAAAACCTTAAAGGAAGCCGTTGATGCCGCATTTGATGCCTATCTTAAAGAATACGACAACGCAATTTACTGCATAGGTTCCGCCCTCGGTCCTCATCCGTTCCCGAAAATCGTCAGGGACTTCCAGTCAATCATCGGTATCGAGGCAAGGGAACAGTTCTTAGGGATGACAGGAATTATGCCTGACGCGGTTTGCGCTTGCGTTGGAGGTGGTTCAAACTCAATCGGTATGTTTGTTCCATTCGTTTCCGACCCTGTTGAAATTTACGGAATTGAGCCTCTTGGCAGAGGGGAAAAAATCGGTGACCACGCTGCAACAATGAAGTTTGGTAAAGAAGGCAGAATTCACGGCTTTGACACCTATGTTTTAAGCGATGAGAACGGCGAGCCACTTCCGGTTTATTCAATCGCCAGCGGTCTTGACTATCCGGGTGTTGGCCCTGAACACGCTCATCTTCGTGATTTAGGAAGAGTAAATTACGAAACAGTTTCCGATGAAGAGGCTATGGAGGCATTCTTCCTCCTTTCAAGATACGAGGGAATTATTCCTGCAATCGAAAGCGCCCACGCTGTTGCATATGCTATCCGCTACGCAAAGGAGCATAAGTCAGGCTCAATCCTTGCTTGTTTATCCGGCAGAGGAGATAAAGACATTGACTATGTTTATGAAAAATACGGCTGTGGCGAAAAGTTTAAGCTTGATTATAAAATCTAAATTAAAAGGTCAATACTCAAAAGAGTATTGACCTTTTTTTATCGAAGCCCAGAACTATTGTTAAGCATTACTGCACTATAAATAAATAAAACATCCTGAGAATCAAAATCTATTAAACTGCCCAGAAAATCGCTTCCAACATAGCGGATATCCACAACAGTTGTCTTTTCATATCCCAGCGACAAAAGGGGCGCTAAACTGCTTCCGAAAGAATCACGGAAAATTATAAGCTCTTTCCCGTTTTTATTTTCGGGATACTCTATGGTAACAAGCGGGGTTGATCCTGAAAGAAACATCTCGTATGGGTCTTTTCCTACCGCCTTTTCCATATTATACATTTTTCCCTCTTTTGGAAAACCCGTATCATAATATTTAACCACGGCGCTGTCGAGAGCAGGGTTTGTCAGATACTTTATTGTATCAGGCTTAACCGATAATGCCGACTGACCTTTATAAACTCCATAGAAAGGTTTTTCAATTTCATTAACCTTATATTCTGTTTTGATGATAGTTCCCATCTCTTTTAAGATATATTCGGATACATCGGTAATCTCCTCCTGCTTCCAGTGAGAGTCGGTTGTATAATAATCGTCAATACTTAAAAGAGGAGCAACATCAATATATTTCGCATAAGGCATTTCCCTTTTGAAATAGTCTGTAAATTTATCATAGTCTATGGATAAATAGCCGTCCTCTTTTCCAAAAAAGTAGTTCTTATCGGGAACGATTGAAAGGTAGACCTTCATATCTTTTCCGTCTATATACTTATTGTAAATCTTATTAAAAATCTCTGCCGAATGGCTCATCATTTTCTCATTTTCGGGGTATTCGATTTTGGAAATATGCCCATTCTTAAAATACAGCCCGTTGTTATCCATCTGGTTTAAAACATTATTCACGAAAACTGCTTTAATCCCCCTGAAAAAATCTCTTTTTGGAAACTGGTCTGCGCTGTATTCCTCGAAGTTTTTCATAAACTCCCCTGAGAAAATCGTTTCGGCGTTTACTTCTGTCTTTTGAGCCAATGGGCGTCTTTCGCTTTCGGAATATTCATCATCTTTCTTTAAAAAGCAGGAAAGAGAGATTGCGCCTACTAAAATGGCAAAAACAACAACTGATATAATATCTTTTATTTTCATATTTCTCCCCCTCCTTTAAAATCTGAAATACAAGAACGGATTAAAAGAGCCGTCTGCAAGGTATGCTGTTGAAACAATCAAGAGCAAGACAAGTAGAGGAATTTCGATTATTCCCCACGCCTTTTCAAATCCATCGGTAATGCTTAGTTTTTCTATAATCTTCTTAGGAAGCGGCGTTGCGCCGATTATTCCTATGAGAATTGTCAAACCATAGCTTTTAAAATAATACACAAATTCATTTGAAACGAGAGGGGTATTTCCTGCCCCGAAAAGTCCGCCAATATAAGAAATCGCTTGTCTTATATCCCCACTGCTGAATAAGACAAAGCTTATTGCCACAAGGAAAAAGGTGTATATATAACTTATTACTTTATTCTTTTTAAGAAAATCGGTCAGGAAGAACTTTTCGATGGTTAAAAAGACTCCGAAATAAAGTCCCCAAATGGCAAAGGTCCATTCTGCCCCGTGCCAGAAACCTGTTAAAAACCATACTGTGAAAATATTTATTAAAAGCCTGAGTTTTCCTACTCTGTTTCCGCCCATTGGGATATAAACATAATCTCTAAACCAAGTCCCTAAGGAAATATGCCATCTTCTCCAGAACTCCGTTATGCTTGAAGAAATAAACGGGTAGTTGAAGTTTTCCATAAACTCAAAGCCCAAGATTTTGCCAAGGCCGATTGCCATATCACTATACCCTGAAAAGTCAAAGTAAATCTGGAGCATATAGGAAATTGCAAATAGCCAGTAAAACGCCACAGACTTGTCCCCCGACTGCATAAAAATGTCGCAAAGCTCCCCTAAGGTGTTGGCAAGGATTATCTTTTTAGAAAGACCGATTATAAACCGTCTTATACCATCAGACGCCTTTGAAAAACTATGTTTTCTTTCCGTAAGCTGTGTTTCAATATCTTTATACCTAACGATAGGGCCTGCAATAAGCTGCGGGAAAAGGGCAACATAGGTTGCAAGGTTTATTGGGTTTTTCTGTGCCCTGACCGTACCTCTATAAACATCAATGTTATAGCTTAAAATCTGAAAAGTGTAAAAACTTATCCCGATTGGAAGGGCAATTTTTAGTAACGGAACGGAAAGACCTGTCAAGGCATTAAAGTTCTCTATAAAAAAGTCGGCATATTTAAAATATGCAAGAGCGCCAAGGTCGATTAAAAGCGCTAATCCCAAAAATACTTTGGAAAGTGCTTTTCCCCGAAACTTTTCAATGAGCAACCCAAGAGCATAACCGCTTAAAACCGTCGCAATCATCAAAAAGATATACTTTGGCTCTCCCCAAGCATAGAAAACAAGGCTTGAAAGTAACAGCACGCTGTTTTTTAACACTTTGGGTGCTATAAAATACAGTATTAAAACTATCGGCAAGAAATAATATAGAAAAGGTATACTTGAAAATAGCATAGCTTATCCTCCTCATAATTTAGAAAACGGGTGCGAAAGTGCACCCGTTTTATTTAGCTTTTACTCTTCGCCAAAGCTCTTTCGACACATTACAAAGAATACTTTATTGCCTTCTGCGCCATATACCATTTCTTCGGCTTCTGCGCAAACAAGCCATCTTAAATTAGCCTGACTTTTAAGAGTCTGAATAAAGGAAGCTGTATCTCCTGCATTTTCAAGCTCGAAAACATATCCCACAAAAGGAATTGAGCCAATCATAGGCATAAATGCAACGCCACTCTTAAACCCTCTGATTTCTTCTCCGTCAAAGCCAGGGAGATAGTCGCCTTCTGCAACAGGGTTGGTTACAGGAGAAAAGGGAAGAATTGAATTCTGGCAAATACCATTTACGATTTCTTCCGCACTCTTTCCAGGTGCTATTTTTTTAAACTCTGCAAGAAGAGCTGTTCCCAATGTTTTCGGTTCATCTGCTGGTTTTTCAGCAGGCTTTTCAGCTGGTTTTTCAGCTGGTTTTTCCTGTGGCTTTTCAGCAGGTTTCTGAGTTTCTTCTTTCTTCTCTTCTTCCTTTTCTGTCTCGTCAGAAACATTTGTTTCATCATCTTTAACAGTATCTTCTACCTTTGTTTCGTCCTTTTCAGTAGGACCATTAACTTCATCCTTTTTGCAAGATGCAAAAGATAAAACCAAAACAAGTGCTAAAATAAGCGCTAAAACTTTTTTCATAAAATTCTCCTTATTATCTGTTTACATAATATTTAACAAGTTCTTCCAGTATTTCGTCAGTTTCAACTTTCTGGATAAGACTTCTTGCGCCGTTATGGGCAGTTATATATGACGGGTCCCCTGACATAATATAACCAACAATCTGGCTTATGGGATTATAGCCTTTTTCCACAAGAGCGTTATGGACAGTAAGAATTGTTTCCTGAATATCCATAGGCTTTTTCTCTACTTGAAACTTAATTGTAGCGTGCTTGTCGTTATTCATTTTGTCTATCCTCCCGTATAGTATTTATTATCTTAAATCTGCACCGACTTTATTCTTAAGTCCTGCTAAAATTTTCTCCATAACTGCATTAACTTCGTCATCAGTTAAGGTTCTGTCGCTTGCTCTGAATGAAAGTGAATAAGCAACACTCTTCTTATTCTCTCCAAGCTGAGCGCCTCTGTATATATCAAAGAGAGTGTAGCTCTCTAAAATTCCGCCCATTTCCTTTTCAAAAATGTCTGCAATATCAGCTACGCATACATCTTCCTCAACAACCATAGCGATATCACGGGTTGTTGCAGGGAATTTGGGAAGAGGCTTATATGTCTTCTTAGAGTTTCCGCATTCAAAGATTGTTGCAAAATCAAGCTCAGCAAGATAAACTTCTGCATTTATTTTATAGTTTGCAGCGACACTTGGATGAGCCTGTCCCATAACGCCGATTTTCTTGTTACAATCACAGCAATAAATTTCAGCGCATCTTCCCGGATGGAAAGTCGGGTTGCTGTCTACTCCAACATATTTTACCTTTTTAACTCCCAATTCAGCAAAGAGGTTTTCAATTGTTCCCTTTAAATCATAGAAGTCGCCACAGCCATACATACCGATTGCAACGGTCTTCCTCTCATCAGGGAGAGTTTCGCCTTTGTTTATATATATGCTTCCAAGCTCAAACAAAGACGCAGACGGAATTCTCTTGTTATAGTTTGTCTTTAAAACCTCACACATTGAAGCGAGCATTGTTGTTCTCATAACGCTGTTTTCTTCACCGAGAGGGTTAAGTATCTTAACAAAGCTATACTTTTCACTGTCCTTTGGAATTCCCAAAAGCTCGTTTTCCTTAGGGTCAGTGAATGAATATGTTATGATTTCATCAAAACCGTCAGAAACCAAAATATCTTTAATTTTAGCCTCTGCTTTTTGCTCAGGAGTTCTTCCTCCGCAAGTTACGGCAGTATCCATAAGGGTTGTCGGAATTTTGTCATAGCCGTAAATTCTTGCAACTTCCTCTGCAATATCAGCCATTGACTCAATGTCCCCACGGAAAGTAGGAACGATAACCTTTTCTCCTTCTACCTTAAATTCAAGAGAAGTTAAGATGTCAATCATTTCGTTTCGGCTTATATCCATTCCCAAAAACGCATTCATTCTTTCAGGTTCAAAAGGAAGAACAAGGGCTTCTTTAAGCTCACCACAAACCTCAATTGTGCCTTCCAAAACATCGCCTGCGCCCATCTTAGCAATAAGCTGACAGGCTCTTTCGATTGCGCCGTCAAGGTTATATGGGTCAAGACCCTTTTCAAAGAGGGCAGACGCATCAGTTCTCATTCCGAGAGCCTTTGCCGCGCGTCTTACAGCAGTTCCGTTAAAGGTTGCCGCTTCAAAGAGAACTGTCTTTGTGTTTTCAGTAACCTCTGAGCTTGCGCCACCCATAACACCTGCAACACCGATTGCTTCCTTTTCGTCAGATATACAAATCATTGAAGAGTTTAAAACTCTGTCCTGGTCATCAAGAGTTTTAAGGATTTCTCCGTCCTTTGCTCGTCTTACGATAATCTTCTTTCCAGCAACACAGTCAAGGTCATAGGCGTGCATTGGCTGACCATATTCAAGCATAACATAGTTTGTTATATCAACAACATTGTTTATGGCTCTTATTCCGCAAGCGGCAAGTCTTTTCTGCATCCACTCAGGAGACGGGCCGATTTTAACATTCTTAACAACCTTACCCAAAAATCTTGGGCAGAGGTCAAAGTCTAAAACCTCAACTTTTGCATTATCTTCTGCCTTTTCAGAAACTTTCTCATATTCCTTTGGATTTGGAACAGAAAAATCATAGCCGAAGGTTGCGGCAGTTTCTCTTGCAAGTCCTATAACGCTCATACAGTCAGGTCTGTTTGAAGTTATTTCAAACTCAACTATTTTCTCGTCAAGCCCTAAAAGAGCGCAGGCATCAACGCCGATCGGAGTATCCTCAGGGAGAATTAAAATTCCTGTTGCTCTTTCCTTTGACATTCCAAGCTCATCAGTTGAGCAGAACATTCCGTTGCTTACAACGCCACGGAGCTTTCCTCTTGTTATTTTCTGTCCGCCGTAAACTGTGGACTTATGCATTGCAACAGGAACGATTGCCCCTTCGAAAACATTTGGAGCGGCAGTTACAATCTGGATTGGAGCATCTTCCCCAACCTCAACCTGACAAACAACAAGCTTATCAGCGTCAGGATGAGCCTCAACCTTTAAAATCTTTCCTGTTCTTATGTTCTCCGCCTCGCCGCCGAGTCTTTCTGTTCCCTCAACCTTTGAGCCGGACATTGTCATTTTATGTTCATATTCTTTTGTTTCGATTTCGCCTATATTCATATAGTCACGAAGCCATGACATTGGTAAATTCATAATTTATTCCATCCTTTCACTATTAAAACTGCTCTAAGAATCTTGTGTCGTTCTCATATAAAAGTCTTATATCGTCAATGTCATATCTGAAAAGAGCGACGCGTTCAAGACCGATTCCAAATGCAAATCCGGAATAAACATCTGTGTCAATGCCACAGTTTTTAAGTACCTTAGGATGCACCATTCCGCAACCGAGTATTTCAATCCAGCCCTCTCCCTTACAGAAGCGGCAGCCTTTACCTCCGCAGTTGAAGCAGGAGATATCAACCTCTGCGCTTGGCTCTGTAAATGGGAAGTGATGAGGACGGAAACGAAGCTTTGTATCATCTCCGTAAAGCTTTTTAACAAAAACTTCAAGTGTTCCTTTAAGGTCGGACATCTTTATACCCTTATCAATAACAAGCCCCTCAACCTGATGGAAAACAGGAGAGTGAGTTGCGTCAACCGCGTCACTTCTGTAAACTCGACCAGGGGAAATAATTCTAATTGGCGGAGCCTGCTTTTCCATAACACGAACCTGAACCGGAGATGTCTGGCTTCTTAAAACCACATCATCATTTATATAGAATGTATCCTGAGTATCTCTTGCAGGGTGGTCTTTCGGGATGTTGAGAGCTTCAAAGTTATAATAGTCAAGCTCAACCTCAGGGCCTTCCGCAATTGTAAAGCCCATTCCCATAAAGATATCTTCAAGGTCGTTTAAAACCTTTGTAAGCGGATGAAGTGTGCCGTGGTTCTTTCTCTTACCAGGCATTGTAACATCCAATTTTTCTGCTTTAATTTTCTCTGCCATTGCAGACTTTTCGATTATCTCTTTCTTTTCTTCAATAGCCTTTTCAATAAAGGTTCTTACCTCGTTTGCCATTTGGCCAATGATTGGTCTTTCCTCAGCACTAAGGCCTCCCATGCCTTTCATAATGGCCGTAAGCTCACCTTTTTTACCTAAAAACTTTACACGAAACTCTTCAATTTTATCAAGTGATTTAATTTCTTCGAGCTGTGCTGTTGCATCTAATCTTATCTGGTTTAACTGTTCCTTCACTTTTCTCTTCCTTTCCTATTTCTGCCGCGCAAAATAATCGCCGGCAACAATTATATCGTTTATGTTTACACAGTCCATCATCTTTTTGTCGATTTCCTCAATATATTCACGGTTTTCTTCGGTTACAACGAGAGTATCATCCCTGTAAATTTTTCCGTCATACCAGGTCATATTGCTGAAATACGCAAAGCCTTTGTTGTTATCGTCAAATATATCGTCGCCGATATATCCCCCGAACCAATCAAGGCCGAAAAGGTTTATCATTGTAGGAAGGATATCCTTCGTACTTGAAACCTTTGTAACTTTCATTTTAGGAGACCCCTTATGATATATGAAGAAGGGAGTCTCCTCAATAAATCGCTCTCCTTCTAAAAGGGATAATCCTTTAACGATAGTCTCGTCGGAATATCCGTAGGTATAGTGGTCAGCAAAAACCACTAAAACCGTATCATCCATAAGTCCGTCTCTTTCAAGTTTCTCAATAAGAAGTCTTATAAATTCGTCTGTATCTTTTGCTAAAAGTCTTGCATTGTTATATTCTCTTGTAAGGCTTTCCCACTTAGCGTCATCATATAAAGAATAGTCAATCTCAACGCTTTGGGCATCAATTCTCTGCATCATCGCTTTGAATTCAGCAACACTTGTTTTATCCACAAGTTCAGGATATTTAAGCTTTGCTGCCTCAATCTTATCGTCTGCATTATATGGAAGATGAGCCGAATAGGTTATTATAAAGTCGAAAAACTTCTCATTTTCAACCATCTTTTTATAAACCGCTTCATCCTCTAAAAGCATTGTGTTACTGTCAAGCTCTGCCTCTGCCTCTTTCATATAGTCCATAAATGAAATATAATTCTCATAGCCAAAGGCCTTATGCATTGTTGCTCTGTTATAAAATTCCATTTTGTTGTAATGGAACTGGTTCGCCGAATACCCTTTTTCTCTGAACAAGTTCGGGAGAGTATACGGGAAATGGTTATAGCCGTAAATTGATGCGCTTGATGAAGATTTTGGAGTATAATACCCTGTGTTAAAGGCAAACTCTGAATTAAAGGTATATCCGCCTCCGAAAGGAGATGCGATATGGTTTTCAAAGTTTATTCCCTGATTCATAAGCCGATAAATCGTCGGCGTTGTTTCAGGGCTTATCATCCAGTCGTCTATACTTTCAAGCATAATCGCTATAACATTCTTATCTTTAAAGTAGCCTGTCATTTTATTGCTGGTCGGCTTCTTTGAGAAAAGATCTTCGTTGGTTTTAACATACTCGTCAACCTTTTCATAGTCCTCATCCGCAAAACCGCTGTCTGAGAAAATCGGGTATGTTGCGCTTCGCACCATAAACTGATAAATACCCATAACTCTAATACATCTGTCAGGGTCCGCCATATCCGAATAAACATATCTCGGTCTTTTCCATGTTGACCAGATTTTCGTATTATTCTTCTCCGCCTCGCTTACCGTCATATATGCGGATAAAATTGCGATTAAAACGGGGAAGATTGCTACTATATACCAGAACTTTTTCGGAACTGTCTGCTTTTGCCACTTTTTGCAAGCCAAAACCAGAGAGCCTATTGAAAGGATGCTGTAAAGAATGAGCCACGGAGAAACATACTGATAAAGTATTGGAGCATAAGCCGCACCCTCCGTTGCCAGGAATATACTGCTGAGCATAAAAAATCTGCCAAACATTGTATAGTATATAAACTCCGAAATCATAAGGATATTGGCAAGGGATGCAATAACGATAAACACAGTTCTTCCCGCCCGTTTCGGAAGCATATATATACAAACAAACAAGATAAGCCCTATCCAAAGAAGCGTAAACAACACGGGAACAATATTGCAGAGGAATGCCCTCAGCCACCAGCCTTCATCAACTCTGAAATCTACAAAAATAACCTTTGACTTTAAAACCAGGTCAGGGATTAAAAGAGCGAGAAATGAAAAGAAGAAAAACCACAGACGGGTCCCCCTGAAAAGTTCACGGAATTTATTAAATATTCTTTTTCCTTTTTCTGTTTTGTCCTTAAATAAATTCACTGAGTAATGCCTTCTTTACAAACAAAATATACATTGGAAACCGGCGAAAGGTCATATTTGCCTGTTTCCTGTCCATAGTTAAAAGATATTATATCACATTTTAAATTAAAAAACAATATTATATTTGAATTTTCTCCATAAAATCAAAAAATTTCCTCAGACGATTTTTTCACTCATTTTCCTTGCCCACATATTATGAAGTAAAAGGCAAAGGTGGTTTTAAAAATGAGGCCAAGAAGAAAGCCCGTATGCGTTCCAAGACTTATTGGCTGTATGCTTATAACCTTAGGTCTTGGCATCTTTATTGCCAACATAATCCCCTACGCTCTTCTTATCTTCCTGCTTGGGCTTGAGATTATGATTTTTGGCATCTGCTGTTTGTTAAAACGATAAAAATTTTGGGAAAGGAATGGTGTTTATGAAAATCGTCGTGGTAAAGCCTCCTAAATTCTTCCGAGGACTTTTAAAATGCATTTTCAGAGTACGACCTGAGGGAAACTTGTAAACGAAAAAACACGCATAGGAAACCCTATGCGTGTCTTGTTTTAAACAAAATTAGATTGCTCTTTCAACTTTTCCGGATCTTAAGCATCTTGAACAAACATACACTCTTGTAGGTGTACCGTCAACTACAGCCTTTACCCTTCTGATATTTGGCTTCCACATCTTGTTGGAACGACGATGAGAGTGAGATACCTTAATTCCGAAAGTAACTCCCTTACCGCAAACGCTGCACTTAGCCATATATAAACACCTCCTAAATTACACTTGTCCATATCAACTTGTACCATTATAGCAGGTTCTTTCTCAAATTGCAAGCATTTTTTCAAATTTTTTCAAAAATTATGGGCAAATTGTGAAATTCCGTTGCAAAATCTAAAAAATATAGTATAATATAATTATATTATTATAATTTTACATAAGGAATGAGGATTATTATGGCTGAAAATTTCACAGTGGCGCTTAGTAAAATCATAAACGAGTTCAAACTTGAAGCAATTTATCTTCCTGAAAAAGAGGTTTTAATTGACTCTGCCGATGTTAACCGTCCGGGTCTTCAGATTGTCGGCTTCTATGATTATTTTGACTCCTCCCGCATCCAGATATTAGGCAAGGTTGAGAACTCATACCTTGAAGATATGGACAGCGCGGAAAGATATGCTCATCTTAAAAATTTCTTTGAAAAAAGAGTTCCTGCCATTATCGTTGCAAGGGGTATTCCTATTTTCTCCGAGATGCTTGATCTTGCAAAGGAATATGACACTCCTGTTCTTAGGACAAACATTGCAACCTCTGCTTTTATGAGTGCTCTTATTGCATTCTTAAATGTTGAGCTTGCACCAAGAATCACCCGCCACGGTGTTTTGGTTGAAGTCTACGGCGAGGGTATTCTTATCTTAGGCGAGAGCGGGGTTGGTAAAAGCGAGGCCGCTGTTGAGCTTATGAAAAGAGGTCACCGTCTTGTTGCCGACGACGCTGTTGAGATTAAAAAGGTTTCTTCAAAAGCGCTGGTTGGCTCTGCCCCTGAAATTATCCGCCATTTTATAGAAATCCGAGGAATCGGAATTGTTGATGTTAAGAAAATCTTCGGTATGGGTGCCGTTAAGGACACAGAGAAAATCGACCTTGTTATTCATCTTGAAACCTGGCAGAAGGGCAAGCAATATGACCGCCTTGGCTTAGTTGATGAATACACAAATATTTTAGGTCTTGATATTCCATCTCTTACAATCCCTGTAAGACCGGGCAGAAACCTCGCCATCATCTTTGAGGTTGCCGCAATGAACAACCGTCAGAGAAGAATGGGGTATAATGCTGCGGAAGAGCTTAACAAGCGTGTTATGGAGCAGGTAAACTTTTAATTTACAAATGACAGAAATTTTGAAAGGACAGATATTTTGAAAATACTTACAGATATTCACACTCACACAATAGCCAGCACTCACGCATATTCCACCATAAGAGAAAATGCGCTTGTGGCAGCGGAGAAGGGCCTTGAACTTATTGCAATGACGGACCACGCTCCTTTGGCTCCCGACTCTCCCCACTTGTGGCACTTTGAAAATTCAGGAGCGATTCCTCCTGTTATCTGCGGGGTTAAAATTCTTAAAGGCGCAGAGCTTAATGTTCTTAACAAAAGGGGCGAAACTGATATACCCGAAAGAATTTTAAAGAGGCTTGGCATAATTCTTGCCTCCATTCACTATCCCATTTATGAACAAAGGGACGAGGCTGACCACACAAAAACCTGGCTTAATGTTATGGATAATCCATATATCGATGTTTTAGGCCATATCGGCAGAAACGGATTTAGTTTTGACCATAAGGCAGTTATTAAAAAGGCAAAGAAAAAGGATATCTTAATTGAGGTTAACCGATACACCCTCCTTAAAGATTTTCAAACAGAAATATGCCGTGACATTATCCTTTGCTGCAAAAAATACGGCGCTAAAATCTGCGTAGGCTCTGATGCTCACTACTGCGACTCGGTAGGGGATTTTGAGGATGCAATAAACTTACTCAAAGATTGTGACTTTCCTGAGGAGCTTATTATAAGCCGTGATGCGAAAACTCTTACAGACCATCTTAAAAACAAAAAACCGTATCTTGAATTTAATTTTTAAGGAGAGATATTATGATAGAAGCTAAGCTTGTTTCTCTTTTGGGGGACAAAAATGTCCTAAAAGACGAGCCAATGAAAAACCACACTACTTTTAAAATCGGCGGTAATGCCGACTTTGTGGTTTTTCCTGAGAATGAGGAACAGATTATTGCAGTTTTAAATCTTTTAAAAAGCGAAAATATCCCTGCAACCGTTTTAGGAAACGGCTCTAATATTTTAGTGGGAGACGGCGGAATTGACGGGGTTGTTATAATTATCGGCAAAAATATGAAAAACGCCGAAATAAACGGAACAACAATTAAAGCCCAATGCGGTATTCTTCTTTCCCGTATTGCAAATTTAGCTTATGAAAATTCCCTTACGGGACTTGAATTTGCCTCAGGAATCCCCGGCTCATTAGGGGGTGCCCTTTATATGAATGCAGGGGCATACGGCGAGGAGCTTTGCGCTGTTGTTAAAGATGTTACTTTTATTGACAAGGACAATAACATAAAAACCATAGACAAAAAAAACTGTGACTTTGGTTACCGTCGCAGCGTTTTTATGGATAACGGAGCGGTTATAACAAGCTGCACTCTTTCTCTTAAAGAGGGCAACAAAGAAGACATCAAGACCAAAACCGATGACCTTAAAGAGAGACGGGTTTCAAAACAGCCTCTTGATAAGCCAAGCGCAGGAAGCACCTTCAAGCGGCCCACAGGACATTTTGCAGGAACACTTATTGAACAGGCAGGGCTTAAAGGCTTTTCCATCGGCGGAGCGCAGGTTTCCGAAAAACATGCAGGTTTTGTTATAAACACAGGAAATGCCACCGCAAAGGATGTTCTTTCTGTTATAGAACATATCCAGAAAACAGTTTATGAAAAATTCGGGGTAACTCTTTGCCCTGAGGTTAAAATGATTGGAAAATTCTAAAAGGATAAAAATATGAAATCTTTTTCCCAGCAAACAAAAGAACCCTTAATACTTGCCGAAAACAACTCTCCCTGTTGCGACAGGGCAGAGCTTTTTGGTATGCTTTTATTTGCAGGGAGCATAAACGGAACCTCTATTAAGCTTATAAGCGAAAGCTCTTTTGTTGCGGACAAGTTCTGCGCCCTTTTAAATAAGCTTTTCGGATACATAGGTAAGACCACAAAAGACGGAAAATATTTCGCAGTTTACTGCAACGATTTAGGGGTTGTTGCAAAATGCTTATATGCCCTCCGCCTGTCTGAAAACAATATAAAATTCCGCATAACCCCTGAGGTTATTGAAAAAGACTGTTGCAAGAAAGCCTTCCTTCGAGGCGCTTTTTTAGGGGGCGGAACAGTTATTGACCCCAATAAGAATTACAATATGGAGTTCCTTACAAGATATGAGCTTTTAACGGAGGATTTTCTTCTCTTCCTCGAATCGTTGGGCTTTTCTTTTAAGAAGGTTAAGAGAAAGGACTCATGGGTTGTTTATACCAAAGTCAGCGACACCATCTGTGATGTCCTCACTTATCTTGGATCAACCTTATCTTATATGGAATATGTCAATATAAAAATTGAGAGAGAAGTAAGGAGCAATCTTACCAGAATTTATAACGGGGAAGTTGCCAATATGGACAAGGTGTTTACAGCATCTGCCGTTCATATTAAGGCTATAAATAAAATTCAACAGACAATCGGTCTTGAAGAGCTTCCCGACGAGCTTTATGCTCTTGCAAAGCTACGCCTTGAAAACAGAGATTTAAGCCTTGGGGACCTTGGGGCTCTGCTTTCTCCCCCTCTTTCAAAGTCGGGGGTAAACCACAGACTTAAACGCATTCTCGCTATTGCAGAAAATCTATAAAGGAGGAGAAAATATGTCATTTGTGCATCTTCACACCCATACTATTTACAGTTTGCTTGACGGTGAAGGGACTATCCCGAAAATTTTAGACCGCGCAAAAGAACTTGGCCAGACCGCTATGGCAATTACTGACCATGGGAATATGTATGGGGTTATTGATTTTTATGAATATGCAAAGAAAATCGGCATTAAGCCAATCCTCGGCTGTGAGGTTTATGTTGCCCAGAGAAGCCGTTTTGACAAAATGCACGACCTTGACTCAAAAAATTCACACTTAATCCTCCTTGCCAAAAACGAAACAGGCTATAAAAATCTTATGAAAATCGTTTCCTGCGGATGGGTTGACGGCTTTTATTATAAGCCAAGAGTCGACCTTGATGTTTTAAGGGAGCACAGCGAAGGTATTATTGCTTTAAGCGGTTGTATGTTCGGGGTTATCTCCCGCCACTTTTTAAACAGCAATCCCGAAGAGGCAAGGGAAACCGCCAAGCGTTTTATTGATATTTTCGGGAAAGAAAACTTTTTTATCGAAATTCAGGACCACGGCCTTTATGACCAGAAAAAGCTCAACAGCCAGCTTATTGCTCTCTCTAAAGAGTTTGGCTTAGGCCTTGTTGCCACCAACGATGTCCACTATGTTACAGAAGACGACGCAAAATATCAGGATATTCTTATGTGTATCCAGACGGGAAAGACCGTTAATGATACCGACAGAATGAAAATGGAGTCCTCTCAGCTTTATGTTAAGTCTGAGGAGGAAATGGACTTCCTCTTCTCCTATGTTCCTGAGGCTCTTGAAAATACACAGAAAATTGCGGATATGTGTAATGTTGAGATTGAATTTGGCAAGCTTCATCTTCCTGAATTTGCTCTTCCCGAAGGGTATACCGCTTATGAATATTTAAAAGAGCTTTGCGAAAAAGGTTTTAAAGAGCGTTATCCAAACAGTAACGACGAAATTAAAGCAAGACTTTCCTATGAGCTTGAAACCATAAAGTCAATGGGATATGTTGAATATTTCCTCATTGTATGGGATTTTATAAATTACGCCAAAGAAAATGGAATTATGGTAGGCCCCGGCCGAGGCAGTGCCGCAGGGTCCATAGTTTCCTATTGCCTTAAAATAACCGATATTGACCCTATCAAGTATGGTCTTATTTTCGAGCGTTTCTTAAACCCCGAGCGAGTTACCATGCCTGATATTGATATTGACTTTTGTTATGAGCGCAGAGGCGAGGTTATTGACTATGTCAATAAAAAATACGGCTCTGACCATGTTGCCCAGATTATAACTTTCGGAACAATGGCGGCCCGTCTTGCAATCCGTGATGTTGGTCGTGCTCTTGATGTGCCTTATTCCACTGCGGACACTGTTGCAAAGGAGATTCCTGCTGTCCTTGATATGACAATTGAGAAAGCTCTCCAAATCAATCCTCAGCTTAAAAGTATGTATGACTCTGATGAGCAGATAAAAAAACTTATTGACACATCAATCCAGCTTGAAGGTCTTCCGAGACACTCCTCAACCCATGCGGCAGGGGTTGTTATAACAAAAGAGCCTGTTACGGCTTATGTTCCCGTTCAGTGCAACAGCGATGTTATAACCACGCAGTTCACAAAAGATACGGTTGAGCATCTTGGCCTTTTAAAGATGGACTTTTTAGGTCTTCGCACCTTAACCGTTATAAGAGATACAATTTTAAACATTAAGAAAACCCGAGGGGAAACTCTTGACATCGGCAAGATTGATTTTGAGGACCAGGAAGTTTACGAAATGATTTCCCGGGGGGAAACCGACGGGGTGTTCCAGCTTGAAAGTGGCGGTATGCAGTCTTTTATGAAAGACCTTGCCCCCACCTCTATTGAAGATATTATCGCGGGAATTTCTCTTTACCGTCCAGGCCCAATGGACTCAATCCCCCGCTATGTTTCAAATAAGAATAATTCTAAAAACATCACATATAAACATCCTATGCTTGAAAAAATATTGGATGTTACCTATGGCTGTATTGTTTATCAGGAACAGGTTATGCAAATCGTTCGTGAGCTTGGCGGCTATTCCTTAGGACGAAGCGACCTTGTCCGCCGTGCTATGTCCAAAAAGAAGACAGATGTTATGGAGCAGGAGCGGAAAAACTTCATCCACGGCATCAAAAACGAAAACGGCGAATATGAAGTTGAGGGCGCAGTTAAAAAGGGTATTGACGCCAAAATTGCGGCAGAAATCTTTGACGAGATGATGGACTTTGCAAAATATGCCTTTAACAAATCCCACGCGGCAGCCTATGCCTTCGTTTCATATCAGACCGCATATCTTCGTTGCCACTATCCTGTTGAGTTTTTTGCGGCACTTCTTACAAGCTGTCTTGCTCATCCTGATAAGATTACCAAATACTTAGGCTCTGCGAAAAAATGCGGAATAAACATTCTTCCTCCTGATATAAACAAGGGAAATGCGGCATTCGTTCCTGACGGCGAAAACATCCGTTTCTCTCTTGGAGCGGTTAAAAATGTTGGCGTTTCAATTATCGAAGATATTGCAGCCGAGCGAGAAAAGGGCGGCGAATTTACCTCCTTTACCAACTTCTGCAACCGAATGGCAACGGGAAGACTTAATAAGAGAAGTCTTGAAGCTCTTATCCGCTGCGGTGCATTCGACTCCCTCGGTTTAAAGAGAAGCGTTCTTTTAGAGGTTTTTGAGAGCGTTTTTGACTCTGCCGTTGACAAAAAGAAGAGCAATGTTGAGGGCCAGCTTGATTTTGGCAGTTTCTTTGAGGACTTCGGAAGTGACAAAGACGATTTTCCAAGCCTTGACGAGCTTTCGGAAACAGAAGTTCTTAAAAACGAGAAAGAATATCTCGGGGTTTATGTTTCAGGGCATCCTTTGGACAGCTATAAAGACAAAATTGAAAAGCTTTCAAATGCCACAGTTTACGAAATAAATGAAAACGAGCATCATAAGTTTGACAGCGGAGATAAGGTTACTCTCTGCGGAATAATTACAGGGCTCAGAAAGCAGTTTACCAAGAAAAACGAGCTTATGTATTACCTCGAGTTTGAGGATTTAACGGGAACAATCGAGGTTATCGTTTTCCCAACAATGGTTCGGACATTCTATAACCTTATAAAAGAAGACGCGGTGCTTTGCCTCTCAGGAAACCTTGATATGGCAGAGGACAAGCCTCCTAAGCTCCGACTTGAAAGTGCGGCGCCTCTTACGGCAGTTCCAAGCGGAAAATATAAAAAGCTCTATATAAAGATGAAATCCTTTGAAAATGAAAAATTAGAGGAGCTTAAAACAATCTTAACAGGCGGAGATTTACCCCTTTATATCTACTATGAGGACACGAAGCAGGCATTTTCTGCCCCCTCCTCTATGTGGGCAAAGGAAAATAGTATTCCTTTTGACGAACTTTATGAAATCTTTGACGAAAGCGATATAAAACTTATTGAAAAATAAGGGAAAGGACACAAAACTTATGCGACTTATACTTGCAGTCTGGGCGGCAAAGCTTGCCTCTCTCCTTGGGAAAATGATGGGCAAAAAATCCTCATCAACCCCTGGGGTGGTTGCTCTTAAAATCTGCCCTGATATGATTAAAAGGCTAAAAAAGAATATTACAGGCAAGGTTATTGTAACCTGCGGAACAAACGGCAAAACCACCACCAATAACTTAGTTTATGCCTCCCTTTTAAAATGCGGATACCATGTTATCTGCAACACTCTTGGGGCGAATATGCTGAGCGGTGTTGCAACAGTTTTTGCAGACAGCTGTAACCTTTTCGGGAAATTCAAGGCAGACTATGCCTGCTTTGAAATTGACGAAGCCTTTGCGGTTAAAGTTTTTGACCATATAACCCCTGACTATATAATCGTTACCAATCTTTTCAGGGACCAGCTTGACCGCTATGGCGAGCTTGAAACAACCGTAAAGCTTGTTAAGTCTGCAATCGATAAAGCCCCTCAGGCAAAGCTTATCTTAAACGGAGACGACCCTATAACTGCTCAACTGGGGGAAGGTCGCGACGCTTCATATTTTGGAATAAGCGAGCAGGTCCTCTCTCAAAACAGCGAAACAAGAGACGGCCAATTCTGCACAGTGTGTGGTGCTCCCCTTTCCTATAATTATTATCACTATGGTCAGCTTGGGGATTATTTCTGCACTAAATGCGAAAACAAGCGAAACAAAATCGACTTTGAGGCAAAGGATGTAAGCCTTGAAAACGGGCTTTCCTTTACTGTAAACGGTAGCGCCGTAAACTTAAATTACAGAGGTTTTTATAATATTTATAATGTTCTTGCTGTTTTCTCTCTTATGAACCTTTTAGGGACAAAGGGCGAGAACTTCAACAATCTTCTCTCTGACTACAAGCCACAGATTGGCCGTATGGAAGAGATTGACCTTGGAAAGAGCGTTATTTTAAATCTTGCCAAAAACCCCGCAGGGTTTAATCAGGCGATTGAAACAGTTTTAACCGACAAGCGCAAGAAGGACATTATTATCGCCGTAAACGCCGAGCCAAGTGACGGCATGGATGTTTCATGGCTTTGGGATGTTGATTTTGAAAGGCTTAATAACGAAACCTTGAACACTCTTTCAATAAGCGGGAAAAGGGCCTATGACCTTGCCCTTCGCTTTAAATATTCAGGTATTACTATTGACAAAATCACTTTTGATATGAAAGAAGCAATTTTATCTTGTCTTGAAACCGATAGCGAGGTTTGTTATGTTTTAGTTAACTATACTGCTCTTTTCGGGACACAAAATATTCTGCTTGGCCTTAAAGATGAAAAGGAGGGGAAAAAATAATGGAATATTCTTTAAATATTGTTCATCTTTATCCTGACCTTTTAAATCTCTATGGCGACAAGGGAAATATGGAAGCTCTTAAAATGCGTCTTCTCTGGCGGAATATGGGAGCGAATGTTATTGATATTACAGCATCAGATAACCATATCGACTTTAAAAATGCGGATATTATTTTCTTAGGTGGTGGGGCAGACAGAGAAATGGAAACTGTCAGCAACCTTTTATCCTCATACAGAGAAGAGCTTAAAACCTATATAGAAAATGATGGGGTTATGCTCTGCGTTTGCGGAGGGTATCAGCTTATGGGGAAATACTATAAGACCTCCCAAAAAGAGATTGCGGGAATGGAAATTTTGGATATAACAACAACTTCCGATGAGAAAAACCGCCTTATCGGGAATGTAGTTTTAGAAAGCGACGAATTTGGTAAAATCGCAGGCTTTGAAAACCACGGCGGACGGACAGTTATAGGAAGCCACTCTCCACTTGGCAAAGTTTTAGTGGGTCACGGCAACAACGGGGAAAGTGGTTTTGAGGGCGTTATCTATAAAAATCTTATAGGAACTTATCTCCACGGCCCCCTCCTTCCAAAGAATCCAAAGCTTTGCGACAGCATCTTAGAAAGGGCACTTAAAAGGAAATATGAGGGTTTTTCTTCCCTTCCTCCTCTTGATGATACTCTGGAAAATAACGCGAGAGAATACATCATAAACACCTTTTCAATTTAATACTGCAAATAACGACAAAAGCACAAGATATTGTGCTTTTTTTCGACAGCAACAACAATATCTAAAAATATTTTTCCAAAAATTTTTTAAAAACCTATTGACAAATTTTGGTAATTGGGTTTATAATCTAATTGTAATTGGAAAATTTTGGAAAAATATAAAAGGAGAATTGTTAAAATGGAGAAACAGATAAAAGTTCTTATTGCAGACAACGAAAGAAGCTATGGGGAAATGATTAAAAAGCAGCTTGAAGCTGATTATCATTTTTCGGTTTGCGCTCTGGTCAGTGACGGTTTTGAAGTTTTGGAAAAGGTTGAGCTTTTAAAGCCGGATGTTCTCATTATGGACCTTATTCTTCCATCTCTTGACGGTATGGGGGTTCTGGAAAGACTGAGAAATAAGCAAGCTAGCGGGCCAATGGTTATTATTTCTTCTTCCATTAAAAAGGAGAAGATTGCCCAGAGCTGTATTGACCTTGGGGCTGAATATTATATGGTTAAGCCTCTTAATATCGAGAGCCTTATAAGCACAATCAAACTTTTCCACTCCGAAGAAGACGCTGTTGGAAAGATTATCGGAAAGAGCCGTCCGACCGCTCTTGACATTGAAACTATGGTAACCAAAACCATCCACGAAATCGGCATCCCTGCTCATATTAAGGGTTATCAGTATCTTCGCCATGCAATAATGCTTGTTGTTGAAAATCTTGATGTTATAAACTCCATAACCAAAAAGCTTTATCCAACTGTTGCAAAGGATTTCGGCACAACTTCAAGCCGAGTTGAAAGGGCAATCCGCCACGCAATTGAGGTTGCCTGGGACAGAGGGGATACAGAGGTTTTAAACTCCATTTTCGGCTACACCGTTGCAAACACCAAAGGCAAGCCAACCAACTCTGAGTTTATCGCAATGATTGCCGACCGCCTCCGCCTCCAAATCAAAAACGCAAGTTAGTGTGTAATAGTTATTCATAAGTTTCATCCTTAACTCAAAAGACCGTAGCAAAAGCTACGGTCTTTTGAGTTAATAAAAAAGGCAGGAACTAAATCATTCCTGCCTTTATTTTTTTGATAATTTTATTACTGAGATCAGGGGTTTTATGAGTAGTCCGCCGATTAGGTTTCCTATTCCCTGGACCGCGTCCCAGGGTAGACCTGCCACAATCCAGGCGATTGTTGTTTTAAAGTTCATTCCGAATATTATTGCTTGTCCAAATGAATAAAGAGTTCCAAACAAAAAGCCGTGGAGAGAGCAAATCAGAATATAGACCACCGTTTTAATTTTAGGGTTTAACCCTTTCGGCACAAGCATAGTCATTCCCCAAAGGACTGTCCATATATAAAGATATGGAATCCACCATAGAGCAAAGCCTGCGAAAAGTCCGTTTATGAAAACATATATGTATATGGGATAAAGAGCTTTTGCCCGATATACCGCCGTTATTGCCACAACGAAAACCCCAAGCAAATGGATATTGGGAAGAAACTCCATAAGCATCTTGGAGACATACATAATCGCCCCAAGCATCCCGAAAATCGCCGTTTCCTTAATACTTATTCTCATGCTTTCGTTACCTTAAAAGCGTAGACTTTTCCCTCTTCTATCTCTGTTTTATCAACGCTGTGGGTTGCATATTCGCCGTCAACATAAAACGCCCAATATACCTTATCCTTATCGTAGTCAGCTCTCTCGCCGTTTACCGTTTTTACAAACAGTCCATATGGGCCGTCCTCGCCCTCAATTATCCCCAAATTGAGAAGAGCCTGTCCAACGGTTTTTTCATCGGTATGGATTAAAAAACCTTCTGTTTCTCCATCTTTTCCTGTAACTGTGAACATAAACTCTTTTTCGCCCTGGCCGAGTTGTGTATAAGCCGGGCATTCTATCGTTTTAACTTCCTCCCTCTGACAGCCGAAAAAGCTTACTGTCATAAGAGTTAAAAGAACAATGGCTAAAATTCTTTTCATTATAAAGTCCCTCTTATTTCTTCTGCCAAAGCATCAATTTCTCTTTCGCTGACTGCATTAATCGCTGACTTTATAGTTACAGAATTTTCTGTGTATCTTAAATTCTTGCTGTTTTCAAGCATTTTGAGCATAACCTTTTTAGCAACAGGCGCCCAGCTTCCGTTTTCAACAAAGGAAACCGTTCTGTTCTGATAATTTCTCTCTGTCAAGTGGTTTATAAACTCTTTCATAAATGGGAAGATGTCTCCGTTATATGTTGTTGTGGCAAGAACAAGATTGCTATATTTAAAAGCATCCTCTATTGCCTCGTGCATATCCTCTCGTGCAAGGTCGCAAGTTGCCACCTTAACGCCCATTCCTTTAAGCTTTTCTGAGAGCAAAAGGGCAGCCTTTTTGGTGTTTCCGTAAACGGAGGTATAGGCAACAAAAACGCCTTTTTCTTCGCTTTCATAGGAAGACCAGATGTTATATAAATTCAGGTAATAGCCTAAATTCTCTGTTAAAACGGGACCGTGGAGAGGGCCGATTGTTTCAATTGTAAGTCCTGCCGCTTTCTTTAAGAGGGCCTGAACCTGCGCGCCATATTTTCCAACGATGCCAAAATAATATCTTCTTGCCTCGCACGCCCAATCTTCATCTGCGTCTAATGCACCGAATTTTCCAAAAGCATCGGCAGAGAATAAAACCTTATCAGTTTTATCGTAGGTAAGCATAACCTCAGGCCAGTGAACCATCGGAGCTGTTACGAAAACAAGCTCGTGCTTACCAAGGCTTAAAGTATCCCCGTCTTTTACAGCGATTTTTCTTCCCTCATAGGTTTCGCCAAAAAACTGCTCCATCATAACAAAAGCCTTATCCGTTGCAACAATTTTTGCATTGCTGTATTTCTTTGCAAAAACATCAATGTTTGCTGAGTGGTCAGGCTCCATATGCTGAACTATAAGATAGTCAACATCTCTTCCGCCGAGAGCTTTTTCGAGATTTAAAAGCCATTCCTCGCCAAAATTCTTATCAACTGTATCAAAAACCGCAACCTTTTCGTCAAGAACAACATAAGAGTTATACGCCATCCCCTCAGGAACTTCATACTGTCCCTCAAAAAGGTCAACTTCTCTGTCGTTTACTCCAATATACTTAATATCCTTATTCATATTTCCTCTCCTTTTTTACTTTATCAAGTGCTTTTTTATATGTTTCATAACCGTAAATACGGTTAATTATCTCAATCATTCCATTTGCGGAAAGCCTCGGGGGAAGAGAAAGCTCTTTCTCTAACCTTTTCCTCAGCTGTGCGCTGTCCGCCTTTCCCGTAAGACCATCCTCATAGAGCATAGCTTTTGTGAGCTGTGGCTCATCGGTCAGAGGTTTTTCTATTATCTCTGTTGCAGAGGAAAGTATTTCACGAAGCGTTTCCTCGCTCATTCCTTCAACCCCTAAAATCCCCTCTTTGCCGGGGGCGTCTTTTCTCTTTTCTTTACCCTCAACGGACGGGATATAGGCGTTTAAAACCTTTCCTTTGTCCCCTACGCATTGTTTTATATAGTTTCTTATCCTAAAACCTGCTCTGTCCGAATCCGTAAGAATAATTATTCCTGTCTTCTCAGCGGCACACTTTATCGCTTTTATAATTTTCTTGTCTTTATAAAGGGAAAATCCACCCGTTAATATAATGGGGGCGTCCGTTATTTTCTTTACCCGTTCCTTGTCATATTTCCCTTCAAGAACAATGGTTTCTTTTATATGGAGCATATCTTCTCCTCCCTATTTTTCAAAGCGGGGATAAAGTCCCGACTCCGACATCTTTTCGCCGTGCATATAAAGGTGGGAAATATCCCCTACTCCTGTTGCACGAAAATGGGATATTCCTTTTGCATCGGTTTCGCTGACAAGAGTTGTTACAGATGTTGGGGCAAGATAGAAATTATTTTGCGCCACAACGGGAGAAATCCCTAAAATATACGCCATAACTGTAATCCCTAATGCGAAATGACACACAAGAGCTATGGTTTTATCCTCTCCCCCTCGGTAGGCCATACCCTCTCTTATCCAGCCGTATTTTCTAAGGAGAGCATCCACTCCTCTTCCTGTTTCCTCAAAAATCTCGGCGCTGGTTCCCTCTTTCATAAGCGAGGGCTCACTCCAATTATTTATATCATAATACCGCTCATCTGCGCACCATATTGACGGGGGCAAATCCCAGCTGTTTCTTGTTTTTCCCGTAAAGGGAGAGGTAATAGTCCCCCGAAATTCGTGGAGCCAGTCTAAAACCTCCGCCTCTTCCCCCAGCTTTTTAAGAGTGGGAGACGCCGTATCTCTGGCTCTTCCCAATGGGGAACAGTAAAAATCGTCTATATTCTCTTTTATAAGCCTTTCGGAGAGCATTTCTGCTTCCCTCCAGCCTTTCTCTGTCAGACTATCTATGGAATAATCAGGGTCGCCGTGGCGAATTATCATAATCTTCATAGCATATTTCCCTTTTCAAAAATTCGTTCATTTCATTATAACATACGCGGCAAATTTAGATGCAGAGTAATTATTCTTATATTATTAAATTATTCTTCACCACTACAAAATCTCAGAAAATCACTTAAATCCACATCAGGATTGGCTCCTATATTCCACTGAGCGATTTTATCATAGTACTCCAATTCATGTATTAGTATTGGAATTGATTTTCCAAATTGACTTTTAATATATCCACTTTTGTGAAGTTGCTTAACTATTTCGATCAATTCTCTAACAAACTCTTCCGGAATATTTTCATAGGTTTCAGGGTCGGGATCACAACTCAAATTGAACATTTCATCATATGTATAATAACGATACCCCTTTTGTTTAATCCACCTTTTTACAATTTCTTGCGTTTCATTTTCTCCAAAATTAAACTCATCATTTTGGAGCCAGAATGCATAATTCCACATTGCCTCCAATTTACCAGCTGCTTTTGATATTTGATTGTTAAAATTCTCATTTGTGTTGTACCCTAATATCACTATAGGTTCACAGGGATTATCATAATTATTATAGACATACAAGGATATTGCATATATGTCTTCTTTTTCCCAATTCTGAATACTTTTCATGATTTCATTTTGTAAATAATTTTTCATCTCATTTTGTGACTCTTTTGCCTTTTGTCTAAAAAAATTCCATAATCCCACAATATATTAGCTCCACTCAAATTTTATTTAAGTTCATTATATAATTAAGTGACAGGAAAGATGCAAATTATCTTTTGTGTCACTCATTATTAATCATTACCATTAGTTTTCTCCTTATCAAATAGTGAAACATTATTGATTTTCTTTATTTGATCATTAATGATGTTAAGGTAACCAACTAAAAAAACAACAAAACATAGTGCCACAAATAATGTAATATAGCACCAAGGATACCATGTTCCATTTTTAATGAATTTTAAATAACTTATAGAAATAATCGGTAATCCCAAATATAGTGCCATTGAAAAATAATAATTCCAATGATTGGACTTAAGAAAAAAGTGACGGTGAGCCTCACTGTCTGCATAATGCTCCCAAAACATTGGACACTCATTCATATCATTTAACTTTTCTTCGCTAACAAACTTTTTATTAATCTTTGTTTCTATCAAGGAAATATATACACCTAACTTAACCTGCCTATGCACATAATCCAACCATAAAATACCAGAAAACATACTGAAACACGGAATTATAACATAAAAAATAGTAGAAATGAATTCGGGGTCAACTTTATTCTTTGACGACATAAGAGTAATCCCAAAAGTAAATAAAGAAGCTAAAATAGTGAATGTTGCAGAGATTACAGTAAATTGCTTAGAAATAATTTCTCTTAATTCAGCCCTTAATTCAGAATACTCTGTTAGAGCCACATCAATAAAATCTTTTTTTATATCCAATTCTTTTTCTTTACTCATTTTATTTCTCCTAATCATAAACTTATTTGTTATCTTATTATAACATACAAAATAAAAAAAGACAACTATATAAGTTGTCTTTTTTATCTGGTTAATTTTAGATTATTCGCAGTTTCTTTCGAAATTTTCAGTGCCTTTTTTATAGATTTCGCAAATAAGCTTCTGAATTTTAAGAGCTTCTCTTCCGCTTATTGTTGGCTCTGTATCATTTTCTACCGCTTTATAAAAATCTGCAATCTGACGGATATGCTGAAATCCCCAATAATCCTTGCCATCTTCATAGACAACATCGGGGTCAACGGAGGTGTTGGCTGTGAAACGGCGACCGTCATTCATAACGATTTCCGCATTATCATAGTCCATTGTAACTTTTCCGTTTTCACAGAGAAGTCTTATTTCAATAGGGTCGTCACAGCCATAGTTATTCATAGCCCAGAAGCCTAAGGTTGCTCCGTTTTTATAACGGATAAAGCCTTCTGCGGTGTCGTCAACCTCCATAATGGAGTGACCTCGGTTTGAAAGATGAGCCTGAACGCTTTCAATCTCATCGTTTATAAACCAGTTCGCCAAATCAATTGAATGAATAGCCTGGTCTATTAAAACGCCGCCGCCCTCTTTCTCCCATGTGCCTTTCCAATCTGATAAGCTGTAATATTCATCAGGCTTACACCAGGTTAAAACAACACGGGCAGAAATAACCTTTCCCAATGTGCCATCTTCAAGCTTTTCTTTAACAAGCTTAGACGCATCATTATATCTGCACTGGAAGATAATTCCGTATTTGACATTGTTTTTCTCTGCAAGCTCGACATTTCTAAGACCGTCTTCATATTTGATACTCATAGGCTTTTCGCAAAGAACATTTACTCCCGCCTCAATTGCATATTTTGAAATAATAGGATGGAGATAATGAGGAACGCAAACATGAACAACATCAATATTGTCCTTATTTATCATTTCCTTATAATCATAGTAAGCTTTGCAGTTATATTTCTCTGCCGCTTTATCTGCACGGTCTTTTTTAATATCGCAAACGCCAACTATTTGTGAATTTTCCAAATGATGGGCGCTTGTGGCGTGCATTGTGAAAATATTTCCGCATCCTACAATTCCTACCCTAAGCATTCTTTATTTCCTCCAATACATAGTTAAGGGAAGATACCCCATCACACAGTGTTGCTCTTTCAACCTTTGTTTTATTTTTTGCACAGTCTGTAAAGTATACAAGCTCGTTATAGTATCCGCCTAAGTCAGAAACATTTCCGCCTTCAAAGCCGTCTCCCACAACTTCCTGCTTTTCAATTTTGATTTCTTGTGCCTTATCGGTTGTATAAAGCATAAACTTACCGCCTGCATTTTCAACTACGCCCTTTTCAAATACAACTCTGAATGTTGCTTCAAAAGGATGTGTTCCAGGAAGTGCCCAGGTCCCCTCAACGCTTACAACAAAATCATCGTAAGTTAAAAGAGAATTTATGTAGGACGCCTCTTCGCCGATGATATTCTTAACTGACTTAATTTTATTTGGCTTGCCAAACTGTGAAAGCACATAGTCCATATCGTGGATATGTAAATCCTGTGCTGCACCACCTGAAAGCTCATTCTTTAAGAGCCAGTCATTCCAGCCCCATGTCGGAATTGGACTTAATCTTCTGAAATTAGCATTTAAAATTTTGCCAAGCTCACCTGACTTAATAATTTCAGCAAGCTTAACATATTCATCCCAGAATCTTATAACCTGACCAACCTGAACATTTGCGCCTGTTTTCTTAGCGGCCTTAATCATTCTTGCGCCCTGCTTTTTAGTCAGTGCAACAGGTTTTTCAACGAAAACATATTTTACCTTATCCATAGCCGCAATTGCATATTCGCTGTGGAGATATGTAGGCAAGCAAATATCAATAACATCTACATCTGCATTATTTATTAAGTCGTAGCCGTCAGAGTAAATTGTTGCATTTGTTCCTTCAGCTAATTTTTCAGCGCATTCGCGTCTTAAATCAGCAAAAGCCACAACCTCGACACCCTCGATATTTTTATAGCAGTTAGCGTGCATTGTTCCCATAAATCCGCAACCGATTAATCCAACCTTTAACATAATTATTTCCTCCCTAAAATTTTATCCATAGAATATGATGTGTTATAAAGAATAGCCTCAGGATAATGTGTATACGGCGGAAGCATTTCCGCTGTAACCCAGCCGTCATAGCCGATTTTTTCAAGCTCTGCCATAACATTTGGCCAGTTAACTTCTCCTGCGAGAAGGTCAACAAATCCGTGCAAGTCGCCTGCGGCGCGTCTGTAATCTTTAAAGTGAACCTTCTTAATTCTCTTGTTTAAAATCTTTATCCAGTGCTCCGGATAGCCTGAGAATAACACATTCCCAACATCAAAATATGAGCCCACATAATCGCTTCCTACTTCGTCAATAAACTGTGCCATTTCCATAGGAGAGAGCAAAAATCTGTTCCAAACATTTTCAACTCCGATAGAAACGCCAAGGCTTTCCGCAACAGGAGCAAGCTCACGAAGTGCAGATAACGCTCTTTCATAAGCTGTATCGTATTCAACAACTTCGCCCGGGTCAAAAGCAACCTCAACGGCACCGGGAACAACCAATATAGTGTCGCAGCCAAGCCAAGCGGCAACCTGCAACTGTTTCTTTGTTATTTCCTTTGCGCGTTTAACATTTTCTTCATTTGCTGATGTATAATTATATGTCCAATAAAGACCGCTGGCAACGCTGTAAAGCTCTAACCCTATCTCGTCAGCCATATCCTTTACCTTTTTGATATCTTCCTCTGTTGAGTCCATTGAAACCATTCCGTGTTCATCAAGAGCAAGTTCAATTCCGTCAAAGCCTGCATCTTTTGCAAGAAGCATACACTTTTTAAGGTCCGGCTCTGCGAAAGACCAAATACTAATACCTTTTTTCATAGAAAAATCCCTCCTTGATTATTTGTTACTTATATGATAAAATACAAATAAGAGGTTTGGAATATATTTTTTTATCCAAAAGGTATGATTTTGTAAACAAGGGGTTGTGAAATGAAATTAAATTATATAAAACACAAAATTGCAAATCTCATCAGCATAAATAAAATTGTTACAATACACTATTACGAATTTGATAAGAACTATGTTTATGACGGAGAGAGCCACAATTTTTGGGAAATGGTATATGTAGACGCGGGTAATGTGAAAATAAAAGCTAATAACAAGGACTTTTATTTAAAGCAGGGCGAGGTTATTTTCCATAAACCTAACGAGTTCCACACAATTAAAACCGACAAGGAAGCTGCCGCTAATGTTTTTGTTATTTCCTTTGTTTCCTCCTCCGAGGCTATGAGCTTTTTTAAAGGAAAGACTATGACGGTGCCCTCCAAACTAAAAAAACATATTTCTACTATTATCGAAGAATATACTCAGACTTTTAACTCTATGGGCACATCTGACATAAAACTTGAACTTAAAGAAAACCCACCGATTGGTGGACAGCAAATGATTAAAACCTACCTTGAACAATTTTTGATAATGCTCATACGAAGCGAAAACGACAATCAGGATTTGCGGATTTTCCCCTCAAAAGAGAGTATGGAAAATCATCTTGTTTCTCAGGTCATTCAAATAATTGAAGAAAATACATACAGCAAGATTTCTGTTGAAACAATTTGCAACGAGCTAAACTATTCACGAACATATATTTCAAGAATTTTTAAAACAGTTTCAGGCTATACCATCTTGGAATATATTCTTCGGAATAAAATTCGGGAGGCAAAAAAGCTTATACGGGAGGAAAAATATAACTTCACCCAGATTTCAGATTTGCTCGCCTTTGATAACCCCCATTATTTTTCAACAGTTTTTAAAAAGATTACTAATATGACCCCAACCGACTATAAAAATTCAGTTAAAACCCCATAAAATAAAAAAAGACAATTCTTTTTTCAAAGAATTGTCTTTCTAATTTTTAGAAGCAAACTTTTTCAGGGTTTAAAATGTTCTTTTCATCGAAAACTTTCTTTATGCCCTGCATAATTGCAATCGGCACATCGCCGAGCTGGTCTTTAAGATAGCCCTTTTTGGCATAGCCGATACCGTGTTCTCCTGAAACAAGACCGCCAAGCTCTTCCGCTTTTTCATACATTCTGTCAAAGCATTCTTCAAGAACTTTTTCCCACTTATCGTCAGGAAGCTCATCACGGCAGATATAAATATGTAAATTGCCGTCTCCTGCGTGGCCAAAGCTTGGAATTCTGACTTTCATATCTTCCGCAAGCTTATGAGTAAATCTTATAAACTCGTCAACCTTATTTACAGGAACAACAACATCGCACTCGTCCATTTCAGGTGTTGACGCCTTTATCGCTTCAAGGAAAGCTCCACGAGCGGACCAAACCGCTTTCTTTCTTTCTTCCGTATCAACTATATAAACATCAACAGCGCCGATTTCAAGGCATAAATCTGCAACGGCTTTCATATCCTCATCAACCTGAGCCTGTGTGTTGCCATCAAAGGTTAAAAGGATATAGGCATCGTTTTTCTTATCAGGGAATTTCTTACCAAGATAGTCCTCTGCAAAAAGAATTGTATCTCTTGACATATATTCAATGGCAGTCGGTGTAACCTTGGATCTGAAAATTTTCGGAACTGCTTCAATTGCGCTCTTCATATCCGCAAATGGCACCAAAAGGCTTACTGAAAGCTTTGGAAGAGGGATAATATCAAGGACTGCTTCCGTGATTATACAAAGAGTTCCCTCTGAGCCTACAACCAGGTCTTTAAGACTGAAACCTGAGCTGTTTTTCGCAACCTTTGCCCCAAGCTTAACAATTTCGCCGTTTGGCATAACAACTGTCAAAGCACGGACATAGTCTCTTGTTACGCCGTATTTAACAGCTCTCATTCCGCCTGCATTTGTGGAAATATTTCCGCCGATTGTGGCAGACTTTTCGCCCGGATCAGGTGGATACATAAAGTCGTTTTCCTCCACGAACGCCGCAAGCTCCATTAAAAGAACGCCAGGCTGAACAGTAACAGTTAGATTGTCGCTGTCAAGCTCAATTATTTTATTCATTTTTGTTGTTTCAAGGAGAATTCCTCCGCAAACGGGAACCGCCGCACCAACGAGGCCTGTTCCGCTTCCGCGAACGGTTACGGGGATAACTCTGTCCCAGGCAAGCTTCATAATTTCGGAGATTTCCTCAGTTGTTGAAACTCTTACCAAAGCATCAGGCATTTTCTCAACTGTTCCAAGCTCATCGTGAGCATAATCGGGACTTATGCTGTCTCCAACTAAAACATTTTCTTCTCCAACAATCTGGGAGAGCTTTTTTATATCTTCAACAGTTAATTTATTATACATTATTAAAGTCCCTCCTTTATATTCTGGATAAGCTGTGGCACGATTTCATTGACATCCCCCACGATTGCATAATGAGCAACATCGAAAATCGGTGCATTTTTATCTGTATTGATTGCAACGATGCAGTCAGAGGATTTCATTCCAGCCGCAAACTGAACTGCCCCCGAAATACCAAGGCAGATTATAAATTTCGGCTTAACTGTTCTTCCTGAAAGACCAATCTGTCTTTTTGCATCAAAGATATTCTCTTCAACAAGCGGTCTTGTGCAGGCAACAACCCCGCCCAATAAATCGGCAAGCTCTTTCGCCATCTCGCGCATTCCCTCACTCATAGCGCCACGACCAACCGCAACGATTACATCCGACTCAGAAATATCAATATCCTTTGGTTTATCGGTATAGGATAAAACCTTTATGTCTGACTTTAATTTTTCGGCTGCAACGGTGAGCTTAACTATCTCTCCACGAGCCTCTTCTGTTGGAGCAGGCTCAGAGAACACCTTATATCTTACAGTACAGAACTGAGGACGGGTGTCAGGAGAAATAATCTGCGCCATAATGTTTCCGCCAAAGGCAGGACGAATTTGAACAAGGTCAGTATTTTCTTTCATCTGGAGGACTGTGCAGTCCGCTGTAAGCCCTGCTCTTCTTCTTGCCGCAACACGGGGAGCAAGCTGGCGGCCGATATTGGTTGCGCCAATTAAAATTGAAGATGGCTTAACCTTTTCAATAAAATCGCAGAACGCCTCTGTGTATGGCTCAATTCTGAAATCTTTAAGCTCAGGGTCATCATAAACGAATACCTTGTCCACTCCGTAGTGGAGGAGTTTATTTATGCTATCCCCTAAATCAGAGCCTATAACCAAAGCATATACAGGATGCCCTGTTACCTTTGCAAGCTCGTTTGCTTTACCTAAAAGCTCATATGTAACTCTATGTATCTTCCCTGCAAGGTGGTCAACATAAACGCAGACGCCCCTCCAGAGGTCCTTATCAACCTTTGCCTTAACCTCGTCTTCCTCATAAGAAACAAGGCCTTCGCCTTTTTTGACGCACATTTTACACATCTTACAAGCTGAGGAAATATCAAGCTTTCCGCCTTCATAAGAAATAGCACCAAAGGGACAAATTTTAACAAGAGCCTGGGCCTTATCTTCTGTAACTAAATTATGATTTATAACCAAATTTCCCATTTCGTCCCCTCCTATACTAATTTTCTTTCGCGGATAAGATTATAAAGCCCCTCCGCCTGCTGACTCGGTGTGCCGTCAATTGAGCGCTTCTCAGTATTTTTCTCAGGCGGGAAAATTCTTTCAACCTGAGTCGCTGAGCCTGAAAGGCCGTAGTTTTTCTCATTTTTATCGTTAAAATCCGCAAGAGAGAAGAAAGTTATCTTCTCATCGGAAACGCTTTTCATAACCTTATAGGATGGAAGTCTCGGAGAATTTATATCCCCGTCAACTGAAATAAGGCAAGGCATTTTAATTGTCATTTCTGCGGTTTTTTCGTCCATAGATGCTTTAAGGGTTATCTCCCCGTCTGCTATATCTTTAACAGAAAGAACATTGGCAACATTAGGAATATTTAAAAATTCTGCAACCTCTGCTCCAACCTGAGCAGTATCGCCGTCTGTTGTCTGCTTACCGCAGATAATAAGGTCATATTCACCTGTCTTTTTAATACCCTGAGAAATTGTATAGGCTGTTGCAAGAACATCTGCCCCTGCAAACTTACGGTCAGAAAGGACTGTTCCGCTTTCTGCCCCCATACAAATTGCTTCTGTTATAACCGCCTTTGCCTGAGGAGGGCCCATTGTTATAACATCAACCTTCCCGCCGTGCTTTTCGGTTAAATTTAAGGCAAGCTCAATGCCATATAAATCATAAGGATTCATTTTGCTTTGAATGCCGTCTCTTTTTAAAACGCCTGTAACCGGATCAACCTCAACATTGCTGGACCCCGGAACCTGCTTTATACATACCAAAATATCCATTTCTTTCTCCCTTTTGAGTAATAATTTAACATATAAAATAATTATAACATACTAATGTCTTAATATCAAGTAAATATTTTCAAATATTTTCTTTCAAATATCCTTAAATGCTCTTGAAAAATTTGTAAATTTAGGGTATAATAACTTTATCTGTGATTATTTATGAGCGCTTCGGCGTTTTTAAGGAGGCAAATTATGATTACAAAGGAAGATTTAACTACTCTTTGTGAGCTTTCCCGTCTTTATTTATCCGAGGAGGAAATGGAATCCTACGGCAAAGAAATGACGGATATTATGAATTTAATGGATACAATCGGGGAGTCAGATTTTGAGTATAACCCTATTGATATGGCAAATGCCGTTCCTTTCACATCTCTGCGCACTGACGAGGTTATAACCTTTTCAGATATGGACAAGATTGTTGAAAACGGCCCTGAAACTACGGAAAACCAGTTCGTTGTTCCGAAAGTTGTTGATTAAGGAGGAAAATTATGAAAACTATTAAAGAAGCAAGACAAATGCTTGATGAGAAAAAGATTTCCTCTGTTGAACTTACGGAAGAATATATTAAAAAAATCAAGGCAAATAACGAAAAATTAGGCGCTTATATAACCGTTTGCGAAGAAGACGCTTTAAATATGGCGAAGAAAGCAGACGAGAAAATTGCCAAAGGAGAGGCCTCTTCTCTTACAGGTATTCCAATGGCAATTAAGGATAACATCTGCACAATGGGAATTAAAACCACTTGTGGCTCAAAAATGCTTGAAAGCTATATCCCGCCATATAACGCAACTGTTATGGAAAAATTAAACGCCGAGGGGATTGTTACATTAGGAAAGACAAGTATGGACGAGTTTGCTATGGGTGGCTCTTCCCAGACTTGCTATTATGCAAAACCTAAAAACCCGTTTAACCCATCTTGCGTTCCTGGTGGTTCATCAGGCGGTAGTGCCGTTGCGGTTTCAGGGGATATGGCTCTTTGTTCCCTTGGCTCAGACACAGGCGGTTCAATCCGTCAGCCTGCTGCATTTTGCGGTATAACAGGTATGAAGCCAACTTACGGAAGCGTTTCCCGCTATGGTCTTGTTGCTTTCGGTAGCTCCCTTGACCAGATTGGTCCTTTTGCAAACTCTGCCCAGGACTGCGGAACAATCCTTAATGTTATTTCAGGCAGAGATAAAAACGACCACACTTCCCGTGATATTAAGCTTGATTTTAACGCACTCATTGGCGAAGACATAAAGGGCAAGAAAATCGGTCTTCCAAAGGAATTCTTTGGAGAAGGTATTGACGAAGAGGTTAAAGCTTCCGTTATGGCGGTTGCAGATTTTTATAAATCAAAGGGGGCTGAGCTTGTTGAGGTTTCAATGCCAACCCTTAAATATGCGGTTTCTGCTTACTACCTCCTCGCTTGTGCTGAGGCAAGCTCAAACCTCTCCCGTTATGACGGCGTTAAATATGGATATAGAACTGAAAATCCTTTAAGCTATGATGAGCTTGTTAAAAAGTCCAGAAGTGAGGGCTTCGGAGACGAGGTTAAGAGAAGAATTCTTCTTGGAACATATGCACTTTCAAGCGGATATTATGACGCTTATTATAAAAAGGCAATGGCAGTTCGTCAGCAGTTCCGTCGTGAGCAGGCAGACATTTTTGAAAAGTGCGATGTTATGCTTACACCGACTGCTCCAACTGTTGCTTACGGATGCGACCAGAACATTGATGATCCTGTTAAGATGTATCTTGCAGACATCTGCACAGTTACAGCAAATATCGTAGGTATTCCTGCAATCTCCGTTCCTTGCGGATACGATAAAAACGGAATGCCAATCGGATTCTCAATTTCCGCTAAACAGTTTGACGATGCAAAGGCTATCCAGTTTGCAGACATTTATGAAAGAGAATTCGAAAGAAAATACGCAAACATCTAAATTAAAGTAAAGAAAGGCGTTTTATTATGAAGTTTGATACAGTCATAGGACTTGAAATACATGCCGAGCTTTCAACCAATGCTAAGGTTTTCTGTTCTTGCAGTGCTGAGTTCGGCGGAGCACCGAATACCCACATCTGTCCTGTCTGCACAGGTCAGCCTGGGGCGCTCCCTATTATAAACCAATCCGCAGTGGAGTTTGCAATAAGAGCAGGTCTTGCTTTTGGTTGCGAAATCAACCGCTATTCAAGATTTGACAGAAAGAACTATTTTTATCCTGACAATCCGAAGGCATACCAGATTTCTCAGCTTGATTTACCTCTTTGTATAAACGGTAAATTAGAGCTTTCAACAGGAAATGTTGTAAGAATTAACCGTATCCATTTGGAAGAAGACGCAGGAAAGCTCGTTCACGATGATTATCATAATCAGAGTTGGGCGGACTTTAACCGTTGCTCTG
Source organism: Clostridia bacterium (assembly GCA_045578465.1). Classification (GTDB taxonomy): domain Bacteria; phylum Bacillota; class Clostridia; order Monoglobales; family Monoglobaceae; genus SIG454. Next base: position 5,781 of record JAZNKJ010000016.1, on the reverse strand, counting down.
TTCCTCTTATCGAAATCGTTACAGAGCCTGATATTAAGTCAGCAGAAGAGGCAGCCGAGGTTGTTTCAAAAATCGGTCTTTATCTTAAATATCTTGGCGTTTGCGACGCTAAGATGCAGGAAGGCTCTATCCGTGCCGATGTTAATATTTCATTAAAACCAGCTGGAAGCGACAAGCTTGGCGACCGCGCAGAGCTTAAAAATATGAACTCTATGCGCTCAATTATAAGAGCCATTGAATATGAGGTTGAGCGTCAGGCAGAAATCTTAGAAGATGGCGGAGTTGTTAAGCAGGAAACACGCCGTTTTGACGATGCAATGGGAACAACAAGCCCAATGCGAACAAAGGAAAACGCAAACGATTATCGTTATTTCCCTGAGCCTGATGTTTTAGCAATTACATTTACAGAAGAAGACATCGAAAATGCAAAGGCAAGAATTCCTCTTCTCCCACACGAGAGAGCAAACAAATATGTAAACGAATATAAGCTTACTGACGAGGATGCAAGAGTTATCACTTTGGAAAAATACCTTTCCGATTTCTATGACGAAACTGTTGCAATTTATCCTGAATATAAGAATGTTGCAAACCTTTTCTTAACGGAAATTATGCGACGCGTTAAGGATACCGAAACTGAGGAAATTCCGTTCTCCGCAGAGGATTTTGCAAAGGTTGTTGAAATGGCGGACAAGAACACAGTTAATCGAAACGATGCGAAAACCATTATCCGCATAATGTTTGAAGAGGGCGGAGACCCAATGGAGATTGCAAAGGCAAACGGCTTTATCGTTACTGTTGACACAAGCGCAATTTCAGAATTTATTGACGGTCTCTTAAAAGAAAGAGCAGACCTTGTTGAAGATTACCACAACGGAAAGCAGAATGTTTTCGGCTTCTTTATGGGTCAGGCAACAAGAGCCTTAACAGGAAAGGCGACGCCAAAGGCCATCAAGGAATACTTGGAAAACGCTTTAAAGCAGTAGGCCTTTGTCGTCAATAGGTCGAAACCCCTTTCGGGTTTTCAATGTCAGGAACTCTCGTTCCCTTCTCGCTCCTAAAAATATGCCACCGGCATATTTTCTCAACAGAGCGACGCCAAAAGCCATCAAAGAGTATTTAGAAGAAGCATTAAAGAAATAAAACTAAACATCAAAAAAGCAGAGGAAAATTCCTCTGCTTTTTTATTGTACGATATTATAAAGGCTATTTAAAACTGCCCAGTTCTCAGGGAATGGGCGCATTAAGTTCCAATACATTGCTCCTCTTAAATTATATTCACTGATGAGGAGCAGTTTTTCTCTTATGCTTTCCGCATCCTCAAACCAGACCTCGTGTCCTCTCCCCTCTTCGTCGGTGTAATTAAAATATGGCGCTTTGGCATAGTCATCAAACTGTATGGTAGCTCCGTATCGCCTTGCAATATCTACTGCCTCAACATTGGAAATAGAGTCCGCTCTGCTCTCCCCCTGAACAAAAGGAAGCGTCCAGTCATAGCCATAGTTTGGTATTCCCATAAATATTTTTTCAGGAGGGATTTCCGTCAGGGCATATTCAATAACCCGCCTCACAGGCTCAATAGGGGCAACAGCGAGAGGCGGACCGTAGGTATACCCCCACTCGTATGTCATAAGAAGCACCCCGTCAGAAGCCTCCCCGATTTCTCTATATCTGTGTCCCTCATATAAAAGGCCTCGTTGGTCAGCGGAGGTTTTCGGGGCAAGTGCTGTCAGAACAATCCGTCCAGTTGGGTTGAGCCTTTGGCGAAATCTCGAAATTAAGGCAGGGTATTTTAAATTATCCTCGGCGGGCAAAAACTCAAAATCTATATCAAGTCCACTATACCCTTTTTCTTCTATGACCGCCAACACATTATTTATTAAATTTTCCTGAGCCGTTTCATTATTTAATATCTGCTGGGCAAGCTCGTTGCTGAAATTCCCTTGCTCTGTCAGGGTGGAAAGGTGGAGTAGCGGTCTAACTCCAAAAGGTCTTACCGCTTCAAGAAGTGGCTCATCATTGGGGATTATCAAATCGCCGTTTGGGGTAAAGCCATAGGTAAAGGGGGACATATAGGTAAGATAGGGGGACTGAAACCTGAGCAGGTCCAAATCCACAAATTCATAGGCATAGCCCGTAACCTCTGCCGCCCCTACTCTATCCCCCTCATAGGAAATAAAAAGGGACTGTCCAACAGAAATATTGTTGCTTGCGTCAAGCTGAGGATTGTTGCGATATAGTTGATTAAGACTTATCCCATAGGAAGTCGCAATTCCCGAAAGAGTTTCGCCGTTTTTTACCGTATGGGTTATTCTTGGAATCAAAACAACAATTGTCTGCCCCACAACCAAGGGTGTGTCGGGGGATAAATCATTATTTGCAAGGAGATTAAAGATAGACACGCCATACTGACTTGCAATCCCCAAAAGGGTGTCTCCTCTTTTCACTCTGTGGATAAACATAAAAAACACCTCCGGCACTATTATATGCCGGAGGTAATATTTTATTGTATTTTTAAGCTACATTTTTATTTTTTGTTATAGCTTTAATAACAAAGAGTGTTCCGATTGTTAAAACAATTCCAAGTGGAAGAGTAATATATGCGTTTGGAACAAAGCCTGCAACTATGTAGCAAACGAATGAAATCGCCGCAACTGTTATTGCATATGGAAGCTGAGTTGAAACATGGTTAATGTGGTTACACTGTCCGCCGGCTGATGACATAATTGTTGTATCAGAGATTGGTGAACAATGGTCGCCGCAAACCGCACCAGCAAGACAAGCTGACATACCAACAATCATAAGTGGGTCATTTGCAGGGAAGATAGCTGTTACAATCGGGATTAAAATACCGAATGTTCCCCAGGATGTTCCTGTTGCAAAAGCAAGAATACAAGCAACAATGAAGATAATAGCAGGTAAAAGTCTTGCAAGACCTTCTGCTGCGCCTTCCATAAGGCCTGCAACATAAGCGTCTGCGCCAAGAAGACCTGTCATATTCTTAAGAGTTGTTGCAAATGTTAAGATAAGGATCGCAGGAACCATAGCGATAAAGCCCTTTGGAACACATTCCATAGCTTCTTTAAATGTTATAACGCGTCTTGCAACGAGATAAATCATTGTAAGAACCAAAGCTACGATACCGCCCCAAGGAAGACCAACAGTTGCATCTGTGTTTGCAAAAGCATCAACAAAGCTTGCGCCGTCCCAGAATCCGCCAACATAGATAAGAGCGAGAACGCTTAAAACAATGAGGATAACAACAGGGAGAATAAGGTCGATTACCTTACCCTTTGAAGATGGAGCTTCTTCTTCTGCATCTACTCTGTCGCCTGTTGTATAGAGGTCGCCTTTATTGATTGCATTAAACTCGTGAAGCTTCATAGGGCCGAAGTCAAACTTCATAAGAGTTATTGCGATAATAAATACAAATGTTAAAAGTGAATAGAAGTTAAATGGAATAGCCTTTATGAAAAGTGAAAGGCCCTGTCCCTCAGGCGCATAGCTTGCAACTGCTGCTGCCCAGGAAGAAACCGGAGCAATCATACAAATAGGAGCCGCTGTTGCGTCTATAAGATAAGAAAGCTTTGCTCTTGAAATCTTATGAGAGTCTGTTACAGGTCTCATAACAGAACCAACTGTTAAACAGTTGAAATAGTCGTCAATAAAGATTAAAACGCCAAGAACGAATGTTGCGAACATTGCGCCAACTCTTGATTTAATATGAGTCTGTGCCCATTTACCAAATGCAGCGCTTCCGCCTGCTTTGTTAACAAGAGCAACTAAAATACCAAGAACAACTAAGAAGATAAAGATACCTGCTGTTCCCGAAACCGCTGCGATAAAGCCTTCGTTTAAAAGGTTGTCCATAGCGGCGATTGGCTTAAAGTTAGTTGAGAACAAAGCACCAACTACAATACCAATAAACAATGAAGAATAAACTTCCTTTGTTATAAGCGCAAGACCGATAGCAATAATCGGAGGAACCAATGCCCAGAATGAGTTCATAAACATATTTGCCTCTGCGGCATCTCCGGTAGCAAAGCAGGTCATTGAAAGAACTAAAAGCATAATTCCAACAAGCGCCAGAACTTTTTTCGTGTTTTTCATTTCAAACACTCCTTTATGAAAAATTTTAATTATTTGACAAAAAAACCACCAATGCGAGAGAGCATCAGTGGTTTAAAAACACTTTTATTGATAGCCCTCCACAAATCGTGACAGTCCATAAGATATTCTCTTATGACCCAACATAAACCCCTTTGGCGAGGGCTCTACATTTCGGCGAAAATTCCTTTCAGAATGCAAACAATTGCCTGATTTTGCGACTTACTCTTAATTTTCGCGCCTCTATCTTCAAGAATAAAGAAATTATAGCATAAGTTCAATATTCTGTCAAGTTTTACATATTTTTGTATTTCTCGATAACTTTCTTAACTGTACTGAAAGCAGGACCGCCCGTAACTGTTCTTAAATTTACGCAGGTGTCAAGAGAAATTGCCTCATAAACATCTTCTGCAAATAAATCAGAGAAAGTTTTATACTCATCAAAGGAAAGTTCGTCAAGAGCCTTGTCCTTGTCCAAGCAATACGCAACCATTTTCCCAACAACTGCGTGGGCATCGCGGAAAGGAAGACCTTTTTTAACAAGGTAATCCGCAACATCTGTTGCATTTGTAAATCCGCCCTTTGCCCCAGCGAGCATTTTGTCTTTTCTGATTTTCATAGTACTGAGCATTCCGCCAAAAACAGGGAGACACATTTTAACTGTGTCAAGGGCATCGAAAATCTGTTCCTTATCCTCCTGCATATCCTTGTTATAGGCAAGTGGGAGGCCTTTCATAACTGTTAAAAGTCCCATAAGTGAGCCGTATACTCTTCCTGCCTTACCTCTTGCAAGCTCAGCAACATCAGGGTTTTTCTTCTGTGGCATAATTGATGAGCCTGTGCTGTATGCATCGTCTAAATCAACAAAGCCGAACTCGTTTGAGCTCCAAAGAATAATTTCTTCTGAAAAACGGCTAAGGTGCATCATTATCATAGATAAAACAAAGGCAAACTCACAGACAAAATCTCTGTCTGAAACACCATCAAGGCTGTTTAGAGTAATACTGTCAAAGCCAAGCTCCTTTGCCACGAACTCACGGTCGAGGGGATAGGTTGTCCCAGCCAGCGCTCCGCTTCCCAGTGGCATAACATTTATTCTCTTTCTTAAATCGCTAAGTCTTTCGCCGTCCCTTTTAAACATTTCATAGTAAGCCATAAAATGATGAGCAAGGGTTATTGGCTGTGCCTTTTGGAGATGGGTATACCCCGGCATTATGGTTTCAATATTTTCTTCTGCAACCGCTAAAACTATATCTTTAAGGTCAGCGAGCATTTTTGCAACTTCGTCTGCCTCATCGCGAAGATACATTCTTATATCAAGGGCAACCTGGTCGTTTCGGCTTCTTCCTGTATGAAGTCTTTTGCCTGTATCCCCAATCCTAGATATAAGGATAGTTTCAATATTCATATGAATGTCTTCCGCGTCAATCAAAAATTCAACCTTGCCGTCTTCAATGTCGGTTAAAATTTCGCCAAGGGTTTTAACAATTAAATCGCTTTCGCTCTTTTCGATTATCCCCTGCTTTCCAAGCATTTTGGCGTGGGCAACACTTCCCATTATATCCTGGCGATACATTCTCTGGTCAAATCTTATTGAAGAGTTAAAATCATCAACGCTTTTATCAGTAGATTTTGAAAATCTTCCGCCCCAAAGTTTCATCTATCTTCACTCCTTAC
>JAZNKJ010000015.1:0-23966 GCA_045578465.1 Clostridia bacterium | reverse complement strand
TGGCGTGGGCAACACTTCCCATTATATCCTGGCGATACATTCTCTGGTCAAATCTTATTGAAGAGTTAAAATCATCAACGCTTTTATCAGTAGATTTTGAAAATCTTCCGCCCCAAAGTTTCATCTATCTTCACTCCTTACTTCCCCGTTTTACACAAAGACAATCGTTAAAATTTTCTTTGTCGGGGCGTATTATCGAAGAAACCCCTCGGGGTTTCTTTTTATTGCAGGTGCTGTCGCACCTCAATCCCTCCTAAAAATATGCCACCGGCATATTTTTTACGGAGTGACCCATAGTTTCATAACCTTTTACCTCTTTTTTCTATAAGTTTACGGCAGAGAAACTCTGCCGTAAATCGAAATTACTTATTCTTGTTTTCCTTTTCCATTAAAGCTCTGACTTTTAATGGGAGACCGAAGAGATTGATAAAGCCTTCGGAATCCTTATGGCTGTAAAGTTCCTGGCTGTCGCCAAAGCTTGCGATTGTTTCATTATATAATGAATATGGTGATTTTGAGCCTGCGTTTATAATGCTTCCCTTATAAAGCATAAGCTTAACTTCGCCTGTAACAGTTTCCTGAGTTGAATCAACGAAAGCGGAAAGTGCTTCACGGAGAGGTGTATACCAGAGACCGTCATATAAAAGCTCTGCAAACTTATTTGCAACAGTATGCTTAAAGGACTGAGTCTGTCTGTCAAGGCAGAGGTATTCAAGCTCACGATGAGCCGCATAAAGAATTGTTCCGCCCGGTGTTTCATAAACACCTCTTGACTTCATTCCAACTAATCTGTCTTCAACGATGTCGGCAATACCGATTCCGTAAGCCCCGCCGATTTCGTTAAGCTTTTCAACAAGCGGAAGCGGGTCAAGCTTTTCGCCGTCAACAGATACAGGTTCTCCCTTTTCAAAGCCGATTGTAACAAATCTTGGCTCGTCAGGTGTTTTTGTTGGTGGAACTGTAAGCTTTAATAAGTTCTCAAACTGTGGCATATTTGCCGGGTCTTCAAGGTCCATTCCTTCATGGCTGATGTGCCAGATATTTCTGTCACGGGAGTATAAATCCTTCTTAGTTACAGGGATTTCAATGCCGTGAGCCTCTGCATAATCAATTGCATCTTCTCTTGACTTAATGTCCCATATTCTCCAAGGAGCAATAATTTTAAGATGAGGAGCGAGAGCCTTTATTGTAAGCTCAAAACGAACCTGGTCGTTGCCCTTTCCTGTTGCGCCGTGGCAGATTGCAGTTGCGCCCTCTTTAAGAGCGATTTCAACCAATCTCTTTGCGATAATAGGACGAGCGTGGGATGTACCTAAAAGATACTTATCCTCATAAACTGCCCCTGCTTTAACTGTTGGGAATATAAAATCCTTAACATATTCAGCTCTTAAATCTTCGATATAGCACTTTGAAGCACCGCTTCTGAGGGCTCTTTCCTCTAAACCGTCAGTTTCTTTACCCTGACCAACATCGCCACAAACTGCGATAACTTCATAGCCATAGTTCTCGATAAGCCAATTGATAATAATTGAAGTATCAAGACCCCCTGAATATGCAAGAACAACTTTTTCCTTTGCCATAATTATAAACCTCCTATTTTAACTGTTGAAAATTTCAACAACATATGATACAATGTTCTTATTATACTACATCTTTCGGCGATTTTCAATATTAAATTTGATTTTTTAGTAAATTTTATTATGCAAGGAAAAATAAGGGCGGTTTTGTTATGAGAATACTTGGTATTGACCCCGGTTTCGCAATTGTTGGCTACGGAGTTGTTGACTATATCGGCAACAAGTTCAAGGTAGCAGATTATGGGGCGGTTACAACCGAGGCAAAAGAGGATATGTTTGTCCGTTTTAAGAAAATTTATGACGGCGTCTCTGAGATAATCGAGAGAGAAAAGCCTGACGCTATGGCAATTGAGGAGTTGTTCTTTAACAGTAACCAAAAAACAGCCATAAATGTTGCTCAGGCAAGAGGGATTATTGTTCTCGCGGCGATGAACCTAAATATCCCTGTTTTTGAATATACCCCTCTGCAAGTTAAACAAGCGGTTGTAGGCTACGGAAGAGCGGACAAGGGACAGGTTCAGCAGATGGTTAAGTCACTTCTCAATTTAGAGAAAGTTCCAAAGCCTGATGACACCGCCGATGCATTGGCAATAGCAATCTGCCACGCTCATTCCTCAGGCGGACTTATGAATTTACTTAAATAAAAAAAGGGTGCATTTTGCACCCTTTTAATTTTTCTTTATTTTCCCTGCCACTCTTTTTATGGTAACCGTATATTCATCCTCGCTGTAATCAAACCCCATTGTAACCACATACCCGCTTTCGTCTGACTCCATAGCAATTTCACACTGGCCTCTTTCTCCCTCGTTTAAGGCCACAGTTACGACCCCACCGCAGTTATCGATAAGATAGGACATATATTCATAGACATCCATATATCCTTCTTCCTCGGTCTTATAGGTATATTTGAAAATTCCATCCTTCTCCTCTTTGCTGACTATCTCTCTGTCCCCTAAAACAAAGTTTACAGAAGGATAAACATCAGGGCCTATTTCATAGTTCTCCTCTCCTGTATTTCCTTTCTTCCCGCAACCGCAAAAGAGAGCGGAAATTAAAAGACAGATTAAAAGTATCCACGCGGTTTTCTTCAAAACAATTCCCCCTAAAACAAAAAATGCCTGTACTTCAAATATATGAAGCACAGGCATTTGTTATGACCTAATAACCGCGAACTCCGTCTAGGGATTCATCATTTTCAACCCAGTCACGAACGGGAACAACTGTATAATCTGTCGGGGTGTTACGGATGATAACCTCTTTAATTCCTGCATTGATTATCATTCTCTTACACATACTACAACTTGATGCGTTAGCAACAAGTTCTCCTGTTTCCTTTTCCTTACCAACAAGATAAAGAGTTGCATCAATCATTTCCTGACGGGATGCACTTATAATGCAGTTTGCTTCTGCGTGAACGCTTCTGCAAAGCTCATATCTTTCCCCTCTCGGAACATTGAGCTTACTTCTTATGCAAACACCAATGCTACTGCAATTCGCTCTGCCTCTTGGTGCGCCTGTATAACCTGTTGAAACGATTTCGTCATTCTTAACAATGATTGCCCCGAAATTTCTTCTAAGGCAGGTTCCTCTTTCAATAACAGTTTCCGCAATATCAAGATAGTAATTATGCTTATCAACACGATTTCCCATAAAATCACCTCATAAAAACATTTAACTACATTATACAACAAAAAAAATCTTTTTTCAATAGTTTTGTATTGACTTTACTTTAAATTAAATGTAGAATATTTATAGGAGGATTTTATCCCTATGAAATACATTAGTTTTGGTCCAAATGACACTAAAAATATCGCAAAAGAAATCGCCTCTTCCTTAAAGGAAGGCTCCGTTGTTGCCCTTTCGGGAGAGCTTGGGGCAGGCAAAACCGCCTTTGTTCGGGGAATTGCGGATTATTTTGAGTTTTCGGGGGATGTTACAAGCCCGACCTTTACTTTGGTTAACGAATATGACGGGGCAAAGCTTCCTCTTTATCATTTTGACGCATACAGACTTGAAAACGCCAACACAGACGAGCTTGACTGGATTGACGATTATCTTTTCGGGGAAGGGGTTTGCCTTATTGAATGGGCAGAATTTATAAACCCGATTCTCCCCAAAGACACTTTATATATCGAGATTTCCAAAAATGCAACAAAGGGAGATGACTATCGGGAAATCCTGGTTAAATAAAAGGAGAAAATTATGCTTATTTTCGGAATTGATACCTGCTCTGCGGCTGCAACCTCTGCCATCTTTGACGGAGAGAAAATACTTGCCCAGACAGTTATAAATCATAAAAAAACCCATTCCCAAAAAATTATGCCTCAGATTGAGAGCCTTTTCTCTTTATCTGAGCTTAATGTTTCGGATATTGACTATTTCGCCTCTGCCGTTGGCCCAGGCTCATTTACGGGGGTGAGAATCGGCGTTGCAACCGTTAAGGGAATGGCTCAGGCGCTTAATAAGCCTTGCGTCAGCGTTTCAACTCTTGAAGCGCTCGCTTATCCTCTTTCTTCTTTTTCGGGGATTGTTTGCCCTATCTTAGATGCAAGACGGGAGCAGGTTTATAACGCTAAATTTAAAAACGGCGAAAGACTTTGCCCTGACAGAGCCCTTCCTCTATCCGAGCTTTTAGAGGAGCTTAAAGGAGAAAATGTTATTTTCTCAGGGGACGGAGTTTTCCCTTATAAAGATGAGATTTTAAAAGCTATGCCAGATGCAGTTTTTGCCCCTGCAACATTAAAAATGAATATTGCAGGATCGGTTTGCGAAGTAGCTTATGAAAAAATCAGGAAAGGGGATATTCTTTCCGCACAGGAGCTTATCCCAAGCTACATCAGGCTGTCTCAGGCTGAACAATCCGCAAAGGACGGTGAAATATGAAGATTTTAAAAGCTTTTACATCGATACTTCTTATTTTCTGTATAGTTCTGCCTTTCGGGGTTGTTTTTGCGGAAAACCCACCTATTCTTACCGCCGTTTCCGCAATCTTAATTGATGGGAAAACGGGAAATATCCTTTACGAAAAGGATTCAGAGAGAGAAATGTATCCCGCTTCAACAACCAAGATTATTACATATCTTGTTATTTCCGACGCTATCGAGGAGGGCGAAATTTCCCTTAGCGATATGCTTACATACACAAGAGAGATGCAGGACAAAATGGACTCTGACGGAAGCCATATTGAGCTTAAAGCAGGGGAGAAAATGTCCGTTGAAAATTTAATCCGCGCTATGCTTATTGCATCGGGAAATGACGCGGCAACTCTTCTTGCAACAACAGTTGGAGGAAGCGAAGAAAACTTTGTTAAGAGAATGAACAAAAAAGCTGATGAGCTTGGTCTTATCCATTCTCATTTCACAAATGCACACGGACTTACAGACCCTGACCATTTCACAACAGCAAAGGACCTTGCAACCGCCGCAAAGGTTGCCATGGAAGATGATTTCTTCCGTGAAATCGTTGGGAGCAAGACTCTTAATATTGCCCCCACAAACAAAACCGAAAACGAAAGATATTTTATAAATACAAACAATCTTGTTTCCTATCTACGCTATTCAAATTATTATTACAGCAAGGCGACGGGAATCAAAACAGGCTATACCGATGCGGCAGGCTCTTGTCTTGTTGCTTCTGCAACTCAGAAAGACCGCGACCTTATCTGTGTTGTCTTAAAGAGTGAACAGTCCCACGAGGAAGCAAAGGCACTACTGGAATACGGCTTTAATAACTTCAAACAGGTTGAGATTGCGAAAAAAGGCGACATCTTAGGAGAAACAAAGGTTAAGCAAGGGGCAGGGGTTGACCATGTCCGTGCTGTTGCAAAAGAGAATATAGTTATTACTCTTCCTCTTGACGCAAATGCTGACGAGATTAAATCAACCATAAAATATTCAAGCGACGAGGTTTATGCCCCTGTTAAAAAGGGCACCGCTTTGGGAACTATAACTTATACCTACGGCAAGAAAATCGTTGGAACATCCAAAATAGTTGCAGAAAAGGAAGTTAAGAGACATATTTTCGGGTTTCTTATGACTCTTGGAGAAAAAATTTGGAGCCTGACCATTGTTAAAGTTATTGTTTATCTCCTTTTAACTCTCATTGTCCTATTTATTCTTCTTGTGATTTACGGCTTCTATCTTTCAATTAAGAGAAGCAAAGCAAGAAAGCGCAGACGCAAGAAATATCATCCACCACTTTATTAAAAGCAAAAGGCAAGGAACGAAATGTTCCTTGCCTTATTTTTATATTAAACACGCCACCTTCATTCCGCCCACTAAAATTTTAAGGGTTTCTTTATAGATTTGATTTAAATCGCTTGGAGGAAGTGGGTTCTCCCCTTTCCCTACCTCAATGGTAAAGGCAAGCCTTCCGAAATTCTCAATAAACCAGTCTTTATATCCGCCGTAAGACGCAATTCCCGTGGGCACCGATGGGTTGTAAACCGTCCCCAATGAAAGAGCATTTGCAATAAAGAGGGAATAGATTGGTTCTTTGTTGTTAAAGTCATAATAAATCTCCTGTCCCTGACTGTGAAAAGCCATAGAGAGCTTTATCTCCTTGCTTTTTGTAAACTCTGCCATAGCGCGGGTCTCAGGCTCAGAAAAAGGCTCTTCCCCTGCATATCTTGTCGGGCCGGGACCGAAGATGTTATGCTCTATTTCTCCTTTTCGGGATAACTCCCAAAGAGCGTCATAGTTATGGTTTAAGTCAACTCCATTAAAGTTCGCCTGCCATAAAGAAAAATCGGCACTACCTTTATTCTCCCTGAAAAGTCTTGGAAAGTCCGCTGAATACATCCGCCCTCCGTTTACGGAAAGCTCAACTCCGTCAGGGTTTACCATTGGGACAACATAAAGGGAAACATTTTTATAAAGAAAATTGGAGCTCATCCCGAATATTTCTCCGTCCTCTACAACGCTTTCTGCATATTCTTCAATGAATTTCATAAGGAGGGCAGAGGTTATGCTCTCCGCTCCGTGATGGGCGCCGTTATAAAAAACAATATTTTCTCCCTCCCCTATTTTAAGGCAGAAAAGCTTCCTTTTAAGGACGCTCTCCCCTATTGAAGAAATCTCGCAAAACGGGTATCTTGTCTTAAACTTTTGGACATCTTTCAAAAGCTCTTTATAGTCGTATCTTTTTTTATTTTTAGCAGACGAAAACATTATACCACCTCAGTTATATTTATGCTTTATTCTCCTTAGAAAATTACTCTTGAAAAAGATTTAAAAATATTGTATAATAAATTATGTATGAGTATTCTTTGAAAGGGTCTTGGTATAGAAGATGGCAAGAGAGCTTAAATGTAAAATTGCAGACCTTAAAGTTTCTATAACTGTTTTGCAGAATGAAAACAGGCTTATTGAGTATGCCGAAAAATATGCCGACGACTTTTCAGGAGAGAGCGATATTAACATTTCGTTCAGCCATGAATTTTTGCAGCGCAGAGTAGCAGAAAGTGAGCGTCTTACTCTTTCTGAGGCTGAATACATATGGACAGGTCTGGACTTTTCCAAAAAGCTTCTTGGCTTTGACGGTCTTGTTCTTCACGCCTCTGCCGTATGCTATGACGGCAAAGTATATCTCTTCTCCGCACCAAGCGGAACAGGGAAGTCCACCCACACCTCTCTTTGGGAGAAGGTTTTCGAGGGAGCTCTTGTTATTAACGATGACAAGCCTGCCCTTCGCCTTATTGACGGAAAAATTTATGTCTATGGAACACCTTGGAGTGGGAAAAGCGGCAAAAACCTGAACCTTTGTGCACCTCTGGGGGGCATATGTTTTATCTCCCGCAGTGAAGAAAACCATATCGAAAAAATGACCGCAAAAGAGGCAATTCCCTCTATTCTTAGGGAGACTTTGAGATTTCCCAGTATAGAGTTTATGGAAGCTCTTTTAGGCTTTCTTGACAAGAACTTAAAGAACATCCCCGTCTTTAAAATGGGTTGCAATACTCAGGACGAGGCGGCGACTGTTGCATATAATTTTATGAAAAAATTCCCTCAAGGAGGAAATTTCTATGAAGATTAAAGATGGATATATTTTAAAAACTGTTGCAGGATGCAGTGTTGTTGTGTCCAGCGATGTTGAGACAATGGATTTTACCAATATGCTTAATTTAAACGGCACAGGAGCTTTCCTTTGGGAAAATCTTGAAAATGAAACAACCGAGGATGAGCTTGCAAAAAAACTTCTCTGCGAATATGATGTGGACGAGGCCGTTGCAAGAAAAGATGTCTCAGCTTTCTTGGAAAATCTTCGGGGGGCAGGTCTTTTGGATGAATAATGAAGTTAAGGATATCTCTCTTCGGGAGATGCTTCCTCTTATTGAGGAGAAAATAGGTCTTGGCGGAGATGTTATTATTAAACCGCAGGGTCTCAGTATGCTTCCTCTTATAAGACCGGGGAAAGACCGTGTTATTATTTCAAGGGCAGTTCTTCCCTTAAATAAATATGACCTTCCTCTTTACAAAAGGAAGGACGAAAGCTTTGTTATCCACAGAGTTGTTGGTTTCGGGGAAAACGAAACCTATGTTATGCGTGGGGACAACCAGACCACAGCAGAAAAAGGCATTACAGATAACGACATTATAGGGTTGGTTACAGGAATATATAAAGGCAAAAAACTTATTAAGGTTTCTTCCCTTTTGTATAAAATTTATGTTTTATTAGTCGTTTTTGTTCATCCTTTAAGGAGGGTAATAAAATGGTGTCTTGGAAAATGCAAGGTAACAAAATAAAAGATAAAAACACCTTAAAATGGCTGTTTGGTGTGGCAAAGAGTCAGCTTTTTGTCGTCATCGCCCTGGCTTTAATAAGCACGGTCATGTCCTTTTTGGGTGTTCTTTTTGCTTTTATGTGCAGAAATGTCATTGACTCGGCTGTTTCAGGGAGCCGCGAAAAGCTTGGCTTTGACCTTTGGATCCTTCTTGGCTTAATCCTTGCTCAGATTATCTTAAAGTTTTTCCAGCAATGGCTTTCCGCAAGAGCTTCGGCAAAAACAGAAATTGCCTTTAAGAAAAAGCTCTTTTCAACTATACTCAAAAAGGATTACGGCGTAATTAAAGAAATGCCAAGCGGTGACCTTATGACAAGGCTCACAAACGACATCTCTGTTATAAGCGACGGAGTTATAAACCTTATTCCATCCGTTGTTTCAATGCTTTCCGCCCTGATTTTTGCAACCGCTTCTCTTATTATCATAGATGCGAGATTTACTATTATTTTCTTAGTTGGCGGTTTTTTAATTCTTGTTGTTGCAAGTATTTTAAGACAGCTTGTTAAATCTTTACATAAAAAAGCTATGGAAACGGAAGGCAAGCTTTCTTCCTTCTTCTATGAGTCCATCGGCGGAATGCTTATGATTAAAGTTTTCGGCATTGAAGAAAGAATTGAAAGTATTTCCGATGAGCATCAGAAAGAAAACTATAAGGCAAAATTAAGACGCCAGTATGTCGGGATTTTTGCAGGAACAGGCCTTACTCTTCTCTTCCAGCTTGGCTATATCTTCGCTTTCGGTTACAGTGCTTTTTGTCTTTTAGGCGGCATTGTTTCCGTGGGAACAGTAACCGCAATACTCCAACTTGTTAACCAGATTCAGACTCCTTTTGCAGGGATTACGGGAATTATGCCTCGTTATTTTGGCGTTCTCGCCTCAGCGGAAAGAGTTCTTGAAATTGAAAATATTGCAGACGAGAAAGGTCTTAACAAGAAGCAAATCAATCCTGAGAAAACCTATAAAAAGCTTTCTTCTATCGTATTTAATGACATAACTTTCTCATACGACAGAGAAATTATTCTCTCAGGGGCAAACCTTGAAATTGAAAAGGGCGACTTCTCTGTTATCACAGGTCTTTCAGGAATCGGAAAAAGCACCCTCTTAAAGCTTCTTTTAGGGGTTAACTCCCCTGACGGCGGAGAGATTCATCTCAGTCTCTCTGACGGAAAGGAAATACAGATAAGCAAGCGCACCCGTCCTCTTTTCTCTTATGTTCCTCAAAACAGTCTTCTTCTTTCAGGAACAATTAAAGAGGCAATTTCCATAACCAAGCCTGACGCAACCGACGATGAAATAGAAAACGCCCTTAAAATAAGCTGTGCAGACGGCTTTATAAAGGAATTCCCATTGGGACTTGAAACCAAAATCGGCGAAAGAGGACTTGGTCTTTCCGAGGGACAGATTCAGCGTCTTGCAATTGCAAGAGCAATCCTTTCCGACCGAAGCGTTATCTTGCTTGACGAATCAACCTCGGCTCTTGACGAGGAGACCGAAAGAGAGCTTCTTGCAAACCTTAAAAACCTTAAAAATAAAACCCTTGTTATCATCTCTCATAAGAAAGCCTCTTATGAAATATGCAACAAGGAGATTAAAATCCGAAATAAGAAAATCTATGTTAAAGATATAAAATAGAGAGATGCAAATGCATCTCTCTATTATTTTGTTAAATCCCAATCTATTGGGGTAATTCCTTTTGAAATTAAAAACTCATTGGCTTTGGAAAAATGTTTGCAACCGAAGAAGCCATTATAAGCAGAAAGAGGACTTGGATGAACGCTTTCCAAAATAAGATGGCTTTTATTTGTGATAAGCTTCTTCTTCTCTCTTGCGTTGCCTCCCCATAGCATAAAGACCAGTGGCTCTTCTCTGTCGTTTAAATTCCTTATTATACAGTCTGTAAATTCTTCCCAGCCTTTTCCTTTGTGGCTGTTGGGGCTTCCTGCACGGACGGTTAAAACATTGTTAAGGAGCAAAACTCCCTCTTTTGCCCATTTGGTAAGGTTTCCGCTTTTAGGAATTGGAATTCCTAAATCTGCATTGATTTCCTTATAAATATTAACAAGGGATGGGGGTGGTTTAACTCCATCCTGAACGGAAAAACATAGTCCGTGAGCCTGACCTTCCCCGTGATACGGGTCCTGCCCGATTATGACAACTTTCGCATTATGATATGGTGTATACTTTAAAGCGTTAAATATATCAAACATATCAGGGTATATTATATGAGTACGGTATTCACTTTTTAAAAAGTTTCTTATATTAAGATAATATTCCTTCCCGAACTCATCTTTTAAAATTTCGTCCCAATCGTTTCCGATATTAACCATATTTCTTCCTCCAAACTGTATAGTATAATTTTATCATACTAATCCCCAAAAATAAAGAGGAAAACAAAAAAATCTGCTAAACCTATTGAAAAAACGATAAATTCGTGGTATAATGACCGTAGTTTATATTGAGCGGTTAATTTAATAAAGCGCCACAACCTCTGCCTTTTTTAAGGTTTTGGTTCTTTTTTGGTGTTTTATTGCACGAAAATTTTATAAATGGAGGTAAATTGTGCAAAAATCTAAAAAAATTAAAATAACACCCCTTGGCGGTATCTTAGAGATTGGCAAAAATCTCACCGTTTTCGAGTATGGGAGCGACATAATTATACTCGACTGCGGTCTTGCCTTTCCTGACGATGATATGCTTGGTGTTGATATGGTTATCCCCGACTGGACTTACCTTATCAAGCATAAAAATCGTATTAAGGGTATCGTCTTAACCCACGGTCACGAGGACCACATCGGGGCAATTCCTTATTTCCTTAAAGAGTTCAATGTTCCTGTTTACGGAACAAAGCTTACTTTGGGCATCTTGAAATATAAGTTAGAGGAACACGGAATTGTCAACTCAACCAAAACTGTTGTCGTTAACCCGGGCGAAACTTTCAAGCTTGGGGAGTTTAAGGTTGAATATATAAGAAGTAACCACAGTATCGCAGATGCTGTTGCCGTTGCTCTTCACACTCCCGCAGGAGTTATTCTCCACACAGGAGACTTTAAAATTGACCCGACACCAATCGACGGCTCAATGATTGACCTTGCAAGAATCGGTCAGCTCGGCAACGAGGGTATTCTTGCCCTTATGTCAGACAGCACTAATGCTGAGCGCCCAGGCTATACAATGAGCGAGCGAACAGTGGGGAAGACCTTTGATAATATCTTTGAAAACTGCGACAAACGAATATTCGTTGCAACCTTTGCATCAAATATTCACAGGGTTCAGCAGGTTATTGACGCAGCTGTTAAATATAAACGAAAGGTTGCCGTTTCGGGACGGAGCATGGAAAATGTTCTCTCAGCAGCTATCGAGCTTGGCTATATGAAAATCCCGAAAAACACCTTGATTTCTCTGGATGAGATTAACCGCTATCCAAAGGACCAGCTTGTTATCATAACAACAGGCAGTCAGGGAGAGCCAATGGCGGCCCTTTCCCGTATGGCATTTTCAGGTCATAAGAAAGCCAACATTGAGGCTGGGGACTTGGTTATAATTTCTGCAAGTCCTATCCCTGGAAACGAAAAGGCAATTTCAAATGTTATAAACGAACTTTTAAAACACGGCGCAGAAGTGGTTTATGAGGCTCTTGCAGATGTCCATGTTTCAGGCCACGCCTGTCAGGAGGAGCTTAAAATCATCCTCGCTCTTGCAAAGCCAAAGTTCTTTATCCCTGTTCACGGGGAATATAAGCATTTATGCGCCCACCGTGATATTGCAAAGCAGATGGGAATTCCAAGTAAGAATATTATTATGATGGACAACGGCAAAATGCTTGAGCTTACAGCGTCAAGCGCAAAAATTGTTGACACCGTTCCGTCAGGCAAGATTTTGGTTGACGGCCTTGGTGTTGGCGATGTTGGAAACATCGTTTTAAGGGACAGAAAACATCTGGCTCAGGACGGCCTTATCGTTATAGTTCTTACAATGGATAAAGCATCAGGCTCTGTTGTTGCAGGCCCCGATATTATTTCAAGAGGCTTTGTCTATGTGAGAGAATCCGAAGACCTTATGGAAGAAATGCGCTATGCGGCAATTGACGCCCTTGACGAGTGTATGGATAAAAACATTTCCGACTGGTCAACAATAAAAACCGTTCTTAAAAACGCTGTGGGAGGCTATATCTTCTCAAAAACCAAGAGAAAGCCTATGATTCTCCCGGTAATTATGGATATTTAAAAAAAGGGTGGAAATTCCACCCTTTTTATTTATACGAAATTAAGGAAAAGTGAATAGATAATAAATAAAAAATCCTCATTCGTAAGAATGAGGATTTCTGGTCGAGGTTACAGGATTCGAACCTGTGGCCCCCTGGTCCCAAACCAGGTGCGCTACCAAACTGCGCTAAACCTCGCTACCAACTTGTCCATTATACACTCTTTTTCTACATTTGTCAACCCCTAAAAAATAAAAATTTTTTTAAAAAACTATTGACATTTTTTAAGCCTTATGCTAAACTGATAATAGTAATCATTACTAGTTTCTTTTAAGGAGTGATTATATGCAAGTAACAAAGCGAAGTTACCAAAGAGAAAAGATACTTGATGTCTTAAAAAACACCAAGTGTCATCCCACTGCAAGTTATGTTTACGAGAAGGTGCGTGAGGATATTCCAAACATCAGTCTTGGAACGGTCTACCGCAACTTGGCAAAGCTCAGCGATATGGGGCAAATATTAAAGCTTGATTTGGGAACAGGGGCGGAGCATTTTGACGGCGACACTTCTTCCCACTACCACATTGTTTGCACCAAGTGTCATAAAGTTACTGATATTTATGAACACAAAGAATCCCTTAACGCTTTTGCCAACGAACATTTTGGCGGAAAAATAAAAAGCCACACTCTCGTATTCTTCGGCGAGTGCGGAGAATGTATTGAAAAAATTTAAATTTATATATTGGAGGAATTTATTATGAAAAAATTTGTATGTCAGGTTTGCGGTTATGTTCACGAGGGAGAATCTGCTCCTGAAAAGTGCCCAGTTTGCAAGGTGCCATCTGATAAGTTTAAGGTTATGGAAGAGGGCGCTGCTCTTGCTGCTGAGCACGAATACGGCGTATACGCAAAAACAGTTAAAAACAATCCCGACATTTCTGAAGAAGACAAGAAATATATCTTTGAACAGCTTGTTGCTAACTTCAACGGCGAATGTGCAGAAGTTGGAATGTATCTCTGTATGGCTCGCATAGCTCACAGAGAGGGTTATCCTGAGGTTGGTCTTTACTGGGAAAAGGCAGCTTATGAAGAAGCTGAACACGCTGCAAAGTTTGCTGAACTCCTCGGCGAAGATTTAGAGCCAAATATGAAAGCTACAACAAAGGATAATTTAAGATGGAGAGTTGACTGTGAATACGGTGCAACACAGGGTAAGTTTGACCTTGCTTCCTGCGCTAAGAAAAACGGTCTTGACGCAATCCACGACACAGTTCACGAAATGGCTCGCGACGAAGCTCGTCATGGCAGAGGTTTAGAAGGACTTTTAAAGAGATACTTCGGTTAATAAATCATTACAGGCAGCCGTGTTTTCGGCTGCCTGTTTAAAGAAAGAGGTAGATTATATGGATTCAAAGGTTTCAAAAATGCTTAATGAACAAATAACAAAAGAGCTTTATTCGGCATATCTTTATCTTGACTTTTCAATTTTCTACGAAGCGCAGGGTTTAGACGGCTTTGCCAACTGGTATATGATTCAGGCTCAGGAAGAGCGCGACCACGCCATGCTCTTTATGAAATTTTTGCAGATGGGCGGAGAAAAAGTTGAGCTTGGGGCAATTGATAAGCCTGATAAAGAACTAAAAACTCTTATGGACCCGCTTAAAGCAGGACTTGAACACGAAAAATATGTAACAAGCCTTATAAATGATATCTATGGTGCCGCATACGATGTTAAGGATTTCAGAACTATGCAGTTCCTTGACTGGTTCGTTAAAGAACAGCTTGAAGAAGAGAAAAACGCCGATGATATGATTAAGAAAATGGAGCTTTTCGGAGGCGACTCAAAAGGGCTCTACTCTCTTGATGCAGAATATGCTGCAAGAATTTATTCTACCCCTTCTCTCGTTCTTTAAAATTATACCAATAAGGAAGATTAACTATGGAAAACTTACTTAAAAAAATCTCAATGCCCACTGAGGCTTGGGACACTATTTTCAAAATTTTTGATAAAATAAACAAAAATGAAGAACTTAAAGAGGTCTTTGAAAGTTCAGCCAAAGAATACCTTTCTGACCCTTTTGCATTCGAAACAGAGGCTTATATTAAGTGGCTCGCAAAGGAACTTGATGAGCATATCTATTCCGCTTATCTTGCCTTCTACATTGAATGTGCAAAGGGGCTTCCTGATAAATATGCAAAGCTGGGGATAGACGAAAAAATTTGCTATGCTTCTTTGGAAGACATTTCCGTTAAGGCTATTGAATGTAAAAAGCTTTATGGTGTTTATGGGGTTGATGTCCCCGGATGGTATAAAGGCATTTTTGACCCATACATTTTCAGAATCGGCCGTCTTGAATATGCCGCAAAGGAATTTAAGCGTGATTCCTATAAAGACTTCGTTAAAAAAGGAGACAGGATTTACGAGCTTCATATTCCGTCAGCAGGGCCACTTACAAGAGAGCTTGTTATAGATTCATTTAAAAAAGCGTATGAGTTCTATAAATGCGAGGGAAATATGATTTTTTTTTGCAGCACCTGGATGCTTTATCCGCCATATTCCGGCGACATTTTCAGCGAGGGCTCAAATCTTCAAGCCTTTTACGACTTGTTTGATGTTATAGACCAGGAAGATAATACTCCTTACCCCATTTACAGATGGATTTTCTCAACACTTGACGAGAGCACCCCAGTTGATAAATTACCAACTGACACCTCACTTCAAAGAAAATTCATAAATCGCATAAAGGCAGGCAAGCCTTTGGGCAGTGGCCACGGCATAATCGTTTTTGACGGAGAAAAAATAATCAATAAATAACTATAAAAAAGAGTGCCTCTTTGCACTCTTTTTTTCGTTGATTTTAGGGGAAAAGTTTGTTGACAAAAGGGGGTTTTTATGGTATTATATTTGTTGGTTAAAATTGTAACATAATTAAATTAAAATACATTGTTGAAAGGGGCGAATATTTATGAAATATTCAGCTGAAGTTGAAATGATGTGTCCTCTCGCGAAAGGTGCTAACCACGGTCCTGCACCAATTCCACAAGAAGGAAAATGGACACAAGCAAAAGAAGTTAAGGACATTTCCGGTCTTACTCACGGTATTGGTTGGTGTGCTCCTCAGCAGGGAACCTGTAAGCTCACTTTAAATGTTAAAGAGGGTATTATTCAGGAAGCTCTTGTTGAAACAGTTGGTTGTAGCGGTATGACACACTCTGCTGCTATGGCATCTGAAATCCTCGTTGGAAAAACAATACTCGAAGCTCTTAACACAGACCTTGTTTGTGACGCTATTAATACAGCTATGAGAGAGCTCTTCTTACAGATTGTTTATGGTAGAACACAGACTGCTTTCTCCGAAGACGGTCTTCCAATCGGCGCAGGTCTTGAAGACTTAGGTAAAGGTCTCCGCTCTCAGGTTGGAACTACATACGCAACACTTGACAAGGGTCCAAGATATCTTGAACTTGCAGAAGGTTACATCACAAAGATTGCTGTTGACGAAAACAATGAAATCATTGGTTACAAGTTCGTTCACCTCGGCAAGATGATGGAAATGATCGCAAAAGGTATGGACGCTAACGAGGCTATGGAAAAGGCCAGCGGACAGTACGGAAGAGTTGACGATGCTGCAAAGCTTCTCGACCCAAGACACGAATAAGAGAGGGAGGTTATAATTATGGCTTTATTTGAAAGTTATGAAAGAAGAATTGACCAGATCAATGCAGAACTTAAAAAGCACGGCATCTCTTCTATTGAAGAAGCTAAGCAGATCTGCGATGATAAGGGTATTGATGTATATGGAATAATCAAAGGCATTCAGCCAATCTGCTTTGAAAACGCTTGCTGGGCTTATATTGTTGGCGCAGCTATCGCTATCAAAGACGGCGCAACAAAGGCTGCTGACGCTGCTGAAAAAATCGGTGTTGGCTTGCAGTCTTTCTGTATCCCAGGCTCCGTTGCTGACGACAGAAAAGTTGGTATCGGCCACGGTAATTTAGGCGCTATGCTTCTTAGAGAAGAAACAAAGTGCTTCGCATTCCTCGCCGGTCACGAATCATTCGCTGCTGCTGAGGGCGCTATCGGTCTTGCAAGATCTGCTAACAAGGCAAGAAAAGAAGACCTCCGCGTTATCTTAAACGGTCTTGGTAAAGACGCTGCTCAGATTATTTCAAGAATTAACGGCTTTACTTATGTTCAGACAAAGTTTGACTACCACACAGGTAAAGTTGCTATCGTTAAGGAAACTGCTTTCTCTAAGGGCGAAAGAGCAAAGGTTCGTTGCTACGGCTCTGATGATGTTCGTGAAGGCGTTGCAATTATGCACCTTGAAGGCGTTGATGTTTCTATCACAGGTAACTCCACAAACCCAACAAGATTCCAGCACCCAGTTGCAGGTACATATAAAAAGGAATGTATCGAACAGGGCAAGAAATACTTCTCTGTTGCATCCGGTGGTGGTACAGGAAGAACACTTCATCCTGATAATATGGCAGCTGGTCCAGCATCTTACGGTATGACAGACACAATGGGAAGAATGCACTCTGACGCTCAGTTTGCCGGTTCTTCTTCCGTTCCTGCTCATGTTGAAATGATGGGACTTATCGGCGCAGGTAACAACCCAATGGTTGGTATGACTGTTGCAGTTGCTGTTGCTATCGAAGAAGCTTGCAAATAATTTTGAGGAGCTTTCTTAAATAATGAAAAGCAAAAAGGCCCCCTTAATCTAAGGGGGCCTTTAATTCTGATTGGAGGCGCTTTTTATGAAATACACATCCATCCGTCCAGGCGAAGAATGGCGCGACACAAACGGCGAGCTTATTCAGGCTCACGGCGGCGCTATGATATATGTTGACGGAAAATATTACTGGTATGGCGAAAATAAGGAAAAGTCCGTAAGAGAAAAGGACATCTGGCATTGGGGCGTAAGGCTTTACTCCTCCGAGGACCTTTACAACTGGACCGACGAAGGGCTTATTATAGAGCCTGATTTAGAAGACCTTGACAGTCCTGTCCATCCAAAGTCGAAGATGGACCGCCCACACATTATTTATAACGAAAAGACCAAAAAATTCGTTATGTGGATAAAGATTATGGGAACAAGGCTTGATCCTTATATGCAATATATGGTTGTTGCAACCGCTGACAGCATTAAAGGGCCATTTACTTTTGTAAACAAAATGCTCCACCCTTGCGGAATGAGTTGCGGAGACTTTGACCTTTATGTTGAGGACGGCAAAGGTTATCTCATCTGTGAGAGAGTTCACAGTGAAATGCTTATTATTGACCTTACCGATGACTTTATGGATGTTACGGCAAACTACACCGTTCATTTCCCAAGAAAATGCCCTCCATTTGTCCGAGAAGCTCCCGCTGTATTTAAAAAAGATGGTCTTTACTATATGTTCACATCAGGAACAACAGGAAAATTCCCTAACCCCTCGGAGGTTGCAGTTTGCGATAGCCTCCACGGAGAGTGGAAAGAGCTTGGCAATCCGCATATAGGCAACCACAAAAACACATCCTTTGACAGCCAGATTTCCTGCGTATTTAGAGTAGCGGGAACAGATAAGTTTATCGCTATGGCTGACAGATGGCTTATGGATTTGCCTGAGGATATGCCCGACATTCTTGACATTTTTGAATGTATGTTTGACCCTGATAAAGAGAACAAATACGAAGGCTTTGATGTTAACTCATTAACAGTTAAAAATACTTCTATCGCGAGATATGTATGGCTTCCCGTTGAGTTTGAGGACGGAAAACCAATCTTAAAATGGGTTGACGAATTTACAGTATAAAATCAAAAGGCGCTCAGATGAGCGCCTTTTTTATTTTGCTAATTAAAAATTTATAAATCCGAAGTCCGCTACGCTAAAGTCTCCATATCCTGCAAGATATTCTGCTAGTATAACATCAACAAAATATATTGACGCAACATAAAGGCTTGTGGCCATTTCTTCACTTTTTTTCATATAGGACTTATCCCCATAAAACTCTGTAAATTTATGTTTGTAATCCTCTGTAAATAATTCCGGATAAATATATCCATAACCTTCAATCATTGGTTCATTGTAACCATATATATAGCACCCAAAACCTACTTCTGGATCATATCCTACTTTTTGCAATACTAAATAGGTTTGAAGATTTCCATCTTCATTATAATACGCGCCCTGGACACAAATCTCATCATTCTGTTCGTCATAATAAACAAGGCAATCCACATTATCTATTATGTTCTCAAAATACCCCTCATGTCCCCATGCATCTATATTGGCGTTATACAATATCCATTCACGCAGAAGTTCATAAGCATAGAATTGTCTAATTTCTGCAGTAACATCTTCTCCATCGGATTGACTGGAGGCTATCGAAGACAGCTTCATAATTTCGGAATTGCTATATCTGCTGATCAGTGATATTGGTAGTGCAAGATTTAAATTTTGTCCTTCTTCAAAACCTGCGGAGGTAATACCAATAACCTCACCATATTTGTTAATGAGGGCTCCGCCACTGCTTCCGTGGGAAATAGGTGCAGTTATCTGGATATAAGGAACATTATTCAAAACTCTCTTTGTGTTCGAAATATTTCCTTGGGAGAATGAATTATCAAGCCCGAGTGGACTTCCGATTGCATATACTGGCGCCCCACTCGCGATTGTTTCACCACCACCTATGTTAAGATATGGAAAATCCGTTCCGTCAATCTTCAAAATAGCCCAGTCTTCTGTTTCGTTGTAATCATAAACACCGTCAACTTCATAAATCTCATTTGTTCCGGTTACCATAATATATGCGGAGTACGCCCCGTCAATCACATGATAATTTGTAACCGCAGTTCCGCCGCTGTCAATAAAGAAACCACTCCCAGAGCCAATTATGTTATCTTCTCTATCATAAACTTCAATATAAAAAACCGCCGGAGAACACAAAGAACTGATTTCTTCCGGAGTTAACTCAGCAGCGCCATTTTTATGCTTTTCCAAAATATCTTCATCATAACAAGCCTCAAACTTAGCTTTTGTGAATACTCCTGCCTTTGTAAGCTTTTCCGCAAGAGTCTGCTTCGTCCCGTTTATCTCAACATTCAAAGCTGCATAAGATACTAAAACAACATCTGCACGAAGGAAATTATGTATATCAGCATTTGTAGGCAGAATGCCAATCTTCAGTGCAATTCCATAAGGATTGTTCCAAGTAAAATCTTTTCCGTTTGTATCCGAGTATCCCAATGCACGCAATACAAAAGTCAAATACATTGCCGCATCCGCGTCTCCCATGCCGAATTTGGTCGAAGAAGTTCCCTTGGTCAAGCCGTTTTCGTATGCGTATCCTACATATTTATCTGCCCATTTAGGAACATCGTCGAACGGATGATTCCAGTTTGCATAAAGGGCATCATTTTCTTTTCCCAAAACCCGTATAAGCATTACAACCGCTTCTGCTCTTGACGGTGCACGATCTAGCTCAAATTCTGTATCAGAAACTCCTTTAAAAAGTCCCAAAGTTTTCAATGTGTATGCTAATCGTTCTTCAAAAGTTGTGTTTCTTTGCGAACCAAATGTCGTTATAGGAGTAGCTATAACTCCGGCAACAAGACAAAGGCACACCAGAAATGAAACTATTCTTTTCATAAGTTTTATTCCTCCTTTTTGAAACCATATCTGTCTCTTTTTCCGTATTTTTTAATAAAGACGGCTTTTAAAGCCGTCTTTTATTTTTAAATCTTGTCAAAAGCTTGTTTTAAATCGTCGATAATGTCATCGGCATTTTCAATACCCACTGAGAATCTAATTAAGTCAGGGGAAATTCCCGCTTCAATAAGCTGTGTTTCTGTAAGCTGTCTGTGGGTATGGCTTGCAGGGTGGAGAAGACAGGTTTTCGCATCAGCAACATGGGTTGCAATACTTGCAAACTTTAAGCTGTCCATAAACTTAATGGACTTTTCTCTTCCGCCTTTAACTGCAAAAGCTAAAACTCCGCAGGTGCCGTTCGGCATATATTTCTGAGCAAGGTCGTGGTATTTATCTCCCTCTAAGCCTGCGTAGTGCACCCATTCAACCTTTTCGTGACCTTCGAGGAACTGTGCAACTTTAAGAGCATTTTCGCAGTGTCTGTCCATTCTTACAGCAAGAGTTTCAAGGCCGAGGTTAAGATAGAAAGCATTCTGAGGAGACTGGATTGAGCCTAAGTCTCTCATAAGCTGAGCTGTTGCCTTTGTTATATATGCGCCCTTGCCGAACTTTTCAGCATAGGTTATTCCGTGGTAGGATTCATCAGGGGTTGTAAGCCCAGGGAACTTATCAGCATATTTCATCCAGTCAAAGTTTCCGCTGTCAACAATACATCCGCCAACGCCAACGCCGTGGCCGTCCATATACTTTGTTGTAGAATGAGTAACAATATCTGCACCCCATTCAAAAGGTCTGCACTTTATCGGTGTTGCAAAAGTGTTATCAACAATAAGCGGAACACCGTGGGAATGTGCAAGACGGGCGAATTTTTCAAAGTCAAAAACAGTTACAGTAGGATTTGTTACAGTTTCGCCGAAAACCGCTTTTGTGTTTGGCTTAAAGTATTTTGCAAGCTCTTCTTCAGGAAGGTCCTGATCAACGAAAGTGCACTCAATACCCATTTTCTTCATTGTTACGGAGAAAAGGTTATATGTTCCGCCGTAGATTGCAGAAGAAGCTATAAAGTGGTCCCCTGATTCGCAGATATTAAAGATTGCAAAAAAGTTTGCCGCCTGACCTGAGGATGTAAGCATTGCTGCAACACCGCCCTCTAATGCGCAGATTTTTTCCGCAACGCTATCGTTTGTAGGGTTTTGGAGTCTGGTATAAAAATATCCTGACGCCTCTAAGTCAAAAAGCTTACCCATTTCATCGCTTGTATCATATTTAAAAGTTGTGCTCTGGTAAATCGGAAGCTGTCTTGGCTCCCCTTTAGAAGGCTTGTAACCCTCGTGGATACATTTTGTTTCCTGTTTCATTTATTTCAGTCCTTCCATAAAAAATTATATGTTAGTTTCAATTATACTATTTTTTCAAAAAAAGTCAAGCAAACTATGGATTTTTAAAAAAGATTGTGCTATACTGTCATATATAATCAAATTTTGTCGGGTTAAGGTTATGAGATTAGATAAATTTTTATGTGATGCAGGCATTGGAAGCCGAAAAGATATAAAGAAAATTATAAAATCCGGGGCAGTCTGCGTTCAGGGTTTTTCTTCCATTCGCCCTGAAACCCATATTGATCCTGAAAATGATAAAGTTTTTCTAAACGGAAGCCCCGTTATCTATAAAAAATTTATTTATCTTATGATGAATAAGCCAAAGGGATATATAAGCGCAACCTTTGACAAGCGTCTTCCAACGGTTTTAGACCTGGTTCCCGAAGAGTATCTTCACTATGACTTATTCCCTGCGGGGCGTCTTGACATTGACACAGAGGGGCTTTTGCTCCTAACTAATGACGGTCAGCTTGCTCATAACATCCTCTCCCCAAAAAAGCATATCCCAAAGACCTACTTTGCAGAGGTTTCGGGAGCGGTTACTTCTGAGGATATTGAAAAATTCTCCAAAGGGCTTATTATTGACGGGGACATAAAAACAAAACCTGCCGTCCTTGAAATTCTCTCACCAGGAGAGATTTCAGAGATAAACCTTACCATAACCGAGGGGAAGTTCCATCAGGTTAAGAGGATGTTTGAGGCCGTGGGCAAAGAGGTTATATATTTGAAGCGAATTAAAATGAATGCTCTTTCCTTAGACGAAGGTCTCCCCTTAGGAGAACTGAGAGAGCTTACAGAGGATGAAGTTAAACTTATAAAAGAGGGAATCAGTTATGAAGAAATCTAAAACTTTGGGCATAATTATTTCTGCCATTATCATAGTTTTAATATCTGTTATTGTTTTCGCTGTGGATAATCAGCTTTTCCGTGATTTGTTCGGGAAAAACAAAGCAGTTTTCTATGGGCAAAAACTCTCTGCAACCATAAACGGCAAAGAGGTTATTTTAGACGGCGAGGTTATGGACATTAACGACTGCATCTATATCCCTTCCGATAAGATTTTATCTTCTCTTGGCTATACCCTTGGCTGGGATGACGAAACTAAGTCAACGGTTGTATCTAAAAGATGGGGAAATTCTTATATTAAGGTTAATTCCCCTATCCTTATGAAAGGTAATGAAAAATATTCATCTCTTAACTCCACTTTGGTTTATGAGGATATTTTATATATCCCTATTGATATGTTTACATATCTTACTGACTGCGAATATACTATTGAGGGAGAGCTTACAAAGTCAAAATATCACTATCGCGACACCCTCAAAGATACCACTGTTGGAAACGATTTCCGCTTAAACGGGAACACTTTAAGATTTGGGCAGGTTTATATTACAAATAATTTTGCCATGGAGAGAGTTGAGGTTTCTTCCGATAGCGCTTTCTACTACGCATCAATTGTAAATATGCTTGCCGAGTCCCTTCCTGACACGGTTAATGTTTATAACATTCTCGTCCCCACGGCATCGGAAATTTACGGCACGGAAAGCGTCTATACTGACCAGCTCTCCGCCATAAAACACGCTTACAGTAGCCTTTCTCAAAGGGTTATTCCTATAAACGCTGTCCGCCCTCTTTATGAGCACGCAGGGGAGGACATATATTTTAAGACCGACCACCACTGGACTCAGCGTGGCGCATATTATGTCTATAAAGAGCTTATGGCTATAAAGGATCAGGAAGTCCCTCCTCTTTCTTCCTATGAGGTAAGAACAGGGAAATATACAGGCTCCTTTGCAAACTTCGCAAAAGGCACTAAGGGAGAAAGCCTTATCCGCTCCTTCCCTGACACTATGGAGCGGTTTATGATTCCTCAGTTTGTTTCAGGGGCATCCTATAACGATATGTATTTAAAGTCCTATAACCGCTCTGTTCAGGCAGTTTACGGCGGAACGAATGCTTACCTTGCATTCTTAGGCGGGGATAACCCAATAACTGTTTTGAAAGGCTCTGTGGGTAACGGCAAAAAGCTGGTAATTTTAAAGGAGTCTTACGGCAACGCTTTTGCCCCCTGGGCGCTTAATAACTACAGCGAAGTTTATGTTGTGGACATAAGAAAGTTTAACACCGCAGGAGCAAGATTTAAAATCAAAGAATTTTATGATTTTATAAAATTTGACGACCTTGTTATAATAAACTATCCCGTTTCCGTTGCATCAAGCGGAATAAGAGAGCATCTTATGAATTTCAATTAAATAAATACGCCGTAGAAAATTACGGCGTATTTTTATAAAACCCCTTGAAATTAAGGGTAACTTATGATAGAATAATACAGTAGTAAACGCTTGTGTAGCACAGTTGGTAGTGCAGCTCATTCGTAATGAGCAGGTCGCAGGT
>JAZNKJ010000014.1:0-4166 GCA_045578465.1 Clostridia bacterium | reverse complement strand
ATACCTTTCAAAAGTATTAACGCTCCAATCTATTAAATCCTCAACCAAAGTCCCTTCTGCCTTTTTATAAATTGACTTTAAAAAATATAATTTACCGTCTGCACCTGTCGCACTTAAAACAACAGCATGCCCGGACTTGCTTTTTCCAAAATCTTCACCTATCATGAAATCGTGTAGAGGCGGTAAATCTTTTTTATTGATTGTATACCTTTGTGGATTGTCTGCGATAAGCTTGTATATAAGCCCTTCTGAATTTACCCATTTCCCGAGTATATAGCGGTCATAAAACACACTCCCCATATATTCACGCTTTAGATTTTCTTTGAATGTCGCAGACAAAAACGGGTTGTCGTCTATCGTATATTCCTGTAAATATATATCAATATCCTTGCTATCAATAAATTGCTTAAACCAATGCTGAGGATTTTCAGGGTTACAAGTCCCATCAAAACGACTATATTCTTTGTCAAGACGGGATTTGAGCATATTAAACACCTCAGGGCTCCATGTAACAACCTCATCGCCATAGCAATATTTGATACTTGCTCCGCGAAGGCGGTCCACAGAGGAAATTGAGTCGGCCCCAAGACAATATACAGTCTCGCCGAAAAGAGTGGCGGTGTTATTTGCTCTTATATCGGAAACTAAGAAACTTCCCCAGATGCGTTGCATAGGCTGGATAACATTTCTTGTAAGTGAGCCCCGTGTGTTTCCGAGAAGAACAATAAGACCGTCCTTTCCTTTCATAGAGCGTATACGCTTGGGAATAACGAAATAATCCATATAAGTCTTCCCTGAGCGTGTTGCCCCTGATTTAATGTTCCAGCGGTGGTTGGCATTTAGGAAATAGTCAAGCTGTTTTTGGGAAAAGGACATCAGATAACCCCTTTAATAGATTTTAGAACATTGTCTAATTTTGTGAGAACTTCATCAGCTGAGCTATTGTCCTCTCCCAGGGTGTTTCGTATTTCCTTGTATGCCGAAACATCACCGCTGCTAAGTGCCTTAGAGCAAAGAACATAACACAGTCCCAAACGGAAGGTTATCTCCTTTTCTTTAAAGCCAAGGTTTATGAGCTTATCTCTGACTTCGTCGTTGTCGATTGGCGTATTCATAAGTTTAGAGATGCAATCCCTAAACTTTATGCGTGCCATAAGCATCACACTCCTCGCTGTATTATAAATGGAGAAATATGGTAATTTGTGCCACAGGACATAAAAAGACACAACCCAGATGGTTGTGTCTTTATTTAATATTCAAATTTAAAATCCGTTAAGTTTTTGTTGTTATCTATTGTCCTATCAGAAAACTTCTCGTAAAGAGGTTTTCGCTCGCTTTCCATTTCCGAAAGGTCTTTGCCCTGTGAAAGAGGCCGTCCCTCTTTGGATAAAAGGGAGGTGTCCCTTAAAATATGATAGACAATTCCGTTTTGCTTTAAGGAGTAAAGGTTTTCCTCTCGCATTACAACTCCCCCGCCCGTTGAAATAACTTTTCCGGTACTACTGCAAAGAGAAAGGGTAACCTTTTTCTCAATCTCCCGAAAATAGTCCTCTCCGTGCCTTTGGAAAATCTCAGGAATGGTCATATTAACTTCTTTTTCAATCTCTTTATCAATGTCAATAAACTCTCGGTTTAAAGAGGATGCAATTTCCTTTCCCAAAGTGCTTTTCCCGCACCCGGGCATCCCGATAAGAATGATGTTTTGAATACTCTTTAAAAGGTTTTGGTAAATCTCCTGAGCCTTTTGGTCAGGAAGCTCTTCGCCTGTGAAAATCTCAAAAGCCTTTTTCGCCTGATAAACAAGCATATAAAGTCCGCCGGAGGAAGGAATGTTAAGCTCTTCCGCTTCAAAAACAAGCCTTGTTTTAAGAGGGTTGTAAACTACATCCAAAACCCCTTGACACGACGGAAAATCTTTAAGAGAGATAAGCAACTCTCCGTTATTTGGATACATCCCCACAGGAGTTGTGTTAATAATAATCTGTGCATCCTGCCAGGAAGAAATGTCGTCGTAGGAGTATTCCCCGCTTCTTGAAACAGTAACAATTTCCCTTGCCCCAAGGTCAGAAGCGACTGCCTTTGCAGTAAGAGATGTCCCACCTGAGCCTAAAACCGCAACTTTCTTGCCACTGAAATCAATTTTAGATTTTTCAGCCATAGCCCGAAAACCGTCATAGTCGGTGTTGTATCCATAAAGCCGTCCGTCCCTTTTAATAACGGTATTAACACTGCCAATCTTTACAGCCGAAGGGGCAAGACAATCGCATAAAAACATTATATCTCTTTTATAGGGAATGGTAACATTAAACCCTTTATATTCGGGATTTTCTATAAAAGTTTCAAGCTCTTCTTTTTTCAAGGGAACAAGGTCGTATTCGTATTTCCCCATAGCCTCGTGAATGACTTTTGAAAAGCTGTGGGAAAGCTTTTCGCCGATAAGTGCAAACTTCATAACAGTTTCCCCCTTACAGTTCAGAATAACTGCCGAGGAAAACGGCGCTATTCTCTTTGCTTAGCTCAGAGATAAGAGCTAAAACCTTTTCTGAGAAAACCGAAGCCTCAACATCGAAATAGAAAAGATATTCAAAATCGCTTCCCAACGTAGGCCTGCTTTCAAGCTTGGTTATGTTAAGATTAAGGGCCGCAAACTTAGAGATAAGACCAAAAAGTGAGCCTGGCTCATGAGGAAGAGAAAGCATAAGGCTGATTTTATTTGAGCCATTATAAATTTCAAGGTCCTTTGAAATACAGATAAAACGGGTATAGTTATATTCTGAATTAGCAATGGAGGTGCAAAGAGGAGTAAGGTTATAAATCTCTGCACATTCCAAAGAGGAAATGGAAGCAGAGGAAATCCCCTCAGCCTCTGAAATCGCCTTTGCCGCCATAGCCGTATTTTCGCATATATGCACTTTTATATGTGGGTGCTTTTTCAGGAAATCAGAGCATTGCCCGATTGCCTGCTCGTGAGAATATATGTCGGTAATATCTTCAAGACTTGCACCTTTTTTCCCTAAAAGAGTATGCCCGATTTCAAGCTTTATCCCCTTAACAATAAAGAAATTATGGTTTCTCATAAGGTCGTAAACCGAATTTACAGAGCCGTGCAAACAGTTTTCAATAGGCAAAATTCCATACTTGCATTCGCCGCTTTCGATAGCCGAAAAAACATCATCAAAGGACTTATAAAAAGAAACCTTTGGGCTATCAAAAATTTTGTTGCAGGCTAAATGAGAGTAAGCACCCTCGATTCCCTGACAAGCAACAGCAGGAGAGGAAGGAAGAGCCTCTTTAACATCTGCAAGGGCCTCTTTTATCTGGGAAATACAAAAAGAGTTGTCCGCGCCTTTTTTTGTTGCCTGATAAGAACGGCTTAGATTCATCATAACAGAAAAAAGAATTTTAGAATAAGGGGCAAACTCCTCCCCCGATTTTTCAGCCATAAGGTCTAAAATAGCCTTTTCTCTGTCCTTTTGCAAAATGGGCATATTATTTTCCCGTTTATAGTCAGCAACAGCATTGGAAATTTCCATTCTCTTTAAAAAAAGGTCAAGGATTTCATTATTGATTTTATCAATCTGTGCTCTGCACTCATTAAGGTCCATACTTTTCATCTCCAAAATTAAAGTAAAAGGTCAGCAATTGCAATGGCCGCCGCAGACTCTACGCAAGGAAGGGCGCGGGGAACAATGCAAGGGTCATGTCTGCCTGTTATTTCAAGAGTAGTCTCTTTAAATTCTTTAATGTCAACCGACTGTTGAGCCTTTCCAATGGAAGGAGTAGGCTTAAACGCTGTGCGGAAAATTATTGGCATCCCTGAGGAAATTCCCCCTAAAATTCCGCCGTGATTGTTTGTCTTTGTTTTTATTTCGCCGTCCTCAATTATAAAGGGGTCATTAACTTCCGAGCCTAAAAGCTTTGACGACTCAAAGCCAATGCCAAACTCAATTCCTTTAACAGCACCAATCCCGAAAACCGTATTGGCAATTTTATTTTCAATTCCGCCGAAAATCGGGTTCCCAATTCCACAAGGAACGCCTAAAATTGCGCACTCAATAACTCCCCCAACGGAGTCGAGATTTTCCTTTGCCGAAATAATTTCCTGTTGCATTTTTTCTTTAACATCACTATCTAAAACAGGGAAGTCAGGGCATATTCCTGAAACA
>JAZNKJ010000013.1:0-32070 GCA_045578465.1 Clostridia bacterium | reverse complement strand
TGAAATAATTGACACAGTTATTGATATAAACGACAATTTTTAGAAAGGGTTTGATGATATGGCATTTGAAAGTCTTGCCGATAAACTGCAAAGCACTTTTAAAAAGCTTCGCGGCAAAGGTAAAGTAAGCGAAAAAGACTTAAAAGATGCTATGCGTGAAGTTAAACTTGCTCTCTTAGAGGCTGATGTTAACTTTCTCGTAGTTAAAAACTTTATCAAATCTGTTTCCGAAAGAGCTGCCGGTGCAGAGGTTATGGAATCCCTCACTCCTGCTCAGCAAGTTATAAAGATTGTTAATGAAGAGCTTATTCGCTTAATGGGCGAAAAAGAAGAGAAAATCAAAATTGGACCTAAATCTCCTACTATTATTATGATGGCGGGGCTTCAAGGTGCCGGCAAAACAACCACAGCAGGAAAGCTTGGCGGTCTTCTTAAAAAGCAAGGAAAAAGACCTCTCCTTTGCGCCTGCGATGTTTACAGACCAGCAGCAATTAAGCAGTTGCAGGTTGTTGGAAGTCAGCTTGACATTCCTGTTTTCACAGTAGAGGGTAGCACAGATGTTGTTGATATTTCTCAAAAAGCTGTTGAATATGCACGACTTCATTCAAACGATATATTGATTATAGATACAGCCGGAAGACTTCATATTGACGAAGTTTTGATGGATGAGCTTAAAAATATAAAGAATAAGGTTGAGCCTGACGAGATTCTCCTTGTTGTTGACGCAATGACAGGTCAGGACGCAGTCAATGTTGCCGAATCCTTTAATAATGAACTTGAAATTGACGGCGTTGTTTTGACAAAGCTTGACGGCGACACAAGAGGCGGTGCTGCCATTTCCGTCCGAGCCGTTACAAATAAGCCGATTAAATTCTGCGGTATGGGCGAAAAGCTTACAGACCTTGAGGTTTTCCATCCTGACAGAATGGCATCCCGAATTTTAGGGATGGGAGATGTCTTAGGTCTTATTGAAAAAGCAGAACAAGCCTTTGACGAAAAGAAAGCCATTGAGCTTGAAAAGAAAATGAGAACTCAGACATTTACTTATTCTGACTTTTTAGACCAGATGAGTCAAATGAAAAATATGGGTCCTCTCAGTCAGATAGTTAAAATGATACCCGGTGTTAACGCAAAGGCTTTGGAAGGGGTAGACTTTGATGATAAGCGCTTTAAACATATTGAAGCAATTATCCAGTCAATGACACCTTCGGAAAGAGAAAACAGGGTTAAAATTTCCCCAAAACGCAAAGAGAGAATTGCCAAGGGAAGCGGAACTTCGATGAATGAAGTCAATTCGCTTTTAAAGCAATTTGAGCAGATGCAAAAGATGATGAAACAGTTTGCAGGGGGAAAGGCAAACAAACAGCTTGCCAGATTTGGGAAAATGCGATTCCCTATGTAACTTATGAAAAATTATTAAAATTTATATATTTATTTGGAGGTTTTACTTATGGCAGTAAAAATTCGTTTAAGAAGAATGGGAGCAAAGAAGTCTCCTTTTTATCGTGTAGTTGTAGCAGATTCAAGATACCCAAGAGACGGTAGATTCATTGAACAGCTCGGAACTTACAATCCTTTAACAGAACCTGCAACAGTTGAAGTTGATGCAGAGTTAGTTAAGAAATGGATTGCAAACGGTGCTCAGCCAACTGACACAGTTAAGCGCCTTTTAAAGAACAAGGGCATTATTTAATTTTGGTTTGAAACGGAGAATTGCATTATGAAAGAACTTTTAGAGTTTATTGCAAAGTCAATGGTTTCTAATCCTGATGCGGTTTTGGTTAAAGAAACCGTTAATGATACCGCTGTTGTTTTAGAGCTCCATGTTGCTGATGAAGACATGGGAAAAGTTATTGGTAAGCAGGGCAGAATTGCGAAAGCAATCCGCACAGTTGTTAAGGCTGCTGCAAGCCATGAAAACAAAAAGGTTACCGTTGAAATAGTTTAAACCGTTGTTAAGAGGTTGTATTTTTGCAACCTCTTAATTGAATTTAAGGGGATAATATGAAAGATTTACTTGAAATCGGACAAATAGTCAACACAAGAGGTCTCAAAGGGGAAGTTAAGGTTATTCCCTGGTGCGACGATGCCTCTATATATGAGGAGCTTGACTATGTTATAATTGACGGCAAGGAATTTGACATTGAAACTGTTAAATACCATAAGAACTTCGTTTTTTTAAAGCTTGAAGGGATTAATACCATTGAAGAAGCGGAAAAATACAGAAACAAGGTTATTCTGGTCAAGCGCGAAATGCTTGGAGACCTTCCCGAAGGCGTGTATTATATATGCGACCTTTTAGGATGCAGTGTAAAAACTGTTGAAGGAGAGTTTTTAGGCAAAATTGATGATGTTATCAAGACAGGCAGCAATGATGTTTATTCCGTGAGAAATGAGGATAATAAGCAGATTTTGATTCCTGTTATTGATGAGGTTATTATAGAAGTAAATACGGAAGAAAAATATGTTATTATTAAGCCATTAAAAGGATTGATAGACTAATGAGAGTGGATATTTTAACACTTTTTCCTGAGATGTTTGAGGGAGTTTTAGACCTCAGCATAATCGGCAGGGCGAAAAAAAGTGGAATACTCGAACTGAATTATATAAATATTCGTGATTTTGCAAACAACAAGCATAACAGGGTGGATGACTACCCTTACGGAGGCGGACTTGGAATGGTTATGCAGGCCCAGCCTATTTATGATGCTTATAATTCTATATGTGAAGGCCTCGACTATAAGCCTTATACAATTTACATGTCTCCTCAGGGAAAGACTTTCAGGCAAGGGGCTGCAAAAAGACTTTCCAAAAAGGAGCATATTGTTATTCTCTGCGGACATTACGAGGGCGTTGACCAAAGAATTTTAGACGAAATTGTCGATGCTGAAATATCCGTTGGAGATTATGTTTTAACCGGTGGAGAAATTGCCGCAATGGCGGTGGTTGACGCAACGGCAAGACTTATCCCGGGGGTGCTTTCAAGCGACGGCTGTTTCTCGGAAGAATCTCATTTTGACGGACTTTTGGAGTATCCGCAGTATACAAGACCTGCTGTCTGGAACGGAAAGGAAGTTCCTGAGGTTTTGCAAAGCGGAAACCATAAGCTCATCGAAAAATGGAAACGGGAAAAAAGCATAGAAAACACCTTTAAGAAACGAA
This sequence comes from Clostridia bacterium, assembly GCA_045578465.1. Classification (GTDB taxonomy): domain Bacteria; phylum Bacillota; class Clostridia; order Monoglobales; family Monoglobaceae; genus SIG454. Next base: position 28,908 of record JAZNKJ010000013.1, on the reverse strand, counting down.
AAGGAATGCTCCGAGGCGCAAAGCTTTCCGAAAAGGAAAGAGAATTCGTAAAAAAATTGGAAAAAATGTGATGTTTTTATCTAATTTTATTGATTTTTGAGAATTATATATGTTATAATAATATATTATATATTTGACATTTGATGGCGGCTATAGATTTTATGGGAGGTGTATGAAAGTGGTATGCAGCGGTTGTGGAGCACATTTGATTGACGGAACCCCAAAATGTCCTTTCTGTAAGGAAATTTTCTCCGACACAAAAGGTGCTTCTTCGGATATGACTTATAAAATCGACTCAGTAAATCAAGTTGACCTGATTAAAAATACTTCAAGGGAGTCAATCTCTCTTGAAAGAAGACGCGAAAGGATAAGAAAAAGACGAAGACAAAGAATTATTGGCTACGGAATTCTTCTTGGACTTTTAGCGGTTATAATTGCTGTTATTATTGGTATAGTGTCTCTCTTTGTTGGACTTTTCTCCGACAGGACTGAATATACCACAGTTTTCCATTCTGACAATGGAATGGAATTATATTTTGACGAAAATACTGTCACCCTTACGGATGAAATAATAGCTTCTGAGGCAAGCGACGAAATCTCTCTTGAAACGGAGGGAATTGTAAATCGCTCAGCGGATGGAAAGGTTACTTGCTTCTTAGATAAATATGATGCTAGGAAGAAGCAGGGAACACTTAAAGTTATCGTAAAAGATAAAGTTAAAAAAATCAAGACAGTAGCTGAAAGTGTCAGCGGAGGCTTTTTGGTGTCTGATGACGGCGAGCATATTTTGTTTATAAAAAACGGAAACATAAAGGGTAACAGAGGGGAGCTCTGGTATTCCAACAAAGGCAAAAAAGCAGTTAAAATTTCGGATAAAGTTGATAAGGATAAAGTGATATTCTCTGACGATTTTGAGAAGGTTTTATATATTAAGAATTATAACTATAAAACTTTCTATGGAGATGCGTATATTGCAAGTATTGGAGATTTCTCTGAGAAAAAGATTGATACAGAGGTTCACGCTCTTTATATGACCTTAAATAATGGAAAAACCTATGTTTATTCCAAAAATTTCGACGATGATAATGAAACTTATGATTTATACCTTAATCACGAGGGAAACAAAACCTGCATAGCAACAGGTTGCGGCAGTGTGCCTGTCTTATCTGAAAATGAAAAATATTTATTCGCATGCGGAGATAAAAACGGCGATAGATATAATTTATATCGGATAAATGTTAAAAAGCAGACAACGGAAAAAATCGTTTCCAATATGAATGAAATCATAAAGGTTTCTGAAAAAGGTAAACAAGTGTTTTACTCTAAACTCTTTGAAAACAGCGTAGGGGATTATTATATCTGGTCAGAGGGCAAAACAGAATTAAAAGTTGCGGACGGCGTGAAATATACCAAGAAAAATCAGGTTGCCGTTTCCAAAGATTTTAAGACGATAGCTTATGTTGCTAACTTCAATGAAGAGAAGTTTGGTGGAAGCTTATATTACTGCGAATACAAAAAGGATAAGGTTAGTGTTCCGGAAAAAATTTCTGATGATGTCTATGACTGCTATGTTTTAAATAATGGCAAAATTGTTTATAATAAAAATTACAGCAGTCGGAACAAAAACGCACAGCTTTACATCTATAACGGCATAGAAGATGAGATTAACAAAGAGATTAATCCGCGTCTTTTAAGAGTGTTTGACAATAATATCGTTTGCGTATATGATTTCAGTTCAAGCACAGGCGGAAATCTTTATCTGATTGACGAGGATATGGGCGAACACAAGCTACTTACTGATGTCTTTGGCTTTGCTCAGAAAGACAACGGCGAGTTCCTTGTTATTAAGAACAAGGATTCCATAAACAACAGGTTTGATTTATATGAAACTGTTGAGCTTAAAGAAACGCGTCTTATCAAGAAAGATGTTGAGGGAATTATACTTTATTAGAAGGTGATTTTATCAAAAGAGTCGGGATTTTAGGCGGAACATTTTCGCCTCCTCATATTGGGCATCTTGCGATGGCCAAAGCTAGCTTAAAGTCACTTAATCTTGATGAAGTTGTGTTTATTCCTTGCGGAAATCCGCCTCATAAAGAACAAAGCAGTATATGGGATGCGAAATTCAGGCTTGATATGACTAAACTTCTTATTGAAGGTGAAAGCGGTTTTTCGGTTTCCGATATGGAAATTCGAAGCGAAGAAAAAAGTTATACGGCGAAAACTCTTATAAGGCTTAGTGAAAACAATCCTGATACAAAGTTTTATTTCATAGTTGGTGCAGATTCTCTTTGCTATATGGATGATTGGAAAACCCCTGAAATTATTTTTGAAAATGCAGAAATTATTGCTCTTGGCCGAAAAGGTTATAAGGAACAAGTCGTTGATGACTACATAGAGTTTCTGCAAGAAAAATATGGTGCGGTTATTCATAAAGTTTTTATGGAGAATGTCGACATCTCTTCGTCGGAAATCAGAGAAAAGCTCGAAAAAAACGAAGATGTGTCTGCCTATACCGGCGAAAAAATCTACAAATATATTTTGGAGAATATAAATGAATTTTGATAAAATTCTTGACTATCTTAAAGAAAATCTAAGCGAAGATAGATTTAAGCATACCATGGGGGTTGCCGAAACCGCAAAAGAACTCGCTAAGGTATACAACTGTGACTGCGAAAAGGCTTATTTTGCGGGACTTCTGCACGATATAGCCAAGGAAAAATCCTTAGAAGAAATGCAGTATATTGTATCAAGGCACTTTTCGGATATTGACGAGATGACTTTAACTTCCAAGGCGCTTCTTCATAGCGTTGCAGGAGCGTGCCTTTCAAAAGAGCTTTTTGATATTGATAATGACATATTTGATGCGATTTTATATCACACAACCGGAAAGGCGGATATGAGCCTTTTTACAAAGATAATATATATGGCCGATTATATTGAGCCTATGAGAGATTTCCCCGGGGTTGACGAAGTAAGGAAACTTGCTTTTAAAGATATAGATTTGGCAATTATAAAATCTTGCGGCAATGTTATTATACATACGGTAAATAAAGATCAGGCTGTTCATCCAAACACAGTGGATGCGCGCAACTATTTACTGATGAATAATAGGGGTGCTGCGGAGAATGGAAAGAAATAAGAAAAGAATTTTGGTGATTTTTTCGGTGTTGGTTGCGTTCGCTTTGTTTTATGGCATTGCGTCGCACAGAGAGACTCCAAGTTATATGGAATTTGGGCATTGGGAAAATACCGAAAAGGAAAACCGACGAACTTTTCTTGTTTTAGGAACTGATAAAGAGGAAACCCGTACGGATTTAATCCTTCTTTGCCAATATAACAAGAAGAATAATCATCTCAGCGTTTTGCAGATTCCAAGGGATACCAGAGTGGAAAACGGACGAGGCGATAAAAAGATTAACTCGGCGTATGGCAGTAAAAATGGGATAAAAACCTTAAAAAATGAGGTTGAAAAGGTAACGGGGATTTACCCTGACAACTATTTTGTTATAAATTTTAAAGGGTTCAGACAGCTTATTGACGCAATTGGCGGAGTTGAGTTTAATGTCCCTGTTGACATGAAATATACGGATCCTGTCCAGAACCTTGTTATTGATATTGATAAAGGTTATCAGACCCTTGATGGGAAGAAGGCCGAAATGTTTATGCGTTTCAGGCAGAATGATGACCATAGCGGTTATGCCGAAGGCGATATCGGAAGACTTAAAGCTCATAAAAGCTTTTATCGTGCCACTATTGATAAGCTGTTAAGCTTTAACGGCATTTTTAATATAGGCGAGATAATTAATGTGGCAAAGGATAATGTCAAAACTGACTTTACAATTTCTGATTTATTCAAGTATATGGACGATATAAGAAGGCTTAACGAAAACTCTGTTGAAATTGTTATGCTTCCGGGAAGAGGGGAGTATATCTCAGAGAACGGAAACGCAATTTCCTTTTATGTAACTGATAATAATGAGCTTGAAAAGCTTAAAGATAAATATTTTTAATTTTAAAGGCGGTAGAAAGATGCTAACAGCAAAAGAGACGGTTGATAAAATTGTCAAAATTTTAGACGCTAAAAAGGCAAAGGATATAGTTGCTTTAAAGGTTGACACTCTAACAACTATAACCGATTATTTTGTGATTCTGACAGGTGGTTCAAGCACTCAGGTTCAGTCACTAGCAGACAACTTAGAGGAAGAACTGCTAAAAGAGGGCATCCACGCTAAAAACCGCGAAGGTTATAATACTGCCGAGTGGATACTGCTTGGGTTTAACGATGTTATAGTGCATATTTTCAAACAGGAAACAAGAGAGTTTTATAATCTTGAACATATTTGGAAAGATGCTGAAAATGTAGATTTATCACATATTGTTACTGAAAATTAGGAGGAGAGTATTATGAGATACGATTTTAAAACAATAGAAGAAAAATGGCAGAAGAATTGGGAGGAAACAGAGGCGTTTAAAATAAACGAGTCTATGGATAAACCCAAATATTATACTCTTGAAATGTTCCCTTATCCGTCAGGTAATTTACATATGGGACATGTAAGAAACTACTCAATAGGGGATGTTTTGGCGAGATATAAGAAGATGCAGGGATATAATGTTCTTCATCCGATGGGATGGGATTCTTTCGGCCTTCCTGCTGAAAATGCCGCAATCAAAAACGGGACACCTCCTGCTGACTGGACCTGGTCAAACATTGATAATATGAGAAAACAGCTCAAACAGCTCGGTTTCAGCTATGACTGGGACAGAGAAGTTGCAACAGCAAAACCTGATTATTATAAGTTCACACAGTGGATGTTCTTAATGCTTTATAATAACGGTCTTGCATATAAGAAAAAGTCTTTTGTTAACTGGTGTCCGTCTTGCCAGACAGTGCTTGCAAACGAGCAAGTTGTTAACGGAAAGTGTGAAAGATGTAAGAGCGAAGTTGGTAAAAAAGACCTTGAACAGTGGTTCTTTAAAATTACCGAATATGCGCAGAAACTTCTTGATGATATTGATATGCTTGATGGCTGGCCGGATAAGGTTAAGAGTATGCAGAGAAACTGGATTGGTCGTTCCGAAGGCGCAGAAGTTGAATTTAAAATTGACGGCAGCGACGAAACTTTGACAGTATTCACGACTCGTCCTGATACAATTTTCGGTGTTTCTTATATGGTTATTGCACCTGAACATCCTATCGTTGAAAGCCTCATTAAAGGCAAAGAACAGGAAGAGGAATGTCGGGAGTTTATTAAGAAAGTTCAAGGGATGAACGAAATAACAAGATCTGCAACCGATACTGAAAAAGAAGGCGTATTTACAGGTGTTTATGTTATCAATCCTCTTAACGATAAGAAAATTCCGCTTTACCTTGCAAACTATGTATTTTTAGACTATGGCACAGGTGTTGTTATGGGTGTTCCTGCTCATGACCAGCGTGATTTTGACTTTGCAAAGAAATATAATCTTCCAATTGAAATCGTTGTTATGCCTGACGGAGAAAATATTTCTTCAGAAGACCTTACAGAAGCTTTTGCAGCCGAAGGAACAATGGTTAATTCAGGGGAATTCAACGGCCTTAATAACCGTGAAGCCCTTGCGAAAATTATTGAATATATAGAAGACAAAAAGTTCGGCGAAAGAAAGATTAATTTCAGACTTCGCGATTGGCTTATTTCCAGACAGAGATATTGGGGAGCACCGATTCCGATTATTTACTGTGAAAAGTGTGGAACTGTTCCTGTTCCTGAAAAAGATTTACCGGTTATGCTTCCTGAAAATGTTAAGTTTACAGGACTTGGAAAATCTCCGCTTTCTGAGTGTGAGGAGTTTATAAACACAACTTGTCCTTGCTGTGGCGGAAAGGCAAAACGCGAAATTGATACTATGGACACATTCGTATGTTCATCCTGGTATTTCTTAAGATATTGCGATCCGAAAAATGCAGAAATGCCTTTCGATAAAGAAAAGACTGATTACTGGATGAATGTTGACCAGTATATAGGCGGCGTTGAACACGCAATTCTCCACCTTCTTTATTCAAGATTCTTAACAAAAGTTCTCTATGATTTAGGCTATGTAAGCTCTGTTGAACCTTTTGCTAACCTTTTAACTCAGGGTATGGTATTAAAAGACGGAAGCAAGATGTCAAAATCAGTTGGTAATGTTGTCAGCCCTGACGAAATTATCGAAAAATACGGCGCTGACACTGCAAGACTTTTCATTCTTTTTGCAGCTCCACCTGAAAGAGACCTTGATTGGAGCGATACTGCCGTTGAAGGTGCATACAGATTTATTAATCGTGTATGGAGAGCGGTTGACGAGCTTAAAGAGTATATGTCTGATGAAACGGTTTCACATAGTGACCTTAACGCAGACGAGAAAAAGCTCCGTCTTGCCGTTCACACAAGTATAAAGAAGGTTACAGATGACTTTGAGAGATTCAGCTTTAATACTGCAATAAGCAGTATTATGGAAATGGTTAATGCTCTTTATATCTACAAGGAGAACACAAAAGCTGAAGACTATAATAAAGCATTAATTGGCGAAACAGTCAAAACTCTTGTTGTGCTTTTGGCTCCGTTTATTCCTCATGTGTCTAGCGAAATGTGGGAAATGATAGGAGGGGAAGGCACTGTAACTGAAACACCTTGGGTTAAATATGACGAAAATGCGCTTGTTGTAAGCGAGATTGAAGTTGTTGTTCAGATTAACGGTAAAATAAGAGGAAAACTTATGATTTCTCCTGATCTTAACCCATCTCAAATGCAAGAGCTTGCCTTAAACGACGAAACTGTAAAAGGTTTAATCGAAGGAAAAGAAGTTGTTAAGGTTATTGCTGTACCGAAAAAGCTTATAAATATTGTTGTTAAGTAAGTATAATACACAAAAAATGGGTATAATATCTTTGTACACAAATTTAAAACCTAAAGGAGTTTGATAGTATGAAGAGAGTTATTACTCTGATTTTGGGACTAATGCTTGTGTTTAGCTTCGCGGCGTGTTCTTCAAACAGCGGAAACGCAGATAAAGGAGACGACGGCATAATTGAGGATGCAGGAAATGCAGTTAACGATGTGCTGGATGGCGCAGAAAATGTTGTTGATGATGTTACCGGAAGCGACAACACAAACAACAATATGGACACAAATAATAATACGAGCACAAATGCAAATAAGTAAAAATAAAAACAAGGGCAAAGGCCCTTGTTTTTATTTTTAAAATTGAGGAAAATCTATTGAATCTCAAAGAAAAATATGGTAGAATAATAAATGATAAAAAACAAATAGGAGTGAATGACTATGAACAAAAATATAACCTTTGATTATGAAAAAGCCTTGAAGTTTTTTGATAAGGAGGAGATAGATAAAATTTCGGACGAAATTTCTGCTGCCCACAAACTTATTTGTGATAAAACAGGTGAAGGCAGCGACTTTTTAGGTTGGGTTGATCTTCCTGAAAATTATGACAGAGAAGAATTTGCCCGCATTAAGAAGGCGGCAGAAAAAATCAGAAAAGATTCTGATGTTTTGGTTGTTATCGGTATCGGCGGCTCATACCTTGGTGCAAAAGCGGCGATCGACTTCCTTAACGGACCATTTTATAATGATACTGCTAAGACAAAGATTGTTTATGCCGGAAACAGCATAAGCCCTAACTATTTAAACAGTCTTTTAAAGTCAATAGAAGGTCTTGATGTTTCTGTTAATATTATTTCAAAATCAGGAACAACAACTGAACCTGCTATTGCATTCAGAATTTTCAAGCAGTATCTTGAAAACAAATACGGCAAGGAAGAAGCTAAAAACAGAATTTACGCAACAACCGATAAAGAAAAGGGTGCTCTTAAAAAGCTTGCGGATGCAGAAGGCTATGAGACATTCGTTGTTCCTGATGATGTTGGCGGAAGATTCTCTGTTTTAACAGCAGTTGGTCTTTTACCAATCGCAGTTAGCGGTGCTGACATTGATAAGCTTATGGAAGGTGCAAATGATGCCCGCGTTTTATATGGTGAAGATGACCTTAAAACAAATGAATGTTATCAGTATGCCGCTGTAAGAAATATTTTACACAGAAAAGGTAAGGCTGTGGAAATGCTTGTAAACTATGACCCTGAGCTTCAGTATTTTACTGAATGGTGGAAACAGCTCTTTGGGGAAAGTGAAGGCAAAGACGGCAAGGGCATTTTCCCTGCGGGAGTAAGCTTTTCAACTGACCTACACTCTATGGGACAGTATATTCAGGACGGCGTAAGACTCCTTTTTGAAACTGTTTTATATGTTGAAAATTCAAAGACAGATATTGTAATTGAAGCAGATAAAGACAATGTTGACGGCCTCAACTTCCTTAGTGGAAAAACTGTCGATTTTGTAAATAAAAAGGCATTTGAGGGAACTCTTCTTGCTCATACAGACGGAAATGCCCCTAACCTTATCATTAAGCTTAAAGCGCTTGATGAATATACATTAGGTCAGCTTATCTATTTCTTTGAAAAGGCGTGCGGCATAAGTGGATATGTTTTAGGAGTAAATCCGTTTAATCAGCCGGGGGTTGAAAGCTATAAGAAAAATATGTTTGCTCTCCTTGGAAAACCCGGCTATGAAAGTGAAAAGGCTGCCCTTGAAGAAAGATTAAAATAAATTTCAAAAAAGTGTTGTGTTCTTGGAAAATTTATGTTATGATATAAAAAAGAAATAAAACATTCTTTGAAAGGCGGTTTTAGATATGATTAAAATTTACATTGGCTTAAAAGGCTGCGGTAAGACCAAAAAATTGATTGATGCTGTTAATGACGCAATCAATGTTGAAAAAGGGAATGTTGTTTGCATAACTGAAGGTCAGAGACTTATGCACGACATAGACAGAAGCGCTCGTTTGGTTGATACCGAAAACTTTGATATTGCCAATTTTGATATGTTCGTTGGTTTGCTCAGCGGTATTATTGCTCAGGACTTTGATGTAACACACATTTTCATTGACAGTGTGTTCAAGAGCGTGCCTTCTGAAACAATGGATAATATAGATGATTTTGTAAAAGCTATTGAAAAGCTTGAAGAAAAGTTTAATGTTTCCTTTACTCTTATGATCAGCGCAGAAGAATCTTCTGCAACAGAACTTGTTAAGAAGTATATGGCATAAAGTTTAAATACTGCTTTAAAGGGAGCTCAGGCTCCCTTTAAAATTTTAATATAGGAGAAACGGTCAAATGAAATATACAAGCACTAGAAATAATTCTTTAAAAATTGATTCAGCATTGGCGATTAAGCAGGGTTTGTCTACCGAAGGCGGACTTTTTGTTCCTGAAGAATTTCCTCAGATTTCCTTGGAGGAAATTGAGAAAATTGCCAAGCTTTCATATGTGGAAAAGGCAACCTATATTCTTAAAAAATTCTTAACCGACTACAAGGTTAAAGAGGTAAGAGAATGCGCGGTAAAGGCTTATTCAGGGGCGAAATTCGATAAAAGAAAACCTGCTCCACTTGTAAAACTCTCTGACAGTGAGTTTGTTTTAGAACTCTGGCACGGTCCGACCTGCGCATTTAAAGATATGGCTCTTCAAATTCTTCCGCATTTGCTTACAACCGCTATGGCAAAGACGGGAGAAGATAAAACCGTTGTTATTTTGGTTGCCACATCAGGTGATACAGGTAAAGCTGCTCTTGAAGGCTTTAAAGATGTTGACGGAACAAAGATTATCGTATTCTATCCAAGTGATGGCGTAAGCGATATTCAAAAGCTTCAGATGATAACACAGGAAGGCAAAAATGTTTGTGTTTCCGGAATTTACGGAAACTTTGATGATGCACAGACCGGAGTTAAAACTATCTTTACTGACAACAAGGTTAAGGAAGAGCTTCTCAAGAAAAACTATGTTTTATCCTCTGCAAACTCTATTAACTGGGGAAGACTTGCCCCTCAGATTGTTTATTATATTTCCGCATATTGCGATATGCTCATTTCAGGGGAAATAACCTTAGGGGACAAGATAAATGTTTGCGTGCCTACGGGTAACTTTGGTAACATCTTAGCAGCTTATTACGCAATGAAGATGGGACTTCCGGTTAATAAATTGATTTGCGCATCAAACTGCAATAATATTCTGACAGATTTTATGCAGACAGGAACTTATGACAGAAATCGTCAGTTCCACACAACAATTTCTCCGTCAATGGATATTCTCATTTCAAGCAACCTTGAAAGACTTTTATATGACCTTAGCGGATGCGACGATAAGGTAGTAAGTTCTCTTATGAATGAACTTCGTGAAACAGGCAGATATACCGTTCCTGGAAACATATTTGAACAGATAAGCGAGCTTTTCTGGGCAGGATGTTGTGATGACTACTTTACAAAAGAGCGTATTTATGCTGTTAAGGAGAAATATGACTATACAGCTGATACTCATACGGCGGTAGCTCTTGATGTTTATACACAGTATAAAGAGAAGACAGGAGATAACACCAAAACTGTTATCGCTTCAACAGCAAGCCCTTATAAATTCAATGAAAGCGTATTGTCAGCTCTCGGCAAGGAATCCGAGATGGCAAATAAGGACGATTTTGAACTTTTGGAGCTTCTCTCAAAGGTTTCAGGAACAGACATTCCAAAGGGTCTTAAAACTCTTAAAAATAAGAAAATCAGATTCAATAATGTATGCGACAAAAACGATATGTTAAAAGCTGTTGAAAAATTTCTTAAATAGAAGATGACATAACAAAAGGGCGGTTTTCCGCCCTTTTGAATGTATTGACTTGCAATACTGATTTTAAATTAATCGCAGCAATGAGGCTTAAATGTTTCGCATTCTGTTTCGCGTGATGTTGTAGCAGAATTACCGTTTACCATGATGCTTTTTGCACTGCATCTATCGTCCTTTGTGTGATAATGACATTCAGAAACTGTGCAATTTACTCCTGAAAGTGTTGAATTGTTTTCAAACATTGTTTTAGCTCCTTTCTGTTTTTGTCAATATTATTATTTACTAAACGGGAAAATTTATTCGAAGAAAAGAGTTGATTTTATTGGCTTTATACGCAATATCAGATTTACATCTGTCGTTTGGAACAGATAAACCAATGAATATCTTTGGCTCAAAATGGGAAAATTATACAGAAAAGCTTAAAGAAAACTGGCAGAAGAAAATTAAAGCCGAAGACATAGTAATTATTCCTGGTGATATTTCGTGGGCAATGTATTTGGAAGAGGCAGTGGAAGATTTTAGATTTTTAAATTCTTTAAACGGCACTAAGCTTATTCTGAAAGGCAACCATGATTATTGGTGGACAACTATGAGCAAAATGGAAGCTTTTCTTAATGAAAATGATTTTTCTACAATTAAAATATTGAATAATACGGCGTATTTATATGAAAATATAGCGATTTGCGGCACAAGAGGATGGAACTATGCCCCTGAAAACTCAACAGGAGAGGACAGAAAGATTTTTGAGAGGGAAAAACTAAGACTCGTTATGTCCTTAGAGGAAGCAAAAATTTATAAGAGTGAGAAGCTCTTGGTTGCCATGCATTTCCCGCCAATCTCAGAAGAAAATCAGGACTTTTTTGATATTGCAAAAGAATATGGCGCAAAGGCCTTTATTTATGGTCATTTGCACGCAGCGGCACACAAAACCGCAATTGAGGGAGAAAGGGACGGAGTAGATATAAGACTTGTTTCTTGTGATTATATAAATTTTGATCCGATTTTACTTGAAATTTAGTCACTTTTTTTCAAATAGGCTATTGAAAATATTAAAATTATGTGCTATAATGCATTTTGTAGCATAATGCTATTGGAAATTATGTATAGAGAGGTTTTAACAGATGGCTACTAAAGAAAAAGCAGAAAAGAATATGGTTTCTTTTGAATTTAAAGTAAGCGCAGAGGAGTTTGAAGCTGCGATACAGAAAGCTTATAAAAAGAATGTTGGAAAAATCAATATCCAGGGCTTTAGAAAAGGTAAGGCCCCAAGAGCGATAATTGAAAGATATTACGGCAAAGAAGTTTTTTATGAAGATGCTGTAAATATAGTTCTTCCTGATGCATATGATAAAGCGATAGAAGAACAAAACATTGAAGCTGTTGCTCAGCCTGAGATTGATGTTAAGGAAATCTCTGCTGAAACAGGTGTTGTGTTTACTGCTAAGGTTGCTGTAAAGCCTGAATTTGAACTTGGCCAGTATAAGGGCGTTAAGGTTAAGAAGGTTACACACAAGACAACAGAAAAGGAAATTAATGCTGAAATCGATAGATTAAGAGCTAGAAACGCTCGTATGGTAACTGTTGAAGATAGAGCTGCTCAGAAGGATGACACAGTTGTTATCGACTATGAAGGCTTTACAGGCGGAGTTGCTTTTGACGGCGGAAAAGGCGAAGGTTATGAACTTACTCTTGGTTCCGGCCAGTTCATTCCTGGATTTGAAGACCAGTTGATTGGTGCAAATGCAGGGGATGATGTTACAGTTAAGGTTACATTCCCAACAGAATATCATTCAAAGGATCTTGCTGGTAAAGATGCTGAATTCAAAGTAAAGGTTCATGCGATTAAAATGCAGGAGCTTCCTGAACTTGATGATGAATTTGCAAAGGATGTAAGCGAATTTGACACATTTGAAGAACTCAAAGAGGATGTAACAAAGAAGCTTAAAGAGGCTAACAAAAACCGTTCTAAGCAGGAATTTGAAAATGCTGTTTTAGAAGCGGTTGCAGAAGCTACAACAATTGACATTCCTCAGGCTATGATTGATACAAATGTTGAAAACAGCATTCGCGATTTTGCAATGCAGATGCAATATCAGGGAATTGACTTAAATCAGTATATGCAGATGACTGGAATGACAGTTGATGCTCTTAAAGCTCAGTTCTTACCTGAAGCTGAAAAGAAAGTTAAGATGTCTTTAATTCTTGAAAAAGTTGCTAAGGTTGAAAATATTCAGGTTAGCGACGATGAGGTTGAAGAAGAATATAAAAACATTGCAGATGCGAACAAGATGAAGCTTGAAGATGTTAAGAAATATCTCAAAGCTGAAGATTTAAAGGAAAATAAGCTCGTTGAGAAAACAGTTAACTTCCTTGTTGATAATGCAGATACAAGCAAATAATGAAAATATTAAAGGTTAGTCCCATAGGGATTAACCTTTGATTTAACTTTTGGGGAAATGTCGAAAATTACAAAATTATAGGAGGAATTTAAAATGAACAATAGTATGATACCTTATGTAATTGAACAAACAAGCCGTGGTGAAAGGTCTTATGATATTTTTTCAAGACTTTTAAAGGATAGAATTATATTTTTATCAGATGAAATAAACGATGCAACAGCAAGTTTGGTTGTTGCCCAGCTCTTATTTTTAGATAGCGAAGACCCGGATAAAGATATAAATCTTTATATTAACAGTCCCGGTGGCTCAATTACTGCGGGAATGGCGATTTATGATACTATGCAGTACACAAAAGCAGATGTTTCAACAATCTGTGTTGGTATGGCTGCATCAATGGGAGCGTTTTTACTTTCCGCTGGAGCAAAAGGAAAAAGATTTGCTCTTCCAAACAGCGAAATTATGATTCATCAGCCACTTGGCGGAACTCAGGGCCAGGCAACCGATATCCAGATTCACGCTGAAAGAATTATCAAGATGAAAGATAAGCTCAATAAAATGCTTAGCGAAAACACAGGTCAGCCTCTTGATAAAATTAAGATGGACACAGAGCGCGACAACTTTATGTCCGCTGAGGATGCATTAAAATACGGCTTAATTGATAAAATAGTTGAGAAAAGATAGTAAAAGGAGTTTTGTATGTCAAGCAATGAAGAAAGACGACAGTTTCGGTGTTCATTTTGCGGAAAAGCCGAGGAACAAGTAAAAAAGCTTATCGAGGGTCCCGGTGTGTATATCTGCAATGAATGCGTTGAACTTTGCCTTGAACTTTTCGAAGAAGATATGGAAATGTCTGACGAATTGAATAATGAAGAACTTAAAGAACTTCCAAAACCGAAAGAAATCAAAGCCTTTTTAGATGATTATATAATAGGCCAGGAAGATGCAAAAAAAGTCCTTTCTGTTGCGATTTATAATCACTATAAAAGAATTAAATTCTCAGAAGCGACAGGGGAAGATGTAGAACTTCAAAAGAGCAATATCTTAATGCTTGGCCCAACCGGTGTGGGTAAAACATTTATGGCTCAGACTCTTGCTAAAATGATGAATGTTCCTTTTGTAATTGCAGATGCAACAGCGCTCACAGAGGCAGGATATGTGGGCGAAGATGTTGAAAATATTCTTTTAAAGCTTATTCAGGCAGCGGATTATAACATTGAACGAGCTGAAAAAGGTATTATCTATATCGACGAGATTGATAAGATAACAAGGAAGTCTGAAAACCCGTCAATTACCCGAGATGTTAGTGGCGAGGGCGTTCAGCAGACACTCCTTAAAATCTTGGAAGGCACTGTTGCTTCTGTTCCTCCAAATGGGGGAAGAAAGCATCCTCATCAGGATTTCATCCAGATTGATACCACGAACATTCTGTTTATATGCGGTGGAGCTTTTGAAGGCCTTGACAAGATTATAGAGAGTAGAATTTCTTCAAAAACTTTGGGCTTTGGAGCGAAAGTGGTAAGCAAGACAGAAAGGAACGCAGGAGAACTTCTAAAACAGGTAGAGCCGGAAGATTTGCTTAAATTTGGCCTTATCCCTGAATTTGTTGGAAGACTTCCTATTGTAACAACTCTTGAATCTTTGAGCATTGAAGCTCTTAAAGAAATATTAAAGACTCCTAAAAATGCTCTTATAAAACAATATAAGAAGCTTTTTGAAATGGATAATGTTGAGATTGAGTTTGATGACGGGGCGGTTGAAGCTATCGCTCAAAAAGCAATCGAGAGAAAGACAGGAGCGAGAGGTTTAAGAACTATTATCGAAGCTCTTATTCTTGATGTTATGTATGAAATTCCATCTGAAACTAATGTTGAAAAACTTATTTTCCACAAGGAATGCATAACTGATGGAAAAGCACCTGAAAAAATATTAAAACCGGAAGCCCGTACAGTTAAAAGAGTCACGGCGAAAAAATCAGCAAGTTAAAAACAAAAAACCTCAAAACGAATTTCGTTTTGAGGTTTTGTTTTTGATAAGTTATATAATTTCGTGTCCGCCTTCGCCGATTTCAGAAACATAGAAAGATGCGTCAAAGCCGAAAGTTTTACTGTAAATATTGCCGAGAGTTGCGATAAAGTTATCAACGGAAGATTTTTTAACAATGCTGACAGTACATCCGCCAAAGCCGGCTCCTGTCATTCTTGAACCTAAAACCCCGTCTATCTTTAAAGCTTCTTTTGCTAAAAGGTCAAGCTCATCACAGGTAACTTCGTATAAATATTGAAGCGAATGATGAGAACTATTCATAAGTTTACCAAACTCAACAAGGTTGCCTGATTTAAGAGCATCGGCGCTCTTGTGAACTCTGTCGCATTCATAAACAACATGCTCAATGCGGTTTCTTACGGTATCGTTTTTAATAACATCTTTGTGTGCTTCAAAATCTGCAACAGAAACATCTGCAAGCTGAACAATGTCTGGAAGAACTGTTTTAAGAGCATTTAAACCGTCTTCACATTCCTGTCTGCGCTCGTTATACTTAGAAGCGCCTAAGGAGTGCTTTTTGTTTGTGTTTGATAAAACCAAGCAATGTTCGCCAAGATTGAGCGGAATATGCTCGTAATCTAGTGTTGCACAGTCAAGATATATTGCGTGGTCAGCTTTACCCATCGCAGAAGCAAACTGGTCCATAATTCCGCATTTTACGCCGATAAAGTTGTGCTCTGCCTTCTGTCCAAGCTTAGCCATTTCAATCATATCAACAGGCTCTGTAATACCTTTTGATTCATTTGAGAATGTCGCAAACATAAGTGCTGTTGAAATTTCAATAGCAGCAGAGGAAGAGAGGCCACCGCCGTGAGGGGTTGTGTCATCATAAAGAAGGTCGCAACCACAAATTTCATAGCCTGCATTTTTAAGTTCAACGGCAACGCCAATCTGATAATCTCCCCATTTAACTTTGCCCTTGAGTTCTTCCATATCGTCGATTGTTGTTTCTATCATAATGTCGAGGTCTGTTGCTTTAAGACGGATTACTCTGTCGTCTCTTTTTCTTGCAACAATAGTTGTTCTCATTGTAAGAGCTGCCGGGAAAACAGGTCCGCCACAGTAGTCAACATGCTCACCGATAAGATTAACTCTTCCGGGAGATGCGAAAACGCGAAGGTCGTCTTCTGTGCCACCATAAAGCTCAATAAATTGTTTTTTGATATCAGCTATATTCATTATAATTTTCCTTTCCCTTATTGCTTTTTAAGAAACTTTTCGTGAGCAAGTCTAAGCTCCTCGGCTTTATCTTCCGGGGCAGTAGGATTACAACATGCCCAAGCACCCGTTTCACTTGATGCGTTGAATTTTATCTTGCTCTCGCTTCTCATAGGTGGATAGAATTTAATGTGGAAATGGTTATAATCGCTTGTGTCTTCGCTGTTTACCGGATTTTGATACATACACATCATATAAGGGAAAGACATATCAAAAAGGGCGTCAAGAGTTCCTGTTGCTTCCTTCAGGATTTTAGCGAGATTATGTTTTTCCGCATCGTTAAATTCTGTTATGTTTTGCTTGTGCTTTTTAGAAATAATATAGATTCCGTATGGATAATCAGAGAAGAAAGGAAGAATAACTGCGAAATCTTCGTTTTCACAAATAACGCGTTTGTCTTCTTTGTATTCGTTTTCTAAAATGTCACAAATAAGGCATTTTCCTGTGTTTTCAAAGTGCTTTTTGCTATTAGAAAGCTCTTCGTTGATTCTCTTAGGGATCACGCTGTAACCGTAAATTTGACCGTGAGGATGAGGCATGGTTACGCCAACAGGTTCTCCTTTGTTTTCGAACATAAATATGTATTTAATGTTTTCGTCCTTTGATATTTCTGTAAATCTTTCCTGCCAGAGAGAAACGAGCTTTTCGATGTGATCAACAGAAAGCTGAGGGAGGGTAGTAGTATGCTCGGGAGAGTATAAAACTACTTCACATTTTCCGTATTCAGGTTTTACCTTGAAAAAGTCAGTCGCAACATCATCAGGAACCGGAGGGTTCTGTGAGAGTGCAGGAAAATCGTTATCATATTTATACACATCATAGCTGTCCGGAACTTTACCGGAGCCAGGGCAAAACGGACACCAGTCTTTTGGCATCTGAGGTCTATCCTGTCTGTGAGATGCGATAATGATCCAATCGTTAAGCAGAGGGTTATATCTTAATTCTGCCATATTGTTCACCCCTTAAAAGTTATTATTCTCCATAATTATACAATATTTTTATGTTAAAGTAAAGGGAAAGAAATAAAATTAACAATTTTTTAAAATTTAGCCCAAAATCTCTTGACAAAATATGGAGTAGGTGGTATAGTAGAGATATGTTTTAGCACTCTATTTCTTTGAGTGCTAACAAAAGAGAAAGAAAGGGTGAGATTTGTGGCGTTAGATGAAAGAAAAAAGGTTATTCTTCAAGCGGTTGTTGAGGATTATATAAACACGGCGGAGCCTGTTGGTTCAAGAAGTATTTCTAAAAAATCTGACCTCAATCTCAGCGCGGCAACCATTCGTAATGAGATGGGAGACCTTGAAGAAATGGGGCTTTTAACTCAGCCTCACACCTCGGCAGGTCGTGTTCCTTCAACCCTTGGATACAGGCTCTATGTAGATAATCTTATGCAGAAATATGAGATTACAGCATCAGAAATTGAAAAATTGCAGGATGCGGTTGAGCTTAAAATGAAGGAGCTTGATAAAATTGTCCGTGCAGTTGCATCAACCTTTTCTAATATAACGGGCCTTCCTGTAATAGGTGTTTTGCCTACGGCTGAAACGGGACTGGTTAACAATATAAAAGTTGTTGCAGTTGACCCGGGAGCGATAATGGTAATAATTTCTGACAAGTCAGGAATTATTAAGAATAAGCTTCTGAGACTTAAAACTGAGACCAGTGAGGAATATATAAAACACCTGAATGAAATTTTAAACGAGAATTTATCCGGACTTACTTTGTCGGGAATAAATCTTAATAACATTATGAAGGTCCAAAGTGCGGTCGGAGAAAATCCTGAGATTTTAACCTCGGTTTTGGAACTTGTTCATGAGGCGGTTTCGGAAATTGATACAAAGCAGATATTTGTTGAGGGATTATCAAATATTTTCTCTTTTCCTGAATATAACAATATAGAAAAGGTCAAAGAAATTTTTTCTGCGATGGAGAATAAAGAAAATTTGACCCAGCTCATAAGCGCAATGCCAAATAACGGAACAATTAAAGTTATGATTGGGGATGAAGTTCCTGTTGAAGAACTTAAAACAAACAGCGTGATTTTAGCGCCATACAGAGTATCGGATAAACTCTGTGGTGTAATTGGGGTTGTTGGCCCTGCAAGAATGGATTATTCAAAAATTATATCTGTTCTTGAATATTTTACCAATCAGTTAAGCGATGTCTTAGGGGACAAATTCGGCAAACGAAACGAGCCGATTTCAGCCCTTTTAGAAGCAGGCAGTGAAGGAGAAGAATAATGGAAAACAAAGAATATACAGAAGAGCAAATTATTGAAGAAACAATAGAAAATGAAGCAGAAGAAACAGTAGAAGAAACAGCTACACCGATTTCCAGAGAAGAGGAGCTCGAAAACGAAATTCTGGCTCTTAAAGATAAGATGCTTAGAACCGCGGCGGAATTTGAAAACTTTAAAAAGCGAACTGCTAAGGAAAAAGAAGAGCTTTTCTCAATGGGGATTTGCACAGCTATTGAAAAAGTATTGCTTATTAAAGATACTCTTGAAAGAGCTATTCCTACTATGGAGGGTGCAGATGCCAAAGCAATTGCTGACGGTGTTGTAATGATTGATAAACAGTTTCAGGATATTTTAACTGAGCTTAATGTTACGCCGATTCCGTCAGTTGGGGAAAAGTTCGACCCGGAAAAGCATAACGCGGTTATGCATGACGAAAATGAGGATTTTGACGAAAACACCATAAGTGAAGAGTTTATGAAAGGTTATATGTATAAAGAAAAAGTAATCCGCCATTCAATGGTTAAGGTTTCAAATTAGTTAATATTTTATTTATCATAGAAAGGAAAGATTTATTATGGGAAAAATTATAGGAATTGACTTAGGTACAACAAACTCTTGTGTTGCTGTTATGGAAGGCGGAGAGCCTACCGTTATCGCTAACCCTGAGGGTGCAAGAACAACACCATCTGTTGTTGCTTTTACAAAGACAGGGGAAAGACTTGTTGGTCAGGTTGCGAAAAGACAGGCAATCACTAACCCTGACAGAACAATTATCTCTATAAAAAGAGAAATGGGCAGTGATTTTAAAGTTGATATTGACGATAAGAAATACACACCTCAGGAAATTTCAGCTATGATTCTTCAGAAACTTAAAGCTGACGCAGAAAGCTATCTTGGAGAAAAAGTTACAGAGGCGGTTATTACTGTTCCTGCATATTTCAGCGATGCGCAGCGTCAGGCAACAAAGGATGCAGGCAGAATTGCAGGCCTTGAAGTTAAGAGAATTATCAACGAACCAACAGCTGCAGCTTTAGCTTATGGCCTCGATAAAGATAATGATCAGAAGATTATGGTTTACGACCTTGGTGGCGGTACATTCGATGTATCTATCCTTGAAATCGGCGACGGAGTATTTGAAGTTCTTGCAACAAACGGAAACAACCGTTTAGGTGGCGATGACTTTGACCAGAAACTTATTGATTATTTAGCTGAAGAATTCAAGAAAGAAAACGGAATTGACTTAAAGCAGGATAAGATGGCTCTTCAGAGACTTAAAGAAGCTGCCGAAAAGGCTAAAATTGAGCTTTCAGGCGTTATGACATCAAATGTCAATCTTCCGTTTATCACAGCAGATGCAACGGGCCCTAAGCATTTAGATATCACAGTTACAAGACAGAAGTTTGACGAGCTTACAGCTGACCTCGTTGAAAAAACTTTAATTCCTACTAAGAAAGCAATTGAAGATGCTGGTGTTAGCGTAAACGAAATTGACAAGGTGTTATTAGTTGGTGGTTCTTCACGAATTCCAGCTGTTCAGGAGGCTGTTGCAAAGCTTATCGGTAAAGAAGCTCATAAGGGAATTAACCCTGACGAATGTGTTGCTCTCGGTGCTTGTATCCAGGGTGGCGTTTTAACAGGCGAAGTTGAAGATTTAGTTCTTCTTGATGTTACACCGCTTTCTCTTGGTATTGAAACAATGGGTGGCGTTTTCACAAAGATTATTGACAGAAACAAAACTATCCCAACAAATAAGAGTCAGGTGTTCTCAACTGCTGCTGACAGCCAGACAAGTGTTGAGGTTCATGTTCTTCAGGGAGAACGCGAAATGGCGGCTTATAATAAGACTCTCGGAAGATTCAGTCTTAATAATATTCCACCGGCACCACGCGGTGTTCCACAGATTGAAGTTACATTTGATATTGACGCAAACGGTATCGTTCATGTTACAGCTAAGGATTTAGGCACAGGTAACTCTCAGGATGTTACAATAACATCAAGCACAAACCTTTCTGACGAGGATATCGAAAAGGCCGTTAAGGAAGCTGAACAGTTTGCGGCAGAAGATAAAAAGAATAAGGAAAAAGTTGAAACTAAAAACACAGCAGACAGCATCGTTTATCAGACTGAAAAGACCCTCTCAGAGCTTGGCGACAAGATTACTGATGATGAAAAAGCAGGTATTCAGGCTGAGGTTGATAAACTTAAAGAGCTTATTAAAACCGATGAATTTGATGTGGAAGCAGTAAAAGCACAGACAGATGCAGTTTCACAAAAGTTCTATGCAGTTTCTCAGAAACTCTATGAACAGGCAGCTCAGGCACAGCAGGCACAGGGTGATGCTAATGCAGGAGCAACTGACGATAATGTTGTTGATGCTGAATATACAGTTGTTGACGACGAAAATAAATAATTTATGAAAATATGTTCGTCTTGGACTTTTCCAAGACGAACTGCTCTGTAAATTGGTAGGTGGAAGAATTGGCAGATAAAAGAGACTATTATGAAGTGCTTGGCGTTGACAAAAATGCCAGTGCTGACGAACTTAAAAAAGCGTACAGAAAACTTGCGAAAAAGTATCATCCTGACCTTAACCCCGGCGACAAAGCAAAAGAGGCGGAGGAAAAGTTTAAAGAAGCCTCAGAGGCCTATGAGGTGCTTAGCGACAGTGAAAAAAGGCAGAGATATGACCAATTCGGCCACGCGGGAGTTGATCCTAATG
This sequence comes from Clostridia bacterium, assembly GCA_045578465.1. GTDB lineage: Bacteria > Bacillota > Clostridia > Monoglobales > Monoglobaceae > SIG454. The sequence goes on along the minus strand of JAZNKJ010000013.1, from coordinate 7,585 downwards.
CAGGTGGCTACGGTGGCGGAGGCTTCTCAGGTGGTTTTGGCGGTTTTGAAGATATTTTCGATCTTTTCGGTGGCGGCTTCGGTGGCTTTGGTGGATCATCACGAAGGAATCCAAACGCACCGGTTCAAGGAGACGATATTCATGTTCGCCTGGAATTGACCTTTGAAGAGGCTTGCTTCGGCAAAGAAGTTGAAGTCAGCGTCCGCAGAAAAGAAAAGTGTAGTGAATGTAAGGGCAGTGGCTCTGCGAAGGGAAGCTCTCCTGCAACATGTGGAGCTTGTGGCGGAACAGGTCAAGTTAGAACCGTTCAGAATACTATGTTCGGGCAAATGCAAAGCGTTCGTCCTTGTAGCAAGTGTCATGGAACAGGTAAGGTTATAACAAACCCATGCCCAACTTGTTCCGGTAAGGGGGAAGTTCTTAAAACTGTAAAGGTTAAGGTTAAAATTCCTGCGGGCATTAACGACGGCCAGACCCTTCCTGTAAGAGAACAAGGGAATGTGGGTAAAAACGGCGGTCCAAACGGAGATCTTTTGATTACAGTAAGTGTTAAGCCTCATAAGATTTTCACTCGTCAGGGCTTTGATATTTTATGCGATTTCCCTATTACTTTTGTTGAAGCGGCCCTCGGCGGAGAAATTGAAGTTCCGACAATCGACGAAAAAGTTTCTTATGATATTCCTGAGGGAACTCAGTCGGGAACTGTATTCAGGCTACGAGGAAGAGGAGTTCCCAAGCTTTATGGAGGCGGAGCTCGAGGCGACCAGTATGTCAAGATTATTGTTGAAACTCCAAAGGGGTTAAATAGCGAGCAAAAAGACCTTCTAAGACAGTTTGGTCAAAGTGTTGGAGCAGGAAAATACAGCAAAAGAAAGACATTTTTTGATTCAATGAAAGATAAATTCAAATAAACAAAATCCGTCATACTTTGTATGGCGGAATTTTGGGTTAAGGAGACTGTAAAATGGAATGGATTGAAGTTAAAATCATAACCAATTCAAGTGGAATTGAGCCTCTTACGGGTGTATTATACAATATTGGAATAAGCGGAATAGTTATAAGCGATAAAGAGGATTTTGCTCAGTTCCTTGAAAACAACAGAAAATATTGGGATTATGTTGATGAGGAGTTACAGCGTCTTACAACAGCGGATTCTTCAATTACCTTTTATTTGCCTGATGATGCAAATGGTGCAGAAACTCTCTCCCTTGCAAGAAATGTTATAGACAATCTCAAAAAGTCAACCGACGAATATGGTAGCCTTGAAATTTTTGTCAACAATGTGAAAGATGAAGATTGGTCTGAAAACTGGAAGAAATTTTTCCATCCGTTGCCTCTTGGGAAAAAAGTCTTAATCGTTCCCGAATGGGAGCAGGAAGGGGTTAAAAACCCCGAAAATCGCGTTATTTTCACTATAAATCCAGGGTTAAGTTTTGGAACCGGCTCTCACGAAAGCACACAGATGTGTATTGAAGAAATTGAAAAGGCTATAAAACCAAACGATACCGTTTTGGACCTTGGCTGTGGCTCAGGGATTTTATCTGTAATAAGTCTTCTGCTTGGTGCAAAAAGTGCTACGGCAGTTGATATTGACGACAAAGCAGTGGAAGTTGCTTTTTCTAATCTTGCACTTAATAAACTAAGAGAAGATAAAATGGTTGGATATGCAGGAGATATAACCTGCGATGCCGATTTAAGAGATAAAATCGGCAATGGATACGACATAGTAGTTGCAAACATTGTTTCAGATGTTATAATAGCAATTGCTCCTTTCATAAAGAATTTTATGAAGGAAAACGGCACTTTTATTTGCTCAGGGATTATAAACGAACGGCAGAGCGAGGTAAAAGAAGCTCTTGAAAAAGAAGGGTTAATTTGTCAGAATATAAGAGTAAGAAACGAATGGAGCGCAATTATTTGTAAATAAAATTGTAATTATATTGTATAAATTCAATAAATTTTTCAATTTACTCTTGCAATAATTGAAAGGAAATGATATACTAAACATATATGTAATTTAAGAGGTGGCATTATGCGGCGGTTTTTTACCGACCCTGAAAACATCATTGACGGCAAAGTAAGGATTATTGAAGATGCATCCCATATTTCCAAGGTTTTGAGAATGGAAGTCGGGGAGGAAATTATTGTTTTTGACGGAAGTGGAAACGACTATATTGCACAGCTTTACGAGATAAGCCCTAAGGAATGTATCGCGACAATTATTTCTTCAAAAAAATCTGAGACTGAGCCTGATATAAAGGTTTATATTTTCCAGGGAATCCCAAAGTCAGGGAAAATGGAAACTATAATCCAGAAATGTGTTGAATTGGGCGTTTATAAAATAATCCCCGTAGAAATGCAACGATGTGTAGTTAAGCTTGACAATAAAGGGAAAGTGGACAAAACAAAGAGATGGAATAAAGTCTCTGTTGAAGCTTCGAAACAATGCGGAAGAAGTGTCATTCCCGAGGTTTGTGAGCCAGTTAGCTATAAGACGGCCCTCTTGATGCTCAAAGAGCTTGATTTAGCCATTATGCCTTATGAGGTTTTAGGTCACGAAGGAAGACGTGGGTTAAAAGAACTGCTTGGAGATTTTAAAGGAAAATCTATTGGCGTTATAATCGGGCCTGAGGGTGGCTTTTCTGACAGTGAAGCAGAGGAAGCCAAAGAAAATAATATTTATCAAATTGGACTTGGGAAAAGAATTTTGCGGACCGAAACGGTTGCAAGTTCTTTAATACCTATCATAATGTACGAAAAAGACGAAATTTAGGAGGAATGGAAAGTGGCGGTAACAAAGACAAACAGCATGGAAAAAAGAGCAAAAAGAACTGAAAAAATGGCTGCATCCGAAAAACTTACTAATGGCTTTATGCTTACCTTGACATATGGTCTTGGAGGGATTATTATCCTTGAAATAATAAGACGCCATTATCTGATGTTTGCATATGATTTTGCAAGTACTTTCAGTATCGTAATGGGAATTATTTTCGCTCTCGCTGCTGCTGGAGTTGCAGTTTTAGGCAGCCTGAAGAAGATTGCTGCGGCTAGAAGCAGAAACTATACAATATTCTTTGTTGTTGCTTCTTTGGCAACATTGTTCTTATCTTTTGATTTAAGATTGTTGATTTCCAGACCGCTTCTTGCTCAGAAGGCAAATTGGGGCGTATTGGATTTCCTTGCAAATTTAAATCTTGCTGTTGATGCAAAAGTGCTGGAATATGGTGTTGTTCTTTTCCTCGTAGTAGCTTTTATAGTTTATGCAGTAAGACTCGCGCTTCTTGAGAAGAAAAAATAAAATAAGAGGTCGCCAAGCTGGCGGCCTTTTTTAGAATAAAGGGTGTTCATCATGAAAAAAATTGCTCAAAATTTTATAGTTTTACTCTTGATTGTTGCGGTTTTATCCTCAACAGTGCTTGGTTTTGAAGGCGCAGTTAATTTGTATTGGGACAAGCCTGTTGTTGAGATAGAAAATGAAGAGATTTATCTTCACAACGCTATGATAAGGCATAATAAAGCTACATATTTACCGGTTGATGAAATGCTGTTGCTTTTTGGTTATACATTAGGCTGGGATAGCGAACTTTCTGCCGTTGTTGCCATTAAAGATGATGTTGTTTCTTATGTTATAGCTAACTCAACTGATGCCTGGAAAGGTGAAGAAAAGTATGTTTCTCCTAATCCAACAGTGATTATAAATGATATCTTTTATATGCCAATTGATATGCTTGAATTCTTGCTTGGCAGAGAAGTTAAAGCTTCGTTTTATAAGGCAGATGAAAAGGTAGGAAAAAGAGACCTCTTAACTGATATTTTCCCAACAGATGAACATCGATTAAGCGGGGATGCTTTTTATCATAAAACTTCTGCGGTTATAAATAATCACGGAATGATGCTTGAATACATAACCGATTATGAAACGGACAAATATATTTCTGCTCTTAATTTAATTGCGGAAACTGCCCCTGCAAATGCTAATATTTATAGTATTATTGTTCCAACTGCGGCTGAGTTTTTTGCGCCAAGCGAGGTTGCACCAAACCAGACCGAGATTATAAAAAAGGTATACAACAGCATATCAGAAAGAATTACGCCAATCAATACCATTACACCGTTAATTTCACGCCTTGAAGAAGGCTTATATTTTAAGACTGACCATCATTGGACACAGCGCGGTGCATACTATGTTTACAAGGAGTTTATGCAGGTAAAAGGGGAGGAAGTTCCGCTTCTTGAAGACTTTACAACAACTAAAAGTAATTTTACCGGCTCAATTGCTGAGTTTGCCAAAGGAACAATCGGCGAAGAAATAATGCGTAATAATCCTGATGTTTTGGAAAAATTTTATCCGAACAAATTTACAGGTGGAGCGTGTTATCTTGATATGTATATGAGAAATTACGCATGCCCCATAGAACCTGTTTATTATAATGCCAACTCATATCTTGCTTTTATCGGTGGGGATATGCCAATGGTTGTGTTTACATCAGGGATTGATAATGGTAAAAAACTGTTAATTCTCAAAGAATCATACGGTAATGCTTTTGCACCGTGGGCTCTCAATAATTATTCCGAGGTTTATATTGTGGATGTTCGTCAGTTTAACAGAGGAGGAGAAGTCTTTAATCTTAACGATTTCTATAACTTTGTTCAGTATGACGATTTGGTTATAATAAATTCCGCATCATCACTTGGCATAAATGAGGATCTTGCAAAAATGACTTTATAGAGTAAAACCACCCGTTCGGGTGGTTTTTTGTTATTTTTAGGTAGAAGTGTTTATTTGTTAATTTTTTCACAAATAGAAGGTTTTAAGTTTTTGAAGAGATAAAAATACTTTTGCTGATGATAAGCCCGGTGCGCCGATAAACATAGTGAGCATACACAGAAGAGGAAAAACACAAGGCCGGAGCCTTAGAAATATTATAGTTGATAGTAAATCCGTTTAGGTTTTAAAGTTGATGCGTGTTAAATAATTTTATATGGAACGCATAAAATTTAAAAGAAAAAATACATTATTAAGAAAAATCAATAGAAAAAGATGATTTGCTTGAAAAATGCAAAAAAATTTATCAATCTATAATTTTTCTGACATATGTAGGTATGTGAAGAAAAAAATAAAAAGAAAATGATTTTAATAATAAAATGATTTCAAGCGAGTTACCCCTAAATGTTCGTAATTGCACATAGATTTCATATTCAATTATAAATCAAAAAATAGGGATAGAAAACCGAATAAAAATTAAAAAATCCTCTTGAAATATAGAAAAGAGTATGATATAATAAAAATAGATAATTGCACAAAATAAAAATTTTGTGCAATTAGAAAGAGGTTTTTATTCAAAAAGGGGTGTTTTTGTGGGAAATTTTGATTTGGCACCGGAAGTTCTTAATTCTTTTCTTATTTATATTGAAAGTATCCAAGGCAAGTCTAAAAATACTGCTGAGGAATATTTTTATGACCTTAGAACTTTCTTTCGTTATTTAAAGATTCGTTTTAAATTAGTTCCCTCTGATACTGAGTTTGATAAAATAGATATTTTAGATGTAGACTTAGAACTAATTAAAAAAGTTGATTTAAATCTTGTATATGAATATATGAACTTTTTAAATCGTGAACGAAATAACTCAACTTCTTCCCGTGCACGGAAAATAGCTTCTTTAAGGTCTTATTTTAAGTATATAACTGTTAAAAAGAATTGGCTTGAAGAAAACCCTATCGCAGAGCTTGAGTCAATTAAAATCAAAAAAAGCAATCCCAAAAACCTCACTGTTGACGATAGCTTAGCCCTTTTATCAGTAATAGACGGAAAAAATTCTGTAAGAGATTTTTGTATTATAACCTTATTTTTAAATTGTGGATTAAGACTTTCTGAACTTGTCAGCATCAATATAATCGATGTCCGCAATGATACTCTCGTTATAACTGGTAAAGGTAATAAGGAACGCACAGTTTATTTAAACGATGCGTGCATGAATGCGATTGCAAATTATATGGAAATAAGAAAGGATATTAAGACAGAGGCTTTCGATGAAAATGCCCTCTTCCTCTCTTCCAGAAATAAGCGTATAAGTCGCAGAATGGTGCAGCAAATCGTTGAAAATAATATAACAAAATTGGGCCTTGATCCTCGTAAATATACCACTCATAAGCTCAGGCACACAGCTGCAACCCTTATGTATCAATCAGGGGTTGATATACGCGCATTGCAGGAGATTTTAGGTCACGAGCATTTATCAACAACCGAAATCTATACCCATGTTGACAACGAACAAATTCGTGAGGCAGCAGAAAAATCTCCACTTTCTTGGGTAAAACAGGAACAAAAGGTAACATAATAATATTATGGTAAACTAACTGTTTATTTCCTGTCAAAATGGCAATACTTTCGTTGACACTTTTGATGTTTTATGGTATACTAAGCAAATAACTTGGAAAGGAGAGTCCCTATGGCGATAAAGAACGGCAACAGTCTTATTACACAGAATAAAAAGGCTTATCATGATTATTTTGTCGATGAAGAATACGAAGCCGGTATTGAACTTGCCGGGACTGAGGTTAAATCTGTCCGGGAGGGCAAAGTCAACCTTAAAGATAGCTATGTTTCGGTTAAAACCGGAGAAGCTTTTTTAATTGGAATGCATATTTCTCCTTACGAAAAAGGCAACATTTTTAATAAAGACCCATTAAGACCAAGGAAACTTCTTCTTCATAAAAGGGAAATCGCTAAGTTGATTGGACTATCCCAACAAGATGGTTATACTTTAATTCCGTTAAAGCTTTATTTTAAAGGTTCTTATGTTAAGGTGCAGCTTGGCGTTTGTCGAGGCAAGAAAAACTATGATAAACGCGCTGCTATTGCCGAAAAGGATTCAAAACGCCGTATGGATAGGGTTCTTAAAGAAATGCAAAGATAAATATGGGGGTGCAATGGTTTCGACGGGGATTTTGAAGTTCTGAGAGCGAGCCGTGGTGGGCGCCACGATAAAAGTCCAAAATTAAAATTAAACGCTAACAAAAATTTAGCTTACGCTGCCTAATTATGGCGGCAGTTCCTCCTCTTTCTACCGCAAAAAGAGATAGGAGCTTCAAACTAACGCGGTGAACTGAATCTGCAAAGCTTTGAGCATTTTTAGATTTTATGAAGCTACTTCTTACTAAGGCTTGTCTGCGAGGCTTAGTAAGAAGGAATTTTAACCACAGACTACGCTCGTAGTGCTCAGGATGAATAAATCTTCGGACACGGGTTCAATTCCCGTCACTTCCACCAAAAAATCAGAAAACGAACCAAAAGGTGGAGAGTTCGTTTTTTTGCACCATCTGCTCCACCAAAAAATAAAATGACCACCCGAAAGGTGGTCATTTTTATATGCATTTTATTTTGAATACTTTGCAACGATTTCCTTCATCTTGTCCATCTTGCTTTCCATATCTGCTACAAGCTTAAACTGTGTTCTTGCACGGTCAAGGTTGTGGTTTGGTCTATGAATTTTGAAGTAGGTATCTCCGTTAAGATAGACAGTCAAGAATCTGATTCCGCATTCCAAAGTTAAGAGTTTTGCGGAAAATGCAAGTAATTCTACC
>JAZNKJ010000012.1:0-40487 GCA_045578465.1 Clostridia bacterium | reverse complement strand
GAAAAGATAGTTGAGCTTATAAAGGGCGGAAAGCTAAAAGAAATTTCCGATATCCGTGACGAAACGGATAAAATGGGTCTTAAAATAACAATTGACCTTAAAAAAGGCACTGACCCTGAAAAGTTTATGACAAAGCTCTATAAGGTAACCCCTCTTCAAGATAGCTTTGGCTGTAACTTTAACATATTGGTTGAAGGCTCTCCTATGGTGCTTGGCGTAAGCGATATCCTCTGCGAATGGCTCAGATTCAGAAAGAACTGTATCAAGCGTTCATTAAGATTTGATATTGATAAAAAGAGCGATAAACTCCACCTTTTAAGAGGCCTTGAAAAAATACTTTTAGATATTGATAAAGCGGTTAAGATTGTCCGTGAAACCGAAGAAGACGAAATGGTTGTTCCAAACCTTATGAAAGGCTTCGATATTGACGAAATTCAGGCAGAGTTCGTTGCGGAGATCAAGCTCCGTAACCTCAATAAAGAATACATCTTAAAGAAAACCGAAGAAATTGCGGCTCTTGAAAAGGAGATTGCAGAGCTTTCCGCTACCCTTTCAAGCAACGCAAAAATTGAAAGACTTATTGAGAAACAGCTTAAAGAAATTTCCAAAAAGTTCGGCACAGAAAGAAAAACGGGAATTATTTATGAAGACGAGGTCGTTGAAATTTCCGAGGAAGAGGAAATCCCTGATTACCAGGTTAAGCTTTTCCGAACAAAAGGAAACTATATAAAGAAAATATCTCTCGTATCTCTAAGGACAAGCGGAGAGCATAAGCTCAAAGAAGATGACGAGATTATTCAGGAAATTGAATGCAGTAATAAATGCGAGGTTATTTTCTTCTCCGACAGCGGAGACGCATATAAGATTAAGGCGAATAATATTCCTGACTGTAAGGCAAGTCAGATGGGTGAATTTATCCCTAACCTTATGGGTATGGGAAACAGCGAAAACACCCTCGGTATGGTAGCAACAGAGGACTTTAAAGGCCATCTCATTTTTGCCTTTGAAAACGGAAAAATGGCAAAGATTCCTCTTAAAGCCTATGAAACCAAGCAGAACAGAAAGAAGCTTACAAGCGCATTCTCATTAAAATCCCCAACGGTTAAGATTATTCATATCTTAGAAGATACTGATATGGTGGCGATGAGCAGTATAGGCAAAGCCCTTGTTTTTAACACCTCTGCAATTGCGGAAAAGGCAACAAAGAACTCTCAGGGCGTTGCCGTTATGGTTCCTAAAAAGGGAAGCGTTGTGTCTGACCTTAAACTTTTAGGGGAGGCAGGCATCAAAAATGTAAGCCATTACAGAACTAAAAATATTCCTGCAAAAGGTGCGTTTTTAAGAGAAGACGACACAGGCTATGAACAAATGTCTCTCCTTGACGAATAAAATATGAAACCAAAAAGGCAAAGTGCATAAAATTATAAAGAGGTGCTTTGTCTATGTATAAAAAAGGAGCAAGATATAGAAAGTTTGAGGTATGGCCATGGATTATCGGCAGTTTAATAATTGCCTTTGCTTTTGTAACGGTCTGCCGTGCAATCGCCCCTGATGTCTGCGAAATGGCCGCCGCATCTTTCCAGAGTGATTTTAATAAAATCTGCAACAATGCGGTTATTGAGTGCATTGAAGAAGGTCCAAAAGCGGAAGATTTTGTTATAATTGACCGAAACGAAAAAGGGGAAATAAAAGGCATAAGAACGGACACAATGGAAATAAACCGTTTAAAATCGAAAATATCCCTCAAAATCCAGGAGGATTTGGACAAAATAAAGGAAATTAACATTAGATATCCGTTTAACGGTATTTGCGGCATTAACATTGATTTTATGGATGGCTTTGAACTTCCTGTCCAGCTAATCGGTGCGGGACTTATGGAAACGGATATAGTTTCGTCCTTTGACTCGGTTGGGGTAAATCAGACAAGGCTTACCATAAATGCGGTTATCCAAATGGAAGGAAAACTGTTGGCATTAGGGGACGGGGCGGAGATTGAAATTAAAAGCAATGTCCCGGTTTTAATGACGGTTATAGTGGGAAATGTCCCCAATACTTATGTTGATGTGAAAAAATAAGGAGGAAGTAACGAGAAAGTTCCTTTCCCGTTATCGTCTCCGACGGAATTAATTGCCCGTGCGAAATTTTCTTCGCTCTTACTCAGAAACGCACATGGGCGAAAAACCTCTTATCATTCCTTGCCATAAGGATAAGAGGGATTTAAATTGCTATTTGTGCCGATGTATGGCGGCGGAATGGAGGTTTTTATGATAAAAGCGGAAATTGAGAGACTCAGAGAAGAGCTGAATACTCATAACTATAATTATTATGTTATGGATAATCCGACAATATCCGACTTTGAATATGACGCTCTCCTCCATAAACTTATAAAGCTTGAAGAGGAAAATCCTCAGTTTAAAGACCCCAACTCTCCAACTGTAAGAGTTGGCGGAGCGGTCCTTTCCAAGTTTGAACAGGTTGAACACGCCGTGCAGATGCAAAGCCTCTCCGATGTTTTCTCCAAAGAGGAGCTTGTTGACTTTGACGAAAGAGTTAAAAATGCTCTGGGCGAGGGCAAATATGAATATGTTGTTGAAATGAAAATAGACGGCCTTTCCGTGTCCTTAGAATATGAAAACGGAAAGTTTTTCCGAGGCTCAACACGAGGCGACGGAAACATAGGGGAGAATATAACTGAAAACCTTAAAACCGTTAAATCTATTCCCCTGGAAATAAAAAATGCTCCCGAATTTTTAGAGGTCAGGGGCGAGGTTTATATGCCTCAGAAATCTTTTGAAAGGCTTAACGAAGAAAGGGAACTGGAAGGGGAAAGCCTGTTTGCAAATCCGAGAAATGCGGCGGCAGGGTCACTCCGTCAGCTTGACAGCTCGGTTACAGCAAAAAGAAACCTAGACATTTTTATTTTTAATATCCAGCAAATAATCGGGGAAGAACTGCAAAGCCACAGCGAAGGCCTTGATTATCTTGAAAATCTAGGCTTTAAGGTAAGCCCAAGACGAAAGATTTTCGGAAATATTGAAGATGTATATAACGAAATTTTAAGTATAGGCGATGACAGAGGTGATCTGCCCTTTGATATTGACGGAGTGGTTATAAAGGTAAACAGCCTTGCCCAAAGGGAGCTTTTAGGCTCAACAACCAAGGTGCCAAGATGGGCGGTTGCCTATAAATTCCCGGCAGAAATCAAGGAAACAAAGGTGCTTGACATAATTGTCCAAGTTGGAAGAACAGGGGTTGTAACGCCTAATGCGGTGTTCTCTCCCGTTAAAGTGGCAGGGTCAACAGTAAGCCGTGCAACCCTCCATAACGAAGACTATATCAAGGAAAAAGATATAAGAATAGGCGATACTGTCCGCATAAGAAAAGCAGGGGATATTATCCCTGAGGTTGTTGAGGTTGTGTTTGACGCTCGCCCTGATAACCTTGTTCCTTATGAAATGCCAAAGGTATGCCCTGCCTGCGGAGAAAAGCTTGTCCGTGAGGAGGGCGAGGCGGCAATAAGATGTATAAGCCAGGAATGCCCTGCCCAGACAGTCCGCCAAATTATCCATTTCGCATCCCGTGACGCTATGGATATTGAGGGCCTCGGCGGCGAAATTGTTGAACAGCTTATAGATGAAAAACTTATAAAAGATATTGCGGATTTATTCGAGTTAAAATTTGAGCAGGTGGTAGAGCTTGAAAGATTTGCCGCCAAGTCTGCCCAGAATTTAATCGATGCAATCGAAAAGGTTAAAGGCAATAATCTTGATAAACTCCTTTTCGGCCTCGGCATCCGTCATATAGGCGTTAAAGCCGCAAAAAGCCTTGCTAAGAACTTTAAAAATATTGACGCAATAATCGCCGCAAGAGTGGAAGAAATCGCGGAAATTGAAGATTTTGGCGAGATTATGGCGAAAAGTGTCAAAGCGTATTTTGAAAAGGAAACCAACCTTGAAATTATAGAAAGGCTCAAAGCCTTAGGCGTTAATACCGAGTATGAAAGCGATGCGGTTTCTGAAATTTTCAAAGGCAAAACCTTTGTTTTGACGGGAACTCTCCCAACCTTAAAACGAAGCGAAGCCCAGAAAATTATTGAAGAAAACGGCGGAAAGGCCTCAGGAAGTGTTTCTGCCAAAACCGACTTTGTTGTTGCAGGGGAAGAGGCAGGAAGTAAACTCAAAAAGGCCACCGACCTTGGAATTAAAGTTATTACCGAAGAAGAATTTTTGGCTATGCTTAAATAAATATTGCCTTATAGAATTTGCTGTGTTATAATTGCATTATGACAGAAATATTTATAGAAAAGGCAGTTATTTAATTAAGAGGTGAATTTATGAATATTTGTGTGTATGGTGCATCAAGTAAAACAATTGATAAAGTTTATATAGAAGACGGCGAAAGACTTGGCGAGGAAATGGGTAAACGAGGTCACGGCTTAGTTTTCGGTGGCGGAACAAACGGCCTTATGGGCGCCGTTGCAAGAGGCGTCTATAAAGAAGGCGGGAAAATAATCGGAGTTGCCCCTAAGTTTTTCAATGTTGACGGGATTTTATTTGAGCATTGTGATGAGCTTTTAAGGCCCGACACTATGAGAGAAAGAAAACAGCTTATGGAAGACAACGCCGACGGGTTTATAATAACTCCCGGTGGCATAGGAACTTTCGAAGAATTTTTTGAAATACTCACATTAAAACAGCTGGGCAGACATAATAAGCCGATTGCGATACTCAATACCAACGGGTATTATGATAAAATGGCAGAGTTTATGGAAAACGCCATAAAAGGCGACTTCTTAAATGAAAAAGCAAAGCTTCTTTATGAGTTTGTTGATAACGCAAAAGAAGCTCTTGACTACATAGAAGGCTACAACCAGGAGCAGATAGAAATAACAAAGCTTAAAAACATTTAAGCAGGGCAGGTGAAACCAATGAAGAAGCTATTGATTAAATACAAGCCTCAGCTTTTATATATGTTTTTCGGATTTTTCACAATGGTAATAGATGTTGGTGTTTACCAGCTGTGTTTTTCCACACTTTATGTCCCCAATGTTTTGAGTAATATTATCTCGTGGGGATTGTCTGTTGCTTTTTCCTTTATAACCAATAAAATATGGGTTTACGGAAGCAAAAGTATGAAAGCTAAAACCCTCTTAAAAGAAGGCTTTGCGTATTTTACGGGACGAGGAATATCTCTTATTGTGGGAACAGCTATGATGGTGTTCGGCGTTGATATTATGCAGTGGGATTCTTTCGTTATGAAGCTTGTTTCAACTGTGATTATTATAATAATTAACTATGGATTTGGTTTCTTTGTGTTCAAAAAACTCGAAGAAGGAATACAGGAAGATTAAAAAAAGAGTGGCAAAAGCCACTCTTTTAGTTTTGTTTTCGAACAATTGTATATTCGTCTCCCGGACGAAAATATGGGCAGACCTTTTTGGGCGAATATGAAAACCTTGCTATTTCGTCCTCGTCCATATCAATAATGCAGGAATAACATTCAAACTCCTCGTCATATTCAAAGTTGATACAGCTTTCGCAAAGACTATCCATTTATTTCCGCCTCCTTCTTTGATGGAAGCTGGGTTAAGATTATTGCGATAAACATTAAGATACACCCAAAAATCTCTTTCGGAAGCATTGTCTCATTAAGAAGAATCATCCCCGCAAGAACGGCAAAAACCGATTCCAAACTTAAAAGAATTGATGCAACGGTTGGGTTCATATCCTTTTGCCCAACGATTTGAAGAGTGTATGCAACCCCCGATGACATTATCCCCGTATAGCAAAGCGGTAGCCATGCCGAAAGGATATTTGAAAAATTCGGGTCTTCAAAAACGAACATAGGAATAAGGGATAAAATTCCGCAAGTGAAAAATTGAATGCAGGAGAGCTTAACCCCGTCGTGCTTTGCAACAAAATGGTCAATAACCAAAATATGCCCTGCGAAGAAGAGGGAACATGCAAGAACAAAAAGGTCTCCTCGGCTCATTGAAAGACCGGAATTTACGCAAAGGAGATACATTCCCAAAACCGCAACAATAACACTTATAACAATGCGAAGATTAAGCTTTTTCCCAAGGAAAAGGCCGAGAATAGGAACTAAAACCATATAAAGAGCGGTTATAAACCCTGCCTTTCCCGCATCGGTGTCGGAAAAGCCTAAACCGATTTGTTGAAGAGAGCTTGCAATAAAAAGCATAATCCCGCAACAAATCCCCCCGATTAAAAGACCTTTCTTGTCGGTGCTTTTCTTTTCGGCAGGTTTCTTTTTATCTAAAAGAAGAATAACAGGGATTAAAACAAAGCCCCCTAAGAATGAGCGAACCCCGTTAAAAGTAAAGCTCCCGAGCTGTGCCCCGTCTTTCTGGGCAACAAAAGCTGTGCCCCATATAAGAGCCGCAAGAACTAAGAGCAAGCTGTTTTTTATATTTAATTTTGCCATATAAATCAACTCCGAGAAACATTCTAACATATAAAGGGAGAATTTTCAAGAAAAAGCTGAAAAAATTGCAAAAACTGATGACTTTGCCCAAAAAATATGTTATAATAATCTCGTAATAATTTTTAACCCTGACTTGACACGAGTAATAATTTTGTCGACAAATGTAGAAAAGGAGAATACAAATGAAGAAAATCGTTGAGAAAGCGTTTGCTATCACTTTAATTATACTTTCACTTATTGCTACCTTTCTTCAAATTGAAGTTATAGGAGATATGATTTACGCAATAATCATACCTTCTTTTGTGTTATCATTGATTTCTTTTGTTGCCGAAATCTCTGTCAAATGTGAGACAGATTCTAAGGAATTAGCAGATTTGGCATATAAACTTTCTGATCTTGAACAAAAAAAGGTAGACGGTGATATTGAGTCTTATAAAAAAGGAGAGTATAAAACTCCTTTTTCTGATGGAATCATTCCAGACGAGATATACCAGCAGCAAATTGAGAGTAATAAACACATGAAGGAAGCAAATAATTATTTAAGAACCTCTATTTTTTGCATCAAATGCGGAAAAATATGTGATAAATTAATGATGTTTGGATATGTTTTATTGTTTGTTAGCCTTTGTCTGTCATCCATTTTTATTCGGTGGTTATCCCTTGTTGATTTAAATTGCATAACCTTGTGGTCGTTAACTTTGCTTTATTTCACAATTGAACTTAAAACTGAATGTTGCAATAAATTAGTAACTTTTCTATATAAAATGTATAGCAAAAAGTCCAAAAAAACAGAAGATGAGGAAAAATTGGAAGAGGTGTAAAATATGAAGAAAAAAGGTTTTATAATTACAATTTCTGTTTTGTTGGTTCTCATTATTGCGAGTTTGATTACTAAATATATTGACACGGCGAATGTATCGACAGGTCATGAGCCGAAGTGTTGTATAAAAATTGTAAGTCACGATGGCGACAAGGTTACATATTTGGGACTAGGATACAAAGTAGTGAGATATGTCGGGGTGTCTCCTAATGAGCCATATAAAAACAATATTGGTGTCAAAATGGGTAGTTGGTTTATGAACTATGAAAAGCCGACAAATGTTGTTTTAGATGTTAAGTCTTTTGGAACAGACAAAACATTCGAAGTTTACGATAAAGCAGATGTTGACTTTATCTCAAATTTGCTTAAAAACTCAAAATATATAAACGAGCCTTGTGATGGTATTGCAGACTATGCAATTACCTATGACAATTACACATACGATATTCTTATCGGTTGCTGTGAGATAAAAAGAGGAAACAAACAAGCTAAAATCAGTGATAAGGATATGGAAGAACTCGAAATAATACTTGTAAATGCAGAAGATAAAAGGCGTATTTTCACATATGAAGAATCTGTAGAGCAAATGTCAAAACCGTATCTTTCGCTTGATGAAGAAAATAAAAAGTTTCAGTTCTTTTGGTCTATGTTAAGCAGTTATATTGCACAAGGCACATATGAGATCAAAGATAATGAGCTTATCTGCAAAACAGATGATGGAAACAACACATATACTTTTGAAATATTAAAAGATGGCTATAAATTTGTTGAAAATAAGTCATCAAAAATTCCGAAATATAAGTATTCAAGTGATGCAAAAGAAGCTCTTGCACCTGTTGTAGATGGAGCAATATTTGATTAAAAGGTAACATTTAAGACACGGGAAAGGTTAAGTATTACTTGTGTCAAGTCCATACAATTTAAAAGATTAGTTTGCCGATTTATAATATTTACATATACTATCGGGAGCGAGAAAATTCAGTATTCTCGCGGGTTATGATGAAAAATATTTGAGGTAAGACAGTAAAAATCGAGGTGATATAAATGAAAAAGATAATATACATATTTCTTGCCGTGGTGTTTATTTTTGCAATCGGCGGGGTTTTATGTCATACTTTTTTTGTAAATGCTCCTGTGGAGAATGAGAGAATAACTCAGGAAGAGGCGGAAAAGCTATGTGCCTCTGTTTTGGGAGAAAAGGATGAGGAAACAGGGTTCCCGTTTTCATTCGGGGCAACCGGAACAATCCAAAAAGACGGGAAAGAATATTATGTCATAAGAACATCCTGGTTGGTAAATAACGACCATTTGTCATACCTAGGAGATTTTTTCGTATCAGTCGACGGGAAAGAAATCTATGACGGCTTTACTCAATCGGGGGAATACAGTATAGGAAAGCTCATATGGAGTGAATAACAAATACATAAGCTAAAAAAGGAACGAGAACTATGGCAGAGTTTAAAGAGATAAAAATTGAAGATAAGGCTTGGGTTGATGCAATCCTTGAAAATCAGGAAAATCTAAGCCTTGAATATAATTTTACGACAGCTTTTATCTGGCGTAAGATTTTCGGCATAACCATAAGCCCACTCCAAGGGGGCAAGTTTTATACAACCAAAACAAAGGATAACAGCTTTATGTTCCCCTGCGGAGAGGGAGATATTAAGTTTGCCTTAGAGGAAATATTTGACTATTGCGAAGATAACAATATAAAGCCGAAGTTTTATTCCCTTACCAAAAAGAATAAAGAAATTCTTGAAAGCCTTTATCCCGATAAATTTTCCTATAAGGAGAATCGTGACGGCTCTGACTATGTCTATGAAAAGGAAAAGCTTGCAACCCTTTCTGGTAAAAAACTCTCTGCCAAAAGAAATCATATAAACCGCTTTATTGAGAATAATCCCGACTGGGAATATGAAGAAATAAACGAAAGCAATATAAAAGAAGCTTATTTGATGAACGAAAAATGGTGCGAAATTGCAGGTTGCGACAGCGAAGAGGGAATTAAGGACGAAAGCTGTGCCGTTAAGGAAGCCTTTGCCCATTTCAAAGGATTAAAGCTTTCGGGCGGTTTAATCAGGGCAAACGGCGAGGTTGTTGCCTATTCAATGGGGGATAAATTAAGCCACGATACCTTTTTGGTGCACATCGAAAAGGCGTTTCCGCATATCCAAGGGGCATACCCTATTATCAATCGTGAATTTGTCATCCATAACTGCGAGGGTTTCGATTTTGTAAACCGCGAAGACGACGCAGGGGACGAGGGACTTCGTAAGGCAAAACTTTCTTATCGCCCTTATGAAATTATTGAAAAATGGATTGCCGAAAGCAAGTAGGTGAAAAGATGTTTGAATTTTTCTCGGAAAAATACAGAGAGGGAGTAATTTTTCTCTGGAATAAAACCTTTAAAGACAGCAGAGAAATGATAGAAAACTATCTTGATAATATGTGCAAAAATAATATGGTCTTAATTACGGAAGAAGACAGAGTTATTGCTATGGCGTCCATTCTTCCCGTTACCATAAGGGACAAAAAAGGCAGATATGTCTATGCCGTTGCAACGGACGGAAACTATCGTGGAAAAGGCTATGGGAAAGCCATAATGGGCGAGATTGATAAAATCATAAAAGAACGGGACGAGCATTTTGCCGTTCTTGTCCCTGCCTCAGCGTCTCTCTTTGATTTCTATGAAAAACTGGGATATAACCAGACGGTTTTCGCCCCGCCCGGAACAAAAATCCAAGAGGGCGGAGAGAAAATCGGCCCTGAGGAATATTTCAAAATCCGAGACGAAATTTTAAAAGATTTAGACTATATAAAGTGGAGCGAGGAGCAACTTAAATATATTTTAAGCTTCGGCGAAATAAGAAAAATGAACGACGGAGCGGTTTACATTGAAAACGGCAAAGTAGTTGAAAATTTAACAAAAGAAATATTTAGGGAAGAGTGGAGCAGGCCTCTTGCTCTTATAAAATATATAAATTGCGAGGAATTTAAAAAGCCATATTTTGGTCTTGCAATGAATTAGAATTGGATGGTGAGAAAAGTTATGTCAAAGCTTTATGATAAACTGAAAAGATACGGAAAGACGGGAGCTTATTCTATGCATATGCCCGGCCATAAGGGGAAAATCTGTGCTTTTGACATAACAGAAATCTCTGATTTTGATAATCTTGCAAACCCAACTGGAATTTTAAAAGAGCTTGAAGAAGACTGGGCAAAAGTATACGGTGCAAAGACGGCATATATAAGCGTTAACGGAAGCACGGGTGCAATCCTCTCTGCAATCTGCGGAATTATTGAAAAAGGGGACAAAATAATTATGGCAAGAAATTGCCATAAATCCGTATATAACGCCGCTAAGCTTATGGAAGCAAAGCAGAGTTATATCTTCCCGGACTATGACGAAATCGGCATCGCAAAGGGCATCAAAAAGGAAGCAGTGGAAGAAGCGATTATCCAAAACCCCGATGCAAAGCTAGTGATTATAACCTCTCCTACATATGAGGGCGCAATAAGCGAAACCCGAGGGATTATAAAGGCCTGCCATAAAAACAATATCCCCATTTTAATTGATATGGCACACGGCGCCCACCTTAAATTCATTGGGGAAGAAGAAAGGGTTTACAAAGAGGCTGACGCAATCGCCATAAGCCTTCATAAAACTCTCCCAAGCCTTACCCAGACGGCGCTTCTCCTCTTAAACGGCAAGATAATTGATAAAAAGCGGATAAAAGAAAAGCTTAATGTTTTCAACACATCAAGCCCCTCTTATATCCTTATGTCATCTGTTTCTACTTGCCTTGGCGAAGTGCAAAATGAGGAAAGCTTTGATACATATAAGAAAAATCTTGACGCTTTCTATAAGGCAACGGCTAGCCTTAAAAATCTTGAAATAAAAGTGCAAGACGATATGGGAAAAATCGTTATAAGCACGGCTAAAACCAACATATCGGGGGAAACTCTTTTAAAGCGGCTCAGAGACGAGTTTAAAATTGAGCTTGAAATGGCTTATGATAACTATGCTCTGGCAATGACCTCGGTCTGCGATAATAAAAAAGCCTTTAAAAATCTTAAAAAGGCACTCTTTAAAATTGATAAAGAATTAAAAGAGGAAGAGGTTAAGGCGGTGGTTTATCCAACCCCGAAGCAAAATAAGAAAAAACCGTCAGGCGAAAAAGAGCTTGTCTTAATCTCCAAAGCAGAGGGCAGAATCTGTGCCGACTATCTCTGGGCGTATCCCCCCGGAGTGCCAATAATCGCTCCCAACGAAGTGGTGGATGCTGAAACCGTGGCTTATCTTAAAACCATAAAAGATACGGAAATCTATGGGGCAAAGGGCTCTGACGGGAGACGGATATTAGTATATAAATAAATTGACAAAGAATTTTATATATGATAAAATTAATCTATTAAGCACTTAACGAAAGAGGAATAAAAATGAGCTTTATAATGGATTGTCTTAGTGTAAACGAAAAGGGGAATCTTTCAATGGGCGGATGCGATGTTAAGGAAGTCGCAGAAACCTATGGAACTCCTGTTTATATGATGGACGAAAACGACATAAGAAAAAATTGCAGAATCTATGCAAATGCTATGAAGAAATATTATGGAGACCGTGGCCTTGTTTTATATGCAAGTAAGGCTTTTTCCTGTAAATATATCTATAAAGTTGCTATGGAGGAAGGCTTAGGTGTGGACACCGTAAGCGGTGGAGAAATCTATACCGCCCTTGCAGCAGGCTTTCCAGCGGAGAAAATCTATTTCCACGGCAATAACAAAACTGAGGACGAAATCGAGCTTGCGATTAAGAATAATATCGGTTGCATAGTTGTTGATAACAGTGACGAGGTTGACAGAATTGAAGAAATCGCCCAGAAGTACGGAAAAACCGTTAAGGCGATGTTCCGTGTTTCCCCGGGTGTTGACGCCCATACCCACGACTTTATTAAAACAGGCCAGATTGACTCAAAATTCGGCGAAGCCATTGAAACAGGGGGCGCAATTAAGCTTATAAAATACGCGTCAACTAAAAAGAATATTAATATAGCAGGACTTCACTGTCATATAGGCTCTCAGATTTTTGAGCTTGACCCATTTTGTGAAACCGCCGAAATTATGATTGACTTTATGGATGAAATCAGAAAAGAAACAGGAATCGTAATTTCCGAGCTTAATTTAGGTGGCGGATTTGGTATAAAATATACTGAGGAAGACGACCCTGTTGATTTTGATAAATTCATTGAGGCCGTTTCAAAAACAGTTAAAGCAAAGACTGCGGAAAAAGGACTCCCCTGCCCCTTTATCTTAATGGAGCCGGGACGCTCTCTTGTTGCTCCAAGCGGAATAACTGTTTATAAAGTTGGAACGGTTAAAAGAATTGAGAATATAAGAAACTATGTCTGCGTCGACGGAGGAATGGGAGATAACCCAAGATTCATTATGTATGGCGCAAAGCACGGCGCTCTCTTGGTTGAAAATCCCTTGGGAGAGAAAGAAGAAACTGTAACTATTGCAGGAAAATGCTGTGAATCAGGGGATGTTCTTGTTGAGAATATTGAGCTTCCCAAGGTAAAGAAGGACGATTATTTAGCTGTCCTTACCACAGGAGCCTATAACTATTCAATGGCGAGCAACTATAACCGAATTCCACGCCCACCTGTTGTTATGCTTAAAGACGGAAAAGCAACCGTGGTGGTTAAAAGAGAAACCTATGAAGATATTATAAAGAATGATTTGATTTAAAGGAATGATTTTATGAGCAGACTTGCTTACTATTTCAGCAGTGCAGAAGGGTTTTTAAATCTTCTTATAACCATTTTCTGCGTGTTTTTATCTCTTACAATCCATGAGGTAAGCCACGGATATATGGCATATTTAAGAGGGGATAATACTGCGAAATATACGGGAAGACTTTCCTTTAACCCAATAAACCATATTGACCCTCTCGGTGCCCTTTGCCTTTTCCTTTTTGGCTTTGGCTGGGCAAAGCCTGTTATGATAAACACGAGGAATTTCAAAACTAAAACCATAAAGCTTGATATGGTGCTGACCTCCCTTGCAGGGCCGGTTTCAAACTTTATAACAGCGTTTATCTCCGTGTTTTTAATGGTTTTGGTAATAAACTTTACAGCGGTTGACGGCCTTTGGTATCTCGTCTTTACAATTCTTCAAACTTTGGCGGTTATGAATTTAGGACTTGGTGTTTTCAATCTTATCCCGATTCCACCTCTTGATGGGTCAAAGGTGCTGAGTGCCATCCTTCCCACAAGAATTTATTTTAAGCTGATGCAGTATGAAAGATATGGATTTATTGTCCTTATCATTTTAATAAACCTTTCCTTTTTCGGCGGTCTTTTAACTCTTGCCGTAGAGGGACTTTTTGGCGGATTTTATTCATTGTCAAATTTAATTTTGGAGTTGTTTGTTTAATGGAACAGTTATCTTTCCGTGTTGAGGCGTTTGAAGGCCCTCTTGACCTTCTTTTAACCCTCATCAAAAAGAACAAAGTTAATATTTATGACATTCCAATAAGCGAAATCTTAGAACAGTATTTAGAGGTTATCGCCCAGATGGAAGCCCTTGACCTTGAAGTGTCCAGCGAGTTTTTAGTCCTTGCGGCAACACTTCTCCAGATTAAGTCAAGACTTTTGCTTCCTGCCGAGGATGAGGAAGAAGAGGGCGAAGACCCCAGAGAAGAGCTTGTCCGCCGCCTTGTTGAATATAAGCGTTTTAAAGAAAAAGCGGAATATCTAAGAGGGCGGGAAAATCTGGGCTATACCAGATTTTATAAAGCCCCTGAATATATCGAAAGACCCGTTGTTCCTTTTGATTATTCAACTGTTTCAGTTGAAAACCTTCTAATTTCCTATAAGGTTTCATATATGAAGCTTGAAAGAAAGCTTCCGCCCCCGAAAAAGTCCTTTGAAGGAATTGTGGGGCACGAGAAGGTTTCGGTTAAAAGCAGGGTAACGAATATCTGGAAAAAGCTTGTTGAAA
Organism: Clostridia bacterium; assembly: GCA_045578465.1. Lineage (GTDB taxonomy): Bacteria > Bacillota > Clostridia > Monoglobales > Monoglobaceae > SIG454. The sequence continues at coordinate 26,224 of JAZNKJ010000012.1, read as the reverse complement.
AGGGGAAAACCAAGTTTATCGAGCTATTCCGCGGGATTAAATCAAGACCGGAAGCGGTTGCATCCTTCCTTGCGGTTTTGGAACTCATAAAGCTTAAAAAGGTAGTTGTTGAAGGCGATATGGATGATATGGATATTAAGAGAGTATCTATGGAAGACGAAATAAGCCTTGACACCATTGAGGATTAGGAGAAAAGATTATGGAAACAAATAAAGCTCAGGCTATAATTGAAGGTTTGCTTTTTGCGGCAGGGGACAGCGTTTCTCTTGAAAAGATTGCCAACATAATCGATATGGACAAGCGCAAAACCAAACAGATTATAAACGATATGATTGACAAATATGACTATGAGCATCGTGGAATAAGCATTATCCGCATTGAAGACGGGTATCAGATGTGCACAAGAGGGGAATATTTTGAATATATATCTCTCCTTGCTGAGCCTCGCCGTGCCCAGACAATGTCAAATGCGGCAATGGAAGTTCTTTCCATAGTTGCCTATAAACAGCCTGTAACAAGAGGCGAAATTGAAGATATAAGAGGAGTTTCCTGCGAAACGGTTGTAAATAAGCTTATCGAAAGAGGCTTAATCGAAGAGACAGGAAGACTTGATACTCCCGGTCGTCCAATGGTCTTTGGAACAACAACTGAGTTTTTAAGATGCTTCGGGATAAGCGACTTGACGGAGCTTCCTGATTATGCTATAATCAAGGAAAACGGACAGGACAAGCTTTACAGCCAGCAGATTATGGAGGGAATTGACAGTCTGTAATCATTTTTTAAGGAAAGGCTGATTTTATGATTGTTTTGTGGATAATTCTTGGTCTTCTTGCCTTTTTGCTGGGCTTTATTGTTGTTCTTCTTTATACAAAAACAAGGGTTTATATATCCTATAAAGACGGCGACCTTCATATAAGATTTCAAAACGGTCTTATAAGATATACGGTAAAGCAAAAAGACAAACAGGAAGAAAAAGAAGTTTCAAGAGAAAGCATAGAAAAAGATATAAACGAAAAGCATAAAAAACTTTCGGATAAGAAATCGTTTTTGTGGACGCTTTTTCGGGATATGCGTTATCGCATAGAGATTAAAAAGATAAAAATTAAAGTGGATTTTGGAACAGGCGACCCGGCTGATACGGGTATGCTCTACGGAATAATCTGGGGGGCAATCGGAAATCTCTATCAGATATTCAATCAGTATTTTATATTTGATTTTCCCGAGACTGAGATAAATCCCGATTTTGAAAATCAGGTATTTAAAATTGAAGCTAAGGGAATAATAAAGGTAAGACTTGTGCATATTATAAGTGCGATTATTAAAAACAGAAAAGTAAAATGATAAATAAGGGAGCGAAAAATTATGGCAGATCAACATCCAATTCAAGGCCTTATGTATACGGCAATGCAAAGCATTAAAGACATCGTTGATGTAAACACAATTGTGGGGGAAGCTGTTCAGACCCCTGACGGAACAATTATAATTCCGATTTCTTCAGTTAAGCTTGGCTTTGCTGTGGGCGGCTCGGAATATGGCAGTCCTAAGAAAACTGAGCCTGATAAGAGTAACTTTGGCGGCGGTGCAGGTGGCGGCGTGTCCATTGCTCCTGTTGCATTTTTGGTTGCAGGGGGAGACGGTAAGGTTAAGGTTATGTCCGTTAACCAGAAGACAAGCATTTATGACAAGGTTTTAGATGTTGTTCCATCTGCAATAGATAAGCTTGTTGAAACCGTTAAAGATGCCCGTCAGGAAAAGAAGGGCGAAACAAAGGCGATAATCAAAGCATATGAGGAGAACAAACCTCTCCCTGACGCCGAATAATCTAAAAAGAATACTAAAAAACACCCTCTCATATATTGGATATGAAAGAGGGTGTTTTTTCTTTTGAAAAAAGTTTTGATTTTCTTTATGACCTTTGCAATGCTCCTGCCAAACATTCCTTGTTTTGCATTGGAGCTTTCCGCAACTTCTGCCGTGATTTTAGAGGCACAAACAGGGGAGATTTTATTTGAGAAAAGCGCCGACAAAAAAATGGGAATGGCAAGCACCACCAAAATAATGACCGCCCTTGTGGCGCTGGAAGAAGGAAAACCGAAGGACATAGTAAAGGTTTCTACTCATGCGGCAAATGTGGAAGGTTCTTCAATGTATCTTAAAGAGGGGGAGGAAATCACTCTTGAAAATTTAGTTTATGGGCTTATGCTCCATTCGGGGAACGATGCCGCAACGGCTATTGCCGAGCATATTTCGGGAAGCGAAGAGAAATTCGCAAAATTAATGAATAAAAAAGCAAAAGAAGTGGGGATTAGTAATACAAACTTTACTAATCCCCACGGTTTGTCTGAGGATAATCACTATACGACGGCGATTGATTTGGCAAGAATAACCGCCTATGCCCTTAAAAATAAAACCTTTTCTAAAATTGTTTCAACAAAGAGCAAAACGATAGAAAGGCAGGAAATGGGGAAAACTACCCTTGTAAATCATAATAAACTTTTAAGGTCAGAAGAGACTTGCATAGGGGTTAAAACAGGCTTTACCAAAGCAACGGGGAGATGCTTGGTTACTGCCTGGGAAAAGGACAATATGAAAATTATCTGTGTAACCTTAAACGCAGGGGACGATTGGAATGACCATAGGAAAATGAAGAATTTTGTCTATGAAAATTATAAAGCGACTTTATATGGCAGAGGTGGAACGGTAGCGAAAAAAGTCAGGGTAAAAGAGGGAAGAAACAGGAATGTGTCTGTACTCTATGAAGATGATATATATCTCCTTGAAGAAAAGGACGGGGAGTGGGAGATAACTTTTGATATTCCCGACAGTATTTCTGCTCCCATAGAAAAAGGAGAAGTGGTAGGCAGGATTGTTGCCCAAAACCAAAAGGGGAAGAAGGTTTTCTTCGATGCGGTGGCTGAAAAAGATGTCTTGTCAACAAGGCGGAATACAGACGGGAAATTCAACGAGAACTTAATAAAAATATATGGGAAATGGCTGAGAATTTTAACATTTTCGGATTTCAAGTAAAACTTTGTAAAATCTTTAACGATTTTGCAAAAAATGCTTGAAAAATTATGGAAAATATTATATAATAATTTTGATTAGATTTTTTTAAGAAACGGTGTTTTTTATCAAAAAGATAGGAGATAAAAATTTGGTTAGATTACAGAAATTTCTTGCGGACTGCGGGGTTGCTTCCCGCCGTGGCGCAGAGGATATAATAAAGCAGGGCAGAGTAGCCGTAAACGGCGAAAAAGTTACCCAGATGGGCGTGGTTATCGACGAAAACTATGACGAGGTCACAGTGGACGGAGAAAGACTTCACACAGAGAGCAAAAAAATGTATATTATGCTTAATAAACCTGCGGGTTTTGTAAGCACAGTGTCTGACGATAAAGGAAGACCGACAGTTATGGATTTGGTAAGCGATATTTCCATGCGAATTTATCCCGTTGGTCGCCTTGACTATGACACGGAAGGTCTGCTTCTTCTTACAAATGACGGCGACATAACATTTAAGCTGACCCATCCGAAAAACAACATAGAAAAAACCTATGTGGCAGAGGTCACAGGGAATATCAATATGGAAACTCTCACAAAGCTTCGCAATGGAGTAGTAATTGATGGATATAAAACAAGTCCTGCCAAGGTTGAGGTTATAGGAGCAACAAGGCTTGGGACAAAACTTGAAATAACAATCCATGAGGGCAGAAACAGACAGGTCAGAAAAATGTTTGAGGCCTGTGGCTGTATAGTTAAGCGCCTCGAGAGAATAAGAGAAGCAGGGCTTAACTTAGGGCATCTTCCCAGAGGAAAGTGGAGAAAGCTTTCCGAATCTGAGGTAAATATGCTCAAAAACATTGGCAAAGTAAATAATAAACCAAGATACAACAAGAATAAAAACAGAGGTGGTAAGGTATGAGTAAGATCGAAGAACTTCAACAGAAGCGCTCCATTATCGAGCAGGGCGGCGGTGTTGACAAGATTAAAAAACAGCACGAAGCCGGCAAGAAAACTGCAAGAGAAAGACTCGCTATGCTTTTCGACGAGGGAAGCTTTGTTGAAATTGATGCTTTTGTTAAGCATCGCAGTAATGAATTTGATATGCCTGAAACAGAAGCTCCTGGCGAAGGAGTTGTTGTTGGGTATGGTAGCGTAAACGGAAGACTTATCTACGCCTATGCTCAGGATTTTACAGTAATCGGCGGTTCCCTTGGGGAAATGCACGCTGCAAAAATCTGTAAGGTTATGGATATGGCAATGAAAATGGGCGCTCCGATAGTTGGTATTTCCGACAGCGGCGGCGCAAGAATTCAGGAAGGCGTTGATGCCCTCTCCGGTCTTGGAGATATTTTATATCGCAATGCCATTACATCAGGTGTTGTTCCTCAGATTTCAATTGTCTTAGGTCCATGTGCTGGTTGTGCAGTTTATTCTCCCGCAATGAGCGACTTTGTGTTTATGGTTGATAAAACTTCACAGATGTTTACAGCAGGACCTCAGGTTATTAAAGGCGCAACAGGAGAAGATGTTTCCTTTGAGGAGCTTGGTGGTGCCGAGACTCATGCGAGCAAGAGCGGTGTTTGCGCTGTCCGTTGCAAGGATGAAGAAGAATGCTTCGCTAAGGTTAAGGAACTCTTTGATTATCTCCCTGCAAATAACCTTGAAATGGCGCCTGTTTATGAAAGTGCTGACGAAATCAACAGACTTTCCGAAACACTCTCAAATGTTGTTCCTGATGAGATGGGCAAGGCTTATGATATGAAAACTGTTATAGGAGAGGTTGTTGACGGAAGCTCCTTCTATGAAATTTTCTCTCAGTTTGCAGAAAATATCATTGTTGGTTTTGCAAGAATGAACGGAATGGCAGTCGGCATAGTTGCTAACCAGCCAAAGACTGATGACGGTGCCCTCTCCATAGACGCTGCGGACAAGGCTGCAAGATTCATAAGATTCTGCGACAGCTTTAACATTCCGCTTGTATCCTTTACAGATGTGCCTGGATTTAAAATAGGAACAGAGCAGGAGTATAACGGAATCATCCGCCACGGCGCGAAGATTCTCTATGCTTTCTCTGAGGCAACAGTTCCGAAAGTTAATGTTATAGTAAGAAAAGCCTATGGCGGTGCTTATATTGCAATGAACAGCAAGCATATCGGCGCAGATATGGTATTTGCTTGGCCGAGCGCCCAGATTGCAGTTATGGCTCCTGACGGTGCTGCAAATATTCTTTTCCGTAAGGATGTTGCATCCTCTGATGACCCAATTAATGAGAGACAAAATAAGATTGAGGAATATGCAGAAAGAAACGCAAATCCATATGTTGCAGCAGCAAGAGGCTATGTTGATGATGTTATTGAGCCTGACTCTACAAGACCAAGAATTATAAGCGCTCTTGAAATGCTGTTTAGCAAGAGGGAAACCAGACCTGCTAAAAAGCATGGAAATATTCCGCTTTAAGATAGGGGGATTATAGATGACAATTCAGGAAGCTTTAATGCTGAACGGCCCTATCCCAAACGCAGGGGATGCCCTTTCAGTTGGACTTTTGGTTACGGTTACAGGTCTTATAATTGTGTTCTCAGTTCTCGTAATTCTTATGTGCGTTTTGGTTGGAATGAAGTATATCTTTGCTCCTAAAACACCAAAAGCAGAAAAGATTGCGGAAAAGGTTGAAGCTATTCCCGTAGTTTCTGCAGAGAAGGAAGAAGATGAAGAAGAACTTATCGCAGTGCTTACAGCGGCAATTGCGGCAAGCCTTAATACATCCACATATAACCTTAAAATAAAGTCATTTAAAAGGGTTACAAATTCTGCTCCCGCTTGGAATAAAGCAGGGCTTAGCGATACTATAAATTCAAGGTTTTAATTTAGGAGGAAAGTTACTATGAGAAAATTTATGATAAATGTAAACGGAAAATCTTACGAAGTAGAGGTTGAAGAAGTTGGTGGAGCAGTTTCTGCTCCTGTATACACAGCTCCTGCTGCTCCTGTGGCTCAGGCTGCTCCGGCACCTGCTGCCGCTCCTGCACCTGCTCCGGCTCCTGCCGCTGCTCCTGCTGGTGCAACTGCTATTAAGGCTCCAATGCCGGGAACAGTTGTATCTGTCAAGGTAAATGTAGGCGATATGGTTAAAGCAGGGGATGTTGTTTGTATCCTCGAAGCTATGAAAATGGAGAACGAAATTATGGCTCCTTCCGATGGTAAGGTTGTAGCGGTTAACGCATCTCAGGGCGCAACTGTTAACACAGGTGACGCTCTCGTTTCCTTGGGCTAAACTGCGATTTGATTACTTGACGAAAGGGTGATTTTGTGTTAGAAAGTTTGATAAGCTTTGCACAAAGCACAGGTGTAAATGCACTCATTGAGATGTTTAAATCAGGCGAGTGGGTAGCGGCGATAGGCACCCCCATTATGCTTATAATTGCTTGTGTTTTGTTATATCTTGCAATCGTTAAAAAGTTTGAACCGCTTCTGCTTTTGCCGATTGCCTTCGGTATGCTCCTCACTAATCTTCCTGTTTTTTCAGGAGCGATTATGCATCCCGAATTCTTTACAGATCCTGAGTTTTTAAAACCGGATGGAAGTCTTGACATGGGGCTTATTCTCCACGATGGCGGACTTTTAGACCTTTTGTACTTAGGTGTTAAACTTGGAATTTATCCACCCCTTATCTTCTTAGGGGTTGGTGCTATGACTGACTTTGCTCCGCTTATTTCAAATCCAAAGAGTATTCTTTTGGGCGCGGCAGCGCAGTTCGGCGTATTCTTTACATTCATAGGCGCCTTACTTCTCGGCTCATTGGTTCCGGGAATTGACTTTGGCGTTAAGGAAGCTGCCTCTATCGGTATTATCGGTGGTGCAGACGGCCCGACAGCGATTTATGTTACAAAGACACTCGCATCCAGCCTTCTTCCTGCAATCGCCGTTGCGGCATATTCTTATATGGCATTGATTCCTGTAATCCAGCCACCGATTATGAAGCTTATGACAACTAAAAAAGAACGCTCTATTGTTATGGAACAGCTTCGCGAAGTAACAAAAACCGAGAAAATAGTTTTCCCGATAGTTGTTACAATCGTTGTTGCTTTAATCGTTCCTGATGCACTTTCATTGGTTGGTATGCTTATGCTCGGTAACCTTATGAAAGAATGTGGCGTTGTTGACCGTCTTTCAAAAACAGTTCAGAACGAACTTATGAACATAGTTACAATTTTCTTAGGATTGACTGTTGGTGCAACAGCAACTGCTGAGAACTTTTTAAGCCTTAACACAATCGGTATTATTGCCCTCGGGCTTATTGCCTTTTGTTTCAGCACAGCAGGAGGACTTCTTCTCGGAAAGATTATGTGTAAGCTCTCCGGCGGAAAAATCAACCCGCTTATCGGTGCGGCAGGGGTTAGTGCCGTTCCTATGGCGGCAAGAGTTGCTCAGGTGGAAGGGCAGAAGGAAAATCCTTCAAACTTCTTGCTTATGCATGCAATGGGTCCGAATGTTGCTGGCGTTATCGGCTCTGCGGTTGCGGCAGGCGTATTCCTGTCCATGTTTGCAGGATAAGAGAATTTAAGGAGGAAAATTAAATGGCAAAAGTTAAAATTACAGAAACTGCGGCAAGAGATGCCCATCAGTCTCTGATTGCTACAAGAATGACAACAGAAGAAATTTTACCTGTCCTTTCTATGATGGATAAGGTTGGATACCATTCATTAGAAGCGTGGGGCGGAGCAACCTTTGATGCGTGTCTCAGATTTTTAAACGAAGACCCATGGGAAAGACTTCGCAAAATCCGTGAAGCAGCTCCAAACACAAAGCTCCAGATGCTTTTCCGTGGCCAGAATATTTTGGGATATAAGCACTATGCTGATGATGTTGTTGAATATTTTGTTCAGAAATCTATCGCAAATGGTATAGATATTATAAGAATTTTTGATGCGCTTAACGATGTCCGTAACTTACAGACAGCAATCAACGCAACAAAAAAAGAGGGCGGACATGTTCAGGCTGCAATTTCCTATACAATAAGCCCTGTTCATAATATCGACTTTTTCGTAAAACTTGCAAAGGAATATGAAAACTGCGGTGCAGATTCAATCTGTATCAAGGATATGGCAGGTCTCTTAATTCCTTATGAAGCTGAAAAGCTTGTTAAAGAGCTTAAAAATGCGGTTAAAATCCCGATCCAGCTCCATACCCACTATACAAGTGGTGTCGCTTCAATGACCTATCTTAAAGCCATTGAAGCAGGGGTTGATGTTGTTGACTGTGCGATTTCCCCAATGGCTCTCGGAACATCCCAGCCTGCAACAGAAACAATTGTTAAAACTTTGGAAGGAACAGAGTTTGATACAGGACTTGACCTTGACCTTTTAAGCGATATAGCTGACTATTTCAGACCGCTTAGAGAAAAATTTTTAGAGTCAGGTCTTATGAATACCAAGGTTTTAGGTGTTGATATTAATACACTTAAATATCAGGTTCCTGGCGGAATGCTCTCAAACCTCGTTTCTCAGCTTAAACAGCAGGGTAAAGAGGATAAGTTTGAGGAAGTTTTAAAGGAAATCCCAAGAGTTCGTGAGGATTTAGGATGGCTCCCGCTTGTAACACCAACAAGCCAGATTGTTGGAACTCAGGCAGTTTTAAATGTTATAATGGGCGAAAGATATAAGATGATTTCCAAGGAAACAAAGGGAATTGTCAAGGGCGAATACGGAAGAACTCCTGTTCCGATTAAGGATGAATTCCGCAAGATGGTAATCGGGGATGAAGAACCGATTACATGCCGTCCGGCAGACCTTATTGAACCTGAGCTTGATAAATTAAGACGGGAAGCCGCTGAATATATTGAGCAGGATGAAGATGTTCTTTCCTATGCACTTTTCGGACAGGTTGCAGAGAAATTCTTTGAAAACCGCCGTGCCGCAAAGTATAAAATTGACCCTGATATGGTTGATATGAAAGATAAGGTACACTATATTTAAGATTTATTTAGGCGACACTAAAAATGGTGTCGCCTAATTGCATAAGGTGGGTAATATGAGAAATATTATTGTAATCGGTGGTGGCCCTGCCGGTCTTATGGCGGCAGGAACAGCGGCGAAAAACGGAAATAATGTTACACTGATTGAGAAAAACGACATAGTCGGCAAAAAACTCTTAATAACAGGCAAAGGCAGATGCAATATAACAAATGCCTGCGAAGATACAGAGGAACTTATAAATAATATGACGAAAAACGGCTCCTTTATGTATAGCGCTTTTTATAGCTTTACAAACCTTCAAACCATAGAGTTTTTTGAAAGCATTGGCGTTAAAACCAAGGTTGAGCGGGGAGGACGAGTTTTCCCTGAAAGCGACAAAAGTAAAACCGTTGCAGAGGCCCTCTTAAAGTGGGTAAAAGGCTGCGGAGTGAAAATTATTTTTGACACAGTTTCAGGCCTTATAAGCGAGAAAGATATGGTTAAGGGAGTTATGCTTAAAAACAGAGGAAAGCTCCTTTGTGACAGTGTTATTCTGGCAACGGGTGGCGTTTCATACCCAAGAACAGGCTCTACGGGAGACGGCTATAAATGGGCAAAAAAACTTGGCCATACTATTGTTGAGCCGACTCCCTCATTAGTCCCTCTTGACACCAAAGAGGAGTGGAGTTTCTCCCTTGCAGGGCTTTCTCTTAAAAATATCGCCATAACCTTTTATAACGAGAAAAACAAGAAGGTTTACAGTGATTTCGGGGAAATGATGTTTACTCATACAGGTCTGACAGGTCCCGTAATTTTAAGCGCCTCTGCTCATTTAAGACCAATGGAAGAGGAAAAATACAGAGCGGAAATTGATTTAAAGCCTGCCCTTTCCGAGAAACAATTAGATGAAAGATTGCAGAGAGATTTTGCGAAAAACTTAAATAAAAACTTAGATAATTCGCTGGACGAGCTTCTTCCCAAAAATCTTATAGAGCCGATTATTTCTCTCTCGGGCCTCGATGGGAAAAAGAAGGTAAATTCCGTTACAAAAGAGGAAAGACATAGCCTTCTTGAAACAATAAAATGCCTTAAATTTACTGTTTTGGATTTTGCACCAATCGAGCAGGCTATAATAACCTCAGGGGGAATTTCTGTAAAGGAAATCGACCCCGGAACAATGGAGTCAAAACTTGCGAAAAACCTCTATTTTGCAGGGGAAATAATTGATGTTGATGCCTATACAGGCGGATTTAATCTTCAAGTTGCATTTTCGACGGGTTATGTTGCAGGAAGCAGTGTATAAAATCTTAAAAAATCCTTGCATAGCAAGGGGAATTGTGCTATAATTAAATTTGGCGAATTATAAGGATATTTAGAAATTGACAGAAAAGAAAAAGGAGAGGAAGAAATTGTTTAAGATAGCGAAAAAGGAAGTCTTAAATCCTGCGGTTTCACTAATGGAAATAGAGGCGCCTTACATAGCAAAAAAGGCAGAGCCGGGACAATTTATAATTCTTCGCGTAGACGAAAACGGGGAGAGGATTCCCTTTACCATTGCGGATTATGATAGAGAAAAAGGCACAGTTACAATTATATATCAGAAAGTGGGAGCTTCAACGGAGTATCTTGACACTTTAAATACGGGGGACTATATCTTGGATTTTGTAGGCCCTCTTGGCGTTGCTTCTCATTTTGAAAATGTTAAAAAAGTTGCTGTTATAGGTGGCGGTCTCGGAACTGCTATCGCATATCCTCAGGCGAAAAAGCTTCACTCTTTGGGAGCAGAAGTGGATATGATAAACGGTTTTCGGAATAAAGAGATGATAATCATAGAAGATGAGTGCAAAAATGCCTGCACTAATTTATATACTATGACTGACGACGGATCCAACGGAAATAAAGGTTTTGTTACGGCAAAACTTGAAGAACTTATTTTAAGCGGAGCTGACTATGACTTGGTTGTGGCAATCGGCCCACTTGTTATGATGAAAGCTGTTTGCGACTTAACCAAAAAGCATAATATAAAAACTATCGTAAGTATGAACCCTGTTATGATTGACGGAACGGGTATGTGTGGCGGATGCCGTCTTACAGTTGGCGGGGAAACTAAGTTTGCCTGCGTTGACGGCCCTGACTTTGACGGACACCTGGTTGACTTTGATGAGGCAATTATGCGCTCCAAAATGTTTAAAACTCAGGAAGAAGTATCAAGAAAGAACCACAGATGCAGAATGGAGGGGATGAACTAATGGCTAATATGTCCCCGAATAAAACTAAAATGCCAGAGCAACTCCCCCAAGTAAGAAATAAAAACTTTGAGGAAGTTTCTCTTGGTTATACAGAAGAAATGGCAATTGAAGAGGCAAAAAGATGCCTGAACTGTAAAAATAAGCCGTGTATGTCAGGCTGTCCTGTCTGCGTAAAAATTCCTGAATTTATAGGACTTGTTGCAGAGGGTAAGTTTGAAGAGGCTTACAAGAAAATAAGCGAAACAAATTCTCTTCCCGCTGTTTGCGGTCGTGTTTGCCCTCAGGAGAACCAGTGTGAAAAATACTGCGTCCGAGGAATTAAAGGCGAGAGCGTGGGCATCGGCAGATTAGAGCGATTTGTTGCTGACTATCATATGAAAAACGGAAAAGACGAAATTGAAAGCCCAGAGAGAAAAGGCAAAAAGGTTGCAATTGTAGGCTCAGGCCCATCAGGTCTTTCCTGCGCAGGAGACCTTGCAAAAATGGGATATGATGTAACAATTTTCGAAGCCTTTCATACGGCAGGGGGAGTTTTGATGTATGGAATCCCTCAGTTCCGTCTCCCGAAAGAAATTGTTCAGAAAGAAATTGACAAGCTCAAAAGCTATGGCGTTAAAATCGAAACCAATATGGTAATCGGTAAGGTTTTATCAGTTGATGAGCTTTTAGAAGAGGAAGGCTTCTCCGCCGTGTTTATCGGCACAGGGGCAGGACTTCCAAGCTTTATGAAGATTGAGGGGGAAAGCCTTAACGGTGTTTACAGCGCCAATGAGTTTTTAACCCGAATTAATCTTATGAAAGCTTATAAATTCCCTGAATATGACACCCCAATATATTTCGGCAAAAGTGTTGCTGTTGTTGGTGGAGGAAATGTTGCTATGGATGCGGCAAGATGCGCAAAGCGTCTCGGTGCTGAAAATGTCTATATTGTTTACAGACGAAGCGAAGAGGAAATGCCTGCAAGGCTTGAAGAAATCCACCACGCAAAAGAAGAGGGTATCGAGTTTATGCTCCTTACAAACCCAACTAAAATTTTAGGAAATGACGGCTGGGTTGAAGGAATTGAGTGTATTAAAATGGAGCTTTCCGAGGCGGATGAGAGCGGAAGAGCCAGACCTGTCCCGATAGAGGGCAGCGAGTTTGTTTTAGATGTTGATTCTGTTGTTATGGCAATCGGTCAAAGCCCAAATCCGCTTATAAAAAATACAACTCCCGATATCGAAGTCAATAAGCGTGGCTGTATAGTCGCAAAAGACGAAACAGGTGCCACAAGCAAAGAGGGTGTCTTTGCAGGCGGAGATGCGGTAACAGGCGCCGCAACAGTTATTCTTGCTATGGGTGCAGGGAAAAATGCTGCTAAGGCAATTGACGAATATTTAAAGGAGAAATAGATATGGTCCTTGAAGAAAAGACAGTATCCACCAAAGAAATCTTTAAAGGAAAAATTATCGATGTGTCGGTTGACACGGTTTCTCTTCCAAATGGAGATATGGCAGAGAGGGAAATTGTGAGACATCCGGGCGGTGTTGGAATTCTTGCCATAACTGATGACGATAAGGTTATTCTGGTCAAGCAGTACAGAAAACCTTATGATAAAGCCATATATGAGATTCCTGCCGGGAAAAGGGATAAAGGCGAAGACAGGGAAGTCTGTGGAAGACGGGAACTCTTAGAGGAAACAGGAGCAACCGCAAAGCATTTTGAATATCTTTGCGCTTTCTACCCATCCCCTGGGTTTACGGATGAGATTGACCATCTCTATCTGGCAAAGGGCCTTGAATTCGGAAAGGCAAATCCTGACGAAGACGAATTTTTGGATGTTGAATTTTTCCCCATAGAAAAAGTTCACAAAATGATAATGAATAATGAGATAAATGACGGAAAAACCATAGTTGGCTTTTTAATGGCCATGGAGAAATTGAAAGGAGGCAAATGATAGTGGAAAAGAACAGAGTTAAAGTTACCATTGGCGGAATTTCATATTCCTTAACTTCTGATGATGATGCGGCTTATATCAAAAAAGTTGCGGAGTTGGTTGATAACAAAATGAAGGAAATCGGAGAAGCCAATAGCTATCTGACAAATTACAGTAAGGCTGTTTTGACCGCTATAAATATTGCAGACGATTTTCTTAAAAGAAACGATAAGGTAAGAGAAGTCATTAACGAAAACGAACAGCTCAAAAGAAGAATAAATGAGCTTGAGAGAAGAACAGGAAGACGATGAATAAAATTGAATTGCTTGCGCCTGCGGGGAATATGGAATGCCTGAAAGCGGCGGTTTTGTCAGGGGCTGATGCGGTTTATCTTGCAGGAAAACTTTTCGGTGCAAGAAGTTATGCCGATAACTTTTCTGATGAAGAACTGAAAATTGCGGTGGATTATTGCCACTTAAGAGGTGTAAAGGTTTATGTAACCGTGAACACCTTGATTTCCGACAGAGAAATGAGTGGAGCCATGGACTATCTTAAAATGCTCAATGATATAGGCGTTGATGCAGTTATTGTTCAGGATTTAGGTCTATTCTCTCTTGTAAAGGAGAATTTCCCCGAATTACCCGTTCACGCGAGTACGCAAATGACCGCCCATAATATATCAGGGGTAAAAGCCCTTTCTAAAATGGGGGCGGAGCAGGTTGTCTTATCCCGTGAACTTTCTCTTGAAGAAATAAAGAAGATTAAAAATGAAACAGATGTAAAGCTTGAAGTATTTGCCCATGGCGCCCTTTGTATGTGCTATTCAGGGCAGTGCCTTTTAAGCAGTGTGCTCGGCGGCAGGTCAGGAAACCGCGGAAAGTGTGCCCAGCCTTGCCGACTTGAATATAAAATAAACGATAATAATGATAAAGGCTTTTACCTGAGCCTTAAAGACTTATGCGCCTTAAACCATATAAACGAGATGAAAGAAATAGGCGTTTCCTCTCTTAAAATTGAGGGGAGAATGAAAGGTGCAGAATATGTTTCCTTGGTGGTCGGTATATACAGAAAGTATATTGACTCAGGCGAAATGCCAACAAAAGAAGATTTAGAGCGCCTTGACAGAATTTTTTATCGAGGCGGACAGACTGACGGTTATCTTACGGGCAGAAAAGGCAAAGAAATGTTTTGCTTTAATAAGCCTGATAACCCCTATGAGAAACAGGAAAACGATAAATATGAAACTCCAAACCGCGAAAAGAAAATAAAGCTTAGCGCAAAAGCAAAGCTTATTGAAGGGGAAACCCCAAGCCTTACTATCAAAGGGGAAGGCGTTGAAGTTACTGTTTCTCTTGAAGATGTTCTAGAAAAAGGCGAAAGTAAAGTTGTAACAAAAGAACTGTTTTGCGAGAAAATAAACAAAACGGGGGGAACACCCTTTGAGTTTGAAAATATCGAAGTAGAGATAAAAGGCGCGCCCTTTATGGCGGTTGGACAGATAAACGAACTTAGAAGATGCGCCCTCTCAAAATTTGAAGAAGAATACCTTTCTTTATTCAGAAGAAAGGGCGATTATGCCATTAAAGAAATTAAGGAAAAGGAAAAAGAAGAGGCAACATTCTCTTGCCGGGTTGCAAATATCAATCAATTTTATTCGGCAAAGGACTATGAGTTTGAAAGGTTTTATGTTTTAGACAGTGTTCTTCTTAAATACACAGAAGAATTTGCTCCTTATAAGGACAAAATAGTTATAGAAACTGAAAGCATAATCAAAGACGAAAAAGAAACAAGAAAAAGGCTTAAAATCTTAAAAGGTCTTGGCTTTAATAAGCTCCTTGTGAATAATTTAGCCTTTTTGGATGAAGATGATTTTATCAAATACGGGGGCTTCCGTCTTAATGTCTTTAACAGTTTCGCCCTTGACCTTTTAAAAGAAAAAGCTTTTAAAGGTGTTACCCTCTCTCCTGAGCTTAACTTAGGAGCAATAAGGGATATGAAAAAAGGATTATCCGTAGAAACTATGGTCTATGGGCATCTTCCCCTTATGATAACGGAAAACTGTATCGTAAGAAATAATAACAACTGCCCCTGCAACAGAGATATAAATTATTTAACAGACCGAAAAGGCATTAAATTCCCCGTTGTAAAAGACGGAGAAAACTGTCGGAGCGTTGTTTTAAATTCTCTCCCACTTTATATGGGGGATAAGCTTGATGATATAGCAAAAAGCGGAGCCGAAAGTCTTCTTATTTATTTCACGGTTGAGGACGAGAAAAGGGTTGACGGTGTCTGCGCATCCTTCTTTGATAGAAAGGATTTTAAAGGAGAATACACAAGATTGCATTATAACAAAGGAGTGTTGTGATGACATTCTCGGATAAGATAGTCACGGCGGTTTTGCTTGTTGTTTCCGTAGCAGTTTTGATTTTCCAGGGCTTTTTCTTAAAAGGCGAAAGCGGAGAAAGAGTGGTAATAACCACCAACGGAAAAGTATATGCAAGCTATAATCTCAAAAACGAAACAAAAATTATAAAGATTGACACAGAGTTTGGCTCAAACACGGTTAGAATAGAAGATGGCTGTGTTTTTGTTGAGGAAGCCTCTTGCCCTGATAAACTTGATGTTAAAATGGGCAAAATAAGCAAAACAAATCAGAAAATAGTCTGCCTTCCCAATCGTCTTATGATTGAAATTGCAGGACAAGACGGAAAGGTTGATAAGGTGAGCCACTGATGAAAAAAATAAGTGCAAAGAAAATCACAGTCCTTTCTCTTATGATTTCTGTGGGAATTGTTTTGCAGATTGCAGAAGGTATGCTTAGTGCATTCATTATCCCCGGCGGAAAGCTGGGCTTTGCTAATATCGCAACTGTCTGGACACTCTTTTATCTTGGCGGCGGCGGAAGTATTCTGGTCGCCCTCCTTCGCTCAACCCTTGGCTGTTTCCTTTATGGTGGGGTAAGCGCAATTCCGTATAGCGTAGGCGGTGCAGTTATAAGCGCTCTATTTATGTGGCTCTTTAAAAAGCTGTTTTATCCAAAGCTTTCCGAGGTGGGAATAAGCGTTGTCGGCGCATTTTTCCATAACCTTACTCAGATTATTGTGGCGTCGGTTATATTTGGAAGCCTGAGCCTTTTCTCCTATCTCCCGGTTTTGACCATTTTGGGATGTATCGGCGGAGTTATATCCGGCTACGGCGCAAAAATATTTTGTCATAAGACAGGACTGATTAAAAGATGAAAAAAATTATACTCGGCTCTCAGTCTCCGAGAAGAAAAGAACTTCTTGAAAATGTGGGCTTAAAGTTTGAAATTATAACCGCAGAGGGAGAAGAAGTTGTTGATTTAAGCCTTCCCTTTCCGGAGATTGTAACCTCTCTTGCCGAAACAAAGAATGAACAGGTCAGAAACGCAAAAAATTGCCCTGAGGATGCAATTGTTATAACGGCAGACACAATGGTGGTCTGCGAAAATGAAATAATGGGAAAACCGAAAAATGACGAAGATGCAAAGAGAATGCTCCGTCTCCTCAGCGGTAATACCCACTCTGTTTTAACGGGCTATTGCATTTGCGATAAAGAAACAGGGGAGAAGCGGGCTGGGGCGGTAGAAAGCTTTGTTAAATTCAGGGCTCTTTCAGAGGACGAAATTGACGGCTATGTAAAGACAAAAGAGCCTATGGACAAAGCAGGTGCTTATGGTATCCAGCTTAAAGCTTCTATGTTTGTTGAGGAAATCCACGGCGATTATTTTAATATCGTGGGACTTCCAGTTGAAAGAATATGTAAATTATTAAAAGAGGATTTTAACATATCCCTTTTAGAAATATAAATTTTTAAAGAAAGAGTGATAAAAATGCCATTAGAACTTGGAATTGACATTGGAACATCTAACACAATAATATGCTCAAAGGATCATATAATCCTTGATGAACCGTCTGTTGTTGCAATAAGCGAAGTGGACGGAACAGTTGTTGCTGTGGGATCAGAAGCTAAGGAAATGCTTGGAAGAACCCATAAGAATCTTTGCGCAATAACACCTGTTAAAGAGGGCGTTATCGCAAACTTTGACACAACAACATCTATGCTTAAAGCTTTCGTAAAGAAGGCGACAAAGAATTCATTCCTCCGCCCTGTTGTTGTTATGGCAATCCCTGCCTGCGTAACAGAGGTTGAAAAAAGAGCTATTAAGGAAGCTGGAATGAGCGCAGGGGCTAAAAAGGTTTATTTGATTGAAGAACCTATGGCGGCTGCAATCGGCGCAGGCATTGAAGTTTCAAGACCAATGGGCTCTATGATTGTTGATATCGGTGGCGGCGTAACAGAGATTGCTGTAATTTCTCTCGGCGGTATTGTTGTTTCTGACTCTGTTAAAGTTGCAGGAAACCGCTTTGATGAGGATATTATTGCGTATATGAAGAGAAAATATAATTTAAGCCTCGGCGCAATAACAGCAGAAGAAGTTAAGGTTCAGATTGGCTCCGCTTGTCCTATGAAGGATGAACTCAGAATGGAAGTTCACGGTCGCGACAGCGTTTCAGGTCTTCCTAAGAATGTTTCTGTTGATTCATCAGAAATCCGTGAGGCAATTTCAGAAAGCCTTGAAATGATTATTGACGGAATTAAAGCAGTTCTTGAAAAAACTCCACCTGAACTTGCAGCTGATATCTATGAAACGGGTATCGTTTTATCAGGCGGCGGGGCAACATTAAGAGGTCTCGGTATGCTCATAAACAAGAATATTGACATTCCTGTTTACATTGCGGAAGAACCAATGCACTGCGTTGCATTAGGCACAGGCAGAGCGGCTTCTAACGCTAAGGAAATGAAGAACATATTTTTAGGTGAATAAGATTTAATCGGAGAGATTTAAATGAGAAAGCTTTTCGGGAACAGAATTTTTGTTCTCCTTCTTACAATAACAATTTCAGTAAGTGTTGTTTTAGGGGTTATCAATGCAACAAAAACCAAGTCAACCTTTATGGGTAATGTTGCAATGGTGGTTATAACCCCTCTTTCCGATGCCTGCACATGGGTAGGCAGAAAGGTTACGGGCTTTTTCGGCTATTTCGGAGATATAGATGAGCTTCGAAAAGAGAACGAAAAGCTGAAAAGTGAGAAGAAAGAGCTTGAAGCGAGAATAAGGAAAAGCGAAGGGGCAGACAGAGAAAATAAAGACCTTCGTGCCCTCCTTGAACTTTCCGAAGCCTATCCGAGTTTAGAGCTTGTAAGCGCAGAGGTAATTTCCAGAAGCGCATCAAACTGGTATGAAAGCTTTATTATTGACAAAGGAACGGCAGACGGCCTTAAAATAGGTCAGGGCGTCATCTCAGGGGAGAATGTCCTTCTTGGAAGAATAAGTGATTTAGGCTCAACCTGGGCAAGAGTAACTGTTCTTACTGACTCAGGCCACAGCGTGAGCGCAAAAGTTATCCGCTCAGGCGATTTAGGGATTGTTGAAGGGGATTTGTCCCTTTCAAAAGATGGTCAATGCAGGCTCTCTTTCATCTCTAAAAACAGTGATATAGTGGTGGGCGACTACCTTGAAACCTCAGGCCTTGGGGGAGTTTATCCAAAAGGCATTGAAATCGGCAAGGTTATAGAAATAAAGCCGGAAGTTCAGGGGATTTCTCAATATGCAATTGTTGAAACATCTGCTGAAATTGAGGCCGTTTCAAAGGTTATGATAATAACAAATAACCCGGCCGAGAACACAGCGGTAGGCGAAGAATAGAAGGAGAGAATACTATGAGAGTAACATACCATGCAGTATATCTCTTCCTGGCAGCAATGCTTTCAACCACGCTCTTTACTGCTCTGGAGCTTTTTGGCGTAAGCCCTAACTTGTTTATAATCTATATCGTCTTTGCAGGGTTTTATGTTTCTAAAACGGAAGCAATCTGGCTTGGCCTCATTTTTGGCTTTGTCTATGATATAATTGTCGGGGCAAGCGTAGGGCTTAACGGAGTTTTATATATGTTTGCCTGCTTTTTGGTGGTTGTGTCCTGCGAGAATGTCATAAGACGAAACAACGCCCTTGTAACATTTATTTTTGTTGCTGTCTGGACGGCGGTTTTAGAGGGAATTAACGCTATCTTTGGTCAGGTAAGCGGAATATGGCCTGCGGTTAGAATTATTTTGGTTGAAATTTTTTATAACGGCGCATTAGCGGTTATTTTATATCTTGCTTTAAAAAGAACATATGAAAGGCTTTACGATAACGAAAAAAGGTGAATGGTTTGGAAAACAGAAATCTGCGTCACAGATATATAATATTGGGTGCGTTTCTTCTTAGTTTTGTAATTGTCTTTACCGTAGTGCTTTTTAATCTCCAAATTGTAAACGGCGAAAACTATCGGGAAAACATTATAAACCAGACAGAACGCGCATATCCCATAAAGGCGTCAAGAGGGGAAATTCTTGATGCTTATGGGCGTCCTATGGTTACAAACCGAATGGGCTATTATATAAGAATTCAGGATGTTTCTGCTTCCGACAATAAAATTAACGAGACCATTGCGGTCTTACTTGGAATTATGAATGAAAACGGGGAAGAATTTTTAGACGAATTCCCCATAAAAGGCGAGCCTCTTGATTTTGTCTTTGAAAATTCAGAGGATAAGGCGAAAAAAGTTAAAGAATGGAAGAAAGAAAACGACTTTAAAAATAGTGACAGTATAAATAAAATTATGGACAGCCTCGCCGAAAAATACGGAGTGGACGAGAGCTATACAGGGGAAACAAGACGAAATATTATCGCCATAAGATATTCGATGGACCAAAAATATTTCGGCGTAACAAACCCCTATACTTTTGCATCGGATGTGTCTGATAAGGTTATTGCCCAGGTTTCAGAAAGTGGCTTTTTGATGACAGGTGTTTCCGTTGAAGTTGAGCCAATGCGCGAATATGTAAGCTCTATGGCGGTCCATATTTTAGGAAGAACAGGCATCATTTATGCAGAAGAATATGCTGAGCTTCGTGATAAAGGCTATGGAATGAATGACATCATAGGAAAAGACGGAATTGAAAAAGAGCTTGAATTCTACCTTAAAGGTAAAGATGGCTCAATGATGGTTAAGCAAAATAAAGCCGGAAGTATTGAAAGGGTGCTGAGCGAAGTACCCCCTGAAACTGATAATTATGCGGTGCTTACTGTTGACTCCAAATTGCAAGAGATAACAGAGAAAGCCCTTAAAGAAAATATAGAAGCGGCAAGGGCAGATAGTGGCCCGGATGCTTATAGCGGTGCAGCAATTGCCATTGATGTTAAAACGGGCGGGGTTCTGGCAATTGCCTCATATCCGTCTTATGACCCCGTAAGTTATACAGAAAATTATAACAATCTTTTAAAAGACCCAACAAAGCCTCTTTTTAACAGAGCGCTAAGCGGTGTATATACCCCTGGTTCAACCTTTAAACCATTGGTTGCCATAGCGGCCCTTGAAGAAGGAATTATATCCCCGACTGATACAATTGAGTGTGAAGGCGTTTATAAATATTATGCTCCGTCATATCAGCCAACCTGTCTTATCTGGAAAAGCGGAAAGACTCACGGCCCACTTACCGTTTCGGAGGCAATCGGAGTTTCCTGCAACTGTTTCTTCTATGATGCAGGGCGAAGAGTGGGAATTAAAGATATAAATAAATATGCAAAGGCTTTTGGTCTTGGCGAAAAAACGGGAATAGAGCTGTATGAGGAGAGCGGAATTGTGGCAGGACCCGATTACAGGGAAAAACTTGATATACCTTGGTACCCGGGGGATGTTTTGCAGGCGGCAATCGGCCAGTCGGATAATATGTTCTCCCCTGCCCAGCTTGCCAATTATATATCGACTATTTTAAATAAAGGAACGAGATATTCTCTCCACCTTATAAAAGAAATCCGCACATATGAAGGGGATAAAATAGTTTATAAAACCGAGCCGAAAGTTTTGTCCAAGATTAAGCTTAAAGACAGCACTGTTGAAGCCGTTAAAGACGGAATGAGACGAGTTACGGGCGACGGAACGGCGTCGGCGGTTTTTGAGAATTTCCCTATTGAAGTTGGCGGAAAAACGGGAACTGCGGAAGTAAGTCAGGGAAGCGACAATGTCTTATTCGTTGGCTTTGCCCCCTATGACAATCCTCAGATTGCGGTTGCCGTTGTAATTGAACACGGCGCATCAAGCAGATATGCCGCCAACATCGGAAGAGAAATGTTCGCGTCATATTTAGGACTTTATGAAACTCAGGACAGCATAACTCAGCCTAATAAACTTTTGAAATAGAAAGGAAGATTAAGATGGCAGAAAAGAAAGAAATTATCAGCCTTAAACTGTATAAAAGCGGTATGGTGGTAACTGTTAATGAAAAGCCCTCTTATAAGGAGGTTAAAGAGGCTCTTTGCGCCAAGTTTAAAGAGTCCAAAGATTTTTTTGCAGGAGTTAAAAGGCTCGGATTTAAAGGCGTTCCTATGACAAACAAGGAATATGAACGATTGGTCAAAAAAGTTTCGGATATTTTAGAAGATAGCGTTGAGCTCTGGGAAAACCCTGAGGATAATGAAAAAACAGAAGATAAGGAAACAGAAAATATAAATGCACAGCAGATTTTAGACCGTGCCGTGGTAGAAGCGGAAGAGAAAAACACTAAGTTTTATAAGAAAACTCTCCGCTCAGGCCAGTGCTTAGAGTCTGACGGAAGTGTGGTTTTAATCGGTGATGTTAACCCTGGTGCTGAGGTTATCGCAAAGGGGAATATCTTTGTTATGGGCAGTGTCAGAGGTATGGTTCATGCAGGAAAAGACGGAGATAAAGGAGCCTTTGTTGCCGCTTTAAATCTTTCTCCGACCCAGCTTCGAATTGCCGACCTTATAACAATACCGCCCGAAGGGGAGGATAAAGATTATCTCAGTCCTGAGGCGGCTTACATTAAAGATGACAAAATTTTCATCGAAGAATTTTTACAGAAAAGAAAATAATTTTTGACTTTTTATATGGTATGTGATATACTGGTGGAAGATGAAGTTTAATTATGCAGAATATCGGCGCGGAAAATTTCGCACTGAATTTGGTTTTATAATGGAGGTAAATTATGGCAAAGTCACAGGCGCAGGTAATAGTTATAACCTCAGGTAAAGGTGGCGTTGGTAAAACAACAACAACAGCTAATATCGGGGTTGGACTTGCTCTGCTTGGTAAAAAAGTAGTTTTGATTGATACAGATATCGGTCTTCGTAACCTTGATGTTGTATTAGGTCTTGAAAACAGAATTGTTTATGACTTAGTAGATGCGGTTACAGGTCATTGTAAGCTTAAACAGGCTCTTATTAAAGACAAGCGTTATGACGGTCTTTTCCTTCTTCCTGCTGCACAGACAAAGGATAAGGATGCAGTATCGGTCGAGCAGATGGAAAAGCTTTGCAACGACCTTAAAAAAGATTTTGATTTTATTATAATCGACTGTCCCGCAGGTATTGAGCAGGGCTTTAAAAATGCTATCGCAGGCGCAGACAAAGCAATTGTTGTTACAACACCTGAGGTTTCTGCTGTTCGTGATGCTGACAGAATTATCGGCCTTTTGGATGCCAATGAAATAACAGACCATTTCCTTCTCATTAACCGCATCAGAACAGATATGGTTAAGCGTGGGGAAATGATGAATGTTGATGATGTCCTTGATATTTTGAATATCGAGCTTATCGGTATAGTTCCTGATGATGAAAATGTTATTGTTTCAACAAATAAGGGTGAGCCTGCTGTTGTAAATATGAAATCTCTTGCAGGTCAGGGCTATCGAAACATAACAAAGCGTTTAAGCGGTGAAAATGTTCCCCTTATGGAGCTTGACGGCGGCGGATTCTTCGCCAGACTCTTTGGAAAATTCAAAAGAAAGTAAGTCAGGAATAAACTGTAAAGGAGAATAAAAATGATAATAGATTTATCCAAAATTTTCGGTAAGCGCAAGAATGCGTCAAAAGAAATGGCAAAAGACAGATTAAGACTTGTCTTAGTCCATGACCGAGCAAATTCAGATACAGAATTTTTGGAAAAAATAAGAGATGAAATTATGCAGGTGCTTGAAAAGTATATGGATATCTCCGAAAGTGGTCTTGATATCCAGATTGGAACAGCACAAAGCGAGGATGGAAAATCTTTGGTTCCGGCACTCACTGCAAATATTCCGATTAAGGCAATGAAAAGAAATAACTAAACGACGGGAGGAAGAAAAATGAATATCGCTCTTATTGCGCACGATAAAAAGAAAGAACTTATGGTTGAGTTTTGTATTGCATATAAAGCGATACTCCAAAAGCATAACCTCTGCGCCACAGGAACAACGGGTAGTCTTATAAACGAAGCTACCGGTATGGATGTAAATCTGTTCTTGTCAGGGCCTCAGGGCGGAGACCAGCAGATCGGTGCAAGAATCGCCTATAACGAAATTGACCTTGTGCTCTTTTTCCGTGACCCTCTTACAGCCCAGCCTCATGAACCTGATGTTTCGGCGCTGTTTCGTCTTTGCGATGTTCATAATATTCCGCTTGCAACAAATGTTGCAACTGCCGAAGTTTTAATCCGCGGTCTTGACCGAGGAGACCTTGATTGGAGAGACCTTGTTAATCCTAAAAAATAAATATAATCCGCCGCAAAATCGGCGGATTTTTAATAGGTGAAAAAATGAACGAGATTTATCAGAGAACAAGTATGCTGATCGGCGAGGATGCCGTCAAAAAACTTAAAAAAAGCCATATTATAATCTTTGGAGTTGGCGGAGTTGGCTCATTCTGTGCCGAAGCCATCGCAAGAGCAGGAGTGGGCAAAATAACCTTGGTTGATCGCGACAAGGTTTCTGTGTCCAATATCAACAGACAGCTCATCGCCCTTAATTCAACAGTTGGGGAAGCAAAGGTTAAGGTTATGCAAAAACGAATAGAAGATATCAACCCCGATATAAAGGTGGTTGCCCTTGAAAAATTCTGCCTTCCTGAAAATGTTGAAGAATTTTTTGATGATGAAATCGACTATGTTATAGATGCAGTTGATACAGTTTCTGCAAAACTTGCCATAATCGAAACTGCCAAGAAGAAGGGGATTGGTGTTATAAGCGCAATGGGCGCAGGAAACAAGCTGAACCCACAGGACTTTCAGGTGGCAGATATATATAAAACGGAAAACTGCCCCCTTTGTCGCGTAATGAGACGGGAATTGAAAAAACGAGGCGTAGACAATCTTAAAGTGGTTTATTCCAAGGAAGAGCCGACGGTTTTAGAGGATATAACAGACGAGGAAAGCAACAAAAAAGTTCCGGGAAGCATCTCCTTTGTGCCCTCTGTTATGGGTCTTATTTTAGCGGGAGAAGCCATAAAAGATATTATAAAATAATTTAGGAAAACCCTTGCCAAACAGGAAAGATTGTGTTATACTGATTTGGTAAGTTTATCGAGGTGTGGCTCAGTTTGGTAGAGCGCTGCGTTCGGGACGCAGAGGTCGCAGGTTCAAATCCTGTCACCTCGACCACTTTTTTGAGGTTACAATTGAAAGCTGTCTGCCACCGGGTAGAGAATGTGAGAGCATTCACTGTGCATATCGTTAGGTCTTTGAAGATATGCCCTGTGAAAGCTTTTTTTAATGAGGGAGGATATATGAAATATTTTAAGGACTTAACAAAGTTTGAACTTGGTCTGTGGCTGGTATCGACAATTGTCGTGAGCTTATCTTTTATTCTTGCTCCCAATAAGGATTTGTTGTCCCTTATGGCATCTTTGGTGGGGGTTACGGCTCTTATTTTTGTAGCCAAAGGATATGTTATAGGACAAATACTCTGTGTTGTTTTTGCAGTTTTCTATGGAATTATTTCTTTGTTTTTTAAATATTACGGCGAGGCAATAACATATCTTTGTATGTCGATGCCTATGGCAATATGTGTGGCAATTGAGTGGCACAAAAATCCCTATAAAAATTCGAAAGAGGTATTAATACGAAATGTAAAGAAAAAGCAAATCTTTGTTATGCTTGTTTTCTCTGTTCTTGTTACCTTTGCTTTTTATTATGTTTTAAAAGCATTGGGCACAGCCAATCTTTTATTCAGCACAATGTCAATAACCACAAGCTTTATAGCGGCATACCTTACATATCTTAGAAGCCCCTATTATGCAATCGGATATTGCGCAAATGATATAGTCCTCATCGTATTGTGGGTTCTGGCATCTATAAAGGACACCGCCTATATCCCAATGATTTTCTGCTTTATAATGTTTTTCGCAAACGACATATACGGCTATATAAACTGGAAACGAATGCAAGAAAACCAAACAGAATAAAAGCACTTAGCATTTGCTAAGTGCTTTTTATTTTTAGCTCGCTTTAAGGCTGATGATTTTGTCAACCTCAGCAACGGCTTTTGGATAAAGCCTTTTTATAACATGGTAAAAGTCATAGCCGAGGCGGTGGGAAACCATTTCCCATGTTTTGTTGTTTATAAACCTCTCCACTAAAAGCGTCCTTAAAATATTATCCTCGACCATATAAATTGTTGAAATAATATCCTCATTTGTCCGCGATAGCTGGTGGATTTTATCCTCCAAAGTTTCTTTATATTTAGAGAAGAAAGAATCCAGACAACAATCTGCCATCTTGTCCGCCTTGTCAAGAGCATCCTTTAAGGCCCTGATTTCCTTTGCCAAATATCTTCCCTGATTTAACCATTCTTTTGTTTCCATTATATTTATCTCCCTTTATATTTAATGTTAGACGACCCGAAGGCCGTAAAAAAGTTCTGCGCATTCCCGAGTGCAAAAAACATTTCCTTTATAATCTACCACATATTCATAATCATCATAAATCTTATGATTGCAAGGGGAGTAGGCGCAGTTTCCGACAAATTCGGGTTTTTCTTCTTCCCAGCGGGACCCGAATTTCTCGGTTAAAGTAATTTCCGGATGTTGCAATTTAAGTATCTCCTTTGTTTATTGTCGGAACAAAGAAGTATCTTTTAAAGATACAAAAAGGGTAGTAAAAAACGGGGCTCGCTTTTTGTTCCCGACACACATATAGTATCATAAAAAGATACTTTTGTCAATAGAATTTTAGAAAAAACTTGACAAAAGTTTATTTTTAAGATAC
>JAZNKJ010000011.1:0-22403 GCA_045578465.1 Clostridia bacterium | reverse complement strand
AAAAGCCATATTATTTTTCGCGCAAACATATTTAGCCTTAAATATATTGGCGCTCTCCTTTCTCTAAATCTACGAATAATATACCTTGATTATTTTACCATACTTTCCCCGAAAAAGCAAACATTTTATGATATTTTAATGCCCACAGTAAATTTCTACTGCGGGCATTAAAATATTCTTATTGAAGAAGCTCTAAAATTTCTCTTTTATTCATAAAACCTATTGCAGATTTTACTACCTCTTTATTCTTTATGACAGCAAGATAGGGGATGCTTTTTACTCCGAATTCTCTGGCAAGGCCAAGCTCTTTTTCAATGTTCACCTTGCCCACTTTAATTTCCCCGCTCATCTCCTCTGCAATTTCATCTATGACAGGGGCAATTTGTTTGCAATATCCACAATATGGTGCCCAAAAGTCTATGAGAACCGTTTTTTCAGAGTTTATAAACTCATCAAAATTTTGTTTTGTTATTTCGTTCATTTTTATCCCTCCTGCATTTAATTTCCCCCCGTTTTGATTTTTTATAACAAAAAAGCCCTTGGCTCAAATGAGCCAAGGGCAAATATTTAAAATTAGTTGATAACTGCAACCTCTGTTTCCTTATCGAAAATATGAATCTTATTGTTATCAAATACGATATCAATAGTTTCATCAAGCTTAGCTGTTGTTCTTGGGTTAACCTTTGCGATAATGTTCTTTTCGCCAACAGCAAGATAAAGATATGTTTCAGCACCCATCATTTCTGTATGTGTTACAAGAGCAGAAAGCTTACAATCAGGAGCTGCTGTGATATGAGCTTCATCATCATAGATGTTTTCAGGTCTGATACCCATAACAACTTCCTTGCCGATGTATTCAGCAAGCTCAGGGCGGTTTGCCTTTCCTTCAGGAAGCTTAACCTTAAAGTTATCGTTAACGAGGTAGATACCATCACTTTCCTTTGAAACAGTAACATCAATGAAGTTCATCTGTGGGCTTCCGATAAATCCGGCAACGAACATATTAGCAGGTTCGTTATAGATTTCAATCGGGCTTGCAGCCTGCTGAAGAATACCATCCTTCATAACAACAATTCTAGAGCCCATTGTCATAGCTTCTGTCTGGTCGTGTGTTACATAGATAAATGTTGTTTCAAGCTTTCTATGTAATTTACCGATTTCAGCACGCATCTGAACACGAAGCTTTGCATCAAGGTTAGAAAGAGGTTCGTCCAAAAGGAATACCTTTGGATTACGAACGATAGCACGGCCGAGAGCAACACGCTGTCTCTGACCACCGGAGAGTGCCTTTGGCTTTCTCTCTAAAAGATGTTCAATTCCGAGAATCTGAGCAGCTTCCATAACCTTAGCTTTAATCTCATCCTTCGGAACTTTTCTGAGTTTAAGACCGAATGCCATATTATCAAATACAGTCATATGAGGATAGAGAGCGTAGTTCTGGAAAACCATCGCAATATCTCTGTCCTTTGGAGCAACATCATTAACTAATGTGTCGCCGATATAAAGTTCACCTGATGTAATCTCTTCAAGGCCTGCAACCATTCTGAGTGTTGTTGATTTACCACAGCCTGAAGGACCAACCAAAACGATAAATTCCTTATCTTCAATTTCAAGATTGAGGTCTTTAACGGCTGTAAATCCGCCGTCATAAGTTTTGTAAATATTTTTAAGACTTAAACCTGCCATATTAAAATGCCTCCTATGCATAGTTTTCATATTACTGTCATTATTTTAACATAAAACCTCACTTTTGCATAGGGGACAAATGCACAAAATTTGCTCCCCTTTTTGGTAAATTTGTATAACCATTTCCCAAGCACCCTCAAAAAAGCCCGTAACCACGCGGTTTTTCGGAGTTTTCGCCTCCGTATCTCACAGGGTGTACCGATTGCACAAAACCACAGGGACTATCCCTAGTTTTTTTATCATTTTTTACAAAGCAGTGTTTTTTTCTATACTTCCAGGCTCTTTTTTTATATTGACCTTAATTATTTTTTATGCTATACTCTACTATTATATAATAATGAAGAAACTCAAAACGGAGGTATTCGCTATGGAAAATCAAAAACTTTACAAAGCTATTATTTCTTCCCTGCACGAAAATTGCAGACTCTCTCTGGAAGAGCTTGCCGCCATGCACGGCATTTCTGTGGCCGCCGCCGCGGAGATTATAGATAATCTTGAAAAAGACGGCACAATTTTAGGATACGGCGCAATCGTTAACTGGGATAAAGTCAATTCAACCAATCGTGTTACGGCTTACATAGAGCTTAAAGTTACTCCTCAGAGAAATCAGGGTTTTGACCGTATTGCAGAGAGAATTTATCAATATCCGGAAGTTACCGCCCTTAACCTTATGAGCGGAAGCTATGATTTCGGCGTAACTGTTGAAGGGGACAATCTCAAAGATATTTCCCTTTTCGTATCCCAGCATCTTGCAACAATGGATGCTGTTATTTCAACAGCGACGCACTTTGTTTTAAAGCGCTATAAAAATGACGGAAATATTTTAACAGCGCAAAAAGAAGATGACAGGGAGGTAATGTCCCTATGAGTTTTAACCCCGCAAATTTTATAAACAGCTCTGTTTCTGCTATTCCTCCATCAGGAATCCGTAAGTTTTTCGACATTGCGGCAGAGATGAAAGATGCTATTTCTCTTGGCGTGGGCGAGCCTGACTTTGTTACCCCGTGGCATATTCGCAACGAGGGTATATATTCTCTTGAAAAAGGAAAGACTCATTACACATCAAACGCAGGTCTTAAAGAGCTTCGTATTGCTGTTGCATCTTATTTAAAACGCAGATTTAATCTTAACTATGATGGACTTTCTCAGGTCCTCATAACTGTCGGGGGAAGTGAGGCAATTGACCTCTTCTTACGAACAGTTTTAAATCCGGGGGACGAGGTTTTAATCCCCGAGCCAAGCTTTGTTTGTTATAAGCCTATAACGGCTCTGGCAGGCGGTGTTCCTGTTACCATTAAGACAAAAGCTGAGAATAAATTCAAGCTCACTCCCCAGGAGCTTAAAAATGCTATAACCCCTAAAACCAAGGTTCTGGTTCTTCCTTATCCAAGCAACCCGACAGGTGGGATTATGGAAAAAGCCGATTTAGAGGCACTCGTTCCTGTTATAAAGGAAGCAAACCTTATGGTTATCTCTGACGAGATTTACGGAGAGCTTACCTATGGCAAAAAGCATATATCTATCGCCTCCTTAGAGGGAATGGCAGAGAGAACTGTTTTGGTCAGCGGTTTTTCAAAAGCTTACGCTATGACAGGCTGGCGCCTTGGCTATGCCTGCGGTCATCCTGACATTATAAAGGCTATGACAAAGGTGCACCAATACGCAATTATGTCCGCACCCACAACTGCTCAGTATGCGGCAGTTTCCGCTCTTGAAAACGGAGACAATGATATTGAATATATGTGCCAGGAATATAACAAGCGCAGAAATCTTATCGTTTCAAGATTTAACGATATGGGGCTTGAATGTTTTGAGCCTGAGGGCGCATTCTATGCCTTCCCGTCAATTAAAGCAACAGGCCTTTCCTCTGAGGAGTTCGTTGAAAAGCTTCTCTATTCAAAGCAGGTTGCCGTTGTTCCGGGAAATGCTTTCGGGGAAAGCGGAGAAGGTTTTATCCGTTGTTCTTATGCTTACTCAGTTGAAAATATCACTCGCGCACTTGACAGAATCGAGGAATTTTTAAATGATAACAAGCTACTTAAATGAAATTTTTAATAGTGAAATTTCAAAAGGGGTTGTCAGCAACCCCTTATCTTCTGCTGCTTTTAAGAGAGTTAATATAAATAAGGTAAAAAATCTTTATCAGGTTGAAAAATTTACCCAAAAGCAAGCCTTTACGGAGAATTTAACCCGTGACGAGCTTTTATCTTTCCTAAGTGAAATCGCAAATGACTATAAACAGTTTGATTTCTGGACCGAGGACAAGCATTTTCTCATTAAAGTTTCCAAAAAGGGAAAGGCAACTCTCCTTACCCAAAAGGGCGGAGCAAAAACAGAAGAAAAGCATAACAGAGAAAAGCACTATATATTAAAGGAAGCAATTCCTCCCCTTGTTGACCTTGGGATTTTTACCAAAGAGGGAAAAATCGTAAACTCTATGTATGATAAATACAAACAGATAAATCGCTTTACGGAAATCGTCAAAGATGTTTTGGGCGACAAGAAAAAAATGACGATTTTGGATTTTGGTTGCGGAAAATCATATCTTACTTTTATTCTTTATCATTTCCTTGTTAATATTTCAGGGATTGATGCAGAAATTATCGGCCTTGACCTTAAAGAGGATGTTATAAAAAACTGCAACGCCCTGGCAGAGAAATACGGTTACAAAAAACTCCGGTTTGAGACGGGGGACATAGGGACATTTAAATTCACAGGAAAAGTGGATATGATTATAACTCTCCACGCCTGCGACACGGCAACAGACTTTGCTCTTTATAACGCAGTTAAGTGGGATTGCGACACAATTTTATCCGTCCCCTGCTGTCAGCACGAGCTTAACTCACAGATTAAACCTGAAACCTTTGAAATTTTCTCCCGTTACGGTCTTATTAAAGAGCGTTTCTCCGCTCTTTCAACAGACGCAATCAGGGGAAATCTTTTAACTGCCCAAGGGTATAAAACTGAGCTTATGGAGTTTGTTGATATGGCGCACTCGCCAAAGAATATTTTAATCAGAGCAAGAAAAACCAACATTCCACAATCGACAAGGGATAAAGCAAGGGCGGAAGCGGAGATGCTTATGAAAGAATTTAACTTCTCCCCAACCCTTTATAATCTTCTTTACGGGGGTGAGAAATAATGCTTTACGATTCCCATGCCCACTATGACGACAGCCAGTTCGACCAAGACCGTGACGCTATGCTTATAAACGCCCATAAAAACGGGGTGGCATATATAAACAATATCGGTTCAAGCATTAAAACCTCAAAGGAGAGCGTTGCTCTGGCTGAAAAATACGATTTTGTTTATGCAACTGTCGGCGTTCACCCAAGCGAAACAAAGGGAATGACAAACGAGGACATCGACACGCTCCGCACTCTCGCAAAACACGAAAAGGTTGTTGCAATCGGAGAGGTGGGTCTTGACTATCACTACGAGGATACGGACGAGGATGAGCAAAAGATGTGGCTTCCTCCTCAGCTTGAGCTTTCCAAAGAGCTTTCCCTCCCTGTTGTTATCCACGACAGAGAATCCCGAGGAGAGTGCATAAAAATCTTAAAGGACCACAAAATTTCCAACGGAGTTTTCCACTGCTTCTCAGGAAGCGCCGAAACTGCAAAAGAGATTTTAAATATGGGTCTTATGATTTCTTTTACGGGGGTTATAACCTTTAAAAACGCAAGACGGGCAATTGAGGCCCTTAAAGTTATCCCCCTTGACCGTCTTTTAATTGAGACGGACGCACCATATATGGCGCCCGAACCCTTCCGCGGGAAAAGAAATTACAGCGGATATGTCTTCCGTGTGGCAGAAAAAATTGCCGAAATCAAGGGCGTATCTTACGAAGAAATCGCCGATATTACAACAAAAAACGCCAAAAAGTTCTTTAATATAGGATAAAAAAGAGGTAATTTTTACATTACCTCTTTTTAATTTTTTAAAAAAATAACACAATATATTGTGTTTTGGTATTGACAATGGCAACAACATATGCTATATTTATAATACACCCCATTTGGGAGGAGGGATTAAAATGCGTATCGGCGGCTTGCAAAAACTGACACTTCTCGACTTTCCTGAGGTCGTCTCTTGTATAGTCTTTACGAAAGGCTGCAATTTTCGGTGTCCCTTCTGCCATAACGCATCGCTTGTGGAAAAAAGCGATGAAGAAATTTCGCCAAGCGAGATTTTATCCTTTCTGAAAAAAAGGCAGGGGCTACTTGACGGCGTGGTTATCACCGGCGGAGAGCCTCTTTTAAATCCCGACATTCCTGCCTTCCTTTCCGAAATCAAGGATATGGGATATAAAATCAAGCTTGACACAAACGGGTCAAGTCCAAAGCGTCTTAAAGAAATCGTTTCAGCGGGACTCCTCGACTATGTTGCAATGGACATAAAAAATTCTCCCGAAGAATACATTCTGGCTGCGGGAGTGGACAAGTTCTTAAAAGAAACCGAAGAGTCAAAGGACTTCCTTTTAGAAGGAAAAATCCCTTATGAATTCCGCACAACGGTTGTTAAAGGTATCCATACAAAAGAGAGTATACTTTCTCTTGCGAAGTGGATTGAGGGTGCAGAAAAATATTACTTGCAACAGTATAAGGATTCAGGGGAAATCCTAAATCCCGAAGGACTATCGTCCTTTTCAAATGAGGAAATGGAAGAGTTTTTGAAAATCGTTTCCCCATACACTAAATCGTCTTTTATAAGAAATTTTTAAATAAAGAGGTGTTTTTATGTATCAGATCATTAAAAGAGATGGAAAAATTGCAGATTTTGATATCAGCAAAATCGCAGACGCTATGAAGAAGGCATTCGAAGCAACAAACACTGAGTACACCGACAACATTATCGACTTCTTAGCGCTTAAAGTTACCGCAGATTTTCTTCCTAAAATCAAAGATGGCTATGTAGCCGTGGAAGATATTCAGGACAGCGTTGAGTCTGTTTTGATTCAGGGCGGTTATGACGGAGTTGCAAAGGCTTACATTCTTTACAGAAAACAGCGTGAAAAACTTCGTAACCTTAAAAATACTTACCTTGACTACAAAGAAACAGTTAATAACTATGTTAATGTTCTTGACTGGCGTGTTAAGGAAAACTCAACTGTTACATATTCAGTTGGCGGTCTTATTTTATCAAACTCAGGAGCAATCACTGCTAACTACTGGCTCTCCGAAGTTTACGACCCAGAAATCAGCGATGCACACAGAAACTGTGACATCCACATTCACGACTTGTCAATGCTCACAGGCTACTGCGCTGGTTGGAGCTTAAAGCAGCTTATCAAGGAAGGTCTTGGCGGTGTTCCGGGAAAAATCACTTCTTCTCCGGCAGGCCACTTATCAACTCTTTGTAACCAGATGGTAAACTTCCTCGGTATTATGCAGAACGAATGGGCAGGAGCTCAGGCATTCTCCTCATTTGACACATATCTCGCACCTTTCGTTAAAGTTGATAACTTAACATATAAGCAAGTTAAACAGGCTATTCAGTCTTTCGTTTATGGTGTTAACACTCCATCAAGATGGGGAACACAGGCACCATTCTCTAACATCACTCTTGACTGGACAGTTCCAAATGACTTAAAAGACCTCCCTGCTATCGTTGGCGGAAAGGAAATGGACTTCACTTACGGCGATTGTCAGGCTGAAATGGATCTTGTTAACAAGGCATTCATCGAAATTATGATTGAGGGCGATGCTAACGGCAGAGGCTTCCAGTATCCAATCCCAACATATTCAATCACAAGCAATTTTGACTGGTCAGAAACAGAGAACAATAAGCTTCTCTTTGAAATGACAGCAAAATACGGCACACCATATTTCTCAAACTATATAAACTCCGATATGGAGCCAAGCGATGTCAGAAGTATGTGCTGTCGTCTCCGTCTTGATTTAAGAGAACTCCGCAAAAAGTCAGGTGGTTTCTTCGGTAGCGGTGAAAGCACAGGTTCTATCGGCGTTGTTACAATCAATATGCCAAGACTCGCTTACCTTGCAACCGATGAAAGAGACTTCTTTATCCGTCTTGACAAGATGATGGATATTGCCGCTCGTTCACTCAAAATCAAGAGAACAGTTGTTACAAGACTTTTAGATGAAGGTCTTTATCCTTACACAAAGAGATACCTTGGAACATTTGAGAACCACTTCTCAACAATCGGTCTTGTTGGTATGAACGAAGCTGGTCTTAACGCAAATTGGATTAAGAAAGACTTAACACATGAAGAGTGTCAGGAATGGACAAAGAAAGTCCTCAACCATATGAGAGAAAGACTTTCTGATTATCAGGAACAGTATGGCGACCTTTACAACTTAGAAGCAACTCCTGCTGAATCAACATCATACAGACTTGCAAAACACGATGTTGCAAAATTCCCTGATATTATCACAGCATCAGAAGATCCTGATTCTCCATACTACACAAACAGCAGTCATCTTCCTGTTAGCTACACAGACGATATCTTTGCAGCTCTTGATATTCAGGACGAACTCCAAACACTTTATACATCAGGAACAGTTTTCCACGCATTCTTAGGCGAAAAGCTTCCTGACTGGAAAGCTGCTGCAAACCTCGTTAAGAAGATTGCAGAAAACTACAAGCTTCCTTACTACACAATGTCTCCAACATATTCTGTATGTAAAAAACACGGCTACATCAGTGGCGAACATTTCGAATGTCCAACTTGCGGCGAAGAAACAGAAGTTTACAGCAGAATCACAGGTTACTATCGTCCCGTAAGAAACTGGAATGTTGGTAAGTCTCAGGAATATAAGGAAAGAAAAGAATATGAAATCGACTGCTACAATTTAGACAATGTTAAAAGAGAAGTTAAAGCTGATGCTCCGGCAGCAGAAGCAGATAACACAACATTAGCAGACGGAAGCTATTTATTTGCATCTCCAACCTGCCCTAACTGTAAAATTGCATATTCTCTCTTAGAAAAGGCAGAATATCCTTATACAAAGCTTATGGCAAATGAAAATGTTGAGCTTTCAAACGCTCTCGGAATCAAGCAAGCTCCGACACTTGTTATTGTTAAGGGCGGAGAGGCTCAGAAGTTTGCAGGAGTAGGCGCAATTAAGACAGCAATAGAAAAGTAGGTGCAAACTATGTATGATGTAGTTATTATAGGAGGCGGCCCCGCAGGACTCACTGCGGGGATATACGCAAGGCGTGCTAATAAAACCGCCCTTGTAATCGAAAAAGCCTCTTTCGGCGGACAGATTACCTATTCTCCAAAGGTTGAGAATATACCTGGGTTCGCCGAGGTTACGGGAAACGAATTTGCCGAAAAGTTGGTTGACCAGGCAATTTCCCAGGGGGTTGATTTCGAGTCCTGCGAGGCTAAGGAAATCATTGACGGGGAAGTTAAAAAGGTTGTTACTGACGGGGAAACCTTTGAAGCAAAAACAGTTATAATCGCCACAGGAGCAAAGCACAGACGCTTAGGCCTTCCAAAAGAAGAGGATTTCATTGGCGACGGCATTTCATTCTGTGCCGTTTGCGACGGAGCATTCTTTACAGGAAGAACAGTTGCGGTTATAGGGGGCGGAAACTCAGCTCTCCAAGAAGCGCTTCAGCTTTCCCAGCTTGCAAAAACAGTTTATGTTGTGCAGAATCTTCCTCATCTTACAGGAGAGGCAAGCCTTATAAAGCAGGCTGAGGCCAAGGAT
Source organism: Clostridia bacterium (assembly GCA_045578465.1). Taxonomy (GTDB): domain Bacteria; phylum Bacillota; class Clostridia; order Monoglobales; family Monoglobaceae; genus SIG454. Next base: position 13,035 of record JAZNKJ010000011.1, on the reverse strand, counting down.
AATATAAACATTATCTTAGGCCACACAGTTGCCGAGATTTTAGGAGATAACACTTTTGAGGGAATCGTTATTAAAAACGAGGAAACCAAAGATACTCAAAATCTCGCTCTTGACGGAATGTTTGTTGCAATCGGGCTTGTTCCTCAGAACGAGAATTTTGAGAATGTTATAAGCCTTGACAAATACGGCTATGCTGACTATTCCGAAGTTTGCGCTTCCGAGAAAAACGGCATTTTCGTTGCAGGAGATTGCAGGAAAAAGGCTGTTCGTCAGGTTGCAACGGCAGTTTCAGACGGTGCAGTTGCCGCAATCTCTGCCTGCAACTATATTGACAGTTTAAACTAATGATTTTAAAAACACTCATAAAAAAATGGAGAAACTTTCGTTTCTCCATTTTTATTTTTAAATTGTTAAAAGCTTCGGGGAGTCTTCTGTTTCTCTCCATAAAACAAACTTTCTGCCTATAACTTGAACACATTCTGCCCCAAGCTTTTCTACCATTATAATTGATGCCTCTCTTGCGGTATATGGTGCATTTTCAAGAACATGGATTTTAACCATAGAATTTGCATCTAAGGCATCGCTTATTGCCTTTACAAAGTTTTCACTTATCCCGTCTTTCCCGATTTGATGGTTGGCAGGAATTTTGCTTCCAAGGCCTCTTAAATAGGCTCTTTGTTTACTTGTTATCATTATTTCTTAATCCTTTCGTCTATATAATCGCAAACCTTTGCAAAATCGCCAAGGCTGAGTCTTTCTCCTCTTATGTCTGCGCTAAGCCCTGCATTTTCTATTGCACCCATAATTATCTCTTTTTCAACATTTATATATGGACTTTTTGATAGGGCATTAAGCAGGGTTTTCCGCCTTTGCCCGAAAGCAGACTTAACAATTTCAAAAAACAATTTCTTGTTTTTAACATCTACCGCAGGCTCAGGGAGAACTTTAAGGCTTATAACCGTTGAGGCAACCTTTGGTTGAGGCATAAAGCAATGGGGGTCTGCCTGACAGACAATTTTCGGCTCCGTATAAAACTGCACCGCAACGGACAGCGCGCCATAGTCCTTGCCGCCCGGCTTTGCGACCATTCGCTCCGCAACCTCTTTTTGAATCATAACCGTCATTGAGCGGACTCTATGGCAGTCCTCCAAAACCTTCATTATAATCGGGGTTGTTATATAATAGGGAAGATTTGCGCAAACAGCAACATCCATATCCCCGAATTCTTCACTTATAAGAGCGTCTAAATCCACCGCCATAACATCCTCGTTTATGACCTTGGTGTTCTTAAACTCGCCCAAGGTATAGTCAAGGAGAGGCATAAGTCGTTTGTCAATCTCGATTGCAACGGTTTTCTTGCTGTTTTGAGAGAGTGCACGAGTAAGCGTTCCTGCTCCGGGGCCGATTTCAAGAGCGCCCCATTCGCTATTTATTCCGCTACCTTCGATTATTTTATCTAAAACATTTTCATCAATTAAAAAGTTCTGCCCCAGGCTTTTCGAAAAGGAAAAGCCAAAGGAGCCTAAGATATTTTTAAGCTGAGTTGGATTTGTTAAATTCATCTACTTCACCAGTTCTTTTCCGATTTTAAATACATCCCCTGCGCCGACAGTTAAAACAACATCCCCCGGCTTTGCATTTTCTTTTATATATCGGACTGTTGCCCCAAAGTCGTTCATATAAACCGCCTTTGGAATTGCTCCCGCCAAATCGCAACTATGGATTCTTCCGTCATACTTTTCTCTTGCAGAATAAACATCCTCGATTATGAGCTTATCCGCAATAGGAAGGGTCTCCACGAACTCATCAAAAAGGCTCAGGGTTCTTGAATAGGTATGAGGTTGGAAAATACACCAGACATTATTATAGCCCTGCTCCTTCACCATAGAGAGAGTTGCCTTGATTTCTGTGGGGTGGTGGGCATAGTCATCGATTACAGGAATTCCGTTGAATTCTCCAAGCTTTTCAAATCTGCGTTTCGCTCCACAAAAGCTTTCCAATCCCTCTTTAATAGCTTCTTTTGAAGCCCCGAGGCAGTATGCAGCAGCCAGTGCGCCCAGCGCATTTAAGATGTTATGCTCCCCTGCCACCTGCATATTTAAAGAAAGGAAAAATTTGCCCTTAAAAAGAACATCAAAGGACGCACCTTTGTTCTCGTTTATCCTGATATTTTCTGCCACAAAATCCGCCTTTTTGTCTTTTATTGCATATTTAACCACATTTGTATGGGTGTTTTGCACAACAGAAAGGGTGTTTTTATCGTCAGAACATACAATAATGTGTCCTAAGGGGGTATTTAGGCTTGCAAATTTTTTAAAAGATGTTATAATATTAGTTAGATTGCCAAAGTAATCTAAATGATCGGCCTCAATATTAGTAATTATTGACAAAAAAGGTCGAAAATTGAGAAAACTTTCAACATATTCGCAGGCCTCGCAAACGAGGTAGTCTGTCGCCCCTATTTTGTAATTTCCGTTTATTTGCGGAAGTTCTCCTCCAACGAGGATGGTGGGGTCCATTTTTGCGTTTAAAAGTATAAGAGACAACATAGAAGTTGTTGTGGTTTTACCGTGTGTTCCCGCCACTGCGATAGGGTAACGGTAGAGAGTCATAAGCTGGCCTAAAAGCTGAGCCCTTTCTAAGCATGGAATTTCTTTTTCCTTTGCCATAAGGAGTTCAGGGTCGTCCTTTGCAATTGCCGCTGTATAGCAAACAAGGTCCGGATTTTCTATATTCTCCGCCTTTTGACCTTGGGCAACCAAAACGCCAAGCTTTTCAAGTTTGTCTGTAAGATTGGTTTTTGTTCGATCGCTGCCACTTACTTTAAAACCCAAAGAAAGCAGAATGTGAGCAATGGCGCTCATGCTTATTCCGCCAATTCCAATCATATGTATATGTGAACCAGGTGCTAAATTTTTAATATTGAAATCATTCATTCTAAATAAGCTCCTTCGGAAAATTTTGGCTATATACTAAGTATATCACAAAGGCGCGGAAATATCAATAATTTTAAAAGGGAAAAGAATTAAATTTTACATAAATCCAATTAAGGAGGACCTGAAATGACTATTACAGACATTAAGGTTAGGAAAATCAACGCTAAGGGAAGAATGAAAGCCGTTGTTTCCGTTACTTTTGATGATGCATTCGTTGTTCACGATATTAAAGTTATCGAAGGACAGGAAAAGCTCTTTATCGCTATGCCAAGCATTAAGACTCCGGACGGCGAATTCAAAGATATCGCTCATCCTATTAACAGCGAAACAAGAGAACTTCTTCAAACTGCAATTCTTGCTAAATTCGAAGAAGTTATGGCTGAAAACCCAGAAGAACCTGAAGAAATTTAAATTGTCTAGATATGGGGATTATTCCTTACCAAATAAAGGCGAAGCTATTAAGCTTCGCCTTTATTTCTTTTTAATTAAAAAGGAGACGCAAAACGCGTCTCCTTTTGTGTTAATTTTAGTCTTCAAAAACGATAACCATTTTTGGTGTTCCTGAAACAAGATGAATTAAAACCTTTGCCGCAGAATCCGGTGCTTTCTCGTATGTTGAAAAACCATCAAAGCAATCTACACCTTTTCCAAGATGAGTGATTTCTACCTTAGAACCTGATGTATCATAGCTGAAGAAATTTGTGCTTGAGAATCTGCTTTGCTGAATTCTTACTGTTTCAAGAGAAGAAAGTTCTCCTTCAGGGTCGGTTGTAATGATTATTTCAGCATCTTCAGAATAAAGAGTTCCCATAACAATCTTGGTGGTAGCATTTTTATCTTCTTTTGAGTCATCGTCATCTCTTCCGTGGCTGTTGTCCCAAGCAAAGAGGAACGGTTCTGTGTCGCCATCGGCATAATGAATATCCTCTTCATTAAGAGTTACATATCCATTAGCATCAGCTCCGAATCTTACCAAATCACCTTCATTAAGGCCTGCTATATCAACCTCAGAGTCAGGAGAAATCCAGTACATTGTTTCGAAGTCTTCACCGTATTCGCCGTTTTCCCAGCCGTATACACAATCCATTGTTTCGCCTGCGTCTATGTTTTCCGCAGTTTCAACTCTGTCAAACCTAAACAGCGGGGTATCATAGCTTACTTCAAAGGCGCTGGATGCACCGTAAAGAACTATAACCTTTGCGTTCTTTGATGTTGTCATATCAAAAGCTTCAACTTTATAGCTTCCGTTTCTGTTGAAATCAGAAGAACTTCCCTTTCTGAAATCATCCGCTTCTCCGCTTTCCGGAACAACGAAAACTATTGCACCGCTTAAATATACACTATCATCAAAGTTACCTGTACTTGTTTTAAAAGAAGTGTCCTCATCTCTTGTAAAGCCATTATACATAACAAGCTTGTCGTTTTGTGCCGTTGCTCCGCTGCCACTTTCGTCTGTTACAGTTATAAGCTCATCTATAACAGTCTCACCTTTAACGATTTTTGTTGAATACTTAACTACCTGTCTGTAATCACTTACACCGTAAGTATCAGAAGAAGCTTCCATAAGGCCATCCATAGCCCCTGACACATCTCCGTTAACAGCATCCCCGTTTATTTTGGATGTTGAGTGGAGTGTTACCCAGGTTTTTGAGCCTGTCTGAGTTAAAATCTGTAATTTTCCGCTTTCCTCTCCAAAGCCACTGCCGTCTTCGATTTCACAACCGATAATATATCCATAGCTTACTTTTGTTGTATCTTCCTCTGCTACATAAGCAAAAATTTCATTGTTTATGTCAAGATAGAATGAATATGTCTCGCCCTTGCTTGGCTCTGCAACAGAGTCGCTTCCGCTTACCCAAGGAGCTATTGGAGAATATTTATATTCCTTCGTTCCAACAGTAACTCCTTCGCTTGAACGGCTCTTAACCTCTCCGTTTACAGGGTTACCCATAATAACAACCGTTATAAGCTTTGTTCCGCTGTTATCGTTGCTTTCCTTAACGCAAATCGCCTTGTTCTTCTTGATTGAAGAGAAGGAAAGCGGTCTTCCGTCAACATCTACAAAGCTGATTATCTGACTGTCGTCTGTATAATTTAATATCTTTGTTCTCGGAGAGGACGGTGTTGTTATGCTGTCTGTTATTTTGTAATTTGAAGTTGTTACCGAAGATACTGCGTAAACATCATAACTGTCAATAAAGAGCACATCATAGTCATTGTCCCCATCTCTGTTAAGAAGAGAAATCTGTCCAACAGCAGGAATCATTGTTTCGTCATCAAAACGACTTTCCGCAGGACTGTCGCCATAGAGCTTACCGTTATATATAACTACATTTTCAGAGTCGATGTTATAGTAAGAAACATTTTTTGCTGATTCGCTTCTGTAATATGCAAGTTTTGTTGCACTGCTGTCAGATGGCTCAATCATTGATGCAGTAACAGTTTCCTGCTTAGTGTTTTTCTTAACATCACACATTACGATTTCGCCATAGTCAGAGCCCTTACCCGGCTTATAGTAGAATGTTATGTTTGCACCTAACATATCATCATAATCCTTGGTGTTTTGAACTTTATATACTACATTTTTAACATCGCCGTCTTCGTCCTCAACCATAATCATAATCTCATTTTCTTTGAGGTTAATATCAGGAGTTTCAAGGCTTGTATGGGTGTTGGAAGCGAGTATGCCTTCCTCCTTATAAATGCCCAGATATGCCTCCATTATTGTTGCATTAGAAACAAGACCGTCTTTTCTTGTGTTTACACCAAGAGTATCATATATAAGCTGAGCAATACAAGAACGGGTTGCAGGAGTTCCAAGACTTCCTACCGCATTCTTTGTTATACCGAGCTTTTGAGCAGAGTTATAGTAACTTTCATACCAAACGGTCTGACTTGGCGCTGAGAAGTTTTCATAGCCTATTGCACGGATAATCATTGTAAGGGCTTCTTCATAGGAAACATTATTCATAGGTCTGAAAGTTCCGTCTTCGTAACCTGTGATAATTCCCATTGTCTTTGCCGCATTGATTGTTCCGGCTGCCCAGAAAAAGGTATTAACATCAGAAAACGGGTTTTCAGCAGGAGCTGCCGTCTGATCCATTCCAAGCATACGGAGAAGAAGAGCCGCAAACTCTGACCTTGTAACATTATTCATAGGTCCGAAGGTTCCGTCTTCATAGCCGTTGATAATTGAAAGTTTGTTAAGCATTATAACGGCGTCTGCATAGCTTTCAGTTCCTGCTACATCGGGAAAAACTGTTCCGACATTTGCAGAGATAAGCATTGGCTGTTCGTCAGCAAAAGCAGGAACTGCAACGCAGCTTGCCATTATAGCTATTGCAATAAATGCACATAAGAGTTTCTTTAAGTTTTTCATAAATACGCCTCCTTAAATATATATGTTTTAATTATTTACTAAATCAGTTGCCTTTGACCTGACGCATGATGCTGTTTTCGGGAAGCTCATGGTCAAACCTTATATGAACAATCTGTTGCGGTCTGTTGGCAACAGTGAGTTCATTTCCATCGTTATCTGTCATATATTCAATTTTATGTTTTATAAAGGGTCTGTCAGGGCAGAGGAATTCAACCTCCCCGCCTTTGAAAAATCGGTTTTTCTGCACAACAGAGAGAAGTTTTTTCTCCTTATCGTATCCGCAGACAATTCCTGACAGCTCATAATTCCTTATATATGAGCTTGTTTCATAATTCTGCTCATTTCCATCAGGCTTTTTATAGTAAAAACCTGTGGTATAACCTCTGTGGCTTACTTTTAAAAGCTCGTCAAGCCATTCCTTCTTAAACTCAAAGCCGTCGGGATTTTCAAAATATGAATCAATTGCATCACGATAAGCCTTAACAACTGTTGCAAGATAATATTCCGTCTTAACTCTGCCTTCAATTTTGAAGCTGTCAAGTCCGCTTTTTATAAGCTCATCAATATGCTCAATCATACACAAATCTTTCGAGTTGTATATAAAAGTTCCTCTCTCGTTTTCAAAGACAGGCATATACTGCCCCTCTCTTTGCTCTTCCATTAAATAATAGTTCCATCTGCAAGGATGAGAGCAGGCTCCTAAGTTGCTGTCACGGTTGGTCATATAATTGCTTAAAAGACATCTTCCCGAATAGGAGATGCACATCGCCCCGTGAACAAAGGCTTCAAGTTCCAAGTCATCAGGAGTGTTTTCCCTGATTTCCGCAATTTCTTTAAAGGACATTTCTCTTGCAAGGATAACTCTCTTTGCCCCCAGCTTATGCCACATCTTTGCGCTTTCAAAGTTTACATTATTTGCCTGAGTGCTTATATGAATTTCAAGGTCTGGGCAGGTTTCCCTTGCAATAGAGAAAAGGCCCAAGTCGGAAATGATAACTGCATCAATTCCCGTTTTAACCGCCTCACTGAGATAGTCGCGGAAGTCTTTTAAATCCTCGTTATGAGGGATGATGTTGGCTGTAAGATAAACCTTTTTCCCTCTTTCGTGGGCAAACTCAACTCCCTGACGGATTTCGTCCATAGTAAAGTTGTCCGCCGCAACACGGAGAGAATACTCCTCTCCGCCGATATAGACTGCGTCAGCGCCGTATAAAAACGCAATTTTCAATTTGTCAAGATTCCCCGCAGGAGCGAGAAGTTCAGGTTTTCTCATATTTTTATCCTATTCTCCCCACATTTCTTCCGCATAGCTATAAACGCCCTTTGCGATAGCTGTGGAAATGGCATTCTGGCCATCTGTGTCTATTAAATATTCAAAATCATTTTCGTTGTCTATAAATCCTGTTTCAACAAGAATTGCAGGCATAAGTGTTTCCATTAAAACTACGAATTTTGCAGTTTTTGTTCCTCGGTCTAGAAGCTCGGTTCCCTCTGCAAGTTCATCCTGAACAAATTCGGCAAGTTTTTCGCTCTTTGTTCCTTTTTTATAGCAATAGGTTTCAATACCCCTTCCGCCACCGGCGTTACAATGGATTGAAATGAATAAATCTGCTTCAAGTCCGTTGGCAATCCCCGCACGGTTCAGTAGAGACTCCATTGCTGAATCGCCTTTTATATTATTGAAGTAATCATCTCTGGTCATAACAACCTCAAAGCCCATAGCCGTAAGTTTAAGTTCAAGCATTTTGGCAATAGGCCAGGTTATGTTCTGTTCCCAAAGCTCGTATTCCTCGTTATGAGCGCCTATGTCATATCCGCTAAAATTATGGCCAGGGTCAATAACGATAAGACGGCCATCTTCTATCCGCAAATCTTCAATCTCTGAAAAATCAACATCGTCTATATCAATTTCGGGGGTATAGTCAAGGTCAATGGCAAACTCATAGTCGCTGGGCACTCTTACCGCCTCAACCACATCCTCTTTATCCACCTTAACAGGCTCTTTCTTTTCTTCCTCTTCAATTTCTCCCTCATCTTCGGAGGTTTCTTCCTCGTCCTCGATTTCTTCCTCTTCTTCGGCTTCCTCTTCCTGACAGATGAGGCCTTCCATAATGCAGTTATAAACCAGAATTGCAACCGTACCCCTTGGAGCATTGTCATCAGGGAAGAATTCTATTTCTCCTAAAATTCCCTGCTCTGTTGCAATCCCGATATATCCGTCATACCATTTTTCTCCGCCATATTCTTTGGCGTCTTCTTCAAGGCCTGCGGCACAGATAAGCATCTTTATTATCTGGGCATGGGTAACTTTGTTGGCAGGCTCAAAAGAGTCTTCACTCATTCCGTTAACAAGACCGCCTTCATAACAATATGAAATAAACTTTTCCGCCCAATACCCTGATGCAACATCAAGGAAAGGCATTTCCTTTACCTCATAGCTGTCATCATATCCAAGAGTTCTTGCAAGGAGAGTTGCCGCCTCGCCTCTTGTTATATAGTGGTCAGGCTTGAATAAGCCGTCTTCATATCCTGCGATAACCCCGATGTCCGAAAGATAGTCAACTGCATCATAAACCTCAGTTCGTTTTTCCACATCAGGATATTCTTTTCCAAAAACATTTGCGCCATAGGAGAACACTAAAACAAGCGCCATTACTATTGAAAAAAGTCTCTTTATCATTTTTAGCATACTCCTCCAAACAGATTTTGGGTGACATTTTCCGACAATATCACTACTATAAATATACTATAAAATGACAAAGTATTCAATACCTTTTATTTGTTATTTGTGTTAATTTATGGTTACAAAAATATGACAACAACCTTTAAAGCTAGAATAAAAGCTTGTCCCGAAGTCCGCTGTATCGCCGTCTGACGCTTTCATTTTCGGCGTATTGCGCCACCAATTCTTCCTTGCCAACTAAGACAACAACCTTTTTCGCTCTTGTTATGGCAGTATATAAAAGGTTGCGCGCCATTAAAGGTCTTGGCACATCCCATACGGGAATTATAACAATATCAAACTCGCTTCCCTGACTTTTATGGACGGTTATTGCAAAGGCGTGCTCAATCTCATCAAGCTGATTAAACTCATAGACCGCCGTCTTATCGTCATAGCAAACAGTCATTCTCTTGCCACGGTTATCTATATCCGTAACAAAGCCAACATCCCCGTTAAAGACGCCTTCCCCTTCTTCGCTGTGGTCGGTTTTTACCCAACGGATATTATAGTTATTTTTAATGCTCATAACCTTGTCCCCTACCCGATAGGTGCAGTGAGGAAGAAGCTTCTCCGCCTTTTTCTCATCTCTTGGGTTTAAAGCCTCCTGCAAGAGAGCGTTTAAAACTCTTACCCCTGCCTCCGTCTTTTTAGAGGGGCAAAGGACCTGAATCTGACTTATACTGTCCACCCCATAAAATTTAGGGAGTCGGTTTTTGCAAAGGTCTTTTATGGTCTCGCAAATTTCCTCAGCGCTATCTCTTTGGAGGAAGAAGAAATCGTTGTCTTTTTCACTTAAATAGGGGTGCTCCCCATTGTTTATCTTATGGGCGTTAACGACAATCATACTCTCCCTTGCCTGACGGAAAATCTCCGTGAGTTTTATACAGACAAAGCTGTCGCTCTCAATTATATCCCTTAAAACATTTCCCGCTCCGACTGAGGGAAGCTGGTCCGCATCTCCCACCAGGACAAGCCTTGCTCCTGTGGGGAATGCTTTTAAGAGTGCCTCCATAAGAGTTATATCTACCATAGAAACCTCGTCCACTATTAAAACATCGCAGTCTAAGGGGCTGTTCTCGTTTTTGCCAAAGGAATAAGGAGATTTATCGTCCCCTGGTTTGCACTCTAAAAGGCGGTGAATGGTCTTTGCTTCAAGGCCCGAAATTTCCGTCATCCGCTTTGCCGCTCTTCCCGTTGGGGCGGTTAGCGCCACCTTCTTCCCCATTCTTTGCATGACATCAATTATACCCTTTGTTATGGTGGTTTTTCCCGTTCCCGGGCCTCCCGTTATAACCATAACCGAGTTTTCCAAAGAAGCAAGGATTGCTTCCCTCTGACTGTCTGCAAGGGTTATTCCCTCTGACTTTTCAAACTTTTCAATATATCTTTCTTCCTCGCCGTTTCGGGTGTCGAAAATCACTCCCGACAAGGTTTTTAGCCGTTTTGCAACATAACACTCCGACTGGTAAAACTCGTCAAGATATATTCCGTCAAAGTCCCCTGTGTTTTCCTTTATAAGCTGGCCACTAAGAAGCATCTCGGCAATGGCATCCTCAACCTCTCGCGCCCCGATATCTGCCATAAGGGAAACTTGTCCCACAAGCATTTGCACAGGAAGATAGGTATGCCCGCCTAAATAGGCATTATTCCTCAGGGTGCTCCGAATGGCCGCAATAACTCTGAATCTGTGGTTTTTGGGAAAGCCGATTTCAAGGGCAATCCTATCGGAAATCTCAAAGGTTATCCCGCTTATAAACTCGCAAAGGGCATAGGGATTCTCCCTTATTATATGTATTGCGTTCATACCGAAAAACATATAGACCTTTGCCGAATAGGTAAGGGAAATCCCGAATTTCTGGAAGAACATATTAAGCTCTTTCATACTCGTCTGGCTCATTGACGCCTGATGGATTTCCTGTATTCTGCTCTCGTTTAAACCCTTTATCCCCAAAAGGCGCATTGGCTCATTCTCGATTATATTAAGAGAGTCCTTGCCGAATTTATCAACAATTGCTCTTGCCGTTGCCCGTCCTATGTAAGGAAAAACCCCTGAGGAAAGATAATGTTCAATCTCTATTTCGCCTGACGGGGTATATCTTTCGTAACTGCTGACGCTAAACTGCTCCCCATATTCGGGATGGGTTTTATATGAGCCGTAAGCTTCAATCCTCTCTCCCTCGGAAATATCGGGCATAATCCCCGTCATTGTAACAAGAGTTCCCTCAAAGGAAACATCACAAACAGCATAACCGTTTGAAGGGTTAAAATAAATCACATCTTCAATTGTCCCTGAAATCTTTATCTCTCTGTTTTCCATTCCCTATATTTCCTTTATAAACTCTATATATTCCTCTTCGGTCATAATCAAAATGGTCTCATTCTCTCTTGAAAGACGCCTTAAAATTTCCTCTGTGCCGTCTGTTGAATCTTTCAATACGGCAATAATATCCCCCCGAAGCTCTGTCTGGTCCAGAATCATTGCCCGAATAGCACTTTCCACCTCTTCTTCGTTGTTTTTCAAGAAAATTGCCGTGTGCCGTTTTATTTTTTTGCTCTGGGCATTTATGAAACAACTGCAAACCAAAAATATAAATTTAACGGCGCCGTAAACCGCCAGAACACAAAAGACCGTCATCAAAAATGTTTCAAACATTTCCTCTCCCCCTTTTGCTAAGCATTTTATGCCAAAAAGGGAAAAGAGTGCACCTTTATTTTACCATTCTCTGACCTTTTATGCAAGTCAAATTTAGTCGGTTTTTGTCCGTTCTTTAAATTTGTCTCCAAAAAAGAAAAAACATCTTGAATTAAAACATAAGATATGATATACTTAGGCTATATTGGAGTATTAGGAGTAAAATTATGTCCTTAGAACAAATTCTATATAATTTCGGTATTTCCATGATTCCCATTGCGGAAATCCGAGGGTCTATAATTTATTGCTTCACGCAGGGTTTTGACCTTATTAATCTTTTTATAATGTATGCTATTGCGGTTATCGGGAATTTCCTTCCCGTGCCCTTTATAATTCTTTTGTTCCGTCCCCTTTTAAAATTCTTTAAAAGGTTCCGCATCTTCCGCGGAATATGCCAGTGGCTTGAAGACAGAACACATAAAAAGGCAGGAAAGATGTCAAGTCTTGGACCTATCGCCCTTTATCTTTTTGTGGCGATTCCACTTCCCACAACGGGGGCATGGACGGGTTCAATGATTGCTGGGCTTTTTGATATGCGTCTTAAACGAGCTCTCCCTGCCATATTCTTTGGAATTATGACCTCGGGGCTTATTATGATGCTCCTTTGCAAAATTGGCGCAGAAAGCCTTGGCTTTTTAGGATTCCTCGTAAAATAAAAGAAAGGACGAATATTTATGAGCGGTAATTTTTACGATTTTGATAAAGACGAGATATTCTCTGAGATTTACATAAACAAGCCAAAAAAGAAACCTATTCAAAAGGAATATGAAATTGAAATTCCTGCGCCAAAGAAAATCGTTGCCACACCTGTTGATTCGCCGATGCCATCTTCTCGCACTCCTCAAAGAAGACCGAAAAAGGCAAAAAAGAAGATGTCTTCTACGGCACTCGCTTTTTCAATTATGGGGATTGCAGTTTCCTGCGTTCTGGTTTTTGTTTTTTCAACCCTTGCCGTAATTTTCGGCTGGAAATATATCCCTAAGTTTGACAAAAACGAAAAATCCGTTGTTGAAAGCGTCGAGAAAATTGACGAATATATCAATGTAAGCGACGACGGAAGCTCGGTTGAGGTTGTTCCTTATTATCGTGAGACGGAAGGGGACGACGCTCCACCAACACAGAAAGACGACGAAGAAACTCCCGAGGAGGAGCCTTCCGAGGAAACTTCTGAGGAAACTTCAAACGGCGATGACGAAGTAATTAATATTGACTAATAAATATAAAAGGAGCTTTGAGAAATGGAAAGTAAGTACAAAAGAGTAATGCTTAAAATCAGCGGCGAAGCTATGTCAGGAGGAAAGGGCTT
>JAZNKJ010000010.1:0-26599 GCA_045578465.1 Clostridia bacterium | reverse complement strand
TATAATAGTTAGGTTAGCAATGCCCTCTGGGCAGGAACTAATAATTTCTATAGGAGGTGAAGGAAAATGAAAGTAAGCCCTTCAGTAAAACCTATCTGTGAAAAGTGTAAAATAATTAGAAGAAAAGGTAAGGTAATGGTTATCTGTGAAAATCCTCGTCATAAGCAGAAGCAGGGTTAATCAGGGGACAAACCTTAAATTTTCAAGAGCAGGGTTAGGCTTATAAACCACTTTGAAATGTTTCTAAAAAACTTTCGTATAAGCTGATGTTTCAAAGGATGAAAAGCCTTTGAAGATAAGTGAAATTCTGCTCCATACTTTTCAAAAAATAATAATTTATGGAGGTGAATTGGAGTATGGCACGTATAGCAGGTGTTGACTTACCAAACGAAAAGAGAGTTGAAATCGGATTAACTTATATATTCGGTATCGGTCTTTCTACATCAAAGAAAATCTTGGCAGCAACAGGAATTAATCCTGACACAAGAGTTCGTGATTTAACAGAAGATGAAGTTTCTGCCCTCAGAGCAGAAATCGACAATTACAGCGTTGAAGGTGACCTTCGTCGCGATGTTGCTCTCGACATTAAGCGTCTTATTGAAATCAACTGTTACAGAGGTCTTCGTCACAGAAAGAGCCTTCCTGTAAGAGGACAGCGTTCAAAGACAAATGCGAGAACCAGAAAAGGCCCTAGAAAAACTATGGCTAACAAGAAGAAATAATACTTTTTTATTGAATATGGAATTTGCGTTTTAGCGCATCTTCAGGAGGTGAATTAACTATGGCAAAGGCAGTAAAGAAGACCAGACGTCGTAGAGAAAAGAAAAATATAGAACGCGGTGCTGCTCATATCAAGTCTACATTTAACAATACAATTGTTACAATTACAGACCGACTAGGCTATGCACTTTCTTGGGCAAGTGCTGGCGGCTTGGGCTTTAGAGGTTCAAGAAAAAGCACACCATTCGCAGCTCAGATGGCTGCAGAAACAGCGGCAAAGGCTGCTATGGAACACGGCCTTAAATATGTTGAAGTATATGTTAAGGGACCAGGTAGCGGTAGAGAAGCTGCAATTCGTGCGCTTCAGGTTGCAGGACTTGAAGTTAATATGATTAAGGATGTTACACCTATTCCTCACAATGGTTGTAGACCACCTAAGAGAAGAAGGGTATAATTACAGGAGGTGAATTGTAAATGGCAAGATATACTGAATCAGTTTGCAGAATATGCAGACGAGAAGGACAGAAGTTATTCTTAAAGGGTGACAGATGTTACACAGATAAGTGCGCTATCGCAAGACGCGCATACGCTCCGGGCCAGCACGGTCAGGGTCGTCACAAGCTCTCCGGCTACGGCATGCAGCTTCGTGAAAAGCAGAAGGTTAGACGCGCTTATGGTATTTTAGAAAAGCAGTTTGCTCATTATTTTGAGCTTGCTAATAAAAAGCAGGGTGTTACAGGTGAAAACCTCTTAACACTTATCGAAAGAAGACTTGACAATGTTGTTTATAGACTCGGCCTTGCAGTTTCAAGACCTGAGGCTAGACAGCTCGTATCTCATGCTCATTTCTTAGTAAACGGCAAGAAGGTTAACATTCCTTCTTATCTCGTTAAAGTTGGCGATGTTATCACAGTTGCTGAGACAAGCCGTAAGAGCACTAAGTTCGATACAGTTCTCGCTTCAACAGAAGGAAGAGCTGTTCCAAAGTGGCTTGATATGAACAAGGATACTTTGGAAGGTAAAGTAGTTGCATTTGCAGAAAGAGATGATATCGATCTTCCAATCGAGGAACACCTTATCGTCGAACTTTACAGCAAATAATCTGCATAGCATAGGGTTTATCCTGTGCTACGGCCCTAAATGGTACCTTTGGTACAAAATAGAAACAATTAGAAAATAAGGAGGGCTAAATATGATAGAAATCGAAAAACCAAAAGTAGAGTGCGTTTCCATTTCTGAGGACGAAAAATACGGAAAGTTTGTTGTTGACCCCCTTGAAAGAGGCTACGGCATAACACTTGGTAACTCACTTAGAAGAATTCTTCTTTCATCTCTTCCGGGCGCTGCGGTAACTTCTGTTAAGATTGAGAATGTTAACCACGAATTCTCAACAATCCCTGGCGTTAAGGAAGATGTTACGGAAATTATACTTAACATTAAGTCCCTTGCTGTTAAGCTTCACGCTGACGGACCTAAGACGGTTTATATTAACCACGAAGGTGCAGGCGAGATTTGTGCAAGAGATATTAAGTGTGACTCTGATGTTGAAATCGTAAACGGCGATTTACACATTGCAACACTTAACGAAGATGCAAAGCTCTTTATGGAGCTTACTCTCGATAAGGGCAGAGGATATGTTTCCGCTGACAAGAATAAGCAGATGCTTCAGCCTATCGTTGGCTTAATTCCGGTAGATTCTATCTACACACCGGTTGAAAAGGTTAACTATACGGTTGAAAATACAAGAGTTGGTCAGATTACAGATTATGACAAGCTCATCTTAGAAGTCTGGACAAACGGAACAATTAATCCGCCGGACGCTGTATCCCTCGGCGCTAAGATAATGAATGAACACTTAAATCTGTTCATCGACTTATCTGACAGAGCTAAGGAAACAGAATTTTTGGTTGAAAAGGGCGAAAACAAGATTGTTAAAGTCCTTGAAACAACCATCGAAGAACTCGACTTATCAGTTCGTTCTTACAACTGTTTAAAGAGAGCAGGCATTAACACTGTTCAGGATTTAACAGCTCGTAGCGAAAACGATATGATGAAGGTTAGAAATCTCGGACGCAAATCATTAGAAGAAGTTATTGCAAAACTTGCTTCTATGGGACTTGCTCTTGCAAATGACGAAGAATAGTTGTTTGCGCTAGTTTCACTGAGAAACAGTGAAGAATTATTTGAAAGAGGTGAATAGTATGGCAATCCAAAGAAAATTAGGAAGACCTACAGATCAGAGAAAAGCGATGCTCAGAAACCTTACAACTTCTTTCCTTGAAAACGGTAAGATTGAAACAACAGTTACTCGTGCTAAGGAAGTACAGAAGTTGGCTGATAAAATGATTACTCTTGGTAAGAAAAATACTCTTCATACAAGACGCCAGGCTCTCGCTTGGATTACAAAAGAGGATGTTGTTACAAAGTTATTTGCGGAAATCGCTCCGAAATATGCTGAGCGTAACGGCGGTTACACAAGAGTTATAAAGATTGGCCCAAGACGCGGTGACGCCGCTGAGGTTGCAGTATTGGAACTCGTTTAATCAAAAACAAAACCCACAGGTATTTCCCTGTGGGTTTTTGATTGTAAATTACTGAAATATGTTTACTTTTAGGGCATAATATGATATAATCGTTTTGTAAAATTTTAGTGCGGAGGCATAAAAATGGAAATTATAGAAATGCTTATTGAAAATCTGTTTGCTATTTCCTGGCAGATGATTGTTATGTGGATAATCGGCGGAATTCTCATTTACCTCGCCATTAAGAAGGATATGGAGCCAACTCTCCTTCTCCCTATGGGATTTGGCGCAATACTTGTAAACCTTCCGTTTAGCAGCGTTATTGCAGAGGAAGGCGTTTTAACAACCCTCTTTAATGCAGGTATTGCAAATGAGCTTTTCCCACTTATTTTATTCATTGGAATCGGCGCAATGATTGACTTTGGCCCTCTCCTTTCCAACCCGAAGCTTATGATTTTCGGTGCGGCGGCGCAGTTCGGTATCTTCTTAACCCTTTGCACAGCGTCAATCTTCTTTGATATAAACGACGCGGCATCAATTGCGGTTATCGGTGCGGCAGACGGCCCTACCTCAATCTTCGTTGCTGGAAAGCTTGGCTCGAAATATTTAGGTGCGATAATGGTTGCGGCGTATTCTTATATGGCTCTTGTTCCTATTATTCAGCCACCTGTTATTAAGCTTTTAACCACCAAAAAAGAGCGAAAAATCAAGATGGAATATCAGGGGAAAGAGGTTTCCAAAACCACAAAAATTCTCTTCCCTATAATCATAACAGTTGTTGCAGGTATCGTTGCTCCTGAATCAGTTTCCTTGGTTGGGTTTTTGATGTTCGGTAACTTAATCCGTGAATGTGGAGTTTTAAACTCCCTTTCCGAGACAGCCCAGAAGGTTTTAGCTAACCTTATAACCATTTTCTTAGGTATTACGGTTGCAAGCCAGATGGCAGCAGATAAGTTCTTACAGGTAGATACTTTGATTATTATGGGACTTGGACTTTTCGCATTTATTTTCGACACAGCAGGCGGAGTTTTGTTTGCAAAATTCATCAACCTTTTCACAAAGAAGAAGATAAATCCTATGATTGGGGCGGCAGGAATTTCCGCTTTCCCAATGTCAGGCCGAGTTGTTCATAAGATGGGCCTCGCGGAAGACCCGCAGAACTTCTTGCTTATGCACTCAATGGGCGTTAATGTGTCAGGCCAGATTGCATCCGTTATCGCAGGCGGCCTTATACTGAATTTCTTCTTATAAGAAAGGGAGGTTTTTATGAATATAAATTTATGGAATTTTGTTGCAAATCTTAAATATATGGGTATGGGAATGCTTGGCATAATTGCCGTTATCGGAGTGATAATTCTCATAACCGTGATACTCTCGAAAGCCACACAGGAAAAACAAGATTAAAAGGTATCCCCCAAAAAAATTTTTTTGGGGGATAAAATTTTTTTAAGAGCAAAAAACGGAAGATATTGTGGATAAGAATAGCGAAAAATCTCATATTTTGTATCTTGTATAAAATGTAGAAAAAACCGCGCAGTTTTTGGTCTTTTTGGGGGTTGAAATTATTCCAAAAAGCTGGTATTATAGATATGTTAAAAAATAAAGGATATAATAGGGGATTTGTCCCCTCAAGGAGAGGAGTTAAAAGAGAAATGGAGCTCGAGCAAATTTGGGAAAAAGCTGTTGCTTTGCTTGCTGACGAGATTTCGGCAGTGTCCTTTAATTCCTGGATTAAACCTATTAAAGCGGTTAGTATGACAGATGCAAAGATTGTTCTTTGCGTTCCTTTTGGTGTGAACAAAAACATGATAATGACGAAATATTTCTCTCTCATTGAAAGCTGTCTTGAAATGGTTACATCAAAAAAGAGAACCATCGAAGTTATTGTCAGCGAGGATATGGCAGAGGAAAATGATGACCCGCTTCAAAAAGAAAGTACGCTTAATCCAAGATATAATTTTGATAACTTCATTAAAGGAAAAAGTAACGAAATGGCATATGTTGCCGCTCTTGCCGTTGCAGAGACAGACAGTCCTTCAAAGGCATATAATCCGCTTTTCTTATATGGCGGAAGCGGGCTTGGGAAAACACATATGCTCCACGCAATAGGCAACTATTATCTTGAAAATTATCCAAAGCGTAAGGTTTTATATACAACAAGTGAAAAGTTTACATACGAGCTTGTTACAGCTATCAGAGAAAAAACAAATCAGGAATTCAGAAATAAATACCGTAAGGTTGACCTTCTTTTAATCGATGATGTTCAGTTCTTTGCAGGCCGTGAACTTGCCCAGGAAGAACTTTTCCATACATTCAATGCACTTTATGACAGTGATAAGCAAATCGTTTTAACAAGTGATAGACTTCCGGCTGAAATTCCGCAGATTGAGGAAAGAATCAGAACAAGATTCAGCAGTGGTTTATCTGTTGATGTCCAGCCGCCTGAATATGAAACAAGAATGGCAATTTTAAAGAGCAAACTTCAAGCGGAATATTTGCAGGTTGATGACGACATTGTTGCTTTCATTGCAGAGAATGTTAAGTCCAATGTCCGTGAACTTGAAGGTGCGGTTAAGAGAATTGTTCTTTATGCAGGAATCAAGCGGACAAGTCTTATAACAATGGAGCTTGCCGCTGAGGCGATTGCTGACCTTATGAAAAATCAGCAAAAGAGAAGAATAACCCCTCAGGTCATAATCAGCGAGGTTGAAAAATATTATATGCTTCCTGGTGGCTCATTGGTTTCTAAAAAGAGGTCAAATGATGTTGTTCTTCCAAGACAGGTGGCAATGTATATCTGTCGTGAAATCCTTGACGACCCGTCTTTCCCGAAAATCGGCGAAAGCTTTAAGAGAGACCACTCAACAGCTATGCACGGCGTTGGCAAGGTTAAGAAAGAGCTTGACGAAAACTCAGATTTACGCTCTGTTATAGACGAAATTATAACAAATATAAAAAGAGATTAATTATGAAATTTTTTGATACTATATGTGCTATCGCAACCCCTATGGGAAGCGGTGGAATTGCAATCATAAGAATAAGCGGAGAAGATGCAACGGCTTCTATGGATAAAATCGCCTTTCCCATTTCGGGAAAGGTGTTTTCCTCGATTGAGAGCCATAAGATGACTCTTTGTGCCATCAAAGACCGAGATGGAAGAACGATTGACGAGGCCCTCGTTGTTTCTATGCTCGCCCCTAAATCATATACAGGGGAGGATGTTGTTGAAATCCAATGCCACGGTGGAACAATGACTGCAAGACTCATAATGGATGAGTTACAGTCTTTGGGCATCCGCCATGCGGAAGCAGGGGAGTTTACCCGCCGAGCATTTATAAACGGCAAGATTGACCTTTCTGGCGCGGAAGCTGTTATGGATATTATCGATGCCAAGTCAAAGCTTGGTGTTTATGACGCGGCTTCTTCTCTTACAGGAAAGCTTGGGAGCAAAATAAAAGCTCTCAGGGAAGAGGTTTTATCCCTTGCAGCAAGGCTCAGCGCTACCGCCGATTTCCCTGACGAAATTGAGGAAATGGAAGATAGCGAATTTTTAGATAAAGTCGGAGCCATAAACGCCGAGATTAAAAAGCTTATAGAAAGCTTTGAAAAGGGCAGATTTGTCCGTGACGGGGTTAAAGCCTCTATTGTGGGCAGGCCCAATGTTGGAAAGTCCTCTCTCTTAAACGCTCTTTTGGGCGAGGACAGAGCCATCGTAACCGACATCCCCGGAACAACAAGAGACACAGTTGAAGAGTATATAAATATGGGTGGCCTTGCCATTCATCTGACTGATACAGCGGGGATAAGAGAAAGCGAAGATGCCGTAGAAAAAATCGGTATCGAGAGGGCGAAGAAGAGCCTTGCGGATGCGGATTTGGTTTTGTTTGTCCTTGATTCCTCAGAAGAACTTTCCGAAGAAGACATAGAAATTTCAAGAAGCCTTGAAGGGAAAAATGTTATGGCTGTCCTAAACAAGCAGGACAAAGCCCCAAGGCTTACCATAGAGGAAATCGAAAAAGAACTGGGAATTGAAAAAGAGGATATAATCCCTCTTGCTGTTCCTCAAAATAGCGAAAAAATCGGCCTTGAAGCTTTGGAGAAAAGAATATGCGACAAGTTTGTCCAAAGGGAAGGCTCGGAGAACGAAATAAGCATTTCTAACCGCAGACACAGAGACGCTCTCGTTGCGGCGGAGAAGGCACTCATTCATCTTAAAGAGGGAATAGATATGGGCGTTCCTTATGACCTTTTATATATTGACCTTGAAGATGCGGCGGCAGGTCTTGGAGAAATCACAGGAGAAACCGTTCAGGAAGAAATTGTTAATGCAGTATTTGAGAAATTCTGCGTAGGAAAATAAAGAATTGATTTTTAAAAGGGAGGTGAAAATATGGCTGAAAAATTTGAGCTTGGCTTTGACTTTGTTGAGAAGTGGGGAAGATTTGCAAAACCCGAATATTTTCGGATTTATGTCTATATCTTAGCTATGTATAAAAAGGATAAGACGGTTTTCTCTTTTGAAGAGCTTGCAGACATCCTTGATATAAGAGCTCATAAAGTTAAAAGTGCCATTGAATATTGGCAGGCAGAAGGCTTTTTAACCATTGAAGGCAACAGCTATGTTTTCACTGAAAAACCTTCAAAAGAGGGAAAGAAAGATGAGATAAAAGCAAGAGTTTCATCCCGTCCATCTTATACTCATACAGAGATTGACAGAACTCTTTCCAAAAATAAAGAGATGACATATTTGTTTTCTCAGGCGGAAAAGCTTATGGGAAAACTACTCAGCAGTAACGATATGGAAATTTTATATTCCTTTGTGGACTGGCTCTCCCTTCCCGTTGAGGTTGTTATAATGATAATCAACTATGCGGTAAGCCAGGGGAAAGGGACAATGCGCTATATTGAAAAGGTGGCAATTGACTGGGCAGACCGCGAGATAAACACCTATGAAAGAGCCGAGGAATATATAAAAGAGCTTGAAGCAATCGGCTCAAAGGCAAGAAAAATCTGCAAGATACTTGGAATTTCAGGAAGAGCACTCAGCACTACCGAGAAAAAATATATCGACATCTGGACAATGGAAAAGGATATCCCTCTTGATTTAATCCCAATCGCCTATGATAAAACAATGCTGAAAACAGGCGGGAAAATGGGCTGGGCGTATATGAATAAAATCCTTTGCTCCTGGTATGACGAGGGAATAAAAACTCAGGAGGAGCTTGAAAAGGCAGAGGCTCATTATCGTGTCAAGCAGGAAGAAGAGGGAGGAAAACCTCTCAAAAAAGGCGCTAATAAATTCAGCAATTATAACGACACCAACAAAATTGATTATAAAAAATATGCAGAGCAGGTCCTTTCGGATATGCTCGATGAATAGGAGTGGAAACAATGGAATCTGCTTATGTTTTGGCTATAAAAGAACTTGAAGAAATAAGAAACGAAAACAAGAGAATTCTGGAATATCGCAAAATGGAAACAGGAAGCGTAGCTCCGAGGATTTCTGAGATTGATTTGGAACTTATGAAATCAGGGGCAGAACTACTTAAAACTGTTTTGGACAAAAGCCGTAACTTTGACGAAGTTAAGAAGAATATTGAAAATCTCCAAGCAGAGAAGATTAAGCTCCTTAAAGATAACGGATTTTCCGAGGACTATTTAGAGGATATTTATAATTGCCCGAAATGTAAGGATACGGGCTTTGTTTTAGGGCACCGTTGCGACTGCCTTAAAAGTCTCGTCGCAAAGTATATCGGCGCAAATGCCAATTTGTCTGAGTATATGAAGAATCAGACCTTTGAGAATTTCGATTTTTCATTATTTGAAGAGACTACTGTTGACGGAAAAACTGTTCCCGTTCTTAAAATTATGCAAAAGGCCGCGCAGATTTGTATGGACTTTGCCGAGGGCTTTGACAAGGAAAAGAGCAATATGATTTTAAGCGGAAACGCAGGAACAGGCAAAACTTTCCTTTCAAGTTGCATCGCCAACAGAGCCTTGGAAAGAGGAAAAACAGTTTATTATACAAGTGCATATAAGCTTTTTGAAACTTTGGAAGCTCTTAAATTCGGTAAGGAAACAGGGGAAGATGCTGACGAAATTGCAAAGTATATCTATGAGGTTGATTTGCTTATAATTGACGACCTTGGAACAGAGTTTACAACCCAGTTCACAAGCGCCGTATTCTTTGATATAATCAATTCAAGATTGGTTAGCGGAAAGAGCACCCTCATTTCAACAAACCTTGACTTAGAGGGCATAAATAATCTTTACAGCCAGCGCATAACATCAAGAATTATGGGGGACTACAAAGCCATAACTCTTTTAGGAAACGACATAAGACCAAAAGTTAAAAATAAGTAATATAATTTGCCAAAACCCTTGACTTTTAGTGAGAATTCGTGATATAATAAACAAGTTGCGAAACCGCAAAGCCATTTTGGAGAGGTGGTCGAGATGGTTTAAGGCGCAGCATTGGAAATGCTGTGTACGTTAATAGCGTACCGTGGGTTCGAATCCCATCCTCTCCTCCAAAAACGGAGCAAGTTTAACTTGCTCCGTTTTTTTATGCAAAAAAACAAAAACCGTTGCACATGCAACGGTTTTTTTAATTTAATTTAAGGCTCATTAAGAGGGCGGTTTCTTTGCCGTCATAATAATTTTTTCTTTCTCCGTTTTTTATAAAGCCAAGCTTTTCGTAAAGCTTCTGGGCGGGAATGTTGCTCTCTCTAACTTCAAGATTAATCTCTAAGCAGTTCTCTTTTTTGCAAAAGTCAATAAGCTTTTCCAAAATCCCCTGACCGATTCCTTGTTTTTGAAAATCGGGGTGGACGGCAATGTCTATAATCTCGGCAACTCCGCAGACATTCCATATTCCGCCGTAGCCTGAAATTTTTCCGTCAGTTTCGGAGACAATATAGTATGCGATTTTGTTTTCCAACTCTCGAAGAAAGGTTTTCTCGGCAAAACCGCTGTTGAAGCAAAGCTTTTCGATTTCCACCATTTCCTCAATGTGGGACTTATCCATAATTTTATAGTCTGTCATAAGCCTTTTTAACCAACCTTTTTATTTCCTTTGCGCAGGACCTGTATGTATCCAAATCTCCCCCGAATGGGTCGGGAATTTCCCCGTCCTCTCCTGCAAATTCTGAAAGAGTCATAACCTTTCCAGAAAGAGAGCTGTCGAGGTTTAAAAGAGCGTTTTTGTGGCTATTTGTCATAGTCAGAATAAGCTCCGCCCTCTCTATCGCCTCAGGGGTCAACCCTTTTGAGAGGTGGGACTTAATGTCAATCCCGTTTTCTTTCATAGCGGAAATCGAATTCTCGCTTGCCCTTTGGCCGTTTTGGGCAAAAATTCCTGCGGAAGTTCCCCAATATCCTTTGCTTGGAAGGGCGTTGAAAAAGCCTTCCGCCATAGGACTTCTGCAAGTGTTCCCCGTGCAGACAAAGATGATTTCTTTGTCAGTTGCGTTTATGATATTTCCGCCAGCGGACTTATAAAGTCTGTTTTTTATAGCAGACCAAAGACCGTCAGCTTTGATTTCAGGGGCGAAAATTTCGCTCACTCCCAATTTTTCCATATCACGAAGAGAACGGAAGAGGTTTGATGCGCACTCCTTTGGGTTATTTATGCTCCCCAAAGAGATTTGCTTTGCTTTTGCATCCAGATTAAATTCGTCAAAGGTTAAAACCCCTGCGTTTTCTCTTTTTTCTAAAAAGTTTTCGATTTCACTAACTGTTCCTTTTAAAATCCTGACAGGAACGGAGGGTGCATAGTGGGTATATTTCATTCCGGGAGCTTTTGGAGTTTCCTTGTCCTCAGCCTTTTCTCTGCCGCCCAAAACTTCCCCTAAAAGAGCGGAAATTTCTTCTGCGGTTACCCCACCGGGACGAAGAATTGTTGGAATGGGGCTTGTCATATCAATAACTGTTGATTCAACACCCACAGAGCAATTTCCCCCATCGATAATTGCCTCAACTCTGCCTAGCATATCTTCAATAACATATTTTGCATCGGTTGGACTTGGGCGTCCTGAAATATTTGCGCTTGGTGCCGCAACGGGAATCTTTGCGAGAGATAAAAGCTCCCTTGCAATTTCATTTTCGGGCATACGGATTCCCACAGTGTTAAGACCTGCCGTTACCTCGTTTGGAATAATGCTTTTCCGCTTTAAGATAATGGTAAGAGGGCCGGGCCAGAACTTGTCCATAAGCAGTTTTGCCTTTTCGGGAATTTCTTCTGCAATTTCTTCTACCTGTGAAAGCTCTGCAATATGGACAATGAGTGGGTTATCGCTTGGCCTGCCCTTTGCCTCAAAAATTGAGCGCACAGCATCAATATCAAGGGCGTTTGCGCCAAGACCGTAAACTGTTTCCGTCGGGAAAATAACTCTTTTTCCGTTTTTTAAAAGCTCCACCGCAAGAGCTAAATCCGCGGCGGAGGAAGTTAATAACTTGGTTTCCATATACATCAGTCTTCCTGTTGCATTTTTAATTTTTCACTCTGGTCAGTAGTGATAAGAGCATCAATAAGCTCGTTTAAATCTCCGTTCATAATTGCGTCAAGACGGTGGAGAGTAAGACCGATTCGATGGTCCGTAACTCGTCCCTGAGGATAGTTATAAGTTCTGATTCGCTCACTTCGATCCCCTGTTCCAACCTGGCTCTTTCGGTCAGCGGCAATCTGCTTTTGCTGTTTTTCAAGCTCTGCCTCATAAAGACGGGAGCGGAGAACTTTAAGAGCCTTGTCCTTGTTCTTGTGCTGAGACCTCTCGTCCTGACATTCAACGATAACGCCTGTTGGGATATGTGTAATTCTTATAGCAGACTCGGTCTTGTTGATATGCTGACCGCCTGCACCGCTTGCGCGGAATGTATCGATTTGTAAATCAGCAGGGTTAATCTCAAAGTCAACCTCTTCCGCCTCAGGAAGAACCGCAACAGTTGCAGTTGAGGTCTGAATTCTGCCCTGAGATTCGGTTTCAGGAACACGCTGAACTCTGTGAACACCGCTTTCAAATTTAAGACGGCTGTATGCCCCCTGTCCTTCAACCATAAAGGAAATTTCCTTAAAACCGCCGATGCCGATTTCGTTCATATTCATAACTTCAATCTTCCAGCGGTTACTTTCTGCGAACATACTATACATTCTGTATAAATCCCCTGCGAAAAGGGCAGCCTCGTCTCCGCCTGCTCCGCCTCTGATTTCGATAATAACATTCTTATCGTCGTTGGGGTCTTTGGGGAGAAGAAGAACTTTAAGCTCCTCTTCAATGCGGGAGATATTTTCCTTTGCAGTCTTGATTTCGTCATTAAGCATTTCCTTAAAGTCTTTATCCGTTTCAGGGTCTGCCATCATCTCTAAGGAATCGTCAATTGTGGCTTTATTAGCCTTATACTCCTTGTATTTTTCAACAATAGGAGTCATATCGGAATGCTCCTTGCAGAGCTTTTGCCAAGCAGGCATATCTGCCATAACGGCGGGGTCGCTTATTTTCTCTGCAAGCTCGTTGTGTCTAGCTTCGATAAATGAAAGTTTCTCAAACATATTCTCTTCGCCTTTCTTTATTGGTTCTGGTTTAGCTCGCCTCGGGATAAGGCGGTTAAATATGCGTTTATAAATCCGTCAAGGTCGCCGTCCATAACAGAGGAGGTATTTCCCGTTTCAAAGTTTGTTCTGTGGTCTTTTACCATACTGTATGGGTGGAAAACATAGGAACGAATCTGACTTCCCCAACCGATTTCCTTTTGAACACCTTTAAGGTCCTCGATTTTTTCCTTTTGTTCACGCTCTGCAATTTCAACAAGCTTTGATTTAAGCATTTTCATAGCAGTTGCGCGGTTTTTATGCTGAGACCTCTCGTTCTGGCAGGCAACAATTACCCCTGTTGGAATATGGGTAATTCGGATTGCGGATTCGGTTTTATTGACATGCTGTCCACCTGCTCCGCTTGCCCTGTATGTGTCAACCTTTAAATCCTCATCACGGATATCGATTTCGATGTCATCGTCAATTTCAGGCATAACATCAAGGGATGCAAAAGAGGTATGCCGTCTTCCCGATGAGTCAAAAGGAGAAATTCTCACAAGTCTGTGAACACCTTTTTCGCATTTTGCATAGCCATAGGCATTAAGCCCGTCAATCTGGAATGTAACACTTTTAATTCCTGCCTCGTCCCCCTCTAAAAGGTCAAGGGTGGAGGTTTTAAAGCCACGGCGCTCTGCCCACATTGTATACATTCTGAAAAGCATTTCGCACCAGTCCTGAGCCTCTGTTCCGCCTGCTCCGCTGTGGAGGGTTAAGATGGCATTGTTCTTGTCGTATTTGCCTGTGAAAAGGGTTTCAAGCTTCATTTCTTCAAAGTCGGAAAGGAATGTCTTAACCCCGTCTTTGATTTCGGGAAGAACACTTTCGTCGTTTTCTTCCACCGCAAGCTCAATAAGGGTTAAAAGGTCATCTCGCTCAGATACAAGCTTATTAAATCTCTCGATTTTATTTTTAAGCCCTTTGATTTTTTGAAGCACTTTCCCTGCCTTTTCCATATCGGAATAAAAGTCAGGAGAGGTGGTCTCTTTCTCTAATTCATCGATTTCACTTTGGGTTTTTTCGATGTTAAAGTGAATCCCTCAGTTCTATAATAGATTTTTCCATACCCGTTAATTTCAAACGGTATTCATCAAATTCTATCACATTATCACATCCTTTAAAAATGTCGCAGTTTTAGTCCTCTTTGCCAAGGCAACAGTTTTTATATTTCTTACCGCTGCCGCAAGGACAAGGGTCGTTTCTGCCCACCTTGTCTTTTTTAACAACCGGCTTTTTCTGGACAGTTCCGTCTCCGCCGAAGTTAGCGGCAACAGGTTTTGCAACCTCTTTGCGCTCAATCTTGGTCTGTGGAACAATATGGAATAAATGACGGACGGTTTCTTCTTTGATTGCGTCAATCATTTCCTCAAACATATCCATTGCCTCAAATTTATATTCGGTAGCGGGGTCCCTCTGAGCATAGGCGCGGAGGTTGATGCCCTGACGAAGCTGTTCCATATTGTCAATATGGTCCATCCATTTTGCATCAACAACGCGGAGGAGGATAACCCTTTCAACTTCTCGCATATTCTCGCCGAAAAGACTTTCTTTCTCGGCGTATTTTTCTTCTATAACAGGAAGAAGATGCTCCGCAAGACCTTCTCTTGTCATTCTGTCAAGAGTAAACTCGTCGAATTCAAGGGCTTTCTTGTCAATTTCTCCGAATACTCCGCAAAGCCCCTCATAAAGAGCATTCATATCCCAGTTATAAGCAGAATCTGCTCCCATAGTAAATTTATCAATGGTAGAAGAGAGGGTGTGATTAGTCATACGGCGGATGCTCTCGCTTATGTCGATGCCGTCTAGAACCTCATTACGCTGCTTATAAATCATTTCTCTCTGCTGGTTATTTATATCGTCATATTGAAGGACATGCTTTCTTATGTCAAAGTTTCTTCCTTCAACACGGGCCTGAGCAGTTTCAATAGCTCCCGTAACCATACGGCTCTCGATTGCTTCGCTTTCCTCAAAGCCAACCATAGACATAACGCGCTCAATTCTGTCAGAGGCGAAAAGTCGCATAAGGTCGTCTTCTAAGGAGAGATAAAATCTTGATTTACCTTTGTCCCCCTGACGACCGCTTCTGCCTCGGAGCTGGTTATCAATTCGACGGCTCTCGTGGCGCTCTGTGCCCATAATATAAAGTCCGCCTGCCTCTAAGACCTCTTTTTGAAGCGGAGCAATTTCGGCTTTATATTTTTCGTTAAGCTCACGGAATTTATTTCTTGCTTCAATTATTTCTTCGTTATCTGTTTCGCCAAAAGCGGTTGCCTCGCCGATTAATTCTTCCGAATAGCCAAGCCTTGCCATTTCGCTCTTTGCCATAAACTCGGAGTTACCCCCAAGAACAATGTCTGTGCCTCGGCCCGCCATATTTGTTGCGATTGTAACAGCACCTTTCTGGCCTGCCTGAGCAACGATTTCGGCTTCCTTTTCGTGGTGCTTGGCGTTTAGGACATTATGTTTTATTCCCTTTTTGCGAAGAAGAGCGGAAAGAGCCTCGGATTTTTCGATAGAAATTGTTCCGATAAGAACAGGCTGTCCCTTTTTGTTTGCCTCCAAAGTTTCCTCCACAACGGCGTCAAACTTTGCCTTTTCTGTCATATAGATAAGGTCAGGAAGGTCCTCTCTCATAAGAGGCTTGTTTGTTGGAATAACAACAACATCAAGCTTATAAATCTCCTGAAACTCGTCCTCTTCGGTCTGGGCTGTTCCTGTCATACCGGAAAGCTTGTCATAAAGGCGGAAGAAGTTCTGGAAAGTTATGGTTGCAAGAGTCTTGCTCTCGTTTTCAACCGTAACGCCTTCTTTTGCTTCAATTGCCTGATGAAGTCCATCGCTGTAACGACGGCCAAGCATCATTCGGCCTGTGAATTCATCAACAATTATAACCTGCCCGTCTTTAACAACATAGTCAATGTCACGGTGCATAGTTCCGTGAGCCTTTAAGGCCTGATTGATGTGATGGGAAATTGTCATATTGGCAGGGTCAGTAAGATTTTCAAGATTAAAAGCGGTTTCCGCTTTTTTAACGCCCTGTGGTGTAAGAGTTGCAGTTCTTGCCTTTTCGTCAACAACATAGTCAAACTCTGCATAAAGCTCCTCAAACTCCTGCTTTGCGTCAGTTTCTGTAACCTTTTTGCATTTAAGGCCTTTAACGAAAAGGTCTGCTTGCTGGTAAAGGGCGGTTGATTTATCCCCGACACCTGAAATGATAAGAGGGGTTCTTGCCTCGTCAATTAAAATACTGTCCACTTCGTCAACGATTGCAAAGGAGTGGCCTCTTTGAACTCGGCGCTCCTTATAAATAACCATATTATCACGGAGATAGTCAAAGCCCATCTCGTTATTTGTTCCGTAAGTAATGTCGCAAGCGTATGCCTCTTTGCGCTCCTCGTTGTCTTTTTCGTGGATAATAAGTCCAACGCTGAGACCTAAAAAGTTATAAAGCTTGCCCATCCATTCGCTGTCACGCTTTGCAAGGTAATCGTTAACAGTTACGATATGAACGCCTTTTCCGCTGAGAGCGTTAAGGTAGGCAGGGAGAGTTGCAACCAAAGTTTTACCCTCGCCTGTTTTCATTTCTGCAATTCTGCCCTGATGCAAAACGATACCGCCGATAATCTGAACGGGGAAGTGTTTCATTCCAAGGACACGCCAGGACGCCTCGCGGACAACGGCAAAGGCCTCAGGAAGAATATCGTCTAAGGTTTCTCCGTTATTTATTCTTTCCTTGAAGGCAGGGGTCATAGCCACAAGCTCTGCGTCTGAAAGGCTTTCCATCTTACCTTCCAAGGCTAAAACCTGCTCCATAATCGGCATAATTCTTTTAAGTTCACGGTCGCTGTAAGACCCGATAAATTTTTCAATAATACTCTTAATGCTCATGTTGAACCTCCCAAAGAGTCTAATCATAATTAGTATACCATAAAATGGTTGAAGTTACAAGAGAATTGGGTAAAAAATATTAAGGAATAAATACCTTAAAAATGGAATATAATCTTAATAAAAGCAAAGGAGGAATAATCTTGACGGAGGCGCTGAATTTAGGATTTTTGCAGAAGTTTTTAAAGAGCAAAACAGAGGATGATAAAGAATTTCAAAAAGAACTTAAAAAGCTGTATGCCGAGAGAAGTAAAGTTCGGGAAGAGCTTGAAATTGCAATGAATAATTATAACCATGTAACAGAGGAGGGCCTTATGGATTTTTATATCTACCAGATAAGGTCTCAGCAGGTTTTGGAGCAATATTTGATACGCGAAATAAGAAGACTGGAAAAAGAGAGAACAGCGTAAAAGTCGTTCTAACGCAAAAAAGACCGCATAAGCGGTCTTTTTTAATGTTTAAAATTGTTTTTAACTATTTCCCGAAGCCTTGCCATTATTTCCTCAGTGGGTGGAGGAGTGTCAGGAAGCTCATATGTAAGGCCAAGTTCTTCCCACTTGGAAGTTCCCAGGGTGTGATAGGGAAGAAGCTCGATTTTTTTAACATTGGCTCCCTCTGTAAGCTTTAAAAGGTCAAGGATTTGCTCCTCGCTGTCTGTTAAAGTGGGGACAATGACCTGCCTTATCCACAGGGGTTTCTGGATTTCCTTCATATACTCTAGAAATGCAAGAGGACGGGATATATCCTGCTTAGTGATTTTCTTGAACATATCCTTTTCGGTGTGCTTAATATCAAGCATAACCAAATCCGTATAGGAAAGAGCTTCGCGTGCTTTGTCGTCAAGATAAAATCCGCAGGTGTCAACAGCCGTATGGATGTTTTCTTCCTTGCATTTTTTAAGGAGCTCAATAAGAAACTCGCTCTGCATAAAAGGCTCTCCGCCGGAAACTGTAACGCCTCCCGTTTCGCCAAAATAGGATTTATATCGGACTGCTTTTTTTACGATTTCCTCTGCGGTCATTTCTTCGCCGCCCAGCACATTCCAGGTGTCAGGATTGTGGCAGTAGATACACCGTTGAGGGCACCCTTGAAAGAACACCGCAAAGCGAATTCCCGGGCCGTCAACTGCCGCCATTGTTTCAATAGAATGAATTCTTCCTTTAAGCATTTTTCTTATACCTTATCGTGGAATGTTCTTGAAATAACTTCAAGCTGTTTATCCCTTGTAAGACGGGTAAAATGCACTGCATAGCCTGAAACTCTTATGGTAAGGTTAGGATAGTTTTCAGGGTGCTTAAAGGCATCCATTAAGAGCTCACGGGTGAAAACATTAACATTTAAGTGATGTGCCCCCTGAGCGAAATATCCGTCCATAAGGTTAACAAGGTTAGTCATCTGCTCGTCCTTGTTGTTTCCAAGAGCATTTGGAGTAACAGTAAATGTATTGGAAATACCGTCAAGGCATTTTTCGTAAGGAAGCTTTGCAACAGAGTTAAGGGAAGCGAGAGCACCCATTGTGTCGCGGCCGTGCATCGGGTTTGCCCCCGGAGCAAAGGCCTGATTTGCCACTCTGCCGTCAGGAGTTGCTCCTGTATATTTTCCATACATAACATTTGATGTTATTGTAAGAATGGAGAGAGTATGCTCTGCTCTTCTGTATGTAGGAGTATTTTTAAGCTCGTTTGAGAACATATGGCAAAGCTCAACTGCAATGTCGTCAACTCTGTCATCATCATTTCCGTATTTAGGGAAGTCTCCTTCAATGCGGAAAGAGGTTGCGATTCCTCTCTCGTCGCGGACAGGGGTTACCTTTGCATATTTTATAGCAGAAAGGGAGTCAACAACAACAGAAAAACCTGCTATACCAAAAGCCATAACACGGCGCATATTACTGTCGATAAGCGCCATCTGGATTTTTTCATAAGCATATTTGTCATGCATAAAATGAATAACATTCATTGTGTTGACATAAAGACGGGCAAGCCACGCCATATACTGCTTGAATTTTTCCATAACGGTATCGTAATCTAAAACGCCGTCAAGAGGCTCGGAAACAGGACCAATTTGCTCTCCTTCAAGCTCTTCCTTACCGCCGTTGATTGCCATAAGAAGAGTTTTCGGAAGGTTTGCTCTTGCCCCGAAGAACTGCATCTGTTTTCCAAGCTCGGTTGCGGAAACACAGCAAGCAATTCCATAGTCGTCGCCGAATTTATCTCTCATTATATCGTCGTTTTCATATTGGATAGAGTCTGTGTCAATAGAAACCTGAGCACAGTATTTCTTAAAGTTTTCAGGAAGTCTCTTTGACCAGAGGACAGTGAGGTTTGGCTCAGGAGCCGCCTCTAAGTTATAGAGAGTTTGAAGAATTCTGTAAGATGTCTTTGTAACGAGAGTTCTTCCGTCACGGCCCATACCACCGATTGACTCCGTTGCCCAGTTGGGGTCCCCTGCGAAAAGCTCGTTATAATCAGGGGTGCGGAGCTGTCTTGTCATACGGATTTTAAGAACAAAATCGTCAATAATTTCCTGAGCTTCTTCTTCGGTTAAAACGCCGTTTTTAATATCTCTCTCAATATATATGTCAAAGAATGTGCTGACTCTGCCGATTGACATAGCCGCGCCATTTTGCTCTTTGATTGCTGCAAGGTATGCAAAATATGTCCACTGAACAGCCTCTTTTGCATTCTTTGCAGGCTTTGAAATATCAATTCCATAGCTCAACGCCATTTCGTGAAGGTCAGAGAGCGCCTTAATCTGATTTGTGATTTCTTCGCTCTTGCGGATTGCCTCCTCACTCATATCACGATTTGAAAGACGAGTATAATCCTCTTTCTTTGCCTCAATAAGACGGTCAGTTCCGTAAAGGGCAACACGGCGGTAGTCACCGATAATTCTGCCTCTGCCGTATGCATCAGGAAGACCTGTTAAAATGTGGGCGTGGCGAACCTTTCTCATTTCAGAAGAGTATGCCTTGAAAACGCCATCGTTATGGGTTGTCCTGTTTTTAAACTGGTCTAAAATTTTCGGAGAAACTTCATAGCCATATGCCTTGCAGGCCTGCTGAGCCATTCTTATTCCGCCGAATGGGTTAACACTTCTTTGAAGTGGCTTTGAGGTTTGAAGACCAACAATAATTTCATTTTCTTTAGCAAGATAGCCTGGGGCATATCCTGTTATGGTTGAAACTGTTTCGGTGTCAATATCCAAAACTCCGCCCTTGTCAAGTTCAATTTTGCGAAGCTCATTATACTTGTCGTTAAGCTTTACAGTCCTTTCTGTCGGGCCACACAAAAAGGAGGAATCACCCTCATAAGGGGTATAGTTGGACTGGATAAAATCCCTGACATCAATCGAGTCAATCCAAACGCTTTTATTAAAGTCTTTCCAAGCACTAATCATAATAAAGTCCTCCTTTGCTGATTTATGTAAAAACACAAGACATTGTGTTTAAAACACATAGTTATACCACTATATATGGTATATATAGTATACAACAAAACAATATATATTTCAAGTGTTTTATAAAATTTTGTATCATTTAGTGTATTTTTGAAAAATTAAAACATATAATTTGAAGAAATTGCATAAAAGAACGGCAAACTTTGGAGCTTGCCGAAATGGTACGCCTGACTGGAATTGAACCAGCGCAAACCTGGCGTCGGAGGCCAGTGCTCTATCCGCTGAGCTACAGGCGCAAATCTAATAAAAGCGGAAAAACAACGAGAAGACCAAAAAGGTTTCTCGTTGCCGTTCTTAATTATTAATAGTTCGCCAAAGCGTCGTCAAGCCAATAGAATCCGATATCAAATGCCTTATAAAGACTGTCGCGCTCTGCCTGACGCATAAGCTGGGAATTCTCCTTTTCATTTGTGCGAAGCTCGACAATAACCTTTGTGGAAATATCAAGGTCTTTAAGCTTTTCAGTTTCTAAAATCTTAAAGATTACCATGTACTTACCGTCCGGTGAGCCATAATAAATCTCATTCCCTTTTCTAAGGAGCATTTTTCCGTTATAGGTCAAAATATCGTCGTTTTTTTTGGGAGCCATAATAACTCTCCTTTCAGATATAGTTCAAATAAAAATCAAAATTTAATATAGTAATAGGATACCACATTTCTCGAAAAAATGCAAGGCTTATTTGTAATTATTTGGAGTAGTTATAAACAGTTATTGAATTTATTGCCATAAGGGGACACATAATATGGTTCGCGCCGTCCCGAAGGGTTAAGAAGTTTTCTCCAACCGATGATAGCATTCCGTTTTTCTCTCCGCCGTGAATAAGCTCAATATACAGATAGTCTCCCAAATGAGAACAAAGATGATTTTTAAACTCAGTCTCTACCTCGCATTTAAAAGAATTTTGCGGAGGAGTCTGCCCTGCCGGATACTGATAAACGGTAGGACTTTGCTGGTTTTCATAAAGAGCATTTGGCATAACCTCGGTAACATTTTGAGCAAGTTGCCCGTTATAAATTCCTGTCTGATTCTGCGGGCGGTTAAATGTACGGTCTTGCTCAGGCATCTGAGCTGGCGTTGTGGGTTGATTATTGGTGGGAGAAACCGGTCTTTTTTCTTCTGCATCAAGAACGGGCGCTGCCTGGCCACCGCTTGACATTCCATAATATCGCATAAATAATGCACCTCCATATAACACAATATGCACCTTGGCGATTTTTGAAACAAAAATTTGAATAAAAATTTTTAAAAAAGCAATAATAACTCATAGAATAAGATATTTATTCTATGAAGACAAAATTTTTAAGGAGTGAAAAAACTATGTCAGACAACAAAAACAACAAAAACAACCAGAACAAAAACGAAAACAAAAACAACAACGAAAACAAAAATAACAAGAACGAAAACAGAAATAACGACTAAATTTACCGCTTTAGTTATTTTAATAAAAAAGGACCTTTTTCAGGTCCTTTTTTATTAAATTACTACATATGAAACGAAGGAATTTTGCAAACAATAATAAAGAGCAAAATGTTTTGCTGCTAGAAATTTTAAAAGCGGGAGGTGAAAAAGGCTTAATGAAATTTAAAAAAAGTCTGAGCTTTTGTGCGGTTTTTGCGATTTTACTCACAACTCCTGTTCTCGCCCAGACCAAAGAAGTTTTGATAACAGGTCGGGGAATAGGGATTACTTTAAATTCCCGAGGTGCCATAGTAAGCCAGACGGCAGAGATTGACGATAGTGAAAACAATCCGGCAAGTCCTGCCAAAGACGGCGGAATTGAGAAAGGCGATATTATAGTTATGGCAGATGGGGAAGAAGTCAATTCGGTAAATGATTTACAGAAAATTTTGCAAAAAAGCAAAGGGAAAGACATTTTTGTTAAGGTAAACCGAGGCGGCGCAATTATAACATTAAAGCTGAAACCTGTTCTCTCTCATGACGGGGAGTATCGCCTTGGTCTTTGGGTAAAAGACTCCTCAGCAGGCATCGGAACTATGACCTATTACGACCCCAAAACCAATGATTTTGGAGCATTAGGGCATGGAATAACTGACTCAGCAAGCGGTGCTCTGGTGGAAATTGACGGAGGTGAGGTTTTATCCTCAAACATCGTCTCTCTTGAAAAAGGGAAAAAAGGAAAGCCGGGGGAGCTTAACGGAATTTTGGGGGAAGACAGCGAGAAGATAGGAACAGTAAGCAAAAACACTCCCTGCGGGGTCTTTGGGAAGATGACTCTTCCTGAAAACGAAATTGATAAGGCTCAGAGCATAAAAGTAGGCAAGAAGGAAGATGTAAGGCTTGGGAAAGCCTATATTCTTGCCAATGTTGAGGATGATAAAACTGAAAAATTTGAGATTGAAATAAGCCGTATTCCTGCCTTTACAGGAGATTTAACCAAAGGGATGGAAATTAAGATAACAGATAAAAACCTTATAGACAAAACAGGAGGGATTGTCCGCGGAATGAGCGGAAGCCCTATTGTTCAGAGCGGACGGCTCATCGGTGCCGTAACCCATGTTTTTATAAACGACCCAACCCGTGGCTACGGAATATTTATTGAAGATATGTTCAAAGAAGCACAATAAAAAAGACAGAGCCAAAGCTCTGTCTTTTGTTTTAGATAAATTTATAAATTGTTGTTGATTTAAACGGTCTCTTTGGTCCGAAGATTGCGGATGGGAAGTGTGGCTTGTTAACGCTGTCCGGATAGAACTGTGTTTCAAGGGCAACAGCACCATTTTTCTTGTAAGATGCACCGCCTTTACCGATTTCGCCGTCCATCATATTTCCTGCATAGAACTGGATGCCGGGAAGGTCGGTATAAACTTCCATTGTTCTTGTTTCGTCAGTGTTTTTAAGGATTGCAACCTTGCGAACAAGACCTGTATAGTCGTCGCAAACCCAGTTGTGGTCATAACCGCCTGCTAAGCTGAGCTGTTCATAATCGTCTGCGATTCTTTCGCCGATTTCGTGCTCGGTTGTAAAGTCAAATGGAGTTCCCTCAACCCTTAAAATATCCCCTGTCGGAATGAATTTTGCATCAATCGGGGTGTAAGCGGAAGCCAGAAGAGTAAGCTTGTGTTTCTTAATTGTCTCTCCGTCGTGGCCGTCCAAGTTGAAATAGCAATGGTTTGTAAGATTGATAACGGTGTCCATATCACTTGTTCCGTCATAGTCAATAACAAGCTCGTTATCGTCAGTTAAAGAATATTTAACAACGAAGGTTTTGTTTCCCCCAAAGCCCATATCTCCGTCAGCAAGCTTTAAAGTGAATGTAACACTGTTTTCTTCCTCTTTATAGTCCCAGATTCTTTTATGAACGCCGATTTCTCTGTGGCTGTGGAGGTTGTTTGTTCCGTCGTTTGCATCAAGAGTATAGGTTACGCCGTTTAAAGTATATTTTGCATAGTCAATACGGTTAGCGTTAGGGCCGATTATAGCGCCGTAGAAGCTTCCGCCAGCGATGTATTCCTCTAA
The DNA here is from genome assembly GCA_045578465.1 of Clostridia bacterium. GTDB lineage: Bacteria > Bacillota > Clostridia > Monoglobales > Monoglobaceae > SIG454. The sequence continues at coordinate 2,949 of JAZNKJ010000010.1, read as the reverse complement.
GGTGTCATAACCGAGAGCAACATCGGCAATTTTGCCGTTTTTGTCAGGAACATCAATGTTTATAATTAAAGCGCCGTAGTTACTTACAACAAGCTTCATATTATTTTTATTTTCCATTGTAAAAAGAAAAACTTCCTGTCCGTTTACTTTTCCGAATACTTCTTTTTTCATTTGTGAAACCTCATTTCATTAAAGTTATATTAAAAGTATATTATATTTCTGCCATAATGTCAACTGATTAAAATCAGTAAAGTGAATATAAAAGCTTCGCCGCCTCAGCTTTGGTAAGCTTGTTAAGTGGCTTTAAGCTTCCGTCTTCATAGCCTTTAACAGTCCCGTCTGCCATGAGTATCATAAAGCCCTCTTCTGCCCAAGCGGGAATCTGATTTTTATCAGTTCCCGTTATGGAAACTTTTTTAAGTCCCTTTGGAAGCAGTCTTGCAATTATGGTAAAGGCCTCTGCTCTTGAAATTCCTGTTTTCGGGTCAGCAAAGAAGGTGCCGTCCCCTGCATCTCTGCCCTTTAAAATATTGAGAGAGTAGAGTGCTTTAAACTGACCTTTTGCCCAGGCAGGAATTTCAGCTTCATCTGTGTAAGGAAGAGAGATATTTTCATATTCTGCTAAATCAATGCCAAGATAGTTGCAGATTAAAACTGCAAACTCGCTCCTTGTCATTTCTTTTTGTGGATTATAAATAAGTCCCGATGGGGAGTTCTCGCCTTTTACAAGACCCTCGTTATACATATAGCTTAAAATGTCTCTTGCCCAGTTTGTGGTCGTATCAACAAAGGGGTTTTCATAGACTAAATCTTCGTTGTGGCTAAGACTTAAAACAGAGATATAGCCTAAATCGTTGATGGCAACGATGCGGATTTTCTTAGTGTTTTCAGGAAGAACGGCAGTAAATTCTCCGTTTTCATAGTCGAAATTAAGCTCATCTCCGTCTGCCATAATGGAGAGATTATCCTTTTGCACCTCGATATTATATTCGTTTGAGAGAGTGCCGTAGATGGTGTCTTCTTTTATTTGTGCCTCTATAACGGAGTATAAAAGCTCTTCGTTTTCATTTCCGTCAGGAAGAACAAAAACCTTGATTTCCTTTGAGGTCTTTCCTGCCGAAACGGTTATAACTCCGCTTGCACCAATTGAGTTTGATGCAGTAAAAATTCCGTCTTTGTCAATTGTGCCTATATCCCCTGAAGTTTCCCAGGTGAAACAATCATCCTCGGAAATAACTTCGTTATGATTATAAAAAGGCCAAGCGGACAGGTTCATTTCCCCGTTTCTTTTGATTTTAATAGTGTCAATGGTTTTTCCGCTGTCGTCTTTAATCGTAATATCGTCAGGCTCTTTTATGCAAACGACATCACGCTGAGCAGTTACGCCTTTATACTCGGCTTCGACTATTATTGTTTCTGCCCCCTTTGCAGAGAAAAATCCGTTTTTACTTATAGTGCTTTTCGCCCCATTTTCAAGAGAGAAAGAAACCTTATCCGAAACATCCATAGCATAGTAAGAAGTATCAGATGCTTTGGCGGAAAAGTCCATGCTTGCGCCACTCATAATATAAGGAACTCTTGCAGGATAAATCATAAGATTAGCGACTTTCCCTGTTTTCTCTAAATTATTTCTAAGGAAGATATTGGTTGAAACTTTTCTTCCGCCCTTGTCTGACGGAGTGTTTAAAACTGAAACTCCTTCGTCTCCAGGAAGCCTTCCAACAATGGTTGTTGAGCCACCGCCGTCAAGGTTTATTGCCTCAACGCATCCAAGCTCCTTCATTCTCTGGGCAAGGGTTTTAAGCTGAACACCATAGCTGTATCCACTCTGCCTGCCGTCAATTGTATAGAAGACAACATCGCCGTTTTCCTTTATACCAAAGGCTGTCCGAGGGTGTGCTCCGGTAGAAAGGTTAGGTGTAATAACCCCGCCTGAGAGGATATATTCCCCTGTTGAGCCCATACCGATTATTGCGGTTTCCCATTTTGGCTCGGTTGGTGCAGAAATTGAAATTTCAATTTCCTCGCCAACTGCGATATCGGCTATATCGTTAAACTGAGGAGCGTTAACATCCAATGTTAAAACCAAAGAACCCTCAGGGATTGCGATTGAGCCGTTATAGCACTCGGCATAGCTGACAGTCCCTTTAATTGTCTCACCGATTTTAAGCTGGTCTGTTTCTGCCTCAATTATAATGTCAAGTCCAAGAGTTGTGCCGTGGGTTTCATTCGAAAATTTACTGTTCAAAAGGTAAATGGAATAAGGCTGACGATATTTATTGATGCACTCAATATTCATTGTCCGCCCGTCAGCACGGGTAAGAACGGCCTCAATATAACATTCTCCCGTAAAGGCGTTTCCATCTTCGTCAAAACCAAAGCCATAGGTGGCAGAGCCGTCCTTGCTGATAACTTCGCCGTTTTCAATAAGATTACTCATAGGGACTCCTGTCTCAAAGGAGAAATAGTCAGCATTAACCCCTGCTATAATATCCTCGCCTTTTTCTAAAAGGCGGTCGGCACTGTCTTTTGTTCTGGTCAGATTGCCGTAAAGCTTATCTCCATAGCCAAAGAGAGGGGTGGTGTCAGGGTTTGGAGAGTATGTAATATAGTTCTCCGTTTGAAGCCCCACACCGCTCTGGTCGCTTAAATAAGTATTGTTATAAAATTCGGTTTCTTCCCCGATATTTACCGAATATCCGTTAACATAAGTGCCTCCTAAAACTGATGCAAAGGCAGAAGAGGATAAAAGGGTAAGCGCCAAAAGGAAAGAAATTGGTCTTAATATTTTCAAATTAATCAACTCGCTTCAAAGAAAAAGTCCGGCTTACGGCGGTACTCCTTAGGGATGAATCGCCCAAAAAACACGATTTCGGCACATAACTGTGTTAAAAATCCTCACAATCCGTCAAGGATTCTTCGGATTTTCGCCTTGTTCTGCACTTGAAA
>JAZNKJ010000009.1:0-79639 GCA_045578465.1 Clostridia bacterium | reverse complement strand
GACTTAATCTTCGGCTGGAAATATATCCCGAAAACCACGAAAAACGAAGATAAATCTATTGTGGAAAATATCGAAAAGATTGATGAATATATCGAAGTAAGCGATGACGGAAACACTGTTGAGGTTGTTCCTTATTATCGGGATATGGAGGGGGATGACGCTCCTCCGTCCAATAAGGAAGAGGACGAAGATACTCAAGAGGACGAGAATTCCGAAGAGACTGCTGCTGGTGAGGAAAACAGCGGAAATGATGATGTAATCAATATTGACTAATTATATAAAGGAGCTTATGATATGGAAAGTAAATACAAAAGAGTAATGCTTAAAATCAGCGGCGAAGCTATGTCAGGAGGAAAGGGCTTCGGCCTGGACACCCCGACAATTGATGAGATTGCCAAAAAAATCAAGGAAGCTGTCGATATGGGGGTTGAGGTTTCAATCGTCGTTGGCGGCGGAAACTTCTGGAGAGGACGCTCAGGCGGAAATATGGACAGAACAAGAGCTGACCATATGGGAATGCTTGCAACGGTTATTAACTCTCTTGCCCTTCTTGACGCAATTGAACAGCAGGGAGTTCCTGCCCGTGTTCAGACCGCAATTGAAATGCGTCAGATTGCAGAGCCTTATATCCGCAGCCGTGCTGTTCGTCATTTGGAAAAGGGAAGAGTTGTTATATTCGCTTGCGGAAGCGGTAACCCTTTCTTCTCAACTGATACTGCGGCGGCTCTTCGTGCAGCCGAGATAGGCGCAGAAATTATTCTTTTGGCAAAAGCTGTTGACGGGGTTTACGACAGTGATCCGCATATAAACCCTGACGCTAAAAAACTCGATTCGCTCCGTTATATAGATGTTTTAAACAAAGGTCTTGGGGTTATGGACTCAACTGCAACCTCTCTTTGTATGGATAACAATATCCCGATTTTAGTTTTCGGTCTTAACGACCCTGACAATATTATAAAAGGTCTTAAAGGCGAAAAAATCGGCACCATAGTTTACTAATAATTTCAGAAAGGAAAGATTATTATGAAAAATGCAGAAACAAAAATGGATAAAGCTATCGTTGCCCTTAACAATGATTTTGCGGCAATTCGTGCAGGACGCGCTAATCCTGCTATCTTAGATAAGGTTACAGTTGAATATTACGGAGCGGCAACTCCAATTGCTCAGGTTGGAACAATCTCTGTTCCAGAGCCAAGAACAATTGTTATTCAGCCATGGGACGGCTCTATTTTAGGCGAAGTTGAAAAAGCTATCTTAAAATCAGATATCGGCATAACACCAAACAACGACGGAAGATGCATCCGCCTTAACTTCCCTCCTCTTACAGAAGAGAGAAGAAAGGACCTTGCAAAATCTATCTCCAAGCGTGGCGAAGAGGCAAAGGTTACAGTCAGAGGTATTCGCCGTGACGCAATCGAAGGCTTTAAGAAACAGAAGAAAGACGGAGAAATCACAGAGGATGATTTAAAAGGTCTTGAAAACGATATCCAGAAGCTTACTGACAAGTTCGTTAAGGAAATCGACACAATTGTAGCTAACAAAGAAAAGGAAATTATGGAAGTTTAAGGCTTATGGGATTTATTTCCCATGGGCTTTGACGGAGGCTCGCTATGCTTTTTAGAAAGAAAAAAGAGGAAGCCCTCTCAATTGACCCAAATAATCTCCCACGGCATATCGGTGTTATTATGGACGGCAACGGAAGATGGGCAAAAGAAAGGCATCTCCCCAGAAGTGCGGGGCACAGAGCAGGGGCAGACACCTTTGAGAAAATCGTTAAATATTGTGACAAAATCGGCATAAAGGCAATTACCTCCTACGCTTTCTCCACAGAAAACTGGAACAGGCCAAAGGCAGAGGTTGATAACCTTATGGAGCTTCTTTATAACTATCTCCAAATGGCAGAGGAAAAGTTTGCAGGGACAAATATTATCCTCCGCGTTATCGGGGACAGAAGCGCTTTATCCGAGAAAATCAACAAGGCAATTGACCACGCCATAGAGATAACCAATGGTAATACGGGGATTATTCTCAATATGGCACTTAACTACGGCGGTCAGGATGAGATTGTCCGTGCTGCAAGAATTGCCGCCGAAGCAGTTAAAAAGGGAGAAATGACTCCCGAAGAAATTACAAAAGAGTTTCTTGACAAAAATATGTATACAGGGGATAACCCACCCGTTGACCTTATTATCCGCCCAAGCGGAGAATTAAGACTTTCAAACTTTTTGCTCTGGCAGTCGGCTTATGCAGAGCTTTGGTACAGCGATATAAACTGGCCTGACTTTTCCGAAAAGGATATGGAAAGGGCAATTATTGACTATCAAAAGCGTAACCGCCGATTTGGCAAGGTTTAAAGAAAGGAATTTTACCTATGAAAACAAGAATTATATCAGCCTTTACTTACGCTCCTTTACTTATTCTGGCTTTGCTTCAACCTTTTGACTGGGTTTGGGGAATTATAGTTTTAGTCGTTTCCATTATGGGTCTTTACGAATTCTATAAAGCAACTGACCTTTTAAAGAGCAAGCCACTTTGCATTATGGGTTATATTTCAGCAGTGCATTTTGTTGCAGGATATTTTATATTCCCAATGCTGGGGCTTCCGTTTACTCTTTGGTTCCCTGCAATTTTATTTATCCTTATGCTGATTTTTAACCAGAAAATAAACGCAAATATGATAAGTTTAACTCTTCTCAGCGTTCTTTACATACCTTACCTTTTATCCTACATAATTGGCATTCGTCAGATGAATGGCGGAGAGTTTTATATCTGGCTTATCGTAATCTGTGCATTCTTAACTGACACCTGCGCATATTTTACGGGGGTTGCAATCGGAAAGCACAAGCTTTGCCCGAACCTCAGCCCGAAAAAGACAATTGAAGGGGCAATCGGCGGAACTGTTGGATGCGGTCTTTTCTGTATGTTATTCGGTCTTATTGTAAATAAGTTCTTTAATCAGGATGTAAACTTTTTAAGCCTCTTTATCTTAGGACTTATCGGCTCTGTTTCGGCTCAGCTGGGAGACCTTACGGCATCAGCTATCAAAAGACAATACGGCATCAAGGACTACGGCAACTTAATCCCGGGCCACGGCGGAATTTTAGACCGTATTGACAGTATAATTTTTGTTGCACCTGTGGTATATACTTATATTACATATATCGGCATTTAACAATTAAAGATAATCTTAGGGGCGGCAAGTTGCCTGCCCCTTTTAATTTAAAAGAGGTAAAGATATGAACATTTCAATCTTAGGCTCAACGGGTTCAATCGGAACTCAGGCCCTCAATGTTGTAGACGACCTTAAAGGAATTAAAGATATAAATATTAAAGCAATAAGCGGAAACAAAAATGTCCGACTGCTCGAAGAGCAGGCGAGAAAATACTCCCCCCAGATTGTTGCGGTCTTTTCAGAAGAAGGGGCAAAGGACCTTAAAGTCCGACTCTCTGACACCTCAGTTAAGGTTTTAAGCGGCCAGGAGGGGCTTATAGAGGTTGCAACCCATCCTGAAAGTGAGATGGTTTTATCTTCTATCGTAGGTTTTTCAGGCCTTGTCCCAACCATTCACGCAATAGAGAGCGGAAAGGACATCGCTCTTGCCAACAAGGAAACTCTGGTTACGGCAGGAAAGCTTTTTATGGACAAAATTGCGGAGAAAAAAGTCAGACTTCTTCCCGTTGACAGTGAACACTGTGCAATTTTCCAGAGTTTAGAGGGGAACCGCCATAACAAAATAAGAAAAATCCTTTTAACCGCGTCAGGTGGGCCGTTCTTCGGGAAAACCCGTGATGAACTTAAAGGAGTTACAAAAGAAATGGCGCTCTCTCACCCTAATTGGAGTATGGGAGCGAAAATTACAATAGACAGCGCAACACTTATGAATAAAGGTCTTGAAGTTATTGAGGCAAAATGGCTTTTCGGAGTGGACATCGACGATATTGAAGTTGTTGTTCAGAGAGAGAGCATAATTCATTCAATGGTGGAATATGAAGATTTAAGCGTTATCGCTCAGCTTTCTCTTCCGTCAATGAAGCACCCGATTCAGTATGCTTTTACCTATCCAAAGAGGCTTCCATCGCCTGACAAAAGGCTTAATTTTGCCGACCTTAAAAAACTCACATTTTTCGAGCCTGATGAGGAGACCTTCTCCTGCTTGCGCCTTGCAAAAGAGGCAGGAAAGATGGGCGGAATTATGCCGACTGTTTTAAACGCTTCAAACGAAGTTGCAGTTGAGAAATTCTTAAAGGGAGAAATCTCTTTCCTCCAAATCGGAGAAACAGTTGAAAAAACTTTAAGCGAATATAAAAACATCGAAAATCCCACAATAGATGATATATTAAGAATTGATGCAGATGTAAGGGAGCGCTTTAAATGACATTTTTAACTATTGTCTTTGCGATTTTATTCTTTTCAGTTATAATATTCGTCCATGAATTCGGGCACTTTATCTCTGCCCGTATTTTTGGTGTTACGGTCCACGAATTCGCTATTGGAATGGGACCGAAAATCTGGTCAAAGCAAGGAAAAACGGGGACAAAATATTCTGTCCGCGCCATCCCAATCGGCGGTTTTTGTCAGATGGAGGGGGAAGACGGGGATAGCGAGGAGGAAGGCTCTTTCTCCAAAAAGTCCAAGTTTGCCCGATTTGTTATTTTAGCCTCAGGGGCGTTTATGAACATTGTTTTAGGGTTTATAATCTCCCTTCTGGTTATTTCTTTCTCTGCAAAAGGCGGGCTCCCTACAACAACGGTTTTAAATGTTATGCCAGATGCACCTGCTTCTTCATATATTGAAGAGGGAGACATTATAACCGAAATCAACGGCCACAGCGTAAATATCCAGCAGGAAATTTCAGTTGCTCTTTCTTTCTCCGAAAATGACTCTTTTGACATAACCGTTAAAAGAGACGGGGAAAAGAAGACCTTTGAAAACATTCCTCTTTATGAATATGAGGCCCAGGGAAATACCTATAAAATAATCGGTATTCAAAATGCAATCAAGCCCCCTACTTTCTTCGGCGTTTTAAGAGAGAGCTTTTTCCAGACGGTTTATATGGGGAAAATCGTATTTCTAAGTCTTGATATGCTCCTTTCGGGAGAGGCAAAGCTCAGCGATTTATCAGGCCCCGTGGGAGTTATTGACCAGATGGAAAACGCCGTAACAAGCAGCGGAGGCGGACTTTTGGGACTTTTAAATCTTTTGTTTTTGGCAGGATTTATTTCGGTCAACATCGGAATTATGAATCTTCTTCCTTTCCCTGCTCTGGACGGCGGAAGAATTTTCTTCATATTAATTGAGCTTATTATCAGGCGGAGAATTCCACCTGAAAAAGAGGGGATAGTCCATTTTCTCGGCCTTATTCTCCTCCTTGGTTTAATGGTTTTTGCCACATGGAACGACATTTTAAGAATTATAGGTTAGGTGATTATTAAATGGCTTCATATAAGTCAACAATTCTTTCTTGCTATATCGGATATTTCACTCAGGCGATTGTAAACAACCTCGCCCCTGTGTTTTTTGTTATCTTTCAGCAGGATTATAATATCTCCCTGACCCAGATAAGCTTCCTTATCTTTATAAATTTCGGAGTGCAGATTATAACTGACATTCTTTCGGTTTATACGGTGGATAAATTCGGTTGCAGAAATTCAATCGTTCTTGCCCATATTGTAAGCACCATTGGTCTTGTCCTTTTGGGCGTTCTCCCGAAAATTCTGCCCTCTCCCTATGTCGGAATGATAATCGCCATAGTTTTTTATGCCTACGGAAGCGGGCTTATTGAGGTTATGGTAAGCCCTGTGGTTGACGCAATCCCCTCGGAAAGCAAGTCCTCCGCTATGAGTCTTCTTCATTCCTTTTACTGCTGGGGACAGCTTGCGGTTGTCCTATTCTCAACCCTTGCCTTAAAGCTTTTAGGGGGGCAAAACTGGTTTATTCTTCCGATTATCTGGGCGATTATTCCTTTTGTAAATATCTTTAATTTTTTGAGAGTTCCTTTTGCACCTATGGTTTCAAAAGAAGAAAAAACTCCCCTTCGGGAGCTTCTTAGTTCTAAAACCTTTTGTCTTTTTCTTTTGATGATGCTCTGCTCAGGGGCAACGGAAATGACAATTGCCCAGTGGTCCTCTCTTTTCGCAGAAAAGGGCCTTGGAGTTTCAAAGGTAGTGGGCGACCTTTTAGGCCCCGGACTTTTCGCTCTTTTTATGGGCTCTGGAAGAGTTCTTTATGGCTTCTTGGGGAATAAAATAAATCTTCGTCTTACCCTTATTGGCTCTGCGGTTCTAGGGATTATCTGTTATCTTTTAACTTCCCTTTCCCCGTCCCCTGCTATCGCTTTAATCGGTTGTGCACTTCTTGGCCTTGGGTCAAGCATTCTCTGGCCCGGCTGTTTTTCTCTGGCATCAAGATGCTTTCCAAAAGGCGGAACAACCCTTTTCGGTCTCCTTGCCTTTTTCGGAGATCTAGGCTGTACCTTCGGCCCATACATAGCAGGAATTGTTGCAGATTTAGTTAAGACTTATACAAACCTCGGAAATGTTTTAGGGGTAGGACCTGAGCAGGCAGGCCTTAAAGCAGGAATTTTTGTTTCCGTAATTTTCCCTCTTGTTCTTCTTGTGAGCATAAAGAAAATTAACCCTTCAAAAATTGAAAGTTAGAAAAATCATTGACTAAAAAACAGTTTTGTGATACAATTTTTTTGCTGGTCAAATGCGGATGTGGCGGAATCGGCAGACGCGCTGGCTTCAGGTGCCAGTCGAGGTTTCTCGGTGCAAGTTCAAATCTTGTCATCCGCACCACTGAAAAAAAAGGTACAGCTAATATAGCTGTACCTTTTTTATATGTAAGATCAATTTGCTCTACATTACTACTCCAGAAAAGCTTTTAATTTGGCACTGCGAATTTTATTATGACGAAGAGTGTTTAGAATCTTTCTGTCTATTTTTGTAGCTATAGCTTTTGTTCTCACAAGGGTATAGCCGTACCTAAGAGCAATTTCTTGAAACGAGTGCGGAATAATTATCCGTTGTTTTTGCAATTCCAGGTAATTAGTTTGCAATTCTTTCTCACTAAATTTTCTATCTATCAAAAGTCCTAAACGAAAAGCCATAAACTCAAACTCTCTTTCGGTAAGTGTTACCGAAAGTATCATCAAAATTTCTTTAAGTGTGAAATTAAAGAGCTCATATTCAACATCATAATTCATTTTTTGTTCCTTTCTTAGTTCTTGGCGCCCCTTCATCCATAAACTCCATTTCGCCATATCTATCAAGTAGCATATCGTATGTATAAGTTACTAACGAAAGCAAATAAAACAATGCCATTTCATTTATTTCCTCGACAAAGTTAAACTCGCCATTTATTGAAGTTAATGCACCCGCTATTTCCTTCTCTGAATGGATGATTAAATACTCTATTGCATCATAAAATGAGAAATACTCTTTTTTGTCTAATTTGGGAGCAATATATTCAGCAAGAATTATCATCAACATGTTAACCGTTTTTGAATATGCATCATCCAAAAGCCCTTTTTCTGCTAATTGAATAATAGATTGAATTTCTCTTTTCAATAATGGTTTTCCGATAATATTATCTAAATAACAAAAATCTAAATATTTTGTCACACCACTTTCTGATGAACCAACAAAGCTTTGTTCAACGTGCTCATTCATTATATCGACTCGCTTTCACTTTTTTCACCTTTATTGTATCACTCTCCATTTAATTTTTCAAGAGTTTTCTCTAAATTTTGAATTCGTTGCCCACATTGGAAGCAACATTTTAGAAGATTTTTTTGATTCCATAAAGGATAGAGAACAAACTTTCATAGAGAGCCTGAAAATAATCGACCGGAAAATTTTTCTGTTGAAGTCAAAGATAAGCACGAAAATTGTCCGCTTATTTATGACACTATCGAAGGAAAACTACAAGGCGGAGAAAATGGATTGACGATTGTTTCCGGCGAGAAGTCGATTAACGATATTATAGACTCAGATCTGACAATAGACATATAAAATCTCTCACAGTATAAATCCGCTGACTTTTTTGAAGGAGTGTTTTCACCGGATGGTTTTTATATAAGGAATTTCTTCAACAAATAAAAACACTTCTCTCTCTTGAAACTAAAACATCTTATCAAAATTCTTTAAGCTGTCCCCATGTTCAAGGTCACAGGCATAGTAACAGCGGGTATGTATATTTCTTCAAAACCACTGTCTATAACACCGATTTCTTCCTGCTCATCCCTTATTTTAAACACAAAAAAGAGCTTTGAGAATTCAAAGCTCTTTTATTTTTATATTAAATTTTCGGCTTCGCGGAGCCAGATGTCTGCTGCCGCGTCAGACGGCATAGAGAAGTCGCCTCTTGGAGAAAGGCCAACGCTTCCTATTTTAATCCCGTCGGGGACGCAGTTTCTTTTAAATTGCTGAGTGAAAAATCTCTTATAGAAATTTTTAAGCCATTTTAATAGGATTTCTTCTGAAAAATCATCCTTAAAGGCGATTTTCGCCATTTCAAAAATCTTGCTTGGAGAAAATCCGAAACGGATGACATTATATATAAAGAAATCGTGGAGAATATACGGCCCAACAAGACTTTCCGTTTCCTGAGAAATCTCACCTTTTTTATCGGGAGGCAAAAGCTCGGGACTTACGGGTGTGTCAACAACATCCTCTAAAACCTCTTTTGCATTTTCAAAAGCTTCCGTCATAGAAAGGGTTTTAACAATCTCAAAAATCAAAGTTTTGGGAATTCCGCAGTTCACGCTATACATACTCATATGGTCGCCGTTATAGGTGCACCAGCCAAGCGCCATTTCGCTTAAATCTCCTGTGCCCACAACGATACCGCCGACTTCGCCCGCATAGTCCATCAAGACCTGGGTTCTTTCTCTTGCCTGAGCATTTTCATAGGTCAAATCGAGTTTTTCTTTGTCGTGTCCGATGTCCTCAAAATGTTTGAGGCAGGCATCTTTTATATCTATTTCTTTCGCCGTTACTCCCAAAGCTTCCATAAGCTTTTTGGCGTTGTTATATGTTCTTCCTGATGTGCCGAAAGCAGGCATAGTAAGGGCGAAAATATTTTCTCTTGGAAGTCCAAGAATATCCATTGCCCTTGTGCAAACCAAAAGGGCAAGAGTTGAGTCAAGGCCTCCTGATATGCCGATAACCGCCTTTCCGCCTGTTATTTTAAGGCGTTTTGCAAGGCCTTTTGCCTGAACTTCAAATATTTCTTTGCATCTTTTTTCTCGCTCCTCTTTATCCTCTGGGATAAAGGGAGTTTTTTTTACCTTCAAAAATCTGCCGTCGTTTTCCTCTTCCTCGACATCAATTAAAATCTCGCAAAACTCGTTTTGTTCTGCATCAATAAAATCCTTAAAGGTTGTATTTTTAAGACGGTCCGCCCTTATTTTGTCAAGGTCAATATCCATAAAGAGCATATCTTCTTCCGCCGCAACTGTTTCGTTTTTAGTAACAAGATTGCCTCTCTCGTAAGCGCAAATCTGTCCTGAGAAAACCATATCAGAGGTTGATTCTGTTGCCCCAACGGATGCAAAAGCATAGGCGCAGAGGTTTCTTCTTGAAGCCTCTCTTATTGCGTCTTCGGTTTTTTCGCGACTCCCAACGGTTTCGTTGTTTGCGCCGGGGTTTAAGATTATTTCCGCTCCGCCAAGGGATAAAAGACTGCTTATTTGAACGGGAGACATTAAGTCTTCTCCGATTTCAATTCCGAATCTTGCACCGCCAAGGGAGAAAATCAAATCCTCCCCGAAAGGAATGTCATATTCGTCCTTAAACATAAGCTCTTTTGAGGAAATTATTTCTCTTACGCCTTCCCCTGATGCAAAATATCTCTTTTCCGAAAAGCCTTCATAGTTCTTTATAGTGGATTTCGGGACAACGCCTAAAACCTTACCTTTTGCAATAACAAATGCGCAGTCAAAGAGCCTTCCTTTATACATTAAAGGCGCACCTAAAACTACTGTTATATCCTGTTCCAAAGTTAAGCTTGCAACCCGTTTTATTGCTTTATAAGAAGATGAAATAAGGGTTTTCTGAAAGAACAAATCGGCGCAGGTATACCCGCACAAAGAAAGCTCAGGGAAGAGAACAATCCTTGCCCCGTTTTCTCTCGCCTCTTTAATTTTTTCCATAATCTCCGCAAGGTTTTTGTCCACATTCCCAACGGAAATTTCCGGCACAACAGCCGATATTCTTATAATCCCTTTCATAACCGTTCTCCTTAACTTAACTTTGTCTTTTCTTCTGTTTATATTATACCCTTATTTTCAAAAAAGTCAATTTAGCGAAGCTCTGCGTTTAAAAGTTTCAAAATTTCGTCCTTTGTTGCAAGAGTTTCCGAAAAAGCCGTTGCTGACCCTGCGCAGATTCCAAGTCTTAAAGCGTCAAGAAGCCCCTCGCCGTTTACGATGGCTGTAAGGAAGCCTGCCACCATTGAGTCCCCTGCTCCCACAGAGTTTAACGCCTCTCCCTCAGGGGCGTTCATTTCATAAGCCTCATCGCGTGTTACAAGGACCGCTCCCCCACCGCCAAGAGAAACAAGAACATTTTCCGCTCCGGCATCAATGAGCTTTCTTCCATAGAACACCGCATCGGTTTTAACTTCAATTTTTACCCCGTAAATATCCCCAAGCTCGTGAGCATTTGGCTTTATAAGGTAAGGTTTACAGCTTAGAGCATTTTTAAGGGCCTGACCTGAGGCATCAACAACAGTCTTAACCCCTTTCGGAAGTCTTGACATTAAATCCATATAAATTGTTGGGGAAATTCCATTTGGGACGCTTCCTGATAAAACAAGAATGTCCCCCTCTTTTAATTCGCCAAGCTTACTGTATAGAGCGTTAAGAGCGGTGCCTGAAACAACGGGGCCTTTCCCGTTAAGTTCGGTTTCCTCTCCGCTTTTAATTTTAACATTTATTCTTGAATTCTGACCCTCTAAACGGATAAAGTCGCACTTTACCCCAGCATCTTCCGCCATTTTTATAATGGCATCTCCTGTAAAACCACCTATAAAGCCCAGGGCGATATTAGGCACATCAAGGGTTGACAAAACCGCAGACACATTAAGACCTTTTCCGCCGAAAGTCATCTGAGCAGAATCGGCATAGTTAAGCTCGCCCAAATTAAAATCCGTTGTGGTTGCAATATAGTCAATTGCAGGGTTTAGGGTTACTGTATAAATCATTGTTTCTTCTCCATTTTAAGATATATTTCATAAACCTCTCTCTTTGGAATATTAAGCTCCTGAGCAACGGCTTTTACAAGCTCTTTACCATAGAGAGTTTCGCTTTGCCTTAGCTTCAAAAGTTCTTCGGGAGAGGGAAGATTTTCCCGTTTTTCTCTGAGGATTTCTTCCTCGTTTGCCCCTTCCACAACCAGAACAAATTCCCCTTTTGGAGAGGTTTCTTCAAAATGAGAAATGGCGGATTCAATATCCCCCCTGATTATCTCCTCATACCTTTTAGTAAGCTCACGGCAAACCGCAATCTTTCTGTTTCCCAAAGCATCTTTCAAATCGGAAAGAGTTTTAAGGAGCTTATGAGGTGCCTCATAGAAAATAAGTGTCCTTGTATCGTTTTTAACTTCTTCAAGCTGGGCTGACCTCTCTTTTTTAGGAACAGGCAGAAAGCCCTCAAAGGAAAATCTTCTTCCTGAAATTCCGCTGTAAACCAGAGCCGTTGTAAAGGCGGTTGGGCCGCAGAGGGTTACGATTTCAATATCGTTTTCAATGCAGAGTTTAACAAGTTCTTCCCCAGGGTCAGAAATGACGGGCATGCCCGCATCCGACACAAGTGCAATATTCTTGCCCTCTGTTAAAAGCTTTAAAAGCTCTTTCCCTGCGCTTTCCTTGTTATGCTCGTGATAACTCATAAGAGGGGCCTTTATCTCAAAATGATTTAAGAGCTTTAAGGTGTTTCTTGTATCCTCGGCGGCGATTATATCCACCGTCTTCAAGGTTTCAAGAGCTCTTATGGTTATGTCCCCAAGGTTTCCTATGGGTGTTCCGCATATATAGAGTGTTCCGCTCATTCCTTATCCCTTCCGTAAATTTCGTTTATTTCATCTGTATAGTTTCCTTTTTCGTCGTGAACATAAAGAGGCGGGTCCAAAAAGAGTTTTGGCTTTCCGCATTTTGCCCCCTCTATAAGAATCATTGTTGCGGTTTTAGTTGGAGAGGGGTGAACAAATCGAAGTCTTTTCGGCTCGATTTTATACTTTCGCATAAGACACAAAATGTCTGCAAGTCTTTCAGGGCGATGAATTAAAGCAAGTTTTCCGTAAGGCTTTAAAAGGTCTGCTGAAACAGAAATTATATCTTCAAGAGAGCATAAAACTTCATGCCTTGAAATTGTCATATTGTCTTCTTTGTTTTTAAGTCCGCCAAGGTTTTCCTTATACGGCGGGTTGCAACTTATATTGTCAAAACTGCTTTTCCCGAAAAGTTTTACGCCGTCCTTTAAATCTCCGCAAAGCATTTCCACTTTATCCGAAAGAGAGTTAAGCTCAACGCTTCTTTTTGCCATATCACAGACTTCTTCCTGGATTTCAAGGCCCGTTATGGCTTTGGCAAGGCTTTTTCTTGTAAGCAAAATGGGGATAATCCCGCTCCCTGAGCAAAGGTCTAACACCTTGGCATCCTTTTTAATACCTTTTGCGGCAAAATCAGAAAGCAAAACCGCGTCAACCCCGAAACAAAACCAGTTTGGGTTCTGGATAAGTTTAAGGCCTCCCGTTTGCAAATCGTCAAGCCTCTCGTATGGATAAATCATTACTCCTGCCCCTTTTCCGCCTCAGTTTTCCAAGGCTCAAGTCCGCTTTTAATAGCGTGCATCATTCTTGTTTTAAAGTGGTGGTCGCCCTTATTTTTCTCGTTTATAAAATCTTTCATATCCTGCCTTTTGGAAACTCCGTCCATTGGGCATAAATTCTTAACAACAGGGAATTCAAGACGGGAAGATGCCCCCTTTATGTCCCCCTCGGGAACATAGATAAACGGGCGGATAACAAACATATCTGTTCGTGAAAGATAGGTAACGGGAGCGAAGGTGTTAAGGCGTCCCTCATAGAAAAGGGAGAGGAAAAATGTTTCAATAACATCCTCCTGATGATGCCCTAATGCCACCTTGTTGCAACCTATTTCCTTTGCAAGCTCGCAAAGAGCACCCCGACGCATTTTGGCGCAAAGAGAACAGGGGTTGCTTTCTTTTCTTATATCAAATAAAACCTGACTTATTTCCGTTTTCTTGACTATGTAAGGAACATCAATTTCCTCACAGAATTTTTCTATTGAGGAATAGTCCATTCCAAAGCCCATATCAATCGTTATGGCTTTAAGGGAAAAGTCCTTATTCGCAAAATGGTGATACTGAGAAAGGGCATAAAGAAGCGCAAGAGAGTCCTTGCCCCCTGAAATTCCAACAGCAATAATATCGCCGTCTTTTATCATTTCATAGTCATCAATTGCACGGCGCATATGACTTAAAATCCGTTTCACTTACTCTTTCAATCCTTTCATCATTTCCGAGAGCGCTCGGCTTCTATGGCTTATTTTGTTTTTATCTTCCATCGGAATCTCCGCCATAGACATATTATATTCGAAAGCAAAGAAAATCGGGTCATAGCCAAAGCCGTTTGCTCCTCGTCTTTCCTCTAAAATTCTTCCGTCGCACTTTCCAAAGAAAGTTTTTTCTTCTCCGTCTGGAAAAACAACTGCAATTGCACAGGCAAAATATGCCCCTCTTTTTTCTTCGGGAACGCCCGCAAGTGCGTCTAAAAGCTTGTCTATATTCTCATCGTCCGTTGCGCCCTCCCCTGCATATCTTGCAGTATAAACCCCAGGCGCACCGCCGAGATACTCAACGCAAAGACCGCTATCGTCGGCAATGGTTGGAAGATTTGTGATTTTTGCAACTGTTCTTGCCTTGATTAAAGCGTTTTCCTCGAATGTTTCTCCGTCCTCGATTATGTCAAGGCCTTTCGCCTTTGTTTCGTCCATTGTTATAATGAAAAAACCCTCGCCTAATATATTCTCAATTTCGACAGCCTTATGCTTATTCTGGCTTGCCAATACAAATTCCATATTTTTTCACTCTCCTGCCTTTATTTATAACATATTTTTTGCTAAATGTAAAGAATATCTGTTGCAAAATTTTTCATACTGTGTTATAATGTTCCTATATTTTTGTGCACTGACACATAGGAGGAATTTATTATGAAAAAAATTATTGCTTTACTTATGGCAGCAGTTATGGTTTTCGCTTTTTGCGCATGCGGCGAAAAGGGTGACGACAAGCTCGTTATCGGTTACACAATTTATGAGCCAATGAATTTCTTAGCTGAAGACGGTTCTTTAACAGGTTTTGACACAGAATTTGCTGAGGCTGTTTGCGAAAAGCTTGGCAAAACTCCTGAATTCGTTGAAATCAACTGGGACACAAAGTTTGCTATCTTAAAGTCTGACCAGATTGACTGTATCTGGAACGGTATGACAATTTCTGACGATGTTAAGGCTAACTGTGCTGTTTCCAAGGCTTATGTTAAGAACGCACAGGTTGTTGTTATGGCAGAAGATATGATTGAAAAATATGCTGATGCTGAATCTATGAAAGACCTTAAATTTACAGCAGAAGCAGGCTCTGCCGGCGAAGCTGCAATCAAGGAAAACGGACTTGATAAAAACTATGTTGCAGTTGCAACACAGCAGGACGCTCTCTTAGCTGTTAAAGGCGGTCAGGCTGACGCTTGCGTTATCGATATAACAATGGCAAAGACAATGACAAAAGATGGCACAAGCTATGACACATTCTCTTATGCTGTTGAGCTTACATCCGAAGAATATGGTATCGGTTTCAGACCTGAAGATACAGAGCTTTTAGACAGTGTTAACGCTGCAATTGATGAACTCAAAGCAGACGGAACACTTGATGCTCTCGCTGAAAAATACGGTCTTAACCTCGCTTTATAATAACTAATTGAAATTTTAAGGTGTCACTATGTCAATGCTAATTACTGTTACGAAAAACCTTTTAGAAGGGTTTAGCACAACCTTTGAGATTTTTGGCTTAACTCTTCTTATGGCTCTCCCCTTAGGGCTTATTATCTCCTTTGGGTCAATGAGTCGTTTTAAGGTTATCAGATGGCCGATTCGGACCATTATATGGATTATAAGAGGAACCCCTCTTATGCTCCAGCTTATAATTTTCGGTTTTGGCCCCGGGTTTATAGGCATAAAAGGGGTTAATACCTTTGTTGCCGCAATTATTGCTTTTGTTATAAACTATGCCTGCTACTTTTCGGAGATTTTCCGAGGGGGCATTGAAAGCATACCCAAAGGGCAGTATGAGGCAGGACAGGTTTTAGGTCTTACCAAAACCCAGACCTTTTTCAAGGTGGTTTTAATGCAGGTTGTTAAGCGGATTGTTCCGCCTATGAGCAACGAATTTCTGACTTTGGTCAAAGACACTTCTCTTGCAAACACCATTATGGTTTATGAAATCATATGGAACGCAAAAAGACTTGCAAATGCCAGCGGTATTTTATGGCCCCTTTTCTATTCAGGAGTTTTCTATCTGGCGTTCTGCGGAATTCTTACCCTCATTTTCGGGTATGTTGAGAAGAAATTGAATTATTACAGAGGTTAATTATGTCAATACTTGAGCTTAAAAATATACATAAAAGCTTTGGAAAGACCAAGGTTTTAAAAGGAATAGACCTTACCTTAGAAAAGGGACAGGTTCTCTCCATAATCGGCTCTTCGGGAAGCGGAAAGACCACTCTTCTTCGTTGCATAAACCTTCTTGAAATTGCAGACGAGGGCGAGTTCTTGGTTAACGGAGAAGTTATTTTCCGTGCAGGCGAAAAGATTTCCGCTAAGGAAATGCAACAAAAACAACTCCACTTCGGGCTTGTTTTTCAGGATTTTAACCTTTTCCCTCAGTATACAGTTTTAGACAATGTTATGCTGGCGCCAAAGCTCCACGCAAAAGAGGAGTATAAAAAAGACCGCAAAAAGAGGAAAGAGCTTTTTGATAAAATCCGCGAAGAAGCTATTGAAATTTTGGACCGTGTGGGTCTTAAAGATAAAATTGACAGCTACCCTTGCGAATTATCAGGTGGGCAAAAGCAGAGAGTTTCCATCGCAAGAGCTCTTGCTTTAAAGCCATCCATTCTCTTTTTTGACGAGCCAACCTCGGCTCTTGACCCAGAGCTTACAGGGGAAATCTTAAAGGTTATAAGAAAGCTTGCATCGGAAAAAACAACTATGGTTATAGTAACTCACGAAATCGACTTTGCAGAGGCAGTAAGCGATAAGATAATCTTTATGGATGACGGCCTTATTGAAGAGGAAGGCACGCCCGAAGAGGTCTTAAAATCGCCGAAAAGCGAGAGAACTCGGGCATTTTTAACAAAGCTTAGCGACCAATAATATAAAATAGGTTAAACTTTTAACAAATTTCCAAAAAGTACTTGTATAATTTGGCAAAATGGTGTAAAATAATATTATCTTAATTTAAAATAAAAATTTTTGGAGGTATTTTGAAATGGCAGTTAAAGTTGCTATCAATGGTTTCGGCCGTATCGGTCGTCTTGCATTCAGACAGATGTTTGGTGCAGAAGGTTATGAGGTTGTTGCAATCAACGACTTAACAGATCCTAAGATGCTTGCGCATCTTTTAAAGTATGACTCTTCTCAGGGAAGATATGACGGTCATACAGTAGTTGCTGGTGATGACAGCATCACAGTTGACGGAAAAGAAATTAAAATCTATGCTATCAAAGACGCTAAGGAATGTCCTTGGGGCGCTCTTAATGTAGATGTTGTTCTTGAATGTACAGGTTTCTACTGCTCCAAAGAAAAGTCTCAGGCTCATATTGATGCAGGTGCTAAGAAAGTTGTTATTTCTGCTCCAGCAGGTAACGACCTTAAAACAGTTGTTTTCAGCGTAAACGAAGGAACTCTTACAAAAGATGATACTATCATTTCCGCTGCTTCTTGTACAACAAACTGCCTCGCTCCTATGGCTAAGGCTCTTAACGACTACGCTCCAATCCAGTCTGGTATCATGGCTACAATCCATGCTTACACAGGCGACCAGATGATCTTAGACGGTCCTCACAGAAAGGGCGATTTAAGAAGAGCAAGAGCTGGTGCGGTTAACATCGTTCCTAACTCTACAGGTGCTGCTAAGGCTATCGGCCTTGTTATTCCTGAACTTAACGGCAAGCTCATCGGTGCTGCACAGAGAGTTCCGGTTCCAACAGGTTCTACAACAATCCTTACAGCTGTTGTTAAGGGTAAGGACATCACTAAGGAAGGCATCAACGCTGCTATGAAGGCTGCTTCTTCTGCTTCCTTTGGTTACAACGAAGACGAAATCGTATCTTCTGATATCGTTGGTATCACATACGGTTCACTCTTTGATGCAACTCAGACAATGGTTGCTCCTATCGCTGATGACCTTTACGAAGTTCAGGTTGTTTCTTGGTATGACAACGAAAACTCATACACAAGCCAGATGGTTAGAACAATCAAATACTTTGCTGAACTCGGCTAATATTTAAAACTTAAAGCCACTCCAAATTGGAGTGGCTTTTTTTAATGGGATAAGAAAAATCTTTGGAATGGGCAAACTGAGTCCGAAGCCGTATACAGATACTGCGAAAGGCGAAGTTTGTTCATAGCAAAAATACAATTTAAATTTGAAAAACCGAACCCTTTCGGTTTTTCTTCATCTTTAAAACTAAAATCAAAAGGATATTGCCTTTTTGTTTTTATATTCCAGTATTTTTGCGGTCCGGAGTTTTTTCTTATCCCATTTTGTTGCCCAAAAGAATGAATTTTCTCATATTTGTCAATAATAACCTTAATAAAATGGAAAGGAACGATTTTTATGAGGGCAACAGACCTTTTTAAAAACTTTTTGGAAAAAGACATTTCTTCCTGCACGGACAGTGAAATCTATTTTGCCTTGGTTAAGACAATTAAGCATCTTGCGAAAGAGAAAAGGACAAAGGAGACTAAGAAAAAGCTCTATTATGTTTCGGCGGAATTTCTTCTGGGGAGGCTTTTAACCAACAACCTTTTAAATCTTGGCATCTACGAAGAAATCCGCGACTTTCTTTCAAAAAACGGGTTAGACATTGAAAAATTTGAAGAAATGGAGGCAGAGCCATCACTAGGAAACGGCGGTCTTGGCCGACTTGCCGCCTGCTTTTTAGACTCCATCGCCACCTTAAACCTATGCGGAGATGGAATCGGTCTTTGCTATCACTTTGGCCTTTTCAAACAGGTCTTTAAAGACAGCAAACAGACCGAAGAAGTAAATCCCTGGCTTGACGCATCAGGTTTTTCAGAAGGAGAAAACAAATCCTATACCGTTTCTTTTAAGGATTTTTCTGTTTCTGCCCGTCTTTTAAATCTTGACATTATCGGCTATATGGGAGGGGTTAACACTCTCCGCCTTTTTGACACCCCAACCATTGATGAAAGCCTCGTCAAAAAGGGGATTGACTTTGACAAAGAGGACATTAAGAGAAACCTTACTCTTTTTCTCTATCCTGACGACAGCGATGATAAAGGTCGGCTACTTCGGGTTTATCAGCAGTATTTTATGGTAAGCTGCGCCGCTCAGCTTATCTTAGACGAGTGCATAGAAAAAGGGTGCAAGCTTTACGACCTTTCCGACTACGCCGTAATCCAGATTAACGACACTCATCCCTCAATGATTATCCCTGAGCTTATCCGTCTTTTAATGGAAAAAGGCCTTACCATAGACGATGCAATTTTGGCAGTTTCAAAAACTGTTGCCTACACCAACCACACCATTCTGGCAGAGGCTCTTGAAAAATGGGACATCTCATTTTTAAAAGAGGTCGCTCCGCAGATTGTTCCGATTATTGAGGTTTTAGATAATCGGGTGCGAAGAAAGTTTTCTGATGAAACGGTTTATATAATCGACAAAGAGGACAGAGTTCATATGGCAAATATGGATATTCATTATTCGTTCAGTGTAAACGGGGTGGCTTCTCTTCACACTTCTATCCTAAAAGAGAACGAGCTTTCCTCTTTCTATAAAATCTACCCCGACAAATTCAATAACAAGACTAACGGCATAACCTTTCGCCGCTGGCTTTTAAGCTCAAACAAGCCTCTTTGCGACCTGATTGAAGACAAAATCGGAAACGGCTTTAAAAAGGACCCTGCTGAGCTTAAAAAGCTTAAAGACTATGCGAAGGACGAGAAATTCTTAAACCGCCTTTTAGAGATAAAACGGGAAAACAAAAAACGCCTTTGCGACTATCTTTATAAAACTCAAAAAATAGAGCTTAACGAAAATTCCGTTTTTGATATGCAAATCAAAAGACTTCACGAATATAAGAGGCAACAGCTTAACGCCCTCTATCTCATTGATAAGTATTTTGAGATTAAGGAGGGAAAGCTCCCTCTCCGCCCCATAACGGCAATCTTCGGGGCAAAGGCGGCTCCTGCCTACACCATTGCAAAGGACATTATTCATCTTATTCTTTGCCTTGGAAAGCTTATAGAAGCTGACAAAACCGTATCTCCTCATCTTAAAGTCGTTATGGTGGAAAACTATAATGTAACAATAGCGGAAAAGCTTATCCCTGCCTGCGACATTTCCGAACAGATTTCTCTTGCATCAAAGGAGGCAAGCGGAACGGGAAATATGAAGCTTATGCTTGGCGGCGCTATAACCCTCGGAACAATGGACGGAGCCAATGTTGAAATTCATAAAATTGTCGGAGAGGACAACATTTATATTTTCGGCGAAGACAGCAAGACGGTGCTTCTCCGCTATAAACAGAAAAACTATAATCCCGAAAGTTATTATCTTAAAAACCCTGACCTTAAACGGTGCATAGACTTTATTACCGACGAAAAAATGAAGAAAATCGGGGACGAAAAGTCTCTTACCCGTCTTAAAAACGAGCTTTTGAAGAAAGATTATTTTATGACCTTCCCCGATTTTGAAAGCTATAAAAAAACCAAGGATAAGGCGCTTTCAGACTACGAAGACCGCCTCGCTTGGGCAGAGAAAATGCTTTATAATATCAGCGGTGCCTCATATTTCTCCTCAGACAGAACAATAAGAGAATATAACGAAGATATATGGCACCTAAAAGAAAGGAACGAAAAGAATGAAAGATAAAAAAATACCAAAAGTTTTGGCACCCCTTTTCGGGGAAATTGTTCCTCTTGAAAAAGTCCCTGACTCCACCTTTTCGGAAAAGATTTTGGGAGACGGGGTTGCGATTATCCCCAAAGACGGAAAGATTTTAAGCCCTGTTGACGGGGAGCTTACCAATATCGCAAGCACAAAGCACGCATTCAGCTTTACGGGGGATAATGGCCTTGAAGTTTTAATTCATGTTGGCCTTGAAACAGTTTCTCTTGAAGGGAAAGGCTTTACGGTCTTTAAAAAAGAGGGGGACAAGGTTAAAGCAGGTGACCTTATCGCAGAGGTTGACCTTAGCATTCTTAAAAACAACAATATAAATCCCATAACCCCTGTTATTGTCTGCAATCTCCCTGAGGGTGCAGAAATAAAACCTGCAAGCGACTCTCTTAAAAAACCAAAGGAAACCCTTTTTACTGTTTCTCTCCCCTCGGAAGAAGTTTCCACAAAGGGAGCAGGCAAGGGCAAAGTTTTTGACTTTTTGCAAAAGCTTGGAAAGGTTTTAATGGTGGTTATTGCCGTTATGCCTGCGGCAGGAATTATGATAAGTATAGGAAAGCTTATCTCAATGTCGGGGGGCGACACCTCCATTGTTTTACGCATTGGCAGTATCCTTGAAAACATCGGCTGGGCGATTATAGGAAACCTGCATATTCTTTTCGCTGTGGCAATTGGTGGGTCCTGGGCAAAGGAACGAGCAGGAGGAGCTTTCGCGGCACTTCTTGCATTTATCCTCATAAATAATATAACGGGAAACATTTTCGGCGTTACGGCAGATATGCTGGCAAATCCTGATGCCACAACAAAGACCCTTTTCGGTCAGGAGATTTTAGTTAACGGTTATTTCACTTCCGTTCTTGGTTCTCCTGCCCTTAATATGGGTGTTTTCGTTGGTATTATTTCAGGTTTCTTGGGCGGAATTGTCTATAATAAATACTATAATTTCCGTTCTCTCCCTGATGTTTTGTCATTCTTTAACGGTAAACGATTTGTTCCCTTGGTTGTTATTTTCTATTCGGTTCTTGCATCTTTAATCCTTTCTATTATCTGGCCCTTTATCCAGATGGGGATTAACAAATTCGGCCTTTGGATTGCATCTTCGGCAGACACTTCCCCAATCCTTGCGCCATTTATTTACGGAACATTAGAGCGTCTTCTTCTCCCCTTCGGGCTTCATCATATGCTTACAATCCCAATGAACTACACCTCTTTCGGCGGAACTTATATAATTCAGACGGGAGCCAGCGCGGGCACAACTGTTTTCGGTCAGGACCCTCTCTGGCTTGCCTGGATTTCTGACCTTATCGGCTTTAAAAACGCGGGGGACACAGCGTCATACACCGCGCTCTTAAACGGAATTACCCCTGCAAGATTTAAGGTGGGGCAGATGATTGGCTCGTCAGGTCTTCTTTTAGGGGTTGGTCTTGCCATGTATCGCCGAGTTGATAAAGACAAGCGAAGCAAATATAAATCAATGTTCCTCTCATCAGGACTTGCGGTATTCTTAACGGGAGTAACAGAGCCTCTTGAATTTATGTTTATGTTCTGCGCAATCCCTCTTTATATTGTCTATTCTGTTTTGCAAGGAATTGCCTTTGCCTCGGCTGGAATTATAAATTTAAGGCTTCACTCTTTCGGGAACATTGAGCTTTTAACAAGGCTCCCTATGTCAATAAACGCAGGACTTTTAGGAGACATCATAAACTTTGTTTTAGTTACAATTCTTTTCTTCGCCGTTGGCTATTTTGTTGCATACTATATGATAGGAAAACTAGGCTATGCAACTCCGGGGCGAATGGGAAATTACACCGACGCACCCTTAGAGGAAGTTCCAAACGATAAAGAAGAAAAGAAAAACGACAAGGCAGAGCGAATTATTGCGCTCTTAGGAGGCAGGGAAAACATTTCTCTGGTTGACGCCTGTATGACAAGGCTTCGGATAACCGTTAAAGATCCCGAAAAGGTCGCTCCTCTTAAAGAGTGGAAAAAAGAAGGCGCTCTCGGACTTTTCGTTAAGGGAACGGGAGTTCAGGCGGTTTACGGGCCTCAGGCGGACATTTTAAAGTCCGACATTAACGATATTCTTTAATATGAAGCTTTTAACTCTTAACACCCACAGTCTTATTGAAGAAGAATATGAAAAAAAGTGCTTGATTTTTGCCGAAGAAATTGTTAAAATAAAACCTGATGTTATTGCACTTCAAGAGGTCAATCAGGGGGTTAATTCTCCCCTTTGTCCCTCGCCCGAAACTTTCGGTTTTATAAAAGGGGATAACTTCATTCCCCTTAAAATCGACAATCATGCTTTAAAAATTGCAAAAATCCTTAAAGAACAGGGAGAAAATTATTTTTTCACCTGGGCAGGGATAAAGTGCGGATATGAAAAATTTGACGAAGGTCTCTCGCTTTTTTCTAAAACTCCCTTTGAGGAAATAAAATCTTTCTATATTTCAAAGGGCACGGACTATAAGAATTTTCGTACCCGCAAGGCATTGTCCGTTAAAATCGGGAATAAGATTTTCTGCTGTGTTCACACGGGTTGGATGGGCGATAGTGAAGAGCCTTTTTCCTATCAGCTTGAAAGTCTTAACCACCACCTTTCTCCGAAAAGCGATGAAAACATTTTTCTTATGGGAGATTTCAATGCACCCTCCTCAGAAGAGAGCGGAGCATACAGCGAAATCTTAAAATCAGGCTGGCTTGACACTTATTCCTTAGCAAAGGAAAAGGACGAAGGCGCAACCGTCTTTGGAAAAATTGACGGTTGGAGTCACAACAAAAAAGACAAACGGATTGACTATATATTTTCAAATCATAATATTAAAGTTTTCTCATCAAAGGTCCTATTTGACGGGAAAGATACCAAAAAAGTTTCGGACCACTGCGGAGTTTTAATTGTGGCAGATGGCGAGCTTTAAATTAACAAGGAGGCAAAAATGAAAAAAGCAGGTGTTTTACTACCAATAACTTCTCTGCCGTCAAAATACGGTATAGGCTGTTTTTCCAAAAGTGCTTATGAGTTTGTTGACTTTTTATCTTTGTCAGGGCAGAGTTATTGGCAAATTCTCCCCTTAGGGCAGACCAGCTACGGCGACTCCCCTTATCAGTCTCCTTCCTCTTTTGCCGGAAATCCTTATATGATAAGCCTTGACACGCTCATAGAAAAGAAGCTCCTCTCCCGTGAGGAATGTGACTTTTGCGACTTTGGCACAGACGAAAATTATGTTGACTATGAAAAACAGTATAATAACCGCTATCCTCTTTTGAGAAAGGCCTATTCAAGATTTGTCCCTGATGAGGACTTTGAAACCTTCAAAAGAGAAAATTCCTATTGGCTCTTAGACTATGCTCTTTTTATGGCAATCAAAGGGCGCTACGGCGGAAAAGAATGGCTTTTATGGGATGAGGACATAAAAAGAAGAGAGCCTTCTGCCCTCTTAAAATATCAGAGCGATCTTTCAGACGAGATGAACTTCTGGTGTTTCTTACAATTTGAATTTTCTTCTCAGTGGAAAGCACTTAAAAAATACGCAAACGAAAAAGGCATTTTAATAATCGGCGATCTTCCGATTTACGCTTCAATGGACAGCGCGGATGTCTGGGCAAACCCACAGCTTTTTCAGTTGGAAGAAGACCGCACTCCAATCGCCGTTGCAGGATGCCCTCCTGATGCCTTTTCTCCTTTGGGTCAGCTTTGGGGGAACCCCCTTTATGACTGGAAAACTCACAAAAAGGAAAACTATTTCTGGTGGATGAAGCGTCTTGACCATTCCTTTAAGCTTTTTGACTGTCTTCGAATTGACCATTTCCGAGGTTTTGAGGCTTACTATTCAATCCCCTATGGAAATCCCGACGCAACAATCGGTAAGTGGGAAAAAGGGCCGGGGATGGAGCTCTTTTTAGAGATGGAAAAGGTTTTGGGAGAGAAAAATGTTATTGCAGAGGATTTAGGTTTTATAACCCCTGAGGTTAAACAGCTTTTAAAAGACAGCGGTTTTGCAGGGATAAAAGTTATTGAATTCGCATTTGATTCAAGAGATACCGGTTTTAAAAACGACTATCTCCCTCACAATTACCCCGAAAATTGCGTGGCATACACAGGGACCCACGACAACGAAACTCTCCTATCCTGGCTTAAAAACCTTAGTGATGAAGATTTTAAGGCGGTTTGCGAGTATCTTTGCGTAGATAACGCCCCGAGAGAAATTCTTGTTGACCCTCTTATTGCTCTTATCATGAGAAGTCAGGCGAAGCTTTGCATTGTTCCCCTTTCGGACTATTTAAAGCTGGGGGATGAGGCGAGGATAAACACTCCTGCCACAACGGGAAACAACTGGCAATGGCGAGTTAAGAAAGAGCTTCTTACTTTCCCTCTGGCAAAAAAGATTTATGACACATCCGCCCGTTTCGGAAGAATATAAAAATAAAAGACCTTGCAGTTGCAAGGTCTTTTTAATTATCTTAAATGCCAGATGTCTCGGTTATAGTCTTCGATGGATCTGTCGGAGGAGAAAAATCCTGCCTTGGAAACATTGATAACCGCTTTCTTGTTCCAAATCTCAGGCTGAACGAATTCTTTTGCAACCTTATGGCTTGCATTGAGATAAGATTCAAAGTCACGGAGCAAGAGATACTGGTCTGCAAAGTTTCCTCTGCCGAACACAAGCTCGTGGTAAATATCGTTAAAGAGGTTTTGCTTATCTTTGGAGAATGTTCCGTCAATAAGGGAATCCACAATTGATTTTATAACCATATTCTCAGAATAAATTGCAGGGCTTGGGCTGTGCCCTGATGCATAAATTGAGAGAACCTCATCAGAGGAAAGGCCGAAGATATAAATATTATCAAGTCCCACTCTCTCTGCAATTTCAACATTAGCGCCGTCCATTGTTCCGATTGTCAGCGCACCGTTAAGCATAAGCTTCATATTACCTGTTCCGCTTGCCTCTTTGGACGCAGTTGAAATCTGCTCGGAAAGGTTTGCCGCCGCAACGATTTTCTCGGCTATTGAAACGCTGTAATTCTCAATGAAAACAACCTTTAAAATGTCCTTTGTTCTCGGGTCGTTGTTAACAACCTCAGCAACATTATTGATAAGCTTGATAATAAGCTTTGCCGCATGATAACCAGGCGCCGCCTTTGCCCCGAAAATGAATGTTTCAGGGAGCATAGATGCCTGAGACGGATTTTCGGTTATCATCTTATAGCGATAGATAATATGCATAACTTTAAGGAGCTGACGCTTATATTCGTGAAGTCTCTTAATCTGCACATCAAATAATGAGCTTGGGTCAACTGTAATTCCGTTATGCTCTTTAATATAGTTTGCAAGAACAATCTTATTGTCATTCTTAATCTTGTCAAACTTCTCACAAAATGCGCTGTCATCGGCAAAAGGCATAAGCTTTTCAAGATTTTCCGCTTTCTTAATCCACTTATCCCCGATTGCGTCGGTTATAAGAGAAGCAAGAGCCGGATTTGCCTTATAGAGCCATCTTCTTGGAGTTACGCCGTTTGTTACATTCTTGAACTTATCAGGATAGATGCTGTAATAATCCTTAAATGTTTCCTTTTTAAGAATCTCTGTATGGAGAGCCGCAACACCATTTATGCTGTGGCAGGTTGTCATACACATATTTGCCATATTAACATTTCCGTTAGATATAACCGCCATATATTCAATCTTGCCGTGGTCGTCCCCGAAAGTATTTCTTAAATTTTCTCTTTGTCTTCTGTCAATTTCACGGACAATCTGGAGAATTCTCGGAAGAAGGGTTTCAAACATTGAAACCGGCCATCTTTCTAATGCTTCTGTTAAGATTGTATGGTTTGTATAAGCAAAGGTTTTTGTTGCAACATCCCATGCCTCGTCCCAACCAAAGCCTTCTTCGTCCATCAAAATTCGCATAAGCTCAGGAATTGCAAGAGTTGGGTGGGTATCGTTTATATGAATTTGCACATACTTCGGAAGTTCATAGAGGGAGTGGCCTCTGCGCTTTTGCTTCTTTAAAATCCACTGGATTGTTGCAGACACGAAGAAATACTGCTGTTTAAGTCTTAAAAGTTTTCCTTCATAGTGGTTATCCTCTGGATAAAGGATTTTAGAAACCACTTCCGCAAGCTCTTTATCCTTCATAGCCATTGCATAGTCCCCACGGTTAAACTCGCTCATATTGATAACCTGAGGAGAGCGGGCTTTCCAGAGTCTTAATGTGTTAACAAGCTTTGAGTCAAAGCCTGAAATCGGCATATCATAAGGCATACCAATAACTGTGTTATAGTCGGTGTGGCGGAACTTCATTTTTCCGTCTTCAAAATATTCTTCAATTCTTCCGTTATAGTGAACTTCAACCTGATCCTCAGGGCGTTCAACTTCCCATGCGTTTCCGTCTTCAAGCCACGGGTCAGGCATTTCTGTCTGGTAGCCGTCAACGATTTTCTGGCGGAAGAGACCATATTCATATCTTATTCCGCAACCGAATGCAGGAATTTCAAGAGTTGAAAGAGAGTCTAAGAAACAAGCCGCAAGTCGTCCTAAACCACCGTTTCCAAGTCCTGCATCATTTTCAACTTCTTCAATCTGAGCAAGGTCAAGACCGCATTCAGAGAGGGCGTCCCTATACACATCCATTTGCAAAATGTTTATAAGGTTATTACCGAGAGCTCTACCCATTAAAAACTCAAAAGAGAGATAATAAAGCTCTTTTTCGTGGCCGTTTTCAAGTCTCTCTCTTGAAAGCGCCCATTTCTCCATAATTGTATCCTGAACAACGCTTGCACAAGCCTTATAAATCTGGGCAGGGGTTGCGTTTTCAAAAGTTTTCGCGTAGTGTCTGCGGAGCTTTCCTGCAACAGCGCTTTTGATTTGCTCTTTTTGCGCCGTATACTCCGCTTTTGTCATCTTTTTTGCCATTTCTTTTTCACCTTTCATTTTTACTGCCTTAAAAAATAAGAATTCCCCGAAATTATGGGGAGAGGTAACGCCAAAAAGCGTTACCTCTCTTATTTTACACTATTTTCTCATAAATTTCAATATATTTTTTTGCAGATTCTTCCCAGGAGAAATTTTCTTTTAATGCACGGCGGACAAGTTTCTTCCAAACCTCTTTATTGGAGAAGAAATCTATGGCTCTGCGAATGGTAAACATCATGTCCTCTGCGTTATAAGGAGCAAAGCTGAAACCATTTCCCTCTCCCGTAAATTCGTTATAAGGTTTTATGGTGTCAGAAAGACCGCCTGTTTCACGGACAATCGGGATTGTTCCGTAGGAGAGAGCGATAAGCTGTCCTAAGCCACAAGGCTCAAACATTGACGGCATTAAGAACAAATCACAGCCTGCATAAATCTTATGGGCAAGGTCATTTGAAAAAGTGATATTCGCCGAAACCTTATGGGGATTATGATAAGCATAATGGCGGAAAAGATTTTCATATTTTTCTTCCCCCGTTCCCAAAATTACAAACTGAATATCCATTCCCATAAGAGAATCCATAGCGTTTGCAATTAAATCAAGACCCTTTTGGTCAACCAGTCTTGAAACAAGGCCAATCATAACCTTTTCCCCGTCAACAGGAAGGTTTAGATACTCTTGAAGAGCCATTTTGTTTGCCTTTTTGCCTTCTATGAAGTTGTTGAGATTGAAATTCTTAAAAATCATTTTATCCGTCCGCGGATTATATTCATTATAGTCAATTCCGTTTATAATCCCCGTAAGAGAATTTTCTCTTGCACGAAGCAGGCCGTCAAGACCCTCTCCGCCGATTGGAGTTTTAATCTCGTTTGCATAAGTCGGGCTAACAGTTGTTACCTCGTTTGCATAAACAATTCCCGCTTTTAAAAGGTTGGCACAGCCGTGGTATTCCAGTTTATCGTTAGTGAAATATCCCTCATTTAAAGAGAAGAAATCACGGGCCACATTCACATCATAAACACCTTGATATTTAAGGTTATGGATAGTAAACACGGTTTTAATACCGGAATAAAACTCATCTCTTTTATAATATGCGTCGAGTAGCACAGGAATCATTCCCGTCTGCCAGTCATTGCAGTGGATAACATCAGGTTTAAAGTTAATCCCTTTTAAGATTTCAAGGCAGGCCTTATCGAAAAAGGCAAACCTTTCCAAATCGTTCCAGAGATAGAGCTCTTTTGCACCGAAATAATATTCGTTGTCGACGAAATAATAGGAAACGCCGTCTTTAACTATTTCAAAAACTCCGCAATATTTATTTCTCCAACCAACAGGGATATAAATAAAGAATTTATACTCCATCTGATTTACAAATTCTTCTTTGATTCCGCCGTATTTAGGAAGCACAACAGCTACCTCATGCCCTTCTTTTACAAGGGCCTGAGGGAGAGCACCCAAAACATCGCCCAAGCCTCCGCTTTTAGCATATGGCGCAACCTCGGAGGAGGCCATAAGTATTTTCATTTTGTCATCAATCCTTTCTGCGTTTTCCTTTGGTTAGATAATAACTCTCTTACCAACCAAAGCAGGATAGGTTTCCTGGCCTACAAGCTTTTTGCCCTTTCCTAAAACAACTTCCTTGTCAAAGATTGCATTCTCAACAAGACAATTTTCAAGAATCTGAGAATTCTGCATAATTATCGCATTCTCAACTGTTGCTCCCTCGGCGATTGTAACCCCACGGAAGATGATACTGTTTTTAACAGTTCCTTCAATTGTGCAACCGTCGGCAATAAAGGAATTTGAAACCTGAGAGTTCTTGCCGTATCTTGTGGGAACCATATCCTTTACCTTTGTGAAAATCTTGTTGTTGTCAATGTTGCCGAAAAGTTCGTCCCTGACATCCTTTTTAAGAAGGTCAAGATTGAACTGAAAATATGCCTGAATGCTATCAATCTTTTTGCGATAGCCTGTAAATTTATAGCCTAAAACATTAAGTCTTGAAAGGTTTTCAAGAAGAATGTCCTTGGAAATACTTGTCTTTCCGTGAGAAACGCAGTCCCCTGTAAGCTCCATTAAGAGTTCCTTTTTAATTAAAAAGGTGTGCATATATGAATGGTTTGACTTTTGGATTGTAGGATAAATCTGCATATCCGTTACTCTGCCCTCATCAGAAACATCAAGCAATATATGTCTCTTTAAATCGGAGTCGGAAAGCTCAGGGACATCCGTATAAATGAGAGTAATGTCTGCGTTGTTTTCCATATGGAATGCCATAACCTCATCATAAGTAATGTTGCAGACTGTGTTACAGTCGCTTACCACAACATATTCCTGCTTAGCTCTCTTTAAAAAGCCAAAGGAGTTGAATATGTTTCCAACGCCCCCTATGGATGCTGAATCGCTATCATAAAGAGGGATTAAGAAAAGTCCGTTTCCTTTTCTGTCAAGGTCCCAATCTCTGCCTGTTCCAAGGTGGTCAGTTAAAGACTGTGTTCTTGCAGCAGTTGGCATTCCTATATTGATTATGCCCGAGTTTATCATATTTGAGAGCACGAAATCGATAATTCTGTATCTGCCTCCAACCGGAACAGCCGCCAAGGCTCTTTTGTTTGTGAGTATTCCTAAGTTAGCCTCCGGATTTTCGGAGAAAATAAGTCCCATTGTGTTGTTTTGCATACTAATTTTCCTCCTTTTGTCCCTTAGATGTTTTCTTGTCGCTACCCATAACATTTTTAACGACCATTGATCCACTCTTGATTTTAATCTTCTCGTCTATGACTATGTTTGCACCAAGGAGTGTTATGTCATCTGTGCAGATTTTCTTATTGATATATTTGTCAATAGCATCATCATCGGTGCAACCTATTTTTGCACCGGATGAAATATAAGTGTTTCCGCCTATAACAGATTTATAGATAACCGCATCTTTACCAATATGAACTCCGCCATATATGATGGAGTCGCGGACAACCGCGCCCTCTTCAACGGTTACGCCCGCAGAGATAACGCTGTGTTCAACGGTTCCGCTTATTTCACAGCCCTCGGTTACATAACTATTTGAAATCTTTCCTGTTTCGGAAATATACTGTGGAGGAAGAACAGGGTTTTTGCTGTAAATCTTCCAGTTATCGCTATCAAGATTGAACTTTGGATTCTCGTCAAGAAGCTCCATATTTGCTTCCCAAAGGCTCTGGATAGTTCCAACATCTTTCCAGTATCCGTCAAAGCGATAAGCGAAAAGTTTTAATCCGTCGCCAAGCATTTTCGGGATAATATTTTTCCCGAAATCGTTATCAGATGTCTCGTCATTTTCGTCGGCGATAAGATATTTTTTAAGAGGTCCCCAGCTGAAAACATAAACACCCATTGAAGCCAGGTTGCTCTTTGGCTCTTTTGGTTTTTCCTCAAACTCAACTATATTCATATCCTCGTCGGTGTTCATAATCCCAAATCTTGAAGCTTCTGTCCAAGGCACTTCAATTACGGCAATGGTTGCATCGGCTTTTGCCTTCTTATGCGCTTTCAGCATAGCAGAGTAGTCCATTTTATAAATATGGTCCCCTGACAGAATAACAACATATTCAGGGTTGAACTGACTGATAAAACCTATGTTCTGATAGATTGCGTTAGCGGTTCCTTTATACCATTCCCCTTTTTCAGCAGAAACATAAGGGGGGAGAACATAAACTCCGCCGTTACGCCTGTCTAAGTCCCAAGGCTGACCGCCTCCTATATAAGTATTAAGTTCAAGGGGTTGATACTGAGTTAAAACTCCCACGGTGTCAATTCCTGAATGGCTGCAATTACTGAGCGGAAAATCGATAATTCGATATTTTCCTCCAAAAGGCACAGCAGGCTTTGCAACATTGGTTGTAAGGGCGCCAAGTCGGCTTCCCTGACCGCCTGCCAAAATCATGGCTACACATTCTTTTGAATTCATAAAAACGCCTCCAATTGATTTAAGTTAAGCTTTTCTGCTTTTTGCGGACTTTTTAAGATACATTGAAGAAAGAGCAGGCAAATCCGCTTTGATATAATAATCAAAATCTCCCGTTTTTCCTTTTTCAGCTTTGAAAGGCCCCTTGATTTTCCCCTCTCCGCCGTATTTTATATCATCGGTTGTGAAGATAACCTCATATTCCCCTGCTGAGGGAACACCGATATAATATTCCTTATGGTCTCTCGCCGCAAAGTTCAAGACGGCAATTATTTTTTCTCGTTTGCTTCGGCTTATTCTCATAAAGCTTATGACGCTATGCTCGCTGTCGCCCGCATTAATCCATTTAAACCCGTTCCAGTCAGAATCGTTTTCGTGGAAGGATTTATGAGAAGAATAAAATTTATTTAAATCTCTCGTAAAGTCTTTCATCTGGGCGTGTCTGTCATAGTCTAAAAGAAGCCAATCCAGACCCTCTGCAAAACGCCACTCTATAAACTGGCCAAACTCTCCGCCCATAAAGAGCATCTTCTTTCCCGGGTGGGCATACATAAAGCTGTATAAAAGTCTCAGGCTCTTGAACTTCTGCTCATAATCCCCGTACATTTTGTCAACGAGAGACTTCTTGCCGTGAACCACCTCGTCGTGAGAAAGGGGAAGAATGTAGTTTTCCGAGTAAGCATACATCATTGAGAATGTTATAAGATTATGGTTTGAGCCTCGGAAGTATGGATCCATCGCCATATATCTTAATATGTCGTTCATCCAGCCCATATTCCACTTAAAGTTAAATCCAAGACCGCCCTCGTGGACAGGTTTTGTAACTCCGCCCCAGGCAGTTGACTCTTCCGCAATCATTAAGATGTTTGGAAATCTTTCAAAAACCGCTTTATTAAGAGACTGTAAAAACTCAATGGCTTCGAGATTTTCCTTACCCCCGAATTTGTTAGGGAGCCAATCCCACCCTCTGTTATAGTCAAGATAGAGCATACTTGAAACGGCATCAACGCGGAGACCGTCAAAATGATATTCGCTGAGCCAGAAGATTGCATTGGAGATGAGGAATGAATGAATTTCCGTTTTTGTCCAGTCAAAAACCAAAGTTCCCCATTCTTTATGCTCTCCCCGTCTGCTGTCGGGATGCTCATATAAACAGCTTCCGTCAAAACGGGCAAGGCCGTGACTGTCTTTTGGGAAATGGGCAGGAACCCAGTCCATTATAACTCCAATCCCTGCGCCGTGGCACTCGTCAATAAAATATTTTAAATCTTCGCCGCTGCCGAATCTGCTTGTGGCGCTGTAATATCCTGTTACCTGATACCCCCAGGAGCCGTCAAAAGGATACTCCGCAAGAGGCATAAGCTCAATATGAGTATACCCCTGCTTTTTAATATAGGGAACAAGCTCTTTCGCCATTTCACGATAGGTTAAAAAGCTTCCGTCCTCATGGGTTTTCCAAGAGCCAAAGTGCATTTCATAAATGTTTATGGGCTTATTATAAGGCTCTGTTTTTTCTCTCTTTAAGAGCCACTCATCGTCGTTCCATTTATAAGACAAATCCGCCGTAACCGATGCGGTTTCAGGGCGGAGCTGACTTGCAAAAGCCATAGGGTCTGCCTTATAAAGTTCCTGACCGTTTCGGGTTGTTATAAGATACTTATAAACCTCGCCCTCTTCAATACCCTCTATAAAGGTCTCCCAAACGCCGTGATTTTCATAAAAATCCATAGGGTTTTTGGTCTTATCCCAGCCGTTACTGTCGCAAACGACGCTTACAGCCGACGCTTCCGGGGCCCATACAGCAAAGCGGTAGCCCTTTTTACCTTCTCTTCTTTCCTTATGGGCACCCAGCATCTTATAAAGATTATAATGCTTGCCCTGATTAAAAAGATAGAGAAGAGGCTCCGATGTATAGTTAACTTTTGCTTCTTTATTCGTTTTTCTCATGGTGTCTCCCTCTTCGTTTTGGTAATGTTGCCTATAACAAAGGCAAAAACCTTTTACGAAACAGTATAATTTTACTATTTTCATTGTATCAAAGATTTTTGCCTTTGTCTATGCCAATACTTACCAAAATATTCCGTGTTCCTTTGTTATTTTCCAATAAAAAACCGCGTTTTTCTTGGAGAAATCGCTATTTCTTCCGCATTTTCCAGAAGTTCTTTTGCCTTTTCCCCAAGCTCCTCCGTCTTTATATAAGCCATTTCATCTGAACAGTTCACTATGAAAAGTCCCGCTCCGTTTTTCGCCTTATTCCCGAAAACATCTTTTCCGTCTTTTATCTCGCGAAGATAAACAAAAACCTTATCCTTTGCATAAAGAGGCTCGAATGTCCCCCTTTTTAAAAAGTCGTTTTCGTTTCGGAGTTTTATAAGCTCCTTATGATAGCTTAAAAGTTCCTCATTTATATTTCTCCAAGGGAAAGGCTTTCGGTTATACGGGTCGCGGAAACCTTCCATTCCCGCCTCGTCTCCGTAATAAATCGACGGAACGCCAACGAAGGTCATCTGCATAAACACCATAAGCATAAGCCTCTCCGTTGCAATTCTTTCCTCGTCCCCGCATAGAGAATAATTCCACTTATCCTCATCACTCATATAGGTCGGGTCATCATTTGTTCCCAAAACAGTTTTAATTCTCGCTGTGTCATGGGTCCCTGCCATATTCATAAGGCTGTATAAAACCTCTTTTGGATAATTTTCCGCGATTTTCATTATGCATTTTTCAAACTGAGGAGCGTTTATATATCCCTTTATAAAGTCAATCATACTGTCCTTAAAAGGATAGTTCATAACGCTGTCAAGCTCGTCGCCTAAGAGATATTCTCTCTGGCTGCTGTAACTTACTTTGTTTGAGGCGTCTTCCCAGACCTCGCCGATTATGACGCAGTCCTCTTTTTCGCTTTTCGCCTCTTTGCGAAGTGTCTTTATAAAGCTGTCGGGAAGCTCGTCAGCCACATCAAGACGCCAGCCTGATGCTCCGAGACGGAGCCACTTCTTTATTATAGCATCTTCCCCCGTTAAAATATGGTCTAAATATGTCGGCTCGGTCTCATTTACATTAGGAAGATTGGTGCAACCCCACCAGCTTTCATATTTTCCGTCATTTTTAAACTGATACCACTTTCTGTATGGGGAGTTTATGTCCTGATAAGCTCCCACTCCCTCGCCGTAGCTTTTATACTTGTTGAAATAAACGCTGTCAGACCCCGTATGAGAGAAAACGCCGTCAAGTATTATGCGGATACCTCTCTTTTTCGCTTTTTCGCAGAGGCGTTTAAAGTCCTCTTCCGTCCCAAACATTGGGTCAATTTTTGTATAGTCCGCCGTGTCATATTTATGGTTTGAATAGGCGTCAAAAATAGGGTTTAAATAAATAACGCTTATGCCCAAATCCGCAAGATACGGGAGTTTTTCCTCAATTCCCTTTAAATTTCCGCCGTAAAAATCGTTGCAGGCAGGGCCGTTTTCAAAGGGGTGCTTCTGGAATGTAAAAGGCTCATACCAATCCTTATGAAGAATATATTCTTCTCTCTTTTTTGGTTTTTCTTCCCCTTTATAAAATCTGTCAGGGAAAATCTGATACATAACAGCGTCATAAAACCACTTTGGCGTTTTAAAATCCTTATCGTATAAGGTTATCTGATAAGAATGGCCCTCAGGGCAGTTTTTTATTGCCCCGACACCGCCAAATCTTTCGTCGTTGTCATAATAGAATTTCCAGCCCTCGTCGGTCTCTAAAATAAAATGATACCAGACCAGCTGAGCCGTTCTTGGCATAGCCACACAGCAGGAAAACCCGCCCTCTTTTTTCTCCATTGGGATAAGGGTTTCTCTGTCGTCATACCAAAGACGCAATTTCGCGGAAAAAACGCCCTCCGTTTCTATAAAAAACTCGGCAGAGCTTTCCGTTTTCATTGCCCCGAAAGGCTTTTTATGTTTTAAATCTCTTGAATTATAGTATGCCTTCATTTCGTCTCCTTAATGTCTTTCTTTTTATAAATTTTAACATATCTTTTTGACGATTGCAAATGTTTTTCCTCTTGCTCAAATAATATGAGGAATTTCGTCTTTTTTCGGCAAAATTTCCTTGACAAAAACCCCCTGTAACTGTTATAATTATATATGTATCAAAGGTCTGTTCTTTCTTAGTTTTTATGCAGAGCGGAAAAGGACCGAAATAACCTTTTGTTACTGACGGAAGAAGCGGAAAACCGCGTGGGAGCAAAAGGAATATAAAGCCGACCGTCTGGGCAGACAATTCATTTATTGGATTTGTCTACCCTTTTTTATTTTTAAAATTCTTGTGGAGGTTGTCATTATGAAAAAAATAGGTATCATTATGGGTTCTGACAGCGATTTGCCTGTGGTCGAAAAAGCTATAAATACTTTAAAGGAATATGGTGTTCCTTTTGAAGTTCATGTTTTCTCTGCTCACAGAACACCCGAGCAGGCAAAGGACTTTTCTCAAAATGCAATTAAAAATGGTTTTGGGGCAATCATTGCCGCTGCGGGAATGGCAGCGCACCTTGCAGGAGCAATTGCAGCTAACACTACCCTTCCTGTTATCGGTATTCCCGTTAAAGCAGCCGTTCTTGACGGAATGGACGCCCTTTTATCAACAGTTCAGATGCCCCCGGGTATCCCTGTTGCAACTGTTGGCATAAACGGCGCAGTTAATGCAGCCCTCCTTGCAATACAGATTCTTGCGGTATCCGACGAAGCTCTCTCTGAAAAACTTATTGAAGCAAGAAGGAAAGCCGCAGAAAAGGTTTTGGAGAAAAACAAAGCAATCGAGGATAATTTCAACAACTAAACGGAGGTAAAACATGGGAGGATTTTTTGGAACAGTAAGTAAGCACGACGCAATCTCCGATGTCTTTTTCGGCACGGACTATCATTCCCATTTAGGCACACGCCGAGGCGGAATGGCGGCGGTTTGCGATAAAGTTGGTCTCCAAAGAGACATTCATAATATCGAAAATGCACCTTTTAGAACAAAATTTGCTAAGGTTTTTGAAGAGATGCAGGGAAAGAGTGCTATCGGCTGTATAAGCGACAGCGACCCGCAACCTCTTTTAATCCGTTCTAACATTGGCTCTTATGCCATTTCAACAATTGGTCTTATCAATAACTCCGAGGAGCTTATTAAAAAGTATCTCTTAACAGACGGAGGACATTTCAGCGTTATGACAGGAGGAAAGGTAAACTCCACAGAGCTTGTGGCCTCTTTAATTAACCAAAAGGATTCCTTTGCCGAGGGTATTAAATTTGCTCAAAGCGTTATTGACGGAACCGCATCAATCCTTATTTTAAAAGATGACGGAAATATTATTGCGGCCCGCGACCGTCTTGGAAGAATTCCTGTTCTGATTGGGAAAAACGAAGACGGATTTTGCGTTTCCTTTGAGGATTTTGCTTATAAAAAGCTTGGCTATGACGATTTTAAGGAGCTTGGACCGGGGGAAATCGTTGAGCTTACGGCAGACAGCTGCACGGTTCTTGCCCCTCCGGGAGAGGAAATGAGAATGTGCGCTTTCCTCTGGTCTTATTATGGCTATCCGACCTCAGTCTATGAGGGAATAAATGTAGAAACTATGAGATGCAAAAACGGCGAGATTATGGCAGAGAGCGATATGGAGGCAGGACTTACGGAAGGTATTGATTATGCCTGCGGAGTGCCCGACTCGGGAACTCCTCACGCAATCGGCTATGCAAACAAGAGCCACATTCCTTTTGCAAGACCTTTTATAAAATATACTCCAACCTGGCAGAAGAGTTTTACTCCTGCAAGCCAGAAGGACAGAAACAAGATTGCGAAAATGAAACAGATTCCTGTTTCTGAGCTTATCCACGATAAAAATCTTCTTTTTGTTGATGACTCAATTGTTAGAGGAACTCAGCTTAAAGAAACCGTTGACTTCCTTTATGAGAACGGAGCAAAATCCGTTCATATGCGCTCCGCTTGTCCGCCTATTATGTACGGTTGTAAATACCTTAATTTCTCCCGTGCAACAAGCGATATGGAGCTTATCGCCCGTCAGGTTATTATGGAGCTTGAAGGGGAAGAGGGTTTTAAACACATTGAGGAATACAGCGACTCTAAAACTGAGAGAGGTAAAAACCTCCGCAAAACCATTTGCGAGAAGCTTCACTTTGATTCATTAGAATTCCAATCCTTAGATGGAATTATTGAAGCAATAGGCATTGAGCCTTGTAAATTATGCACTTATTGTTGGTCAGGTAAAGAATAAATCAGAAAGGACTTAAATCTTATGAAGAGTTACAGTGAAAGTTATGCAGCGGCAGGCGTTGATATTACAGCGGGATACAGAGCCGTTGAACTTATGAAACAGCATATTGCAAAAACTATGGCAAACGGAAAAACCACCGACATCGGCGGTTTCGGCGGCCTTTTTGAGCTTGATATGACAGGGATAGAAAAGCCTGTTTTAGTAAGCGGAACTGACGGTGTTGGAACAAAGCTTAAACTTGCTTTCTTATCCGACAAGCACAACACAGTTGGTATTGACTGTGTTGCTATGTGTGTTAACGATATTATCTGCGTTGGCGCTAAGCCGCTTTTCTTCCTTGATTATATCGCTTGCGGAAAGAATGTTCCTGAAAAAATCGCTGACATCGTTTCAGGCATTGCCGAAGGCTGTGTTCAGTCAGGCTGTGCTTTAATCGGCGGAGAGACTGCTGAGATGCCGGGCTTTTATCCAATCGACGAATATGATTTAGCAGGTTTTTCAGTTGGCGTTGTTGATAAATCAAAGGTTTTAGACAACTCTGCTGTTAAAGAGGGAGATGTAATTATTGGTCTTCCTTCCTCAGGCGTTCATTCAAACGGAT
Organism: Clostridia bacterium; assembly: GCA_045578465.1. Classification (GTDB taxonomy): domain Bacteria; phylum Bacillota; class Clostridia; order Monoglobales; family Monoglobaceae; genus SIG454. Next base: position 41,715 of record JAZNKJ010000009.1, on the reverse strand, counting down.
TTTCTCTTGTCCGCAAGGTTTTCGACATTGAAAATGCAGACATTAAGTCTCCTGTTGACTCTCTTGGCGGAAAGTCAATCCTTGAAACTCTTTTAACACCAACAAAAATTTATGTTAAACCTATGCTTGCCCTTTTTGAAAAGGTTACTGTTAAGGCTGTTTCCCATATAACAGGTGGCGGTTTCTACGAAAACATTCCAAGAAGTCTTCCTGACGGCTTTGGCGCAAAAATCGACAAGAGCGCAATCAAAGTTCTCCCGATTTTTGACCTTATTGCAAAGACAGGCAACATTTCAGAGCGTGATATGTTCAACACCTTTAATATGGGCGTTGGTATGAGCATTGTTGTTAGTGCAGAAGAAGCAGAAACTGCTCTTAAAACTCTTAAAGAAAACGGAGAAGACGCATACATCATCGGCGAAATCGTTAAATCGGAGGACAAGGTTATAATATGCTAAAAGCTAAAATTGCAGTTTTGGTTTCAGGAGGAGGAACAAATCTTCAAGCCTTAATTGATGCCCAGAAGAGTGGCATTATAAAAAGCGGAGAGATTTCCCTTGTTGTTTCAAGCAACAAGGACGCCTATGCCTTAACACGAGCAGAAGAAAACAACATTCTCTCTGTTATCGTTTCCAAAAAGGACTGCTCCTCTCAGGCCGAATTTGAAGAGAAAATTTTGCACCACCTTAAAGAAAACGAAATAGATTTTATTGTTCTTGCAGGATTTATGAGTATCCTCAGTGAGAACTTTATAAAGGAATATGAAAAGAGGATTATAAATGTCCACCCATCACTTATCCCTTCATTTTGCGGAGAGGGTTTTTACGGGCTCAAAGTCCACGAGGCGGCTCTTTCCTACGGGGTTAAGGTTACGGGGGCAACAGTCCACTATGTAAACGAAATTCCTGACGGCGGCGAAATAATTATGCAAAAGGCGGTTAACATTTCAAGAAATGACACCGCGAAGTCCTTGCAGATGAGAGTTATGCGCCACGCGGAATGGAAGATACTTCCTCTTGCAACTGAAAAGGTTGCTAAAAAGATTTTAAAAAATAAGAAATAATTGGAGATACAAAAATGAATATTTACGAAATCAACAAAATCGAAGATTTGCTTAAAAACAACTCATACGCTGGTCGTGGAATTATCTGCGGAAAGAGCGAAGACGGAAAGAAAGCGGTTTTTGCATACTTCATTATGGGCCGTAGCGAAAACAGCCGTAACCGTATCTTTATCGAAGACGGAAGCGAGGTTATAATCCATCCTTTTGATGCATCAAAAGTGGAAGACCCAAGCCTTATTATCTATTCTCCTGTCCGAGTTTTTGATAACAAGCTCATCGTTACAAACGGAGACCAGACAGACACAATCTATAACTTCGTTAAAGAGGACAAAACCTTTAAAGAAGCTCTTACAACCCGTGAGTTTGAGCCTGATGCTCCTAATTTCACACCAAGAATCAGTGCTATGTTTACTTTCGACAAGCCTGACTTTACATACGAAATGAGCATTTTAAAGAGTGCCGACGCAGAGGGCACAGCTTGCAACAGATATCACTATGAATATGCACCGTTAAATGGTCTTGGGCATTTCCTCCACACATATATCTGTGACGGAAACCCAATTCCAACCTTCTGCGGAGAGCCTGAAAGAGTTGCAATTCCAAACGATATTGATGATTTCACAAACGGTATTTGGACAAATCTTAACGAGCAGAACAAAATTTCCCTTTATGTTCGCTACATTGACCTTGAAACAGGCGAGGAAACAAACCGCCTTATTAACAAGAATAAATAGGAGGAGATAAAAATGCAGGAATTTGAACTTAAATATGGATGTAACCCTAACCAGAAACCAGCTAAAATTTATATGGAAGACGGAAGCGCTCTTCCAATTGAAATACTTTGCGGCCGCCCCGGTTATATAAACTTTCTTGACGCTTTTAACAGCTGGCAGTTAGTTAAGGAATTAAGCACAGCTCTTGGCGGAATTGAAACCGCAACATCTTTTAAGCATGTAAGCCCCACATCAGCAGCCGTTGGTATCCCAATGAGCGATACTCTTAAAAAGGCTTGCTGGGTTGACGATATTGAGGGTCTTGACGAATCTCCTCTTGCAACAGCTTATGCAAGAGCCAGAGGCACAGACAGAATGAGCTCTTTCGGGGACTGGATTGCTCTTTCCCACAAGTGCGATGTTACAACTGCAAAACTCATTAAGAGAGAGGTTTCTGACGGGGTTATTGCTCCTGATTACGACCCTGAGGCTCTTGAAATTTTAAAGGAAAAGAGAAAGGGCACATACAACATTGTTAAGATTGACCCTAATTTCGTTCCTGACGAAATTGAGAAAAAGCAGGTCTTTGGCATCACATTCCAACAGGGAAGAAACAATTTCAAAATTGACGAAGAACTTCTCAGTGAAATCGTTACAGACAACAAAAATCTTCCAACAGAAGCAAAGCGAGACCTTATAATTGCGTTAATTACACTTAAATATACACAGTCAAACTCTGTTTGCTTCGCAAAGGACGGACAGGCTATCGGCGTTGGCGCAGGACAGCAGTCAAGAATTCACTGCACCCGTCTTGCAGGTAACAAGGCTGATATCTGGCATCTCCGTCAGCACGAGAAAGTTTTAAATCTTCCGTTCCTTGACACTGTTGGCCGTCCAGACAGAGATAATGCAATCGACATTTATATTTCCGACGACGATGAAGATGTATTGGCAGACGGAATCTGGCAGACACTCTTTAAAGAAAAGCCAGAAGCCTTTACAAAGGCAGAACAAAAAGCATACCTTAGCACAATAAAGGGTGTTGCTCTTGGTTCTGATGCGTTCTTCCCATTCGGGGATAACATTGAAAGAGCGGCAAAGAGCGGTGTTTCCTATGTTGCACAGCCTGGCGGCTCAATCAGAGATGATAATGTAATTTCAGCTTGTAATAAACACGGTATGGTTATGGCAATGACAAAAATGCGCCTTTTCCACCACTAATCTTAAAAGGAGGACTTCTCTTATGAAAATTATGGTAGTCGGTGGCGGAGGCCGTGAGCATGCCATCATTAAAAAACTTAAAGAAACCAAACAGGTTTCAGAAATTTATGCTCTTCCGGGAAACGGCGGAATTGCTCAGGATGCCACTTGCGTCGCTATCGGGGCAAAAGAGATTGATAAAATAACCGCTTTTGCAAAGGAAAACCAGATAGATTTTGCCGTTGTTGCTCCTGACGACCCGCTTGTCTTAGGCGCAGTTGATGCCTTAAACGAAATCGGGGTTAAGACCTTCGGCCCTGATAAAAAGGCAGCAATAATCGAGGGAAGCAAGGCGTTTTCCAAAAACCTTATGAAAAAATATAATATTCCAACTGCGGCTTTTGAGATTTTTTCTGACCCTAAAAAGGCTTATGAATATCTTGAAACTGCTCCAATCCCAACTGTTATCAAAGCAGACGGACTGGCTCTCGGAAAGGGCGTTATAATCGCTCAGACAAGAGAAGAGGCAAAGGACGCTGTCCGCTCTATTATGGAAGATAAAGTTTTCGGGGCAAGCGGAGAGAATATTGTTATAGAAGAATTTTTAACAGGCCCTGAGGTTTCCGTTTTATCCTTTACTGACGGAAAAACCTTAATCCCTATGGTTTCTTCAATGGACCACAAGAGAGCAAAGGACAATGACGAGGGCTTAAACACAGGGGGAATGGGCACAATCGCTCCTAACCCATACTATACGGATGCAATTGCAAAGGAATGTATGGAAACAATTTTCCTCCCCACTATTGAGGCTATGAACAAAGAGGGCAGAAGCTTTTCAGGTTGTTTATATTTCGGTCTTATGCTCACGGAAAAAGGCCCGAAAGTTATTGAATATAACTGCCGTTTCGGAGACCCTGAAACTCAGGTTGTTCTTCCGCTCTTAAAAAGCGACCTTCTTGACATTATGCTTCATATAAGCGACAAAACCTTGGATAAAGCAGAGGTTGAATTCTCTGACGGCTGTGCCGCTTGCGTTGTTATGGCGTCAAAGGGCTATCCTGAAAAATACGAAAGCGGATTTGAGATTAAAATGCCAACTGATAAAAACATCTATGTTGCAGGGGCAAAGCTGGTTGATGGCAAACTCTTAACCGCAGGGGGCAGGGTTTTAGGTGTTACAGAAACCGCCGACACACTAGAAGGCGCAATCGTAAAGGCATACGAAACAGTTAAAACCGTTTCCTTTGATAACGCTTATTATAGAAACGATATAGGTAAGAGAGCTCTTATGGCAGAAAGGCAGGAAAACTAATGGTATACAGAATTTATGTTGAGAAAAAACCTCACCTTGCAAACGAGGCAAAGGCTCTTTTATCCGATTTAACTTCACTTTTACAGATAAAAGGCTTAAAAGAGGTCAGACTTTTTAACCGCTATGATGTTGAGGGTATCGACAAGGAGCTTTTCGACTACTGCGTAAACACAGTTTTCTCTGAGCCTCCTCTTGATATTGCAACTGACGCCCTTTCTCTTGACGGCTATACTGTTTTCGGGGTTGAATATCTCCCAGGCCAGTTCGACCAGAGAGCGGCATCTGCTGCTGAGTGTATTCAGCTTATTTCAAAAGGGGAGCGTCCTCTTGTTAAAACAGCAACTATTTATGCCCTCAAAGGAGAGCTTTCTTCTTCTGATGTGGAGGCAATCAAAAAATATGTTATTAACCCTGTTGAAGCAAGAGAGGCAAGCTTAGAGATTGCCGAAACTCTTAAAACAGAATATGAAATTCCAACAACCGTTAAAACTCTTGACGGCTTTACAAAGCTTAATGACGATGAGCTTAAAACTTTTATAAACGAAAACGGTCTTGCTATGGACTTTGACGATATAAAATTCTGTCAAAGTTATTTCGTTTCCGAAAAGAGAGACCCAACTATAACAGAAATTAAAATGATTGACACATATTGGTCTGACCATTGCCGTCATACAACATTTTTAACAACTATCGACAAAATCACATTTGAAGATGAGATTTTGCAAAAGGCTTATGACAGATATATTGCTACCCGTGAAAAGCTAGGTAGAACAAAGCCTGTTAATCTTATGGATATTGCAACTCTTGCAACAAGATTTTTAAAGGCAGAGGGCAAGCTCGAAGGCCTTGACGAGAGCGAGGAAATCAACGCCTGCACAGTTAAGATTGATGTTGAGTGTGAGGGAAAAATGGAGAAATGGCTTCTCCTTTTCAAGAACGAAACCCATAACCACCCGACAGAAATCGAGCCTTTCGGCGGTGCGGCAACCTGTATCGGCGGTGCTATCCGCGACCCGCTTTCAGGACGAAGCTATGTTTATGCGGCTATGCGTGTAACAGGTGCGGCTGACCCGACTGTTCCAGTTTCAAAAACTCTTAAAGGAAAGCTTCCTCAGAGAAAAATCGTTACAACTGCTGCAAGCGGTTACAGTTCATACGGTAACCAGATTGGTCTTGCAACAGGTCAGGTTGACGAGCTTTATCACGACGGCTATGCAGCAAAGAGAATGGAAATCGGTGCTGTTATTGCGGCAGCTAAGGCTGAAAATGTTCGCCGTGAACGCCCAATTGACGGAGACATCGTTATTCTTCTTGGCGGAAAGACAGGTCGAGACGGCTGTGGCGGTGCAACAGGTTCTTCTCAATGAAGGGATCTCTCATCTCTTGAGAGCTGTGGCGCAGAAGTTCAAAAGGGTAATGCTCCTGAGGAAAGAAAGCTCCAGAGACTTTTCAGAAACGCAGAGGCTTCCCGTCTTATCAAGCGTTGTAATGACTTTGGGGCAGGCGGTGTGTCGGTCGCTATCGGCGAGCTTGCTGACGGACTTTATATAAACCTTGACGCCGTTCCTAAAAAATATGACGGTCTTGACGGAACAGAGCTTGCAATTTCCGAATCTCAGGAAAGGATGGCTGTTGTTGTTGCAAAAGAGGACGCAGACCGTTTCTGTGAGCTTGCTAAATCGGAAAACTTAGAGGCAACAGTTGTTGCCCGCGTTACCGAAAGACCATATCTTACAATGACATGGAACGGAAACGAAATTGTTAACCTCTCCCGTGAGTTCTTAAACTCAAACGGAGCGGAAAAGCATACAGAAATTGCTCCAAATAAGATTGAGGGCTTTGAAAAGGAAATCGGTGACAACTTCACAGAAAATTATAAAGCTCTTGCTGGCGACCTTAATGTTTGCTCAAAGAGAGGTTTATCTGAAAGATTTGACTCCACAATCGGCGCAGGAACAATCCTTATGCCATTTGGCGGAAAGCACCAGAGAACACCTATTCAGGCTATGGTTAATAAAATCTCTATGGAGAAAAAGGACTCTAAGACCTGTTCTTTAATGGCTTGGGGATATAACCCATTTATCGCAGAAAAGAGCCCATACCACAGTGCATATTTAGCTGTTGTTGAATCAGTTTCAAAGCTTATTGCAGCAGGCTCTGATTTTAATGAGGTTTATCTTACATTCCAGGAATACTTTGAAAAGCCAAACGGCAAGAAAGAAAGATGGGGCAAGCCTGCCTCTGCTTTACTTGGTGCATTTGATGCTCAGATGGACCTTGAAATTGCATCAATCGGCGGTAAAGACTCAATGAGCGGAACCTTTGAGGACCTTGATGTTCCTCCGACTCTTGTTTCTTTTGCTGTTTCAAAGGACGAAATAAAGAATATTATTTCCCCTGAATTTAAGGGCGCAGGTCATAAGGTTTACCTTTTAAGCCCAGAATATAACGAAAACAATCTCCCTGACGCATCTTCTCTTAAAGCTTTATTTAATAAAGTTACAGCTCTTATGAGAGAGGGCAAGGTATATGCCGCTTACACACCGACTTACGGCGGTGTTGCCGAGGCAATTTTAAAGATGGCTATGGGAAATAACATCGGCTTTAAGTTTAATGAAGAAGTTTCAACAGAAACCATATTCGGCTACAACTACGGCTCATTCATTATTGAAACAGACGCTGATTTAGACGGTGTTCTCCTTGGCGAAACTACTGCTGAGGAAATTATCGCAAAGGGTAGCGAGAAAATCGCACTCCCTGACCTTTATGAAATCTATGAGGGCAGACTTGAAAAGATCTTTAAGTGCAACATTGAAACCAAGACTGACAAAATTCCTGCTTTTTCTTATGAAGCAAAGGAAAGAGTTGCTCCTGCAATCAAAGTGGCTAAGCCAAAAGTTTTAATCCCTGTTTTCCCCGGAACAAACTGTGAATATGACACAGCGAAAGCTATGGAGCGAGCTGGGGCAGAGGCTGAAATCTTTGTTATAAACAATCTTTCTTCTAAGGCGATAGCAGAATCAGCCAAAGCTTTTGCAGAAAAAACAAAGCAGTCTCAGATTATCTTCGTTCCGGGCGGTTTCTCAGGGGGAGACGAGCCAGACGGTTCAGGTAAATTTATTACAGCATTTTTCAGAAGTGCTGAAATCAAAGAGGCGGTTTCAGACCTCCTTGATAACCGTGACGGTCTTATGGCTGGTATCTGTAACGGATTCCAGGCTCTTATCAAGCTGGGTCTTGTTCCTTACGGAAAGATTGTTGATGCTGACGAAAACAGCCCGACACTTACCTTTAACACAATTTCAAGACACCAGTCAAAGCTTGTCAGAACAAGAATTGCATCTAATAAATCTCCTTGGCTTTCCAAAACTCAGGTTGGAGATATTTATACTGTTCCAATCTCTCACGGCGAGGGAAGATTCTTAGCAAGCGACGAAATTATCAAATCTCTTGCTGAAAACGGACAGATTGTAACTCAATACACTGATTTAGAGGGAAATCCAACTTATGACATTCAGTATAACCCTAACGGATCAGCTTTCGCCATTGAGGGTATAACCTCTCCTGACGGAAGAGTTATCGGTAAGATGGGACACTCAGAGAGAATTGGCACAGGACTTTATAAGAATGTTGAGGGCGTTTTCGATATGGGAATGTTTGAAGGCGCTGTTGAATATTTTAAATAATCGGGAGTGAGAAAAATGAAAACGGATATTGAAATTGCACAAAGCACGAAAATGCAAAACATTACCGAAATTGCCAAAACTGCCGGGATTGATGACAAATATTTAGAGCAATACGGAAGGTATAAGGCGAAAGTTGACCTTTCCCTTCTTAAAGAAAGCCAGAGAAAAGAGGGTAGGCTGGTTTTAGTTACAGCAATTACCCCAACTCCTGCGGGAGAGGGAAAAACCACAACAACAATCGGTCTTGCTGACGGACTAAGAAAAATCGGCAAGAATGTTATGGTTGCTCTCCGCGAGCCATCTCTTGGCCCGGTATTTGGAATTAAAGGAGGAGCAGCAGGCGGCGGATACGCTCAGGTTGTCCCTATGGAAGACATAAATCTCCATTTTACAGGAGACTTCCACGCAATCGGCGCAGCAAACAACCTTTTGGCGGCGCTTTTAGATAACCACATCCATCAGGGAAATGCTCTGGGCATCGACCAGAGAAAAATCACCTGGAAGCGCTGTGTTGATATGAACGACAGACAGCTTCGCTTTGTGGTTGACGGTCTTGGCGGAAAGGTTAACGGTGTGCCTCGTGAAGACGGTTATGACATTACTGTTGCATCCGAAATTATGGCTATCCTTTGTCTTTCAAGCTCAATAACCGACCTTAAAGAAAGACTTTCAAGAATCGTTGTTGGCTATACCTTTGACAATAAACCTGTTACAGCAGGTCAGCTTAATGCGGCTGGGGCAATGACAGCTCTCTTAAAGGACGCATTAAAGCCAAACTTAGTTCAGACCTTAGAGGGAACTCCTGCACTCATCCACGGCGGACCTTTTGCAAATATCGCTCACGGCTGTAACTCTGTTCTTGCCACAAAAATGGCTATGAAGCTTGGGGACTACGCAATTACAGAGGCAGGCTTTGGCGCTGACCTTGGTGCTGAAAAGTTCCTTGACATTAAGTGCCGTTTTGCAAATCTTAAACCATCCGCTGTTGTTTTGGTTGCTACCATCCGCGCTCTTAAAATGCACGGCGGCGTGCCAAAAACAGCACTTGGCGAAGAAAATCTTGATGCCTTAGAGAAGGGTATGCCAAACCTTCTTCGTCATCTTAGCAATATAACAGATGTTTATAAGCTTCCTTGCGTTGTTGCGGTAAATAAATTCCCAACAGATACCGACGCAGAGGTTAACCTCGTTATTGAAAAGTGCAAGGCTCTCGGCGTTAATGTTGTTCTTTCTGATGTCTGGGCAAAAGGCGGAGAAGGCGGAATTGAAATGGCAAAAGAGGTTGTTGCTCTTTGCGAAAGAGAAAACGATTTCACTTTCTCTTATGAAACAGAAGACACAATTGAAAATAAAATCGGCGCAATCGTTAAAAAGATTTACCGCGGTGACGGCGTTAACTTTACACCTCAGGCGAAAAAGCAAATTGACGAGCTTACTGCTCTCGGTTATGGCAACCTCCCTGTTTGTATGGCGAAAACACAGTATAGCTTCTCTGACGATTTAACAAAAATCGGCGCACCTGAGGGCTTTACGGTAACGGTTCGAAATGTTAAAATTTCAGCAGGCGCAGGCTTTATCGTTGCCTTAACAGGCGACATAATGACCATGCCGGGACTTCCGAAAGTTCCTGCTGCTGAAAAAATTGATGTTGACGAAAACGGAGTTATAACAGGACTTTTCTAAAATTTTCTATATAAAAAGGAGAGTTGAAAAATGAAAAATTTCAAACAAATCACAGCCCTTTTATTAGTTTTTGTTTTAGCGTTTGCCTTTGTTTCCTGCGGAGATGATGCAGTTAAAGAGGCAGAAAAGACCGTTCACAATATGTTTTCAGCTTTAAAGGCCTTTGATTTAGAGGCCCTTAACAAATTTGTTGAAGACAGTGAAGACATTACGGATGCTGACGACGCTCTCTTAACGGGAAACACAGAAGAAATTGTTAAGGCTATGTTTGGCGGTGTTGAATATAAAATTGTTTCTTCCGAGCAAATCGACGAAGACACTGTCAATGTTAAAACAAGCATAACGGCAATCGATATGAAGCCTGTTTTTAAAGACTTCTTCGCATCAGCAATGCAGCTTGCATTTACTTCCGCTTTTTCAAATATGAGCGAGGACGAGCTTACTGCTAAAATGGAAGAAATGCTTTTGGAAAAAATAACTGCTCCTGACCTTGATAAGATTACAACCGAGGTTATATTGGAAGTTTCCAAAGAAGACGGAGTTTGGAAGGTTGATGCAGACGACAACTTTGCAAATGCGCTTATGGGCGGACTTGAAGAGGCTGTTGAAGAAATTCAGTCCTCTTTTGGTGGCTAAACTTTAACAAACAAAAAAGACTGTAAACAAAAGTTTACAGTCTTTTATTTTTTTATTTTTGCGATCCGGAGTTTTTTAACAGCCACTTTCTGTTGGGAGGTCCTCCATAAACATAAAGGTATATCCCGCCTCTTTGAGCATTCTTCCCATTGTGAGAATACTCTCTGCATAATATGGCTGGTATGCATAATAGTCAGGATAGAAATACTGCTCATGGTCGCCAATGTTAATAAACTCGTCATCTGTATATTTTGAAAGTTCGCCGGGAAGTTCTTCCCCTGGGATAAGGTTCAAAATCACCTGACATTTTGGCATATAATAAACATCATATTTTTTATCCTTAATTGTTGCAATCTTACCGTCAATCTTTGCATAGTCCTCTTCTTCAAGGTGGTTATATGAACAAAGGGCATCGGAAAATGGTAAATCTGTTGTTTCTACCTTATAAACCCCTGATTCAGGCTTTTTGTTATGTAAAAGTCTGAAAGAATGTCCGTAAGGAAGCGCATTTTCATCCCCGCTCCACTCCTCTTTACTTCCCGAAGATGCATAAGTTCTGCGGATGCCGTTATCCCTAAGGGCACGAATTCCCTCCTCTGACATAGGAATCCAGTGTGGAACAACTGCCTTAGCAAAGGATTTCTCTCCTGCAAAACGGCAAACCTCGCCGTATATAAGCTTAAAAACTCTGTCAACAAGACCATAGTCTGCATTTATGAATGGATAGTCAGGCCATTCCTCTTTTGAGTGAAAACCCATTTTGAGCCAATCGGAGGCTTCTTCAAATTCCTTTTTATATGCGTCTGTCATATCAGCAAGAGAAAACTCGTCATCCCCATACCAGAAACAAGTCCTATAAAAAACATTAAGCTGTGTTTTTACCCCATACTCGTCGTGAGCCTTTTTAAGAGTTGCCATATATGGGTTGTCCCATAAAGAAGCAGGTCTCTGCCTTGTTAAATCACGGAAAACCCAGATAACATCGTCTATAAAAAATGTTGCTTTTTTATTCATAGCTTTTCTCCTTGTATAATTCATTTACTTAGTAAACAAATTATAACAAAATATGTTTAAACTGTCAATATTCTCTTAAAAAATAAGCGGTGCCTTTTGCACCGCTTTTTTAATTATATAGAAGGGCCCACTTCCGAGACAATTCCAACGGCGATTGCCTCTGCTACGGCTCTTTGCCAGGCAGGGCTGTTTAAGTTAAGAGCCTCCGTGGCGTTTGTCAGATACCCAAGCTCAACTAAAACCGCAGGCATTCTTGTTCGTCTTAAAACAGCAAAGTTTGCCTCAAAAACCCCACGATTGACCGAGCCAAGTCTATCGGAAATGGCCTCTAATATTGACTCTGCCAATCTTTCTGCCTCTCCTCCGAAGCGATAAACATAGGCCTCTGCCCCTTGGGCCGTGGGATTTATAGAACTGTTTGTATGAATGCTTACAAAATAGTCAGCTCCCCAATCGTTTGCCATTTGCGCCCTGTTTCTTAAATCCGCATTTTTATCCGCCAGAACATTTTCCGTTGGCGTCGTCCTGTATTCCATAACATCATAGCCTAAGCTTCTCAGCTCATCCGCCAGATACCTCGCAACATTAAGGTTAACATATTCTTCCGTAACTCCGTTTCCAACGGCACCCGGGTCGGGACCGCCGTGACCGGCGTCTATAAAAATTTTCGTCATTTAAATCAGCCTTTCTTGAACATATTCTATTACTATAATATGCCCACCAGCCAATTTTGGTCCCTTTATCCCACCAAAAACTTAAAGGCAACAGCTAATGACAGCATCCCTAAAACAATGACGGCGGAAATAAGGCCTGCGCGGTTTCTTTTCTTGGGATACGCCTCTTTTATAAAGGGGTCTCCCTCTTTTATTTTGTGGATATAGTTGTCGATAATCTCCTGCGCCTCTTGAAGAACAAAACTGCTTGGCTTCCCGTCCTTGTCCCCCCTTAAAATAAAAATCGCCTGCTCGATTCTATCCGATTTTATATTATTTATAATAACAACTCTTCTTGAGCTTTTCGCCGTCATTTCATTCACTCCTTTTTTATGATTTTAACCATTTCTTCCTTATTTATACAAAAGAAAAAAGCCGTAAAAATACGGCTCTTCTCTCTTGTTAAAAAATAAAAAATATAAAAGGAGTTACTTTTTTTACATCATAAACTGTGCAACCACCGTGAACACCACAGAGCCAACGCCCTGAAACCACATAATAATTTCTTTCACGGTATCTTTAATGCCCCATTCCTCGCTCTCATCAGGCTTTGAAAAAACCTTATAAAAGTCGAATGCCCAAATGGCCATCAAAAGAGCGGAAAAGCCTCTCATAAGTGGCGCTTTAAACATAAAGAGAGAGATAAAAAGCATTATCACAATAAGGGCATAAGCCCCGCACATAAGTATTGCATCGGTTAAAACCGCAAAGGCGCTTTGATATTCGCAAACCTTTTCACCGTGCTTCTCATAATAAGCATCGGATGCAAAATTGAGCACACACAGATTTTTAAGAGATTTGATGGAAAAATACAGCATTATAAGAGAAGTGGCAATCCAGAATGCCCGAATGTCAAAACAAACCATGAAAATCGGAGCAATAACTGCAATTGCAAGAATGGTCAGTCTTTCCTTAACGGCCACATTTTTCCCCTCCCATCTGTATTCTTATATTATCAATTTGAAAAAAATTTCTCAACAATGTAACTTTAATAAAATAAAGGATTAATCATTCTTTAAAGTTTTCGTAATCTTTTGGTAATATTTTTGCCCTTATGTAACAAAGGCGTAATAAAACTATTTACTTTTGTTTTCATTTAGTTTATACTTAATATATAAGAAAAAAGGCGGTGAAGAGCCATAGAAGACAGATATTTAACCGTTAAAAAGCAGGGCGAAGCGGAGCAAACCATCAAGCGCTCCCGCTTTATTGCAACGGTCCTCCCAATCAAAACAGAGGAAGAGGCCCTTTCTCTCATAAATTCCTTGAAACAGAAATATTGGGATGCCCGACACAATGTTTACGCCTATATTTTAAGGGAAAACAATATAATGAGATACAGCGACGACGGAGAGCCGGCAGGAACAGGGGGCGTCCCCGTTCTTGATATGCTTAAAAAAGAGGGACTTACGGATATAATAGTGGTGGTTACCAGATATTTCGGCGGAATTCTTTTAGGAACGGGGGGGCTTGTCCACGCCTATTCCTCAACCGCAAGGCAAGGAGTTGACCAGGCAGGACGGCTCCTTATGATAAGGTGCAAAAGCCTTACCCTTACCTGCGATTACACCCTTTGGGGGAAGGTCCAGAACGAGCTTTCCGCCTTTACTCATGCAGCTCTTCCTCCTGAATATTCAGATATAGTTAAAGCTACGGTTTATGTCCCCACGGAAGACGCAAATCGACTTGAAAAAACCCTGATTGAAGCAACAAACGGCAAGATTTCTCTCTCCTTTGGAGAGGATGACTTCTTCGCCTTTGAAGAATAGATGGCTTTGCCCCGCCAAGAAAATTTTTCGGGCAGAAAGGTTAAAAAATGACAATAAACGAAAAACTTGCATCAGAACTTAATTTAAAACAGTGGCAGGTGGACAACACCGTTGCCTTAATTGACGAGGGAAACACAATCCCTTTTATTTCCCGTTACAGAAAAGAGGCAACAGGCGAGCTTAACGACGAGGTTCTCCGCGCTTTTTATGAAAGACTTATGTATCTTCGCAACCTTGAAGAAAAAAGAGCGGATATAAAGCGAATTATTGAGGAACAAGGAAAGCTTACTCCTGAACTTGTCGAAAAAATTGACAAGGCGGAAAAGCTTACCGAGCTTGAAGATATTTACCGCCCTTACCGCCCGAAAAGGCGCACAAGAGCCACCGTTGCAAAGGAAAAGGGCCTTGAACCTCTTGCAAAAATCATTATGGCTCAGGAAAAAACCGACAAAACTATTGAAGAAATCGCCAGCGAATATATAAATGAAGAAAAAGAAGTCAAAACCTCCGAAGACGCTATCGCAGGCGCTCTTGACATTATTGCCGAAGAAATCTCCGATAACGCGGATTATCGCAAGTTTATCCGAGACATAACTTTCAGAAGCGGCATCCTTTCTTCAAAAGGCTCAACGGAAGAAGACTCTGTCTATGCAATCTACTATGATTTCTCTGAACCTGTTACAAAAATCGCTTCCCACAGAGTTCTGGCAATCGACCGAGGAGAAAAAGAGAAGTTTTTATCTGTCAAAATCGACTGCGACGAGGAAAAAATCTTAGATAGACTTAAAAAAAGGGAAATTTTGGGAATTACTGTTTTTGCTCCATATATTGAATCCGCAATTGAGGATAGTTATAAGAGGCTTATCGCCCCGTCTATTGAGAGGGATATAAGAAACGAGCTTACAGATATCGCTCAGGAAAAGGCTATTGCAATTTTCAAGGTTAATCTTAAAAACCTTCTTTTGCAGCCGCCTCTTAAAGACAAGACAGTTATTGGTCTTGACCCAGGGTATCGGACAGGCTGTAAGGTTGGGGTTGTTGATGCAACAGGCAAAGTTTTAGACACAGGGGTTATTTTCGTAACCCATTCCACCGCTCAGTATGAAAGCGCAAAGGAATTTATTAAAGGCCTTATAAAGAAATATAATGTAAACCTAATCTCTATCGGCAACGGCACCGCATCAAGAGAGACAGAGAAATTTGTTGCAGACACCCTTAAAGGAATGGAAGGGGTTAAATATATTATAACAAATGAAGCGGGAGCATCGGTTTATTCCGCGTCAAAGCTTGGGGCAGAGGAATTCCCTGACTTTGATGTTACCCAGAGAAGCGCCGTTTCAATCGCAAGACGCGCTCAGGACCCGCTCTCTGAGCTTGTTAAGATTGACCCGAAATCAATAGGCGTTGGCCAGTATCAGCACGATATGAACCCTAAGCGTCTTGATGAAGCATTGGGGGGCGTTGTTGAAGACTGTGTTAACAGCGTGGGTGTTGACCTTAACACAGCATCCGCTCCTCTCCTTGAATACATCTCAGGAATAAACTCATCAATTGCCAAAAATATTGTTTCTTACAGAGAAAAAGAGGGCAAGTTTAAGAACAGAAACCAGCTTAAAAAGGTTGAAAAGCTCGGCCCTAAGGCATTTTTGCAGTGTGCAGGCTTTTTAAGAATTCCTGAGGGAGATAATATTTTGGACAACACCTCAGTTCATCCTGAATCCTACGGCTTTACGAAAATTCTCCTTGAAAAAACGGGTTATACGGAAGAAGATATTAAAAACGGCAATATAAAAGGCATCAAAGACAAGCTCTCCGATGCCGACATTAAGAAATTAAGCGAGGAAACAGGGGTTGGCGTTCCTACCATTGAGGATATTTTAAAGGAAATCGTTAAACCGGGCCGTGATATAAGAGAAAGCATTGCTGCTCCTGTCTTAAAATCCGATGTTATGGACATAAAAGACATTAAAGCGGGAATGATTCTCCAAGGAACAGTGCGAAATGTTGTAGATTTCGGCGCATTTGTGGATATTGGCGTGCATCAGGACGGGCTTATCCATATTTCCCGCCTTTCCGACAAGTTTGTCAAGCATCCGACAGATGTTGTTTCTATCGGCGATATCCTTGAAGTCGAGGTAATAGAAGTAGATTTAAACAAAAACAGAATTTCACTTTCAAGGGTTATCAAAAAATAAATGTTTCACGTGAAACATTTTGAGTTTTTTGCATTAAAACTATTGTATTATTTTCTATTTGTGCTATAATAAAAGGAAGAAAATCAAACTATTTTGGAGGAATTATGGGTAAGACAATTGCTATCGGCAACCAGAAGGGCGGAGTCGGAAAGACTACCACTGCCGTTAATTTAAGCGCCTGTCTTGGGGCAAAAAACAGAAAAACCCTTATAGTTGACATTGACCCGCAGGGAAATACCACAAGTGGTCTTGGCCTTGACCCGAGAAACCTCAGTTCTTCCGTATATGACTGTATTATAAATGATATGCCCATGAGCGAGGCCATGGTTAAAACCGAGTTTGATAACCTCTGGATTTGCCCGTCCAATATCGACCTTGCGGGCGCAGAGCTTGAACTCGTAGGCAAAGCTGACCGCGAATTCCTGCTTAAAAAGGCAATAAGCGAGGTTAAAGACGACTTTGACTTTATTATAATTGACTGTCCGCCGTCTCTTGGTCTTATAACTCTTAACTCTTTTGCAGCGGCAGACACCATTTTAGTCCCAATTCAGTGCGAATATTACGCATTAGAGGGGTTAAGCCAGCTTACAAACACCATAAGAATAATAAAGAAGGGCATTAATCCGCCTCTTGACATCGAGGGCGTTCTCCTTACAATGTTTGACGCCAGAACAAACCTTTCAATTCAGGTTGTCGAAGAAGTTAAGCGTTTTTTCGGGAAAAAGGTTTATGGCTCTATTATCCCGAGAAGCGTCCGTCTTGCCGAGGCCCCCAGCTTTGGTCAGCCTATTATAGTTTACGATAAAAATTCCAGAGGTGCCGAAAGCTATATGGAACTTGCTCAGGAAGTTATAGATAATAACAGATAGGAGTTTATTATGGAAAAAGCAAAACAAAAAAGAGGCCTTGGAAAAGGTCTTGGCGCTTTGTTTACTGATGTGGAAGACAAAACTACTGCAGTAGAGCTTATAAAAAACGAGGAAAATTCAAAAGAGAGCGTTGTTTCTCTTAAAATAATTGATGTTGAGCCAAACCCTGACCAACCGAGAAAGAATTTTGATAAAGAAGCCCTCACAGCCCTTTCAGAATCCATTAAAACTCACGGCGTTGTTTCTCCGATTTTAGTTCGAAAATCAGAAAACGGAATGTATATAATCATCGCCGGAGAGCGCAGATGGAGAGCCTCAAAGCTTGCAGGACTTAAAGAAATTCCTTGTATTATCAAGGATTATTCCTCCGAAGAAGTTATGGAAGTTGCTTTAATCGAAAATCTTCAAAGAGAGGATTTAAACCCAATCGAAGAGGCCGAAGGCTATAAAAAACTTATGGAAGCCTTCTCCTTAAATCAGGAGCAGATTGCTGAAAAAGTGGGTAAAAGCCGTAGCGCTGTTGCCAACGCGCTCCGTCTTAACAACCTTTCTTCTGAAATCAAAAAGATGGTTCAGGAGAAAAAACTTTCTCAGGGCCACGCAAGAACGCTTCTTCCCGTTGAAGACAATATTCTTCAGCTGGAAATCGCAGAGAGAATTATAAAAGAAGATTTAAGTGTTCGCCAGACAGAAGCTCTGGTTTCTTCCCTTTTAAATAAGAAGCCGAAGAAAGCCCAACCAAAAATTTCTCCCTCTTATAAAAATGTTGAAAAGCAACTTGGAGATATTTTTAAGACAAAGGTAAAAATTTCCTCAGGCAAAAATAAGGGGAAAATCGAGTTTGAATTTTACAGCTCCGAAGATTTTGAACGCCTTTTGTTCGAATTTAAAAAATGATTGTTATGTAAACCAAACCCCGAAAAATGCGCCTCTAAAATTGCCCTTTAAAACGATTTTTGAGAATATCTTAGTGTGATTTCTCGTTTTAAACCCTAAAACCTTTTAAAACCCCGTTTTTTTGGATATTTTAGAGAGGACTTAAAAGGAGGACAAAAAAATGATAAAAAAAGACAAGAAACTTTTTATAACCCTCATTTTGTTGTGTTTTGTTGTTTTAGCTCTCGTCTTTTTCTTCTGGCTTTGTGAAGACCGAAGCGAAAGCTCTGTTAAAATTGAAAATCGGATAGAGAGTCTTGCAGAGCAAAATGCAAAGCTCAATAAAGAGAACAAAAAACTTTCCGAAGAAATTGAAGAATTGGAAGATGAAATTAATCTTTTGAAAAGCTCAGCGACTTCCTCGGAAAAAGGCAGTCTTATAACTTATCAGCAATCCATGATTGACCTTTCCGACATAAGCCTTTTAATTAAGGAAGGAAAAATCGAGGACGCAAAAAAAGAACTTTTAAAAATAAATACAAACGGATTTGATTTTACGGCTCTCTCTTTTTATGAAAGTCTTTGCCGTGAACTTAATATAAACGCCAAGTAAAAAGGAGAAAAAAGAATGATTGACATTAAAATTTTAAGAAATGAACCTGAAAAACTTATTAAAGCTCTGGAAAGAAGAAAGGAAACACGCGTTGATGTTGACGGCCTCCTCGCTCTTGATAAAGAAAGAAGAGAAATTCTTTATACTGTTGAGCAGATGAAGAGCAAGCAGAACGAGGTTTCCAAGCAGATTCCTGCCCTTAAAAAAGAGGGAAAAGACACTGCCCCAATCTTTGCGGAGATGAAGGAATTATCTGATGAAATCAAGAAATGTGACGATAAAGTTCGTGACTTGGATGAGAAAATCCAGACAATTATGTATACAATTCCAAACATCGCAAACGAGTCTGTTCCGGAAGGGGATACTGACGAGGATAATGTTGAGGTAAGACGCTATTTAGAACCTACTAAGTTTGATTTTGAGCCAAAAGCACACTGGGATTTGGGCGAAGATTTAGGCATTTTAGACGCTGCAACTGCCGCAAAAATCACAGGAACACGCTTTACCGTTTATAAAGATAAGGGTGCTGCCTTAGAAAGAGCGGTTATCAACTTCTATCTTGATACACATACAAGACAAAACGGCTATACTGAGATTTTCCCGCCATTTATGGTGCATAGAAACAGTATGATCGGAACAGGTCAGCTTCCAAAATTTGAAGAAGACGCATTTAAAGTTTCAAATACTGACTATTTCTTAGTTCCAACCGCCGAAGTTCCTGTAACAAATATGCACAGAGACGAAATTTTAGACGGAAATGAGCTTCCTATTAAATATTGTGCATATACAGCATGTTTCAGAGCCGAGGCAGGCAGCGCAGGCCGTGACACAAGAGGTCTTATCCGTCAGCACCAGTTCAATAAGGTTGAGCTTGTTAAATTTACAAAACCGGAAGAATCTTATGCTGAACTTGAAAAGCTTGTAGCAGATGCAGAATCCGTATTAAAGCTCTTAAAAATCCCATACCGTGTTGTTAAAATCTGTATCGGAGATTTAGGCTTTACAGCAGCACTCAAATATGATATTGAGGTTTGGATGCCAAGCTACGGAAGATTTGTTGAAATTTCTTCTTGCTCTAACTTTGAAGACTTCCAAGCCCGCCGTGCCAACATCAAATATAAGAATTCTCCAAAGGATAAAGCACAGCTTGTTCATACATTAAACGGCTCAGGCGTTGCAATCGGTAGAACAGTTGCCGCAATACTTGAAAACTACCAGAACGCAGACGGAAGTATCACAATTCCTGAGGTTTTAAGACCATATCTTGGCGGAATGGAAAAAATTGAAAAATAAAATTAAAAAGGAGATGCTTTTGCATCTCCTTATTTTCTTCTATGTATCAATAAAAATATTCCGAATAATAATCCAAAAATTCCACTCAATAGTAAAATTATTCCTCCTATAATTGGTGAGCAAACTAATAAAAAAAATAAAATTATAATCAATATTATTAACAAAATAAAACTAAATATAAAATTCATCAACTTCATATAAAAAACATCCCTTCATAATTATTTTATCTTTCTTCCTGGGTATTTTTTATCAGTTTTTGAGATTTTTTTGATTATAACTAATTTTCTTACTGCGTCTGAGTTTGGAATTTCAATTTCCTTTATTTCTTCGATTTTTCCGCCTAAGAGTTTTATCTTCTCTTTTGCCTCATTAACCTCTTCCTCTATTTCAAAAGCCTTCATAGATATAAAATATCCGCCAACTTTAATAAACGGAAGGACATATTCAGCTAAAACTTTGAGCGATGCAACAGCGCGGGACACCCCAATATCATATTTTTCACGATATTCTTCTTTTCGTCCGAATTCTTCGGCTCTTGCGTGAACACATTCTGTTTTTTCAAGGCCGATTTGTTCCCTGACTTCCTTTAAAAATGTTATTCTTTTATTAAGAGAATCCATTAAGGTTATTTCTAAATCAGGGCGCATAATTTTGAGCGGAACTCCGGGAAAACCTGCCCCTGTTCCAACATCTATAATTTTTGCATTTTCCTTTATTTCAGCATAAAAAAGAGGAGAAATACTATCCGCAAAATGACGGACGGAAATGCCGTTAGGATCAGTTATTGCAGTTAAATTCATTTTTTCGTTCCATTCTACCAAAAGAGATGAAAACTTTTCAAATTGATTTAGTTTTTCTTCAGAAATTTCTCCACCAAACTTCTCTATGCAATCTATAAATAAATCTCTGTTCATAATTTTTCCTCATAAAAAAATTACCGGTGCATTCAGCACCGGTATAATTTTTACTCTTCTACAGGAGCTCCTACTGGACAAACTGTTGCACAGTTACCGCAAGAAATGCAAGCATCTGCATCAATTTCATATCTTTCAGCGCCTTCTGTAATACATTCAACAGGACATTCGCTTGCGCAAACACCACAGCTGATACATTCTTCGTTGATAATGAAAGCCATTTATTTTCACCTCTTTAAAAATATATTTCCTTCTAGGTTATAATATATCATTTTTCTTTTTTTGTCAAGACTTATTAACATTTTACTTGTTAATTAACAACTGAAAAAATGTGTATAAATTTTTTACTTTTACTTCATTGTTAAAACTGTTGATAATGAAACACGATTATAAACAAGTTTTAGTCAGGCAAAAATGTCTCTTTTTTATAAGCTTTTTTAGCCTTTTCAACAGTTTAAACAAGACCTACAACAACAGCCACCAAATAAATATTATAATTATTATATTTTTATAGAAAAAAATCAAATATTATTTAAAAAATCAAAAAAAATGCTTTATTTTTCGTTTTCAATATGTTATAATGTAAGTACGCACAGATTATTAAAGAGAGGTTTAAAGTTATGAAATTTTTATGTTCTCAAAATATCTTGAATGAAACCTTAAATATTGTTTCAAAAGCTGTTGCAACTCATTCTTCTATGGCAGTCTTGGAAGGCCTTTTAATTAAGGCTTATTCAGGCAGGATTGAAATCGTTGCCAATGATCTTGAAATCGGGATTGAATCTTCCTTCGAAGCTGATGTTAAAGAGGAAGGACAAGTTGTTATAAACGCAAAAATGTTTATGAATATTATTAAAAATTTATCTTCTGATATTGTTAGCATTGAGGTTGGAGATAAATTTTTAACAACTATCAAAAGCGGAAACGCAAAATTTGAAATTATGGGTCTTAATCCATCTGAATTTCCTGAACTTCCTATAATTAATCACGATTATAGTATTTCAATAAGCAAAAATATGCTTCGAGATATGATAAACAGAACAGTTTTCTCTGTTTATAAAAAAGATGATCGTCCTGTTCTTCGTGGTTGCTTAATGGAAATTGATAAAAAAGAGATAAAAATGGTTGCTCTTGACGGATATCGTCTTGCATACCGCAAATATGAAATTGAAGAAGAATGTGAAAAGAAAAAGTTTATTATTCCTGAAAAAGCACTACTTGAACTTTCTAAGCTTTTAAAAGATGAAGATGAAAAAATTCTTATAAATTCAACTTCAAAGCATGCTGTTTTCATTGATGAAAACTATAAGCTTGTTACCCGCTTAATTGAAGGGGAATATATGAATTATGAGGCTCTTATAAACAGAGAATTCCCTTATAATATTGAATGTCCTGTATCTGAGCTTATGAGCAGTGTTTACAGAGCATCTTTAATTGTTATAAATGATATAACAAAATGTCCTGTTAAAATACATATCGGCGGAGATAACATAAATGTTTCATGCGAAACAGCGCTTGGCTTCGTTGATGATAATATTAATGTTTCAACAGGGGAGGAAGATATTATTATGGGCTTTAACAGCAGCTTTATTTTAGAGGCGCTCAGAGCTTGTGATGAAGATAAGGTTATGCTTAAACTTAAAGGAAGTAAAGAACCTTTAATTATTGCGCCTGTTGATAATGAAGATTTTATTTATTTAGTTCTTCCTGTTAAAATATGATAGTTAAAAATATAAGTCTTAAAAATTTTCGTAATTATGAAAACGAAAAAATTGATTTTTCTCCATCAGTTAATATAATTTACGGAAAAAATGCTCAGGGAAAAACTAATATTTTAGAGGGAATATATCTTTTTTCAATGGGTAAGTCAAACAGGACTTATCACGATGAAGAACTTATAAAATTCGGCGAAAATGAAGCTAATTTAAAAATGGATTTTATAGGGGGAAAAAGAGAAATTTCAGCTGAAATAATTATTAAAAAAAATAACAAAAAGCGCGTATTTATAAATGAAATTCAGGTTAAGAAAAATAGTGATCTGGTTGGAAAATTTAATGTTTGTTATTTTGGGCCTGAGTGTATGAATATTATAAAAAGCGGTCCATCGGCAAGACGAAAAAATCTTGATATTTTAATAAGTCAGCTTCATAAAAAATATTTTTCATATATTAGTGAATATAAAAAGGCGATTGAAAGCAAAACAGCGCTTCTTAAAAACGAAATAGTTGATAAAATCACTCTTGATATTTTAAATGATAAGCTTATTTCTTTGTGTTTTGAGATTATAAAATACAGATTTTTATATATTAAAAAAATTGAAGAAATTGCGAAAAAAATTCAGCTTGAAATATCAAAAGAAAAAGAAAATATTGAAATAAAATACAGCAGTAATTTCGGCATTATTGAAGAATTTGATGATGAAATAATTAAACAAAAAATTAAAGAAAAATTTGAAGGAAATTATAAAAAAGAAGTCTTTTTAAAAGAAATTTTTATCGGCTGTCACAGAGATGATATTGAATATTTTATAAACGGCAAAAATGTTAAAACTTTCGGCTCATCAGGACAGCAAAAAACAGTTGCTTTAGTTCAGAAAATAGCAGAGGTTTATCTTATCTATGAAGAAATCGGAGAATATCCCGTTCTTCTTCTGGATGATATAATGAGTGAGCTTGACGAAGAAAGACAAAGCTATATAATTTCAAAAATAAAGGATATGCAGATTATAATAACCTGCACTGATGCGGAAAAATTTAAAAATTTAGATGCGAAAGAAATAAAAATCCAAGAAGGAAGGGCATTATAATGTATCTTCATTTAGGTCGCGACACAGTTGTTAACACTGATGATATAATTGCAATGATGGACCTTGAAAGCTCGTCAATTTCAAAATACAGTAAAGAATTTCTAAAAATTTCCACGGAAGAAGGATTTGTTAAAAATGTTTCTGAGGAAATTCCAAAATCCTTTATAATTTGCGAAAAAGACGGCCAATCGGTTATTTATATTACAAATATTTCAACAAAGGCTCTTTCCGGCAGAGTTCGGAAGAAACTTAGTTATCTATAATTGAAAGGAGATCAAAAAAATGGCGGAAAATATGACAAATATTCCTGAAGAAGTTAAATATGACGAGAGTCAGATTCAGGTCTTAGAAGGTCTTGAAGCGGTAAGAAAGAGACCCGGTATGTATATCGGCTCAACATCATCCCGTGGTCTTCATCATTTGGTTTATGAAATTGTGGATAACTCTATTGACGAAGCTTTGGCCGGATATTGTAAAAACATAACAGTTACTATTGAAAAGGATAATTCCATAACTGTAACAGACGATGGCCGTGGTATCCCTGTTGGTATTCAGCAACAGACAGGTCTGCCTGCTGTTGAAGTTGTTTTCACAGTCCTCCATGCCGGCGGTAAATTCGGCGGCGGCGGATATAAGGTATCAGGCGGTCTTCATGGTGTTGGTGCGTCCGTTGTTAATGCTCTTTCCGAAAGTTTAGAGGTTGAAATTTCTGACGGTCAGCATATTTATAAGCAGGAATATCGCCGTGGCGAAAAGCAGTATGACCTTAAAGTTATAGGCGACACCGATAAAACAGGAACAAAGGTTCATTTTAAGCCGGATGCTGAAATTTTTGAAGATACTGAATATGATTATTCAATCCTTTTAAACAGACTTCGTGAGCAGGCTTTCTTAAATGCAGGGGTTTGTATAATTTTAAAGGATGACCGTGTGGAAGATAAAGAAGAAACTCTTTGTTATGAGGGTGGTATCAAGGAATTTGTTACTTACCAGAACAGAAATAAAGAGGCTATCCACAGCGAAGTTATCTATGTAAACACAGTTCGCGAAAATTCTGAAGCTGAAATTGCTCTTCAATATAATGATGGTTATACAGAAGACCTTATAAGCTTTGCGAATAACATTAACACAACTGAGGGCGGAACTCACGAAACAGGCTTTAAAGCAGCTCTTACAAAAGTTTTAAATGACTACGCAAGAAAATATAAATACTTAAAGGAAAATGACAAGAACCTCAGCGGCGAAGACACCAGAGAGGGCTTAACCTGTATCATAAGCGTTAAGGTTACAGAGGCACAGTTTGAGGGCCAGACAAAGACAAAGCTCGGCAACAGCGAAATGAGAAATATCGTTGAAAAAATGGTTAATGAAAAGCTTACCGAGTTTATGGAAGAAAACCCTGCAATTGCAAAGATTATTATCGAAAAAGCTCTTACTGCCTCCCGTGCAAGAGAAGCGGCAAAGAGAGCAAGAGAAAACACCAGAAGAAAGAGCGCTCTTGACAGCGCAAGACTTCCTGGTAAACTTGCGGATTGCTCTTCAAGAGATAATCAGTATACTGAAATTTATATCGTCGAGGGAGATTCTGCGGGCGGCTCTGCAAAAGAAGGGCGCGACCGTAGATATCAGGCAATTCTTCCTCTTTGGGGTAAAATGCTCAATGTTGAAAAAGCAAGAGTTGATAAGGTTTATTCCAACGAAAAGCTTCTTCCCGTTATAACGGCTCTCGGAACAGGTGTGGGCGACGACCTTGACCTTTCAAAAATCCGTTACGGAAAAGTTATTATTATGGCCGATGCCGATGTTGACGGTGCTCATATTAGAACACTTCTTTTAACATTTTTCTTCAGATTTATGAGGCCTTTAATCGAAAATGGTCATATCTATCTTGCGCAACCGCCTCTTTATAAAATTTCAAAGGGCAAAAAGCATAAATACGCGTATAACGAGGAACAGCTCAAAGAAGCTTTGGAGGAAATTCCGGAAGGATATGTTCAGAGATATAAGGGTCTTGGTGAAATGAACCCTGAACAGCTCTGGGAAACAACAATGGACCCTGAAAGACGAGTTATGCTTAAAGTTGAGCTTGACGACGCAAGACGCGCCGACGAAATCTTCACAATTTTAATGGGCGAAAAGGTTGAGCCTCGCCGTAAGTTTATTGAAGAAAACTCAAATAATGTTGTAAACCTTGATATTTAATAAAAAAAGGAGCAGATTTTCTGCTCCTTTTTAGTTTTGAAAAAATAAAAAGACAAGAAGTTTCTTCTTGTCTTTTCTGGTGCCGGTGATCGGGGTCGAACCGATACGGTATTTCTACCACAGGATTTTGAGTCCAGCGCGTCTGCCAATTCCACCACACCGGCTAATGCAAAATCTATTCTAACACAGAAAAGTGTTTTTTGCAAGTCTTTTTTTAAATATTAAATAAATCTCCCTGGCAAAAGTTATTTTCTGCCATATATTTATCAATTCCGCCCAAAACTTTGATTTTGTCAATGCTCCATTTTGGGGCAATAAGATTTTCCTTTGAGCCGTCCCCTGTTATTCTCTCAATAACAGTCTCTTTCGGAAGATAGCGAAGTTGTGTGCAGACTGTTTCTATATAATCTTCATATGTCATAGGGGTAATTATTCCATTTTCCAGTTCTTTTTCCATAAAAGTATTTTTCATAATATGAAGAAGATGAATTTTAACTCCGTCAGGGCGGAGTTTCCCTAAAACTCTGGCGGTGTTTATCATATCTTCCTTTGTTTCATCATAAAGGCCGTTTATAATATGGACAGAGGTTCTTATTTTTGCCTCTTTAAGACGGTTAAAGGCGTCAAGAAAGGTATCAAAATTATGACCTCGGTTGCATTTTTCCGCCGTTTTGTCCGAAACGGTTTGAAGGCCAAGCTCAACGGAAAGAAAAGTTGTCTCTGAAAGCTCTTTAAGATAGTCAATCTTCTCTTTTTCAAGGCAATCGCTTCGGGTTGCAATGCTTATTCCTATAACCGAGGGAAAAGATAATGCTTCTTCATACTTTTCTTTTAAAATTTCAAGAGGGGCATAGGTGTTTGAATGGGCTTGAAAATATGCAATTAGAGGAGTTTCTCCAAATTTTTTAAAAATACGCTCCTCTTCCTTTTTCATCTGAGCGGTGATGCTTCCCTTTTCGGTAAATTCAGAAGCTCCGCTAGTGCAGTAAGTGCATCCGCCAATGGCGCATCTCCCGCCAATGTTAGGGCAGGAAAAACCTGCATCCAAAGAAGCACGCATAACTCGTTTTCCAAATTTATTTTGAAGATAATAATTCAGGGTGTGATAACGCTTGTTGTCGCTTGAATATAAAAAGGGACTTTCAGGCATTTCTCTGACTGTCAAGATAGGATTGCAATATAAAGGCAGCGGCAATTTTATCAACGCTGTCCTTCCTCTTTTGCCCTCTTACATTGGTTTCATTCATAAGATTGTGGGCAGAAACGGTTGTGAGCCTTTCGTCCCATAAAATAACAGGAACATCGGTTAAGGCGCGGAGCTCTTTCGCAAATTTCTGGGACTTCTTCCCCCTGTCGCCAACAGTTCCGTTCATATTTTTCGGAAAGCCCAAGACAATTTTGTCGGCATGGAGCTCCTCTAAAAGCTCTATGGCGCGAAGAACTACCTTTTTCATATTTTTTTCTTTAAAGGTTTCAACTGTTGACGCCATCATTTCCAGCGAATCGCTTATGGCAAACCCTGTCCGGCTGTCCCCGAAATCTATTCCTAAAACCATTTTATCCCCCTGAAAAAATCTTTTTTTATAATTTTATCATAAAATATTATATTATGCAAGTTGTTGATAAATTAAAAACTAATAATGGGGAAAAAGGCGGTTTTTCTTTTAAATTGGAAGAATTTCCTGTGGATAACTCTGTGGATTGTGGGAATTAACGCCCTCTTTTAATAAGATATGGAAAAGCGTTGACTTTTAGAATAAGAGGTGGTAACATTAAAGTGATGTGATAAATTAAAGGGCGTGTTGATTATGAGTAAACGAAACATTGATATTTTAGGTGGCTCTGTTTTTAAGAATATGTGGCTCTTTGCCTTTCCTATTATGTTGACGGGGCTTCTTCAACTTTTATATAATGCGGCAGACATTGTGGTTGTAGGAAGATATGCCGGAGAAAATTCCCTTGCGGCAGTCGGCGCAACAACCTCTATTACTAATTTGCTTATCAATTTGTTTGTAGGTCTTTCCGTGGGAACAAATGTTCTTGTTGCTCAGTTTAAAGGCCAAGGAACAGCAGAGGGCAGCAAACTTGTTAAAAAATGCGTTCACACATCAATGCTTGTATCTGTTCTGGGTGGAATTTTTCTTACGGTGGTTGGGGCGAGTCTTTCCTATACTCTTCTTGATATGATGGATACTCCAAAGGAAATTATTGGAGAAGCCTCTTTATATATGATTATAATATTTTTAGGTATGCCGGCTTCTCTCCTTTATAATTTTGGTGCAGCAATCCTCAGGGCGTCAGGAGATACAAAAACGCCTCTTATTTATGCGTCAGCAAGCGGAATTGTCAATGTTATTCTTAACTTGTTTTTCGTAATCGGTTTTAAGATGGGTGCAGCGGGAGTAGGTCTTGCAACAATTCTTTCTCAGTATTTATCGGCAGGGCTTACCGTGAGATATTTAATGAAAGAGAATTCTGATATTAAGCTCTCTTTAAAGGAGCTTAAAATGGATATGAAAATGCTTAAAAAGATTTCAAGAATTGGTGTTCCGTCAGGAATCAGCGGAGTTCTTTTCGCTGTTTCCAATGTTATTATTCAGTCCTCAATAAATGGTTTTGGCGCAACAGCTATTGCAGGAAACAGTGCGGCGGCGAATATTGAGGGCTTTGGATATATAGTAATGGCCGCTTTTTCGCCAACTCTTTCTACTTTTGTGGGGCAAACCTTCGGAGCAGGAAATATTAAAAAAATGAAAAAGAGCATTTACATCGGCTGTCTGGAAGTAGTTGTTATAGGAGCCTTTGTCAGCTTTTTAATTCTTGCGTTCAAAGAAACTCTTTTAGATATTTATGCCCCCGGAAAAACAGGGGTTATAGAAGAGGGCGCAAAAAGGCTGAATATTATCCTGTCAACTTACTTTATCTGTGGCCTTATGGAAGCCTTAGTGGGCGCTCTCAGAGGGATGGGCTCATCCATAATTCCGACATGTGCAACAGTTATCGGTATCTGCGGAATGAGATTTGGATGGATTTACACTGTTTTTGCAAAATATAAGACGCTGGAAAGCCTTTATTTATCCTATCCTGTGGCATGGATTGTAACAGATATTGCCCTGGTAATTTTTATAATTTTTGTAACGCGGAAAGTTATTAAAAGCTTTGGTTCTGCCAAGGAATAAAATGTTGACAAAAATCGAAAAATTTTATAAAATAGTATTATAGTTGTTTTTTGTAAGGAGTTTTTTATGAAGAGAAAAGTTTCGGATTCGGTTATCAACCGTCTTCCAAGATACTATCGCTATTTAGGGGAGCTTATCGCCTCAGGCTGCGGAAGAATTTCCTCAAAGGCCCTAAGCGAGAAAATGAACATAACTGCATCTCAGATTCGTCAGGATTTAAATTGCTTCGGAGGCTTTGGTCAGCAGGGATATGGCTATAATGTTAATAATCTCTATGATGAAATTGGCAAAATCTTAGGCATAAATAAAAAGAAGACAGCAATTTTGGTGGGCGCCGGAAATATGGGCAAAGCCCTTGTTCTTAATACTAATTTTGAAAAAAGAGGTTTTTCTTTAAAAGGCGTTTTTGATGCCGACAAAGAAAAAATCGGCACGACGGTTGGAAATTATGAAATTTTAGACTATGCTGGCGTTGAAGATTTTATAAAAGAAAACAATATCGAGATGGCAATAATCGCAGTAAGTAAAGCCAGCGTTAATCAGGTTGCAAACGAACTTGAAGAAATGGGAATTAAAGGCTTTTTAAACTTCTCTTATGCCGAACTTAATACCTCCGACCATATTGCCGTTGAAAACATCCATTTAAGTGACAGTTTAATGCGTCTTTCCTATAAAATGGCCGAAAATGAGGCAGAATTATAAATTTTGCACCGCCAAAAAAAGGATATCCTTTTTAAAAAATTAAAAATTCGCAAAAAAAGAGGATTTTTACCCTTTGTGTCGAAATACATAAGGGAGAAATCCTTTTTTGTATGTAATAAAAAAGATATAGATAGGAGAGGAAAAAATGGACGAGAAAAATCAGGAAAATATGTTTGATTTATCAAAGCTTAATGTTATTCCCGTTGACCTAGAAAAGGAAATGAGAACTGCCTATATCGACTACTCAATGTCGGTTATAGCAGGCCGTGCTCTTCCTGATGTCAGGGACGGCTTAAAGCCTGTTCATCGCCGTATTTTATACGCAATGTATGAGGACGGGCTTTACCCAACAAAAGAATACAGAAAGAGTGCGACTACCGTTGGTAATGTGCTTGGTAGATACCATCCACACGGCGACGCATCTGTTTATGATGCAATGGTTCGTATGGCACAGACCTTCTCTATGAGATACCCAACCGTTGATGGTCAGGGTAACTTTGGTAGTATCGACGGCGACCCTGCTGCGGCTTACAGATATACAGAAGCGAGAATGTCAAAAATCGCTATGCATCTTCTTTCCAACATTGAAAAGGATACAGTAAATTTTGTTCCTAACTTTGATGAAAGATTAAAGGAGCCTGAGGTTCTTCCGTCCCGTTTCCCTAACCTTTTGGTGAACGGCTCAAACGGTATCGCGGTTGGTATGGCAACAAACATTCCGCCTCACAATTTAACTGAGGTTATAAACGGAATTATTGCGGTTATTGATAACCCTGAAATCACTATTGACGAGCTTATGGAGTATATTAAAGGCCCTGATTTCCCGACAGGGGGAATGATTATGGGTGTTAATTCCATTCGTGAGGCATACAGAACAGGCAGATCAAAGCTGAAAGTTCGCGCAAGAGCGGAAATTGAGACAAATAAAAACGGTCAGGAGAGAATTGTTATAACCGAAATTCCTTATATGGTTAACAAGGCTCGTCTTATTGAAAGAATTGCAGAGCTTGTTCACGAAAAGAGAATTGAGGGAATTTCCGACCTTCGCGACGAATCCGACAGAGACGGTCTCCGCGTTGTTGTTGAGGTTAAGTCCTCAGCAAACGCCACAATCGTTTTAAATCAGCTTTATAAATATACCGAAATGGAATCAACTTTCGGTGTTATTATGCTTGCTCTTGTTAATAAAATAGAGCCGAAAATCTTAAACCTCCGTCAGATTTTGGACGAATATATCTCTTTCCAGAAAGAAGTTATCGTTCGCAGAACAAAGTTTGACAAGGCAAAGGCTGAGGCAAGAGCCCATATCTTAGAGGGTCTTAGAATTGCTCTTGATAACATTGACGAAATTATTGCAATAATCAGAAGCAGTTATAACGACGCTCAGGAAAAACTTATGGACCGCTTTGATTTAAGCGAAATTCAGTCTCAGGCAATTCTTGATATGCGTCTTGCAAGATTGCAGGGCTTAGAGCGCGAAAAGATTGACAACGAATACGCTGAGCTTATGGCACTTATCAAAGACCTTACAGATATTCTTGCCAATGAGCACAGAGTCTATGAAATTATCAAGACAGAAATTGCGGAAATCCGCGATAAGTTCGGCGACGAAAGAAAGACTTCTATTGAGCCTGCTCTTGACGATATTGATATTGAAGACCTTATTGAAGAAGAGGACAATGTTATAACAATGACCCACGAGGGTTATATCAAGCGTCTTGCGGCAGATACTTATAAGAGCCAAAGACGAGGCGGGCGAGGCATAATCGGTATGCAGACCAAGGAAGAAGACTTTGTTGAGAAGATGTTTGTATCCTCAACTCATGCCCATATTCTTTTCTTTACCAACACAGGAAGAATGTATAGAATCAAGGCATACGAAATTCCTGAATGCGGAAGAACTGCAAAGGGAACACCGATTGTTAACCTTATTCCTCTTGAATCAGGGGAAAAAATCTCTGCAACAATCCCTGTAAGAGAATACGAAGAGGGCAAGTATCTCATTATGGCAACCCGTCAGGGCGTTATCAAAAAGACCGACCTTATGGAATATGAAAATGCTCCAAAAGCTGGTAAGATTGCTATCCGTCTTGACGAGGGCGACCAGCTTATCAAGGTTGAAATGACAGACGGAAATGCCGACATCTTCCTCGGAACATATCTTGGTAAGATGATAAGATTTAACGAATCCGACGCAAGACCTATGGGCCGTGTTTCCCGAGGTGTTCGAGGCATTAACCTTGAAGATGGCGACTATGTTGTTGGTATGAGCACAAACCGTGAGGGCGGAAAAGTTCTTGTTATCTCCGAAAACGGTTTCGGAAAGAGGACCGAAATGGATGAATATAAGATTCAGACCCGTGGCGGTAAGGGAACAACAACTTATAAAATCAGCGAGCAGACAGGTAATGTTTCAGGCTTCAGCGTTGTTACGGAAAACGATGACATTATCTTAATCACTTCCGAGGGTATTGTTATCCGTATGGGCAGTGAAGAAATAAGCACCTTCGGCAGAGTTACAAAGGGCGTAAGACTTATGCGCCTTGGCGAAGGAGTAAAGATTGTTTCCGGCTCCGAGATTGCAAAGGAACAGGATGCAGAGGTTGAGGCTGAGGGCGAAACTGCACCTGAGGAAACCCAGGAATAAGGCGGTGGGAAAATGAGCAAAGCAGATGAAATTTTCAAGGCCATGTGCCGTGATATAATTGAAAACGGCTTTTCAGATGAAGGACAATCTGTCCGTCCTCATTGGGAGGACGGCACCCCTGCCCACACCATTAAAAAGTTCGGCGTTGTTAACAGATATGATTTAAGCGAGGAGTTCCCGATTTTAACTCTCCGCCCCACCTATCTAAAAAGCGCCATTGATGAACTTCTCTGGATCTGGCAGAAAAAGTCCAACAATGTTAAGGATTTAAACAGTCATATCTGGGACAGCTGGGCAGACGAAAACGGCTCAATCGGTAAGGCTTACGGCTATCAGATGGGGGTTAAGCATAAGTATAAAGAGGGCGAGTTCGACCAGGTTGACAGAGTTCTCTATGACTTAAAACATAACCCATACAGCCGAAGAATTATGACAAATATTTATGTTCATTCTGATTTGTCCGAAATGAATTTATACCCTTGTGCATACAGTATGACCTTTAATGTAACGGGGAATAAGCTTAACGGAATTTTAAACCAGAGGTCTCAGGATATTCTGGCGGCAAACAACTGGAATGTTTGCCAGTATGCAATTCTTTTAATTATGATGGCTCAGGTAAGCGGTTTTGAGGCAGGGGAGCTTGTCCATGTTATAGCGGACGCCCATATTTATGACAGGCATATTCCTGTTATAAAGGAAATGATAGAGCGCCCCACATTCCCGGCTCCTAAGCTTATCGTAAATCCTGATATAAAGAATTTTTATGACTTTACTCCTGATGATTTCACTTTGGAAAATTATCAGAAAAACGAACAAATCAAGAACATTCCTGTGGCCATATAAGGAGACTAAAAGATATGAATATGATAGTTGCTGCGGACTTGCAGTGGGGAATCGGGAAAAACGGGGATTTGCTTGACAATATCCCTGAGGATATGAAATTTTTCCGTGAAAAAACTATGGGGAAAGTGGTTATTATGGGCGGAGTGACCTTCCTCTCTCTTCCAAACCAGAAACCCCTTAAAAACAGAACAAATATAATCCTCTCCGATGACGGGAGCGTAACCCATCCTGACGCAATTTGCTTTAAGGATTTGGACGAGGCAGTTAATTTTGCCAAAGCGAATTATAAGGATGAGGACATTTTCTTTATCGGCGGGGCGAGCATTTATAATCAGTGTATAAAATACATTGATACGGCGTATATAACCATTATAGACAAGGTTTATGATGCCGACAGATTTATACCGAATTTTAACGAACTTCCTGACTGGCATATTGCCGAGGAAGAAATGGTTAAAACTGAAAAAGGGATTTATATTACCTTTACCAAATATATTAAAAACTAATCTGATGCCCTGCATTTTGCGGGGCATTTAGAAAAGGAAAGGAGCGAAGAAAATGAAAATAGTTATGACAGATTGCCAGACAATAACACAAGGCGACCTTGATTTATCTCCTTTTGATGCCCTTGGGGAAGTGGTTAAATATAACCTCACTCCAAAAGATAAAATTCACGAGCGTATTTTAGATGCCGATGCAGTCCTTTGCAACAAAACTGTTTTAAATGAGGAAAATCTAAAAGGAACAAAAGTTAAGTATATAGGACTTTTCGCAACGGGGTATAATAATATAGACACGGAGTATTGCAAGGAAAACGGCATAACCGTTTGCAACGCAGGGTCATATTCAACAGAGGCGGTGGCTCAACACACTTTCGCTTTTATTTTGAATTATTATAACAGAGTTTCTGAATATACAGACTTTGTCAAAGAGGGTGGCTGGAAAAAGAGCGAGACCTTTTCTCCTTTCGTTTTCCCTCTTTCCGAGCTTAAAGACAAAACCATAGGAATTGTCGGTTTCGGGAAAATCGGCCAGGAAGTTGCAAAAATCGCAAAGGCCTTTTCAATGAATGTTTTAGCCTACGCAAGAACAAAAAGGGATGTGGAGGGGGTTTCTTTTGTAAGCCTTGATGAGCTTATAAAAAACAGCCATATCGTAACTGTTCATTGTCCGTTAAATCGCGACTCTGAGAAAATGTTTAACTATGAAATGTTTAAGAAAATGAGGAGCGACGCCCTCTTTATAAACACCGCAAGAGGCGGAGTTATGGTTGAAGAGGACCTTATCCGTGCCTTAAACGAAGAAATTATCGCAGGGGCAGGGATTGATGTTTTAGAGGAAGAGCCTATGAACATAAGCTCAACTCTTCCCGAAGCGAAAAATATAATGATAACCCCTCATATTGCCTGGGCACCTATGGAAACGAGAAATCGGGTTGTGGCTGTGGCAAGTTCTAATCTTAGAAACTACATAGAGGGGCACCCCACAAATGTGGTTAACTTATAGGAGGAAAGAAAAATGGTAGATAATAATGCGCTATTTAAAATTTCATACGGCCTTTTCGTTTTAACCGCCAGAGACGGAGAAAAGGATAACGGATGTATTATAAATACGGCTCAGCAGGTAACAAACGCCCCAAACCGTATAAGTGTTGCTTTAAATAAGGGGAACTATACCCACGATATGATTGTTAAAACCAAAAAGTTCAATGTCTGCACTTTGACAGAGAGCGCTCCCTTTGAAATTTTTAAGCATTTCGGTTTCCAAAGCGGAAAAGATAATGAAAAGTTTGCAGGCGAGCCACTTCGGACGGAAAACGGTCTTGCCTATATCGGCGGAGTTGCAAATGCAGTAATCTCAGGAGAGGTTGAACAGATAATTGACTGCGATACTCACTCGATTTTTGTCGCAAAGGTAACAGAGGCAAAGATTTTAAGCGATGAAAAATCCGTAACCTATGATTATTATTTTGCGAATATCAAGCCAAAGCCTGAGGCTGAAAAGAAAAAAGGGTATGTCTGCAAAATCTGCGGATATGTCTATGAGGGAGAGCCTCTTCCTGCTGATTTTATCTGTCCTTTATGCAAACACGGGGCAGAAGATTTCGAAAAACTTTAAAAATTTTTAAACCTCGCAAACCCCTGTGGTAGCGGGGTTTTCTATGTTTTAGTTCTGTTGGAAACACAAAATCAGGGCAAAAAATTTGACAAAGGGACGAAAAAATGGTATAATAAGCAAGGTAAATATTTTATGAAGGAGATGACCTTTGGCATTAGGTTTTAACTTTTTTGGAGGTTCTGATGAAGAATAAAATATTAAGTATTTTTATTATATTAGTGCTCATCTTGTCAATGAGCGCCCCTCTCGCTGTTTCTGCGTCGGGGTTTTATGGAACAATAACTGCTTCTCTTTTGAATGTCAGAGCTTTAAACAGCACTGATTCTCAGATTTTGACTCAGCTTCCTTTCGGAACGAATGTAACGGTTAACTGGACACAGCCGGGCTGGGCGAATATCACAACCTATGAAGGCGTAAGCGGATATGTTTCTCTTGACTACATAAAGATTGTTGAAGGTGCTCTCCCTGCAAGAGAGGCAAGCACTCAGACAAAGGGACAAGCTGTCCTTGAAATTGCCAAGAAGTATCTTGGTCTTCCATACCGTTATGGCGGAAACTCCCCTCAGACAGGCTTTGATTGCAGTGGGTTCGTAAAATATGTTTACGCTCAGATGGGGGTTACATTAAATCGTGTTGCGGCAGACCAGATGTCAAATGGAATCTGGGTTGACCCAAGCGCTCTCCAAGTTGGAGATATTATCGGTTTTTATAATTCTTCCGGGTATATAAGCCATGTTGGTATATATGCGGGAAACGGAATGATGATTCACTCTCCTCAGACAGGGGATGTTATCAAATATGAAAGCGTTGTTTCAGGCAACTACGGTGCCCGAGGCAAACATTGCAGAAGAATTTTCTATTAAAATAAAGCGCCGAAAAGGCGCTTTTTTTGGAGGAAGAAATGGAACTTAGAGATTTTGACAAGCAGATTTCGTCAAATGAGCTGAAAAATGTCTATTTTCTTTATGGGGACGAGCAGTTTTTACTTGAAAGCCGTCTTAAAACCATCAAGAAAAAACTTGTTGACCCATCTTTTGAGGATTTCAACTTTGCCCTCTATAACGGAAAAGATAACGACATAAGCGATATTTTAGCAAGCGCAGTAGCTTTCCCCGTTATGGCAGACAGAAAGCTTATAATCCTTAAAAATACGGGCTTTTTAAACAATGCTAAATCAAGAGAGTTCCAGGAAATCAAGGAATTTTTAAAGGATGTCCCCGAGCATTTGTGTATGATTATCGCTGAGGACGGTTTTGAAAAGAAAAAAGAAAACAATATAAGGTTTATCGAGGAGCTTGGCGGGATAATAAGGTTTGATTTTATGCCACAGGCTCAGGTTGAAAAATGGCTTGAAAAACTTTTCGAGAAAGAAGAAAAAAGTATTTATCCCAAAGAGGTTACTGCAATAGTCAAGCGTTGCGGAGGAAATCTCGGGAATATTCATCAGGAATATTTAAAGCTCATTTCCTATATGGGAGAGCGGACAAAGGTTACGGCAGAGGATGTGGAAAAAGTTGTTTTAAAATCTCTGGATGTTGCCATTTATGATTTGATTGATAATATTATAAATAACGAGCCGCAAAAGGCTATGGAGGCATATCGCGAGCTTCTGGAACACAAGACAGAGCCGATTGCAATAATAAGCGCAATTTCCTCAAAGCTTTCCGACCTTTTGGCAGCGAAGATGCTTTCCTCCGAAGGCGTTCCCCCAATGGAAATGGGGAAATATTTAGAGTGTCTTCCTCAGGAGTGGCTTATTAAGAAAACTATTTCCCAGAGTAAACGCTTTGGGGAAAAATATTTAAGAAGAATGGTTAAAAGCGCCCTTTCTTATGACCTCAAAGCAAAGACGGGGCTTATGGATAAGGAGATCGCTCTTCAACTTTTAATTGCGGATTTAGTAAAATAAGAAATAAAAGCGGAAACGAGAAAAGTCGTTTCTGCTTTTTATTTTTGGAATATTCTATTGACACGAAAAGGGATAGGGGGTATAATTATAATGTAATTTTTGGGAAACAAAATTCTTTTAGATAAAGGAGATTAGGAATATGGACTTAAAATTAAGAGAAAAAAGCGAATGTAAATTTGACGCGGTGTCTTTGGGCGAGGTTATGCTTAGACTTGACCCGGGCGAAGGCAGAATCAGAACTGCAAGAAGCTTCCGTGCTTGGGAAGGTGGCGGAGAATATAATGTTATCCGTGGTCTTCATAAATGTTTCAGAATGAACACTGCTGTAATAACTGCTTTTGCTGAAAATGAAGTTGGATACCTTATGGAAGACTTCATTGAACAGGGCGGAGTTGATACATCCTTAATCAAATGGATGAAGACAGACGGCATCGGAAGAATTTGCCGTAACGGTCTTAACTTTACAGAAAGAGGTTATGGTATTCGTGGTGCGGTTGGCTGTTCCGACAGAGCAAACACAGCTATTTCAAAGGCAACTCCACAGGATTTTGATTTTGACTATATTTTCGGAACACTTGGCGTAAGATGGTTGCATACAGGCGGTATCTATGCGGCTCTTTCCGAGCAGTCCTGCGAAACTGTTATCGCAGCGGTTAAGGCTGCTAAAAAATACGGCACAATCGTTTCTTATGACCTTAACTACCGTCCTTGTATGTGGAGCGCAATCGGCGGACTTGAAAAAGCCCAGGAAGTAAACAAAGAAATCGCAAAATATGTTGATGTTATGATTGGTAACGAAGAAGATTTCACAGCTTGCCTTGGTCTTCAAGTTGAGGGAAATGACGAAAACTTAAAGGAGCTTAACCTTGACGGATATAAGAAGATGATTGCTGAGGCGGCTCGTCAGTATCCTAACTTTAAGGTTATTGCGACAACTCTCCGTGAGGTTAAAACTGCAACAGTTAACGATTGGAGCGCGATCTGCTATGCAGGCGGAACTGTTTATAAGGCAAAAGATTACAAAGGTCTTGAAATTATGGACAGAGTTGGCGGCGGAGACTCCTTCGCATCAGGCTTAATCTACGGTCTTATGACAACAGATGACCCTGAGCTTGCTGTAAACTACGGTGCAGCTCACGGCGCACTTGCTATGACAACACCTGGCGATACCACAATGGCTAACAAGAAAGAAGTTGAAGCTATTATGGGTGGCGCAGGCGCAAGAGTTCAAAGATAATATCATAAAAATAATAAGGACTTTGCAAAAGCAAAGTCCTTTTTGTTTTATACTTCAACAATTTCCTTTTCTTCCTCTTCGGGTAGAATTTCTTCTTCATTTATCTCCTCTTCCGATGGAACGGCATTGGCAGATGCGGAAAATTCCAGAAGATTTTCAGGGGGAGTATCCTTATCAGATGGATTTACCAAAACGATGTTCGGGGTTGCATGGTAGAGGCTCTTTGTGAGATTTTCCCTTGCAACCTCTTTGCCGTCCTGATAAACAATTCTTACGGAGGAAACGGCATAGCCTTTTTCTCCCGAGGTTGTTTTCTTATATCCAACCGGAACGGTTTCATCTTCTTCCACTTCGGTTGATGGCTCAAAAACCTTTGTTATGGTGTTTGAAACAGTAACTTTTTGTCCCGGGGTGGGAGTTCCGACAATATCACACCTTATACTTCCACCACGAATGGTTGCGGAAATTTTAATCGGGTGGTCGGTGTTGTTCTTAAACACAAAATCAATAGCGCCCTCAGCAATTGTTGCGTCCTGTCCCGGAGGCATATAGCTTACGGGCAGAGAATGGGAAACTCTTTCCACGATTTCAAGATTTGCATATAAAACTGCACTATAAAGAGTTGATGAGGTCTGGCAAACACCACCGCCAAGCCCCTGCTCGACTTTGTTGTTTATATAAACCCCTGCGACTTTAAAGCCGTTTTCGCTTGTTCTTGGGCCAACTGTTTTGTCGTAAGAGAAGGTCTCTCCCGGGAGCAAGGTAACTCCGTCAATACGGGATGCGGAAAGGGCAACATTTGCAGAGCGGGAATAGTTTGTAGCAGTAAAATAACTGGTCCAGCTTCCCATAACTCCGCTGAAAAGGGCTTTTTCAAGGTCTTCTTTGGTTACCTTTGCAGGAACAATTTCTGCATCAATGCTGACTTCTTCCTCTTTTTCGGAAAGGGCCTGTCTTAAAACCTCTTTGCTTATGGAAACCTGTGGCTTATCGGGAACAATTATAATTTCTCCCTCGCTGTCTCTGTCATAATAAGCATCCTTTGGCGGAGCGGAAAGCTCTTTATAAAGAGTTTCAAGATTAAAAGGCTCTCCGCGACTTGCGGAAAAAGTAAGCTCAATTGCGCCCTTTGGACGGGTTTTAAGATAATGACCTAATTTTTCCTCAATAACGGCTCTGTTTACCTTAATTCCGTTATGCTCGTTTTTAAGAATAAGCTTGCCGTCTTTCGCCTCATAAGTGGCGTTGGATGGCTCTTTTTCATAGTCCTTTGCAAAGTCGGAAATCAAAGAATCAAGCTCTTTTTTGTTATAGGAAACTCCGGTGCTGACTTGGTTTTCTCCA
This sequence comes from Clostridia bacterium, assembly GCA_045578465.1. GTDB lineage: Bacteria > Bacillota > Clostridia > Monoglobales > Monoglobaceae > SIG454. The sequence continues at coordinate 2,179 of JAZNKJ010000009.1, read as the reverse complement.
AAAAAGCTTTTTATAAAAGCGGTAGATTTTTGAAAAAAGCCTTGCTCGTCTCGGTTCCCGAAAGCACTTTTTGCGGTTTTTTCAGGACTGAAAGCGATATCAATTTCTTCTGACGGAACAGAGAGAAAGCTTCCTTTTGCAGAGAAGTTGATTTTCTCAGGAAGAGAATAGGTCGAAGAAATTTCTTCGCATTTTTCGAGTAGCTCTCCATAGGAAAGACCGCTTACCAGGACGCCGTCAACATAGGTGTTGGGGTAGGTCTTGTCATAGCTTCCTGCATAGGCAAAAAGAAAAGCGACACACAATATTAAAACGGTTAAAACAATAATAAGAGAAAGCTTCTTTTTGTTTATAACCGAAGATTTTTCCTGATTATTAGATGGGTTTTCGCTCATTCTGTTTAAGCCATCCTTTCAAAATCTAACTTAATATATATTATACACCAAACTAAATAAAAATCAATAGAAATCTTTGATTTTCATATAGGACAAGAAATTTCGATATAATTTAATAAGTGATTTTATCGGGATGTGGATTTATGACGGGAAAACTTAAAAGTATGCTTATGCTTACCTTATCGGGAGTTCTTGCAAAAACTATTGATTTTTCTTTCAGGAGCTTCTGGTCTTCAAGGCTGGGAGAGGAAGGAATGGGTGTTTTTTCTTTGGTTATGAGTGCCTACGGAATAATTTTAAGCCTTTCGGGAGCAGGCATGGGGGCAGCAGTTTCAAGGCTTGTTGCCATAAAAACAGATGAGAAGCAAGGCGAGGGAGAAAGTGCCCTCAAAACCGCTGTAACCATAACGGGGAGCATAGGCCTTTTTTGCACCGCTTTCGTTTTTTTCTTCGCAGACAGCATAGCGGTTTCTTATCTTGGAGATTCAAGATGCGCCTTAGGCCTTTTGTGTATTGCCCCTGCTTCAATTTTTATGGGAGTTTCCGCCTGCATTAAAGGGTATTTTTACGGAAAAGGTCAGATTTTCACCCCTGCCTCCTCTGAGTTTATTGAGCAGGGAATAAAAGTTACCTCCATAAGCTTTTTTTTAAAAAAAGGACTTTCTCTGGGCGCAGAATATGGTTGCGCCGGAGTCCTTTTGGGGCTTACCATTGGGGAGCTTTCCTCCTGCTCATATCTTTTTATCAGGTATAATCTCAAAAAGGAAAAGCTTCCTTGCCAAAAAAGTCAGCTTCTTCCCATTCTGAGGCTTTCCCTGCCTACTATGGTAGGGGCGGTGGGAAGTTCGTTTTTTCGGATGACAGAGGATATATGGATAGTGAGAGGTTTTAAACGATATGGAATGGACACGGATAAAGCTCTTGGGACATACGGATTAATTCACGGAATGGCCATGCCTTTGCTGGTTTTTCCTCTGACGCTGATTTCTTCTTTTATGGCGTTTTTAATCCCTGAAATTTCAAAGGCGGAAAAGAACAAGACTCTGGGAAGAGCCGTGAAAAAGGTGTGGGCGGTTTCTTCCATTTGCGGAGGAATTATATTTTTGGCGTTCTTCTTCTTTTGCGAGGAAATATCTGTGGCGGTATACGGGACCGAGGACAGCGCAAGATACATAAGGCCTCTTTGTATTCTTTGTCCCGTAATGATTCTTGATTCTTTGTCAAACGGAATCCTTGTGGGCCTTGGGGAGCAGACACGGCTTTTGTTATATGGCCTTTTTGACTCGGCGCTTCGCCTTGGGGCAGTGTATTTTGCCCTTCCTTCTTTTGGAAATAACGCCATAATAGCTATGATTTTTTTAAGCAACATTATGACCTGCTATCTTACTATGAATCGGGTAAAAAAGAAAGCGGGGATAATTTTTGCAATAAAAAAGGCACCCTTGCGGATGCCTAAGATTTATAAAATTTAAAGAACAACTCCGAATAAAGGAGCGATACTGCTTGCGATTATGAAATATAAAAGCACAGAGCAGGTGTCCGTAATGGTTGTAACCAATGGGCCTGCCATTAAAGCAGGGTCAAGATGGAGAAGCTTTGCCCCCATAGGAAGAAGACATCCTAAAACCTTGGCAATTAAAACTGTTGCCATAAGAGCCGCCCCTAAAACTGCCGCCAGATACATATGTAAGTCATAGGTAAAGTAGACACGAACTCCGTTAACCAGAGCCAGAACAAGGCGGCAAAGGATAGTAACAGACGCTTCTTTGAAAAGAACTTTGAAA
>JAZNKJ010000008.1:0-10308 GCA_045578465.1 Clostridia bacterium | reverse complement strand
AAGAGCAACTCGGCTCTCCTCATATTTTGAAGGAGCAACATTAGGGTCAAGCTCTCTGTTCATCATTTTATTGTGTTTTGTTGCGTTTTCTTCCACGATACGCATACTGTTATCCATAGTGGTCATTGAATTGATTCCGCTTCTTGCATTTTCGGAAGGAGCGGTTTCGCTTGTAGAATAATCACTCTTTACAGCAGAGCCTATGCCTGTAACAGAGCCGTCTCCCGTGCTATCCTGGGTAGTGAATTCCCCGGACACAGGAAGAGTAAACACTGTTTCAGTTCCGTAAACGCCTATTCCCGTTGCAAGTGTTAATGATAAAACAATTGCAAGAGAAAGGATTTTCTTTAACATAATTTATTCCTCCTAAAATCAGATTTTTTGGTTTACAAACCTATTTTGCTCCTGCTTAAAATTTTCAAACTATAAGTTTTTACCACAAATAGAAAAAATTTTACAATATTTTTTAAAATAGTAGTTGAAATTTAAATTTCGTTATGTTACACTATTTATATAAGAGGTGAAAATCTCTTGAAAAAGGGAAATTTATTTTGTCGAAAAAAGATATTTAGGAGGGATTCCCATGGGATTTAAAAGATTACTTTGCGGAGTTATTTGTATTGCTATTTTAACAGCATCTTTAATGGTCAGCGCTGCTGATTTTTCTGACATTAAAGGTCATTGGTCTGAAACCTATGTTAAGGCAATGGTTGATAAAGGTTATATAAAGGGCTATACTGATGGTACTTTTAAACCTGACAAGACTATAACAAACACAGAGGCTCTTATCCTTCTTTCAAGAATGCTCGGCGTTGATGATGAAGATTATAAGGCTATTGTTGATGCCGCATTAGAAGCTAATTCTTCTGTTTTGTCAAAATATTCAACTGACTATAAAGAAGAAATGGCATATCTTTTATACAGAGGCGTAATTGATAAAGATGACCTTGATACTTATATTTCAAGCGCTAACAAGAATAAAACACTTTTAAGATATCAGTGTGCTATTCTTCTCACAAAGCTTTTGGGCGCGGAAGAAGAAGTTAAAAACAGCGTTTTCATTTCATCTTCTTATTCTGACACAGCTCAGATTCCATCTGATGCAAGACCTTATGTTGAATATGTAAGAGAAGCTAAGATTATGGAAGGTATGGGAACAGATTCTTATGGCGACCCAATCTTTGGACCTAACCAGAGCGTAACAAGAGGCCAGATGGCAAAAATGCTTTCAAGCCTTATTGCTGTTCTTGATATAAAATTGGTTAGCGGTAGCGTAAGTGCAGTTGATACTTTTGCTGAAACTGTAAAAGTAGAGAATAAGGAATATACTGTTGAAAAAGAAACTATTATAAAGCTTGACGGCAAAGACGCTGATCTTGATGATATCAAAGCAGGAATGGAAGTTCAGATTATTATAGTAAAAGACAAGGTTTCTATGATTTCTGCTGCTAAGGGCGAAGCAAAGGATGAGCCAATCCGCGGAATTATTTCTTCCGTAACTTCTGGCTCAACAGACAGAACAATCATTATTGCTGACCCTGAAAAGACAACTAATAAAACAACTTATGATGTTTCTGACGATGTTGTAGTTGTAATTAAGAAGGCAGAAGACCTTTACTCTAAGCTTAAGAACAATCAGTATGTTGAACTTACAGTCGAAAAAGATGTTGTAACAAGAATTGAAGTTCTTGATAAGGATATGACTCTTGCAGGAACTTTGGTAAGCAAGGATATTTCCTCCGCAGAGGCTACAGTTACGGTTTCTGATGTTAAAGGAAATGAAACTGTATATGTTTGCGAGGATGATGTTGATGTTGTAAGAAATGGCAAAACAGTTAAACTTTCTGATTTAATTGCTGGGGATAGCGTTAGCTTAAAGCTCACATATCATAAGGTAACTAAGATTTCAGCTGAAAGCAAAACTCAGTCTTCTTCTGGAACAATCAAATCTATTACTCATACAGAAAGCGGAAGCTATCTTGAAATCAAAGAAAAGAATGATACAACAAAGTATTCAATCGCTTCTGACGCAATAATTAAGGTTGACGGTTCAGATGCAACTGTATTTGATTTAAGACCGGGTAGCGCTATTAATTTTAGATCAGAAAGCACTCTTCTTACAAAGATTGAAACCACAAAAACTGCATCTTCTAACAGCATTGAAGGCGTAGTTAAGTCAACTCAGGTTTCACACGACCTTCTCTTTGTTGAGGCTGATGGAGAAGAAATAACAGTTGGTATCAATTCTTCAACAACAATTGTTAAGAGCTCCAACGGTTCATCAATTAAGCTTTCAGCGCTCAAAGCAGGCTCAAAGGTTACAGTAACAGGTAGCAATGCAACAGGAATGTTTATTGCAACGGTTATCGTAGTTCATTAATTTGATTTAAAGGTAAGGAACAACAGCCGACTTGCGACTGTTGTTCCTTTTATATTATTTTTTGAAAAAGGATTTAAAAATATGTGTGGGCTTTATATCCATATCCCGTTTTGCGTAAAAAAATGTAAATATTGCGACTTTAACTCCTTCTGTAATATGGAAGATTTGTTTGAGGATTATTTTCTTTGTCTTAAATCGGAAATTGCAAGAATAAAGGCTGAGGGAGTAGTTTTTGATACTGTTTATTTTGGTGGAGGAACGCCTACGGCGGTGCCAAATTATTATTTAACCGATTTAATTAAAGCGATTGATAACAGGACAAATGACGCTGAAATAACAGTTGAGTGTAATCCGGGAACGGTTTCAAAAGAAGATCTTGAAAATTTAAAAAAATCAGGGGCAACAAGGCTTAGCATAGGAATGCAAAGCACGGATGATGACGAACTTAAAACCCTTGGCAGAATCCATAATTTAAAGGATTTTGAGGAGTGTTACAGGAACGCAAGAGAGGCTGGATTTGGCAATATCTCTATTGATATAATGTTTGGACTTCCTGACCAGACGAAAGAAGGCTTTTTAAAAACTTTAAAGAAAGCTGTGTCATATGGAAGTGAACATATTTCGGTTTACGCTCTCAAAATTGAGGATGGGACGCCTTTTTCGAAAATGCAACTGAATTTGCCAGATGATGATGAATCGGCGGATATGTATGAATTATGCGTGAATTTTTTGGCGGAAAACGGATATGACCGTTATGAAATTTCAAATTTTTGTCGTGATAATAAAATTTCTAAGCATAATACTAAGTATTGGCAGACAAAGGATTATATTGGGATTGGCGCTGGCGCCTATTCCTGTTATAAAAATAAAAGATTTTCTATGACGGGGGATGTATCTGTTTATATTAAAAAGATATTAAGCGGCGAAAGCGCAGAGGAAAATGTTGAGCCGCTAACCGATTTTGAAAAAATGAGCGAATTTGTGTTTTTGGGTCTCCGTATGGCTAACGGAATTTCCGAGGAGGAGTTCAAAAAAAGATTTGGCAAAGATATTTTCGATGTTTTCGGCAAAGAACTTGAAAAATATATCAATCTTGAAGTTATGGAAAAGAAAAGCGGAAGAATATATATAAAGCCTGAATTTTTATATGTCAGCAATAATATTTTGTCCGATTTTGTCTGAACAATAAAATAAATATTTACAAAATATTTTTAATAAGTTATAATTGAAGTAATAAAACAGTTAGAAGAAAGGCTTGTGGAAATATGTATATAGGCATTGATTTAGGCGGAACAAATATTGCTATTGGAATAGTTGATGATAAGGGTAAAATTTTGGTTAAGGATTCTACTCCAACTTTGGCTCCAAGACCATATATTGAAATGGATAAGGATATGTCGGACCTTATAAACAAACTTCTTGAAGAGACAAACCTGACAGTTGATGATATTAAAGGACTTGGAATCGGAACTCCTGGCTCTAATGATGCGGAAAAAGGCGTCGTGCTTCGTGCAGAGAATCTGGGATTTAAAGATGTTCCTTTAAAAGAAGAACTTATGAAGTACTTTGATTTGCCTTTTGCCATTGAAAATGATGCTAACGCGGCAGCCCTTGGGGAATATGTTGCAGTAGGAGAGGACAGCAAATGTTTTGTTGCTGTAACTCTTGGAACAGGCATCGGCGGAGGAATTATATTAGACGGAGAAATTTTCAGAGGCTTTAATGGCGCGGCAGGAGAAATAGGTCATACAACTATGGTTTTTGATGGTGTAGCTTGTGGCTGCGGAAGAAAAGGCTGCTGGGAAGCTTATGCATCCGTTACAGCGCTTATCAGACAGACAAAAGTGGCCATTGAAAATCACCCTGAAAGTTTAATGGCGGAAGAGGCTAAAAAGACAGGAAAGGTAAACGGAAGAACAGCCTTTGATGCGGCTAAAAAAGGCGATAAGGTTGCTATGGAAGTTGTAGACAAATATGTAAAATATGTTGCAGACGGGGTTACGAATATCGTTAATGTTTTCCAACCCGATATAGTTGTTATTGGTGGTGGAATAAGCAAAGAGGGAGACTATCTCATTGAACCGATAAAGAAATATGTTAGTGAATTTGGATATACTAAAACATATCTCCCGATGACAAAGATTAAGGCCGCAACACTTCGTAATGATGCGGGAATTGTAGGCGCAGCTTTTGCAGTAAAAAATTTATTAAAAGGATAAAAAGAAGCCCCATAATATTATGGGGCTTTTATGAAAAGAAAGGAGCCTTTTATGAATAACGAAAGAAAGAGGGTTACTGTTCTCGTAACCTTTCTTCTTACGATAATCCCAACTGTTGCATTTGCAAATGTGGTTTGGCCTACTCTTTATATTGTAACCGGGATTATGAGCTGGTATATAATTTTAGCGGGTCTTGTTATTGAATTCTTATTCATAAAATATAAGTTCAAAGCAAAGCTTTTAAGGTCTGCTCTTATGGCGATTACAATGAATCTTGCTTCAGCGATTATAGGACTTATTTTGATTCCGGCCAGTGGGTTTATAACTGCCATTGCGGTTGGCTTTTGCGAAATTTTTCTTGATGCAATTCCCGTTGATAACTTCTTTGGCATATTCTTATGGGCGATTTCCTACATAGTGACGATTTTATGCAATGTTTTAATCGAGGGACTTACCTTAAAACTCGTATTTAAGAAAAGGTTCAGGCGCAATTTCGGATGGTTGTTTATTGCCAATGCATTAAGCGTCCTTCTCGCAATATTAATCCTTGGCTTTACCATGAAAGGAGTATGGATGTAGCTTTAAATTTCCTATTGACAAAGGAAGAACGGTTTGATATAATGAAAAGCGTGTTGATGCTGCCTTAGCTCAGTAGGTAGAGCACTTCCTTGGTAAGGAAGAGGTCGACGGTTCAATCCCGTTAGGTAGCTCCAAAAACGACATTTTCTCGTCAGAAAATGTCGTTTTTTATTTTGCTTTATTGCAGTTAGGACACAAAACTATATTTTTCCTCATATTATAGACTGAGGAGGTGAAATGTATGGATTGTTGTAAATCAAATTGCATATTTGCATCGGTAATAGCTGCGATTATTTCAGGAGTCATTCTTGGTGTTTTATATTCTCTGGGTTTCGTTGCAACAGGAATCATTTTCTGGGCATTTCTTGCAATAGGAGTAGGAACAGCACTGCTTCTGCCACTATACACCATTAGAGGAAACTGTGCTGACGGAAACAGATGTGTGTGCAGTTATAGACGAACATTGACTGTTGCATCAATAGGTACTATCATTGCTGCGGCAGTAGGTCTTATTGTGCCAATTACTTCCACGATTGTTACGGCAATTGTTGTAGGGATTGCTACCTTTTTTGCAGCACTTACGGTCTTTTCTGCATTGTGTTTTGCAAGATGTTTAAGTGACTGCTAGCTTGGTAAAAATTAAAGAGCTGACATTTTTGTCAGCTCTTTAATTTTAGTCTCTGTATTAGATAAGTATTGGTATGCATAATTGACATTTTTATTTATTTTTGTGAATAATGCAAAGAAAAGGAGCAAGGCATATTTCAACCTTGCTCCTATAATCAATATATCCTTATTTGATTTGACAAACTGAATTTTACTTGTAACAATAGAACTCAATTGCCCCACAGACAAACACCGCCGTACCATCTGCATTCTTATCGATGTTATTTTTGAAGCGTTCATCTTGGGTATACATTTGACCAAGACCTGCTAAAATCTCGTCTGTACAGAGATAGTAATTTTGAGTAATATGGTCTTGCAACATTTTAACAAGATTTTGCGCTTTGGCAGAGTCAGGCTTTTCGCCACTCTTCATACAAGCGGCAAACTCTGCAAAAATATCATTCATTTCTCCTGCAAGAATATTCCACTTTTCTTTTGAATACTGCTTTGTTTTTTCTTCGTGCTCCTTATATGCAGGAGTTTGACCCCATTTTTCTTTTGCTTCTGACTTATACTTTTCGAACTCACTGTTATCAAATGCGCTCATAATATTTTCTCCTTTCACGGCACCGTCAATGGCAAAAATCAATCTTTCCAATCTTTCTTTTTTGAGCATAAGCAGGTGTTTTTGCTCTTTCAGTGCCTTGCATTTATCATAATTCGGGGATGTCAAAATCTCGCGAATAGCCTTTAATGAAAAGTCAAGTTCACGGTAAAAGAGAATCTCTTGCATACGAAGAAGGGAATTTTCGTCGTAATAACGATAGCCTGTAAACCTATCCACATAGGCAGGCATCAACAATCCTATTTCATCGTAATAATGAAGTGTGCGCACACTTACACCTGTAAACTCAGCAAATTCCTTAATCTGCATTTTCAATTTTGTCACCTCCCAAAACAGAGTATACACTATGACGGAGCGTGAGAGTCAATACCTTTTTCAAAAAATTTGACTGACATTCGATAAATTCTAATTTGTCTGTTTCTTATTAAGTAACTATATTATAACATACTTTTATTCATTTGTCACTAATCAAAGATAAAATCAGCAAAACTGTTAGGCATAAATATTTATAAACTTGTATATTTTTTTGTTCACCAATACTCATCTAATACAGAGACTAATTTTATTTAATATTAAGGGAGTAAAATATTGACTTTATAATCTAATTTGGGTATAATAATTGTAAGTTACATTTGAAAAGAGGGGCAAGTATGAATATTAGAATAGGAATAGTTGGATACGGAAATCTTGGAAGAGGCGTTGAGTGCGCCATAGCTCAAAACGAAGATTTGTCTTTATATGGAGTTTTCACTCGTAGAAATCCATCTGAACTTAAAACACTGACGGGTGCAGAGGTTTATTCAATTGATGATATTTTAACTCATAAAGACAATATTGATGTTCTTATTTTATGTGGAGGAAGCGCAACGGATTTGCCCGTTCAAACTCCGGAGCTTGCCAAAAACTTTAATGTAATTGACAGCTTTGACACACACGCGAAAATTCCTACCCATTTTGAAAATGTTGACTCAGTAGCCAAAGAAGCGGGGAAGATTGCTATAATTTCCGTTGGATGGGACCCGGGTATGTTCTCTCTTAACAGACTTTTTGGCGAGGCGATTTTGCCGAACGGACAAGACTATACATTCTGGGGAAAAGGAGTAAGCCAGGGCCATTCGGATGCCATAAGAAGAATTGAGGGCGTTGTTGATGCAAGACAATATACGATTCCAATTGATAAAGCTTTAAACTCTGTAAGGAATGGGGAAAATCCCGAGCTTTCAACAAGAGAGAAACATATGAGAGAATGCTTTGTTGTCATTGAAGATGGGGCAGACAAGGCAAGAATAGAAGAAGAAATTAAAACTATGCCTAATTATTTTGCTGATTATGATACAACGGTTCATTTTATTTCCAAGGAAGAGTTGGAGAAAGAACATAAGGGGCTTCCTCACGGCGGAGTTGTTATAAGAAGCGGAAAGACGGGACTGAGCGGTGAGAATACGCATATTATTGAGTATAAACTTACTCTTGACTCTAATCCTGAATTTACATCTTCGGTTTTGGTAGCTTATGCGAGGGCTGCGGTAAGAATGAACAAAGAAGGAATGTCAGGTTGCACAACGGTGTTTGATGTTGCACCTGCATATCTTAGCCCTAATTCCCCTGAGGATTTAAGAAAAAGACTTTTATAAAATAAAAAAAGACGATTGCTTTTGCAATCGTCTTTTGCTTTTTTAAGTTATTTTTTAAGAGCAGCTCTTGCGGCTTTGATATTTTCAACGAACTTTTTGCCTTCTTTAACAATAGCGTCATAGTCGCCTTTTTTAGCTCCTGCGGTAAGTGAACTACCTGCGCCAACTGCAACAGCACCAGCCTTAATCCATTCGTCAACATTGTCAGCAGAAACGCCACCTGTCGGCATCATTCTTGCCTGAGGGATTGGGCCGTTGATAGCTTTAATAATTTTAGGACCAAAAACTTCGCCAGGGAAGATTTTGATAATATCAGCACCTGCTTCCATAGCTGTAATAACTTCCTTGATTGTCATACAGCCTGGCATATAAGGAACTCTGTAACGGTTACAAAGCTTTGCGGTTTCAAGGTCAAAGCAAGGGCTAACGATATATTGAGCACCTGCTAAAATAGCGATTCTTGCAGTTTCGCTGTCTAAAACAGTTCCAGCGCCGAGAATAATCTGGTCTTCGGAATACATTTCAGAAAGCTCAGCTATAACCTTGTCAGCCTTAGGCACAGTAAATGTAAGCTCAATTGCAGGAACTCCACCCTCAATACAAGCATCAGCGATTTTCTTTGCCTGCTCAGCACTTTCTGCACGAACAACAGCAACAATACCGGCGTCGGTAATTCTTTGAATAACTTTTTCTTTTTCCATAATTGTCTTCCTTTCGTATGTATAAAGTATTGTCTTTAAATCAATTATAAAGATTATAACACATTAAAAGACAAATATCAATATATTTTGCATAAAATAAATAGTGAAGAAATTGTAAAATTTTTGAAAATATACTTGAAAAACAAGGAAAAATATATTATAATGTATGCTGTTGGAGTTTGCAGTTGTTTTTGTATAACCGCAAAATCTTTGGAAAAAATAAAAATTAGGGAAATATCCGATTTTTAAGTCGGTTTTGGCGAATTGCTTGCCACAGGCGATTTTGCACCTTAATATTGTGGCAGGAAGGTATGTTATTATGAGCGAAATTAAAAGAATTGGTATTATGACAGGCGGTGGCGACTGCCCTGGGCTTAATGCTGTTATAAGAGCGGTTACAAAAACTGCTATTTTAAAATATGGTTTGGAAGTTGTTGGAATTAAGCACGGTTATCGTGGATTATTCCTCGGCGGAGATGAATTTGTAGATCTTAAACTTGAGAATGTTACAGGAATTATTTCAAGGGGTGGCACTATCCTTTACAGCTCAAACAAGGATAATCTCTTTGATTATACTTTTACTGATGAAAACGGAGTTGAACACCGCGGGGACTATTCTGATGTTGGCGTTGAAAACCTTAAAAAAGCAGGTATTGATGCTTTGGTTGTTGTAGGCGGAGATGGCACACTCACAAGCGGACGCGATTTTTCAAGAAAAGGCGTTAAGGTTGTTGGCGTTCCAAAGACAATTGATAATGACCTTGCATCAACAGATACAACATTCGGTTTCGACACAGCTGTTTCTACTGCTGCTGAAGCTATTGACAGATTAAGAACAACAGCGGAGTCTCACAGCAGAATCATAGTTGTTGAAGCTATGGGAAGATATGCAGGGTTCTTGGCTTTATCTTCCGGTATTGCAGGTGGTGCTGACGCAATACTTATTCCTGAAATTGAATATGATATAGAAAAAGTTGCAGAGCAGATTAAAGAAAATTGTAAGAGAGGAAAGAACTTCGCAATCGTTGTTGTTGCAGAAGGCGCTAAGCCAAAGGGCGGAGAAGTTATGGTTTCAAAAGTTGTTGAAAACAGCCCTGACCCAATAAGACTTGGGGGAATAGGTGCAAGAGTTGCAGAACAGCTTGAAGAACTTGTTGGCCTTGAAGCAAGAGCAACAATCCTCGGTCATGTTCAAAGAGGCGGTACAACAACTGCAAACGATAGAATTCTTTCTACAAGATACGGCTCAACTGCTGTTGAACTTCTTATGGAAGGTAAATTCGGCAATATGGTTACATTAAAGGGTAACGAAATGTCTTATGAATCTTTGGAAAATGTTATTGGTTGCAACAAAGCGGTTGACCCAAACGGCGAACTTGTTAATATTGCAAGGGCAATTGGCGTTTCATTTGGCGAATAATTATATTTAATGCTTAAATAGACAAAAGGAGAGAAAAATAATGGAATTGATTTACAAAGGCAAAACAAAGGATGTTTATGGACTTGAAAACGGCAATGTTATGCTCAAATTCAAGGATGACTGCACAGGAAAAGACGGGGTTTT
>JAZNKJ010000007.1:0-53267 GCA_045578465.1 Clostridia bacterium | reverse complement strand
TTAATCATTTTATCGTCAATATCCGTAAAATTCTGAACAAAAGTAACTTCATAGCCTCTGTATTCAAAATAACGGCGAAGAGTGTCGAAAATTATGAAAGGTCTTGCGTTTCCAACATGGAAAAAGTTATAAACTGTCGGTCCGCAGGAATACATTTTAACCTTTCCCGCCTCAACTGGCACAAACTCCTCTTTTTTTCTTTTTAATGTGTTATACAGTTTCATTTATTCTTCAGTCCTTTCCTTTTTAAGCTTTTCAAGTTCAACCCTCATTCTGCAAAGTTCCATAGAAACAGGGTCCGGAATATGAATCTGGTCAAGGTCAACTTTTGCATCTGCAACCTTGATATTATCTCTTTTAACGATATGAGCAGGAACACCAACGCAAGTACTGTTGGCAGGGATTTCATTTAAAACCACAGCGTTTGCCGCAATTTTACTGTTATCCCCAACGGAAAATGGTCCTAAAACCTTTGCACCGCATCCTATGGTTACATTGTTTCCAATGGTTGGATGACGCTTTCCTTTATCTTTTCCCGTACCCCCCAAAGTTACACCCTGGTAGATAGTACAGTTATCGCCAACAATGGCAGTTTCGCCGATAACAACGCCCATTCCGTGGTCAATGAAAACACCCTTTCCTATTGTTGCCGCAGGATGAATTTCAATTCCTGTTTTCTTTCTTGCCCTCTTTGAAATCCAGTCGGCAAGAAAATAATGCCTTTTATTATGGAGTTTATGAGCAAGACGATACATAATTATCGCCCTTACTCCCGGGTATAGGAAAAAGACCTGTGCACGGCTTCTTGCCGCAGGGTCGCGTTCAAAAACAAGATTTATTTCTTCCCTGATTGATTTAAAAATTCCCATATCAATTACCTCTTCTCATACATCATTTATTATAGCAAATTTTTTCTGTTTAGTAAAGTATTTTACATAATTTTTGTAAATTTTCTTCTTTATTATTATGCAGAAAACCCTCTTTTGGTTAATTTCTATAAAACAAAAGGGCTGATTATAAAAATCAGTCCCCATTTCTATCATAAATTATTAAAATTATTCCGTTTTTAACTTGGGCTTTCGCCTCTACGCCAATAAACTCATTGCTTATCCCCAGAGGCTCGCCGTTTGTCAGGATAGCATTGTCAAGTTCATATTTAAGATTTTTCAGAGAAACGCCCTCTGCTTTATCCGAATAAGCAAAAACCGAAATGAAGCCTTTATGGTTTTTATCAAAGGTTATTTCGCCGTTTTCCACCGCCGTTATAACCTCATTCTCCGAAATCATTTCTCCATAAAGCCCCATTTTAATAAGCTTTACAAGGTTTTGGATATTGGCAAAAGTATGGCTTTCTCTTCCGCCTGTGCCACCATAGATTTTAAAATTTTTATACCCTCTTTTTATCCCTTCTTCTATTCCCGCCCAGGTATCCGTTATATCCTTATCCCGATTTAAAGTTATAATGTTTTCGTACTTTGGGACATAGCCGAGGGAGTCAAAATCCCCAACCACAATATCGGGAGTAATCCCTATGTTTTCAAGATTTAAAAGTCCGCCGTCGGCAGCAATTATTAAATCGTTTTCACCTTTTTTAATTTGGGTTTCAGAAAAATCGCCTGCTCCAACGACTATGCAAACCTTTTTATTCATTTAACCGAACCTCTACAAAATCATTTATTTCCATACTGTCTTTTGTAACTTTGCAGTCAACACAGACAATATTAACTCCGCATTTTTCCGCCTCTAAAAGAGCGTCTGCAAAGGCTTTATGAGTCTTTCTGTTTGGAGTAAAATACTTAACAGTATCCATCTGGACAACAAAAACAATATAAGCCTCAAAACCCTCTTGTTTGCACTTTATAAGCTCTTTTATATGCTTAATTCCACGCTCAGTTGGGGCGTCGGGAAACATGACAACTCCATTTTCCTCTAATGTTACCCCTTTTACTTCAAGAAGAATTTTTTCATTTTTGGTTTCTATATAAAAATCAAACCTCGAATTTCCGTATTTATACTCAGGCTTTATATAGGTTATATCCTTTATAAGTTTTTCCTTTTTCGCCCACTCATAAAAGGCTTTGTTGGGGAGCTGACTGTCCATATTTATAAGTCTTTCCCCTTTATAGACTGCCACAAGGTCATACTTTGTTTTTCTCAGCGGGTTATCGCTTTCTTCAAGGAAAACTCTTGCCCCTTCCTTTAAGAGCTCTTTGCACCTGCCCGTATTTTTAACATGGCAGACACAGTTTTCACCATCAACTAAGACATTCGCTATAAACCTGTTTGGACGGGAGAGGAAAACTCCCTCTTTTATGTTTTTATATTTCATACCTAAATTCTTGCAACTCCGCTATCTTTTGCGGCCTTTGAAACTGCCTCAGCGACGGTTTTGCCTACTCTTTCATCAAAGGCTTTCGGAATAATATAGTCTTCTGAAAGTTCCTCATCGCTTACCAAAGATGCGATTGCATAAGATGTTGCAATCTTCATTTCATCGTTGATTTCAGATGCACGGCAATCAAGAGCACCTCTGAAAATCCCGGGGAAAGCCAGCACATTATTAATCTGGTTAGGGAAGTCGCTTCTGCCTGTTCCAACAACTCTTGTCCCAGCTTTGAGTGCCTCATCAGGGAAAATTTCGGGAGTTGGATTTGCCATTGGAAAAACAATCGGGTCATAATTCATTGATTTAATCATTTCGGCGTCAACTACCCCAGGGGCTGAAACTCCAATAAATAAATCAGCACCCCGCATTGCATCTTTTAGCGTGCCTTTTTCTTTACTTAAATTAGTTATAAGGCTCATTTTCTGCTGAGCCTCGTTAAGATTTCCATCCCCTTCGCAGATAATACCAAACCTGTCGCAAAGGATTATATTTTTAGCGCCAAGCTTTAAAAGATGGTTTGCGATAGCAATTCCCGCTGACCCCGCTCCGTTTATTACACATTTAATTTTATCAATATCTTTTTTAACAACTTTAAGAGCATTTATAACTGCCGCACCCACAACTATTGCAGTTCCGTGCTGGTCATCGTGAAAAACAGGAATGTCACAGATTTCTTTAAGCTTTTTCTCAATTTCAAAGCATCTTGGAGCGGAAATATCTTCAAGATTTATTCCACCAAAGCCACCGGAAATAAGATAAACTGTTCTGACGATTTCATCTACATCCTTACTTCTTATGCAAATCGGGTATGCGTCAACATCTGCAAACTCTTTGAAAAGGACGCACTTCCCCTCCATAACGGGCATTCCCGCCTCAGGGCCGATATCCCCAAGACCTAAAACCGCAGTGCCGTCTGTTACAACCGCAACGCTGTTCCAGCGTCTTGTAAGAGTAAATGACTTTTCATAATCCTTTTGTATTTCAAGACAAGGCTGAGCAACGCCAGGAGTGTAAGCCAGAGACAAATCCTCGCTGTTTTCAACCTTTGTTCTTGAAACAACCTCAATTTTGCCTTGCCATTCATAGTGTTTTTTAAGTGCTTCTTCTTTTATGTTCATTTCTGACCTCTATTTATAAATTCTCGGAACTCTTTTCCCAATTCCGCAGATAATTTCATAATTTATGGTATCTGAAAGCTTAGCAATCTCTTCAACGGTAATTGCAGCATCTCCCATACTTCCCATAAGAACAACCTCGTCTCCAACGGAAACATTTTCAATCTCCGAAACATCCACCATCATCTGGTCCATACAGACATTACCGATAACAGGGGCATATTTACCGCCAATTATAACTCTTCCTTTGCCCGACAAAAGTCTTGGATATCCGTCAGCATATCCCACAGGAATAGTTGCAACCTTTGTCTCTTTTTCTGCCACGAAATGCCGTCCATAGCTGACGCAATCGCCCTTGTTTATGGTTTTCACAAAAACAACAGTTGATTTTATAGACATAGCAGGCGACAGCTTGATTTTCTCTTTGTCAACTTCCTGGGATGGGTAATATCCATACAAAATAATACCCATTCTGACCATATCAAGATGTGCCTCTTTTAAATCCGTTATCCCAGCGCTGTTGCAAAGGTGCTTCGTCTTAATTAAAACTCCCTCTTTTTCAAGAAGATTAGCAAAACTATTATATTTTTCAATCTGCTCATTTGAATAGGCTTTATCCCCCTCGTCCGCCGTTGCAAAGTGAGAGAAAAGCCCCTCAATTGAAACACCAGGCAGGGCGCTTATTTCCTTTATCTCTTCTGCACTCTTTGGGTTTGGATAAAAACCAATTCTTCCCATTCCTGTATCTACTGCAATATGTATTTTAATTTTTCCGCCTTGCCCCTCGGCAAAATCAGAAATTTCTTTCGCCATATCAAGAGAGAAAACTGTCAGGGAAATATCTTTTTCCATTGCCAGATTATAATAATCACTGGAAATATATCCAAGTATCATAATTTCCTTATCAGTCCCGCTGTTTCGGATTTCAACAGCCTCCTCAATGGTGGCAACCGCAAAGGCATCAACAATATGGCTAACGGCTTTTGCAGTCTGAACCGCTCCGTGACCATAGCCGTCCGCTTTGACAACAGCCATAATCTTTACGGTATCCCCTACTGCTTCTCTGACACTTTTTGCATTTTTCTTTATTGAATTTATATCAATTTCCGCATAAACGCGCATTCTTTCACCTACTCCTCTTCCGGAATTTCAGACATTTCGCACTTTACTTCTTTTAAGGCAAAGTATGTCTTAACGGACTTAACCCCCTCGAAAGACTTAATTTCTCTATGGATTTTTTCAAGATTTTCAGAAGACTTAGCTCTTATCTTAACCATAAAGTCAAAGTCCCCCGCAACATAATAGCAGGACAACACTCTCTTATGGTTCTTGGCAAAAGCCATAAATTCATCACAACACTTGGCATCAGCAAAGCTTACTTCCATAAGCGCAATAATGCTGTTCCCAAGCTTATCTTCGTTAAGCTTTACCGTATATTTTTCAATAACCCCGCTCTTTTCAAGCTTTTTTATTCTCTCAATAACCGAAGAAACAGAGAAATTTATCTCCTTGCTTATATCAGACGCCTTCATTCTGGCGTTCTCTTTAAGATAAGATAGTATGAGTAAATCAACTTTATCCATAAAAAATCTCCTTAATTTACATATATATTTAATAATAGCACAGTTTATCCTTTATTTCAACCACTTTTTATAGCGAACTTTTTCCCGTTTTTTGTCATATTATGTAGTGTGCCTTATGGCACAGAAAGGAATGGTATTATGGCTTATATTATTACGCCATCCTCAGATAGGGAAATGCTTTTAGCTTATGCTTATGTCCCAATCCAAAAAGCTGAGGATACAAATTTATACGATGCCGAAACAGGTCTTGAAAGAGGAACTATCTTCCCTCCTCTTGACCTACCCTTAGGCGTATATGGAAGACAAGTAAGAACAAAGGAGGGAACCGGCTGTGACAGAGCGTGAAGCCCTTATGAAGAAAATTCAGGAATACGGGTTTGCGGCATACGACTGGAACCTCTATCTTGACACCCATCCATACGACAAGACTGCTATTTACCTCTATCGGAAAATGGCGAAAAAAACAAGAGAATATATGGATATGTATAACTCAAAGTTTGGCCCGCTGTATGCGTCCGAGTCCAAAGATGATAATTTCTGGAACTGGATAGATACGCCCTGGCCTTGGGATTAAAGGAGGAATAAATTATGTGGAGTTATCAAAAAAGATTACAGTATCCTGTTAAAATTAAAAATCCGAACCCAAAACTTGCCAGCTTTATAATCAGCCAATACGGTGGACCTCACGGCGAAATTGGCGCAGCTATGCGGTATTTATCTCAAAGATATTCAATGCCAAACGAGGTTACCAAGTCAGTTCTTACGGACATCGGAACGGAAGAACTTGCCCACCTCGAAATCGTTGGAACTCTGGTTACTCAGCTTGCAAAAAATGCAACCACAACCGAGATTGAAAACAGCCCTATGGCGCCATATTTCATCGACCACGGCAGAGGGGTTTATCCCGCTTCCGCAGCCGGCGAATCCTGGTCTGCTCAGACAATTTCCGTAACAGGCGACCCCATCGCCGACCTTACGGAAGACCTTGCGGCTGAGCAGAAGGCTCGTGCAACCTATGACAACATTCTAAGAGTTAGCGATGACCCTGATGTTAACGATGTTATAAGATTTTTAAGAGCAAGAGAAGTAGTGCATTTCCAGAGATTTGGTGAGGCCCTTGACACAATTCAAAACAGACCGTACTGCAAAAACTACTTTATGGGAATGAAAAAGTAAAACAAAAAAGCCTTGGATTTTCCAAGGCTTTTTTATGTTGCGTGTCAGCTTATTTTACGCTTTTTGTTATTCTTCGCTTTAAAGCAATAAAAATTCTCGATATATTACCGCTGAAAATACATTTGAATAAATACTTAACATCTCTCCAGAGTTTTATAAAAGGAACTCCTATTCCGGCTATTTTATTAAGTTTTGCAACATAGTTATAATCCGGAAGAACATATTTGGGATGTTTGAGAGGAAACGAAACATCATGAGTTTCCATATTAAACATATCAAGATGAACTTTATTTAACAATCTTGTATCCGAAGTTGCATGTGTTGAGTTTTCTGTTAAACCTATATCGCATATCATATTTTTCTTTGGTATAATCGCAACACGATTGTTTAGCACGCAATTCATACCAAGAAGTGTTTCCCAATACAGCTTCCCTGTGTTTTTATGTTTAAGAGCATCGCCGTAAACAGCTTTAAATCTTTCCTTGCCAATAATCTTTTTGAGGCATCCGAGACTATAATCATTGTTTTCCAAAAAGGTATATTGCTCATCCCACTCCCTGGCTACACGCCTCCATGAAGCCCATGTGGTAGACCCAAAGGGAGAAAAGAAATAATCTGCATCGCAATCTACATTCTCTCCAAGCAAATTAGTTCCACATATATGATTGATTCGATTATCATTTTCATACTTATCAAGAAGTTCTTTGCAGTATTGATAAAAAGAATCACAAGGCACTCTGTCATCTTCCATAATAATGCACTTGTCAACAATTGAAAATGCCCATTTTTGAGCCAAAAATGTTGATGGATCACATCCCATATTTTTGTCGTGATAATTCCTGTGAACTTCACATTCCCAATCAATATTCTCGGCAATTTTTCTGCATTTTTCAATTCCTTCAATATCGTCAGGGCGGTTTTCTCTCGGTCCGTCCTGCCACAAAAGCAAAACTCTGGGACGAGCTTTCCTTACGCTTTCAAAAACTTTTTCAAAAGTATCATCTCTTACAAAAAAAGTCAATAATACTGCTACATCAGTCTTCCACGAATTCATTTCCAATACCTCCAAAATTTAGTCTTTTGGTTGCCATATAGTCTTTCCTAGACTTCCTTGACAATAATCTCTTTGTATAAATCAATATATTTCTTAATCTGACTGTTCTTATTAAAATTCTCACTCGCCCAATTTCTGCAAGCAGAAGAAAACTTCTCCTTGTCAATTGATAAAACTTTTTTTACTGCCTCTAAAAGTTCAAGTTTATTCCCATCTTCAACTAACGCACCGCAGTCGCCGGACACAACTTCTGCGCTTCCGGTATTATTATACGCAACAACAGGTGTGCCGCAGGACATAGCCTCAACAGTAACAAGCCCGAAAGTCTCCATTCTTGAAGGATTTACAAATACATCCGCTGCCGAGTAAATCTGGGCAAGTTCCTCCATGCTGTTTGTGAAGCCGATACAACGCAAATTTTCTCTTTCAGGAACTCCGTTATCCTGCCCAACAAGTATAACTGTCGCCTCATTCTTTAACGAATCAGCAAGATAAATAAACTCCTTTAACCCCTTACTGTCTGCTGATTTATCACTACTCCAGCCTTGTGCCACTCCAAGTATCAGTTTATGCTCAGGCGGAATATTGTATTTCTTCCTTATTTCTTCAGCATTGTCAGTGGGAGCAAATAAATCAGTGTCTATCCAATTATATATGTATTTGATTATCCTTGCTTTATTTAAAATAGATTTCTTAGCCGCTTCTGTTGTCCACATAGACACGCCATTTACGGCAAGCTTGTTGATTTTGTCAAACAATATATGTTTTTCTTCAAGCAATTTTACCGGTAGTTTTCGCGCCACCCTCGGCATAGGGCAATTAGAGCAGTTTTCTCTCCAATTATTGCAATTGTATTTTAAATAATGGTTGCAAAGCCCTGTTAAAAACCAACAGTCGTGCAAGGTAAGTAAAGTGGGGATATTTTGCTTAGCAAGAAAATCAATCAGAATGGGGAGATTTATAAAATTGCTATGCAAATTATGCAAGTGAACAACATCAGGCTTTATTTCAAGTATTTTCCTGCACGCTTTTCTTGTTGCCGCTTTTGAATACCAACCTTGCTTTGATGTAATTCTGCGAAGAAGCGCGTGCATTTTGTGGTCAAAAACATTTCCTATTCTGTAAAGAGAAGTGTAGTCTCCATTGCCGTTTGTTTTATTTGCAGTACCCCAGAAAATGTGAGACTCGTGTCCTTCTTCAAGAAGCTTTTTTGAAATATCTCTGGCTATCTTACCTGTGCTTCCTACGCCGTATGTTGCATTTATCTGCAATATTTTCATCACAATAACCTCTAAAAACCACTTTCAATGTTCAAAAATTAATCTTCGTCACAACATTTTGTTATAGTTTCAATAAAAACTTTTTTGATGTTTTCAACATCGTGATTTCGCTTTCCGCATTCAAATGCTTTTTTACCGTATTGCAAAATCAGTTGCTTATCTTCTACAAGTTTGCAGAGTTGCTCTTCAATTTCTTTATATTCGCACGCAATTATAGCTGCATCATTTTCTTTCAAATACTGTATCGGCGCAATATCCTTATCGCCAATAGCAAAAATACATTTTCCACTTTTAAAGTAATCCGTAAGTTTTGTAGAAAAAGAAAGTCTCGCAGTATATCTGTATCTCTTTTCCAATGACTCTACAAATACAACTACATCCGCAGAATTTTGGATTCCGCTCACTTCCTCCTTAGGAACTAATCCATGAAAACAGCAACCGTTTGAGTTGAACATCGTCATTACTTTTTCATCAAATGTATCTCCCGAATATATATCTAAAACAATTTTTGTGGAATCTTTATTGATTCTACTTAACGCTTCAGATATAGCCATAAGAGAATAGTGCCTTCCTATAACAAGTTTTCCGGTATACACCATTCTTATCGGTTCCGTTACCGGCTGTTCCTTAAACTGAAGCTTTGAATAGTCAATCCCTTTTGTAAGGACAACGCTGTGCGTTCCAAAAAGTCTATCCGTGTCTTCCGCCTCAGTCTTAGTTATGGTAAACATTTGATTGCAACCCGTAGCAAGTTTTTTTACATATTTTCTAAGCCAAAATCTATGTATAATTGCCAGTAAATTCATCCCGCAGGACTTATACGAATAATTATCGTCTGCAAGATAACAAACATATGGACGCGGATGCTTTTTTAAGAGATATCTTTGGATTTTACCCATATACACAACGGGATATATAGGAATAAAATACACATCTGGGTCATATTCCTCAACAAATTTATCAAGTTCTTTGCTTTTCCAACATCCAAAACTCCAAACCAACTCGCGCATAAGTGTATAAAACCACGACTTTTTCTTGTGTGCTTTTTTATACAGTTGGGCCTCCTGAAGAATGGCCTTAGAGTCCTCTTCAGTGACATCTAAACGATTTTCAACTTGCCTTCCTACTTTTTTCCTGTTTAAAACGCTCTTAATTACCGCATTTTCGGAAATCTGAAAAAACCGATTGCAAACAGTAGTGTTTGGAAGATCGGACTTTGTATATATTTGGGCAACTCTGTCGCTATCCCAAAATTTAAATAAATCTGTTTGAGTATGAATCCCGCTATCGTCTCTCCATGTACTCAAAGAAACTGCTAAAACTTTTGGCAACTTATTTTCCATTTCTTCTAACCTTTCAGTTTATCTGCTAATTGAAGCAATTTTATTACAAATCCAAAACCAGCAATTTTATAAACTTTTCTAATTGTCACCGGTCTACCGCTAAGAGAATAGTCTAATAAATAACTTAATTTTTTAATTTGTCTTATATATTCTTTTTTATTTTTATCTTTAAGTCTTGAATAAACAATCAACAAATTTGAATAATACTTTGCCATAACTCCAAACAAAGCTTTTTTCTTCGCATCGGCAAACTCTGATTCCTGAAAAATTCGGCTCCATTTTTCAAGGGTAAATATAAAATCTGTTAAAGTGACCAGCTTGATAGTAGCCGTAACCGAACCAGCACGCTGTCTGTATGCTATATAAGATTTATCAACAACAGAAAAACTATTTGAATTTGATAACAATTGAAAGAACCAATCCATATCTTCACAAACTAAATTTCTGTCAAATTCAACGGCAATGCTTCTTTTAAAGGCTTTCGTCCATGCCATTCCGTAATAGGCATCTCTCTTTACAACATCGAGAAGCAAATCATCCGGCGATAAGGTTTCATCCTGAGGAAATGAAAAAGTGCAGTTTTCCATAACACCAGTATCATCAAAATACTTTTGAAACTTATACATAACAATATCGCTGTTTTTTTGTTGGATATGCTTGTATATGTCTGAAAGAAACAGGTCTGAAATTATATAATCATCACTGTCAAGATAAATTATATACTCCCCGCTTGCTGCATTTGCTCCTACATTTCTGGCATCTGCCTGGCCACCGTTTTTTTTGTGAATGGTCTTTATAAAATCATATTTTTCAGAATAACTGTCACAAATCTTCCCGCTTGAATCCTTTGAACCATCATCCACCAGAATGAGTTCATAATCCGAAAAATCCTGTCTAAGTATACTGTCAATACATTCACCTAAATACTTCTCAACATTGTAAACCGGTATAATTAAACTAAAAAACATTAGTCATTCACACTCCAAACATTTTGAGGCACGCAAATACCATTCTTTAAATTACTTTCATAATTTTCAAGTCTGTCATCTCCGGGAAGAACTATTTTTCCTCCTTCAATCGCCCTGCCGCCTCGGATACTCTCAATATATAAATCCATATCATCGTAGTAGTCTTTACCGCATACAACCTCAGGATTTATAACAACAAATGTAAACCCAACATTCATCCCTTTATTTTCAGGACTGTAAAATCTTCCAACCTTCCCAAGATAAGCTGCACCAGAGACAAGTCCCGCAATCACATCTATCGCCATCGATATTCCATATCCCTTAAATCCTGACATCGGTAACATCAACCCATTTAACGCAGTCTGTGCATCTGTTGTCGGGTTTCCGTCTTTATCTAGTGCCCATCCCTCCGGTATAGGCAACCCTTTTTCCACATACTCATTTATTTTTGATTTTGCAACGACACTTGTTGCCATATCCATTATTATCGGAGAATTTTTCTTCGCAGGAATCGCTACTGCAAAAGGGTTTGTCCCAAGGATTTTATCGCATCCGCCCACCGCTGCCATTTGGGACGGACTATTGCTCATTGTAAAGCATATATATCCTTTTTGTGCCGCTCTTAATGCATAGTAAAAGGCAGCTCCATATGTATTATTGTTAAAAGAAAAAACAGTAAACACCCCTGATTTTTCAGCACATTTCATAGCATAATCCACACATTTTATTCCACTTATAATCCCAATGGAATTTCCCCCATCTATAACAGCAAATGCGGATGTTTCCTTCGTTACAGAGAACGAGGGGGCAAGATTATATCCGCCACTTTTAATTTTTTGTATATGTGCTTTCAATGTTTTCAAACCGTGGCTTTTAACTCCATAAAGTTCCACTTGTGTCATATACTCAGAAAACAACTCTGCCTGAATATCATCAAGGCCGGCCTGACACAATACTCTTAGTGTGTTAGATTTTATTTCATCTTTTAAATATCTTTCCATATTTTACCCTTCATAAATATTAATTCCGAAAAATTTTCTCGTAATCATTTAAAATATTATTGAGCATTATTGATCTTTCAAAATATTTTACAACTCTCTCATATCCCTTTTGCGAATACAACAGTCTTCTCTTCTCATCATCCTTCAACGAAGCCATTTCATCGTGCAGCGAAGCACTGTCTTTTACCGGAACAAGACTTCCTGATACCCCTCTCTCAACAACCTCACTGGGACCCGGAATGTCCGTGGTAATTACCGGGATTCCCATTCCGAATGCTTCCTGGATAACTTTTCCAAAGCCTTCTCTGTATGTCGGGTGGACAAGGATATCAAAGGATGCAATATATTTACAAACTTCTTTTTGAGGCACATTTCCTGTCATTATTATATTTTCGCAATTTTGGGCAAACGATAAATTTTCTTCAGTTGGAGCGTTGCTTTCATCAAACATTCCCACTAAAACCAACTTTGCATTTGATATTCCCTTAAATGCAGTTATAAGTTCGTTAATACCCTTATCTCGGTTTAATCTGCCAACGAAGCCAAACACAAAATCACTTTGCTCAATACCCAACTTTTCCCTAATCTCTTTTCTATATTGTGGCTTCTTTTTAATATCATACTCACTTAAATCAACGCCAATAGTACCACCTATACCAACAACAGAAACCTTATCAGGTTTACACAATTTTTCATCAATAGCAAATTGCCTGTTCTTGAAGCTTTGAGATTTTACATGAGTAGAGTTCGCGCAAGTTATTCTCTCAATTAATTTAAAAATTTTTCTTGATACACCTGACAGACCCACATATCTTATACCCCATTGACAATAAAGTCTTATAGGAATTTTTGCAAATAATGATGCTATGCTCGCATAAAGCGATGCATTAGGTGTGGAATATTGAACCAACTCAAACTTTTCACGCTTGAAAATTTTATAAAACGCAACAATAGATCTAATTGCCGAAAAATCTATACCTCTATTCATTTTTACAGGTATGAAATGCAAATAATCAGGAAGCGATTGTGCAAATTCATCATCATCATTACAAATCAATGTAACATCATATTCACCATTTTCGTGCAAATACTTTGCCATTTCAACTACAAAACTTTTCATTGTTATAGAAACTGT
This sequence comes from Clostridia bacterium, assembly GCA_045578465.1. Lineage (GTDB taxonomy): Bacteria > Bacillota > Clostridia > Monoglobales > Monoglobaceae > SIG454. The sequence continues at coordinate 40,226 of JAZNKJ010000007.1, read as the reverse complement.
AGTTACCATACAAATTTTTTTCTTCAACAAAGTTGCTCCTTACTCTTTTAATATTTCAAAATCCTTGCTTTTTTCGAAACCCGGCGTTCTCGCCAAGAGTTTCGCTATAATACAGATTTATGATATCACACAAAAGTGTACTTGTCAAACTATACAGAGCTTGCAAACTGAGGGGTGCTTTGCCCATTATTCTCCAGTTTTTCAGTCCTTTATAGTCCCACTTGAGAACGAATTTCTTTAATTTCCGCAACCTTTTCATCAGGCATATTATTGACACAGGAAATCTCCGATGAGATTCTCTTCATCTTTCCGCCAAAGATTACGCTTCCCCATCTTAAAATCCAGCAAAACGGCAAAAGATATGGTGCCTTTTTCAAAACAGGATATAATATTGTCATAAATTTATACGGCAAAAACAATCTTTTAAGAGCATACAGCCAAGGACTAATGTTTTTGGATTTTTTTACTGCTAAATTATTTTCCACCTTGCCATACACTCCGCCGTCATAGATATATTTCAAAATCAATTGAGAGCTGTCATCCAAAGTATTTTCGGCAAAACATTTATTGGAAATGTCGCTCATTCGGGTTGCAAATTTATATATTCCCGCCTTCTTTAATAAATCCTCAGCAATCTGATAGGTCGCATCCATTTTATGCTCCATAATCCAGATGTCCATCAAGGAGCGTATACCGCATCCTCCGCCAAGGAAATGATACGCCATATGAGCATACATATAAAAGACAAAAAATTCCTTTTTAAATTCATATTGGCTTTCCTTATTTGGCTGGGTATATTCCCACGCATTATCAAGAACAGCATCTAAATTATCCATATTTTCTTTTATATTAAAATGCAGTTCAAGATGGACTCCTTTTGGCGAATATAAAGATACTTCGTGATATTTTTTCTTTTCGCTACGATAACCCTTATTTTCTAAACATTTTACCGCAGACTCTATATCTTCTTCGTGGATAAGAATATCGATATCGCAACTTGTTCGCATACTTTCATAAGGATAATACGGTCTTATAACCGACCCCTTTAATGGAACATAGGAAATTTGCTTTTCATCAAAAGCATCGCATATTTGCTCAAAAACATATTTCATCTGTTCATTTCTGAAAATAGATGCAAATTCTTCTGTTTGTAATTTCTTCTTAATTTCCGCATCAATTTCTATTTTGTTGTTACGAACAAAGCTCGAAACAAGATGCGCTACATCGTGCTTTTTTGCTAAGCTACACAAAGGCATAAGAATATCAGAAGTAATCTTTTTTGCAACGGCAGGACTGTTTTCTATCTCATTTAAAGTCGCATACAGAATTTCTGTCAATATTTTTTGAACTTCTCTCTCGTTCATATATCAGTTGCCTTTCAGATTTATTTTCTCCAAACCATTTTGTTAACCACGCCGGTATAGGATTGAATAAGCTTTACAACCTTTGTTGATACATTCTCTTCAACATAATCCGGCACAGGAATTCCATTATCATCGCCCTCATTCATATCAACAGCAGTTGTAACCGCTTGAAGAAGGCTATTCTCATCAATTCCTGCAAGAATAAAGCAAGCTTTATCAAGGGCTTCCGGGCGCTCTGTTGAAGTTCTTATACAAACTGCCGGGAACGGATGCCCAACGCTTGTAAAGAAGCTGGACTCTTCAGGTAGGGTTCCGCTGTCTGAAACAACGGCAAAGGCTTCCATCTGCAATTTGTTGTAATCGTGGAAACCGAGAGGCTGATTCATGCGAACCCTCTCATCAAGCTTAAACCCTGTCTCTTCCAAACGCTTTTTTGAGCGGGGATGACAGGAATAAAGAATTGGCATATCGTACTTTTCCGCCAGCTTATTGATAGCTGTGAAAAGACTTATAAAATTCTTCTCTGTATCAATATTTTCTTCTCTGTGTGCAGAAAGCAAGATATATTTCTTTGGCTGAAGTCCAAGACGGTCAAGAACATCACTCGCCTCTATTCCGGCAAGGTTCTGAGAGAGCACTTCCGCCATAGGAGAGCCCGTTACATAGACGCGTTCCTTCGGCAAACCGCACTCGTGGAGATATTTGCGGGCGTGTTCGCTGTATGCCAGATTGACATCGGATATAATATCAACAATTCGGCGATTTGTTTCTTCAGGTAAACATTCGTCTTTACAACGGTTTCCTGCTTCCATATGGAAAATCGGAATATGCAATCTTTTCGCTGAAATAGCAGAAAGACAGGAATTTGTGTCCCCTAAAATTAAAAGTGCATCAGGTTTGATTTCATTCATAAGTTTATAGGAACAGTTAATAATGTTTCCGACAGTTGCGCCAAGGTCATCTCCTACTGCGTCCATATATACTTCTGGGTCGGCTAATTTAAGGTCCTTAAAGAACACTCCGTTAAGGTTATAGTCATAATTCTGGCCCGTATGCGCAAGAATAGTATCAAAATATTCCCTGCACTTGTTTATAACCGCTGAAAGACGGATGATTTCAGGTCTTGTTCCCACGATGATAAGTAATTTAAGCTTACCATTATCTTTGAATTTTACATCACTGTAATCAAGTTTAATATTCATTTCCATTATTCTACCACCTCAAAGAATGTATCCGGATGATTTGGGTCAAACTGCTCGTTTGCCCACATCATCGTTACAAGATTTTCCGTTTCAGATAAGTTAATAATATTATGCGTATATCCCGGTAGCATATGAACTGCTTCGATTTTCTCCCCGCTGACCTCAAAGTTTAAAACTTCGTCAGTTCCGATTTTTCTCTGCTGAATCAGTCCTTTACCGCTTACCACGATAAAAAATTCCCATTTTGTGTGATGCCAATGCTGACCCTTAGTAATTCCCGGTTTAGATATATTTACAGAAAACTGTCCGCATTTTTCAGTTTTAAGAAGCTCCGTAAAGCTACCTCTTTCGTCCTCATTCATTTTAAGAGAAAAAGAGGCTTTTTCTTTAGGAAGATAGCTTAAATAGGTGCTATATAACTTTTTGGCAAAGGAATTATATGGAATTTCGGGCATAACAAGAGTTTCTGTCTGGGCCTTAAAGCTGTCAAGCAGGTCAACAATCTCCCCTAATGTTACCTTATGAGTAATGGGTGCAGCACAGTATTTCCCTTTTTCGCACAGCACAGTGTTAATACCATCAAAAGTGCAGCTGTGTTCCTTTCCTTCAAGGGCATCAAGCATTTCCGTTACCAAATCATCAATATAAAGCAGTTCAAGTTCTACATTTCTATCGCTTACTGTAATTGGCAAATCATTGGCAATATTATTACAGAAAGTAGCAACTGCAGAATTATAGTTAGGTCTGCACCACTTTCCGAAAAGATTGGGAAAACGGTAAACCAAAACCTTTGCCCCTGTTTCTTCTCCATATCCGAAAACAAGCTCTTCCCCTGCTTTTTTGCTTCTTCCATAATCGCTGTCGTAACGCCCTATACAAGTCGCCTGGATAGATGACGAAATCATAACAGGACAAGTATTGTTGTGTTTTTTCAATGTATCAAGAAGCGTGCTTGCAAAACCGAAATTCCCCTGCATAAACTCTTCTGCATTTTCCGGACGGTTAACCCCTGCAAGATTGAAAACGAAATCTGCTTTCGCACAGTAGTCATCTAATAGTGCACAATCCGTATCAATATCATATTCAAATATTTCCTCTATCAAAAGATTGGGACGGGTTTTGTCTTTACCGTCACGGATATTTTTAAGACTTGTGCAAAGATTCTTACCAACAAACCCCTTTGCACCTGTTACAAGTATATTCATAGTTATTTTGCCCCCTTAGCAAGTTCTTCCTGAATATATGCAAGTGAAGCAATCTTTGCCTTAGTTTCTTCAACATCTAAAAGCTCTGTATTGTTAGAGTTGAACTCAGTTAATTTGTTGCGCTCCGTATCGCCTTTACTGAAATACTTATCATAGTTAAGTCCACGCTTATCGCAAGGAACACGATAGAAGTTCCCCATATCAATAGCGTGGGCACATTCCTCGTTGGTAAGGAGCGTTTCATACATTTTCTCGCCATGGCGGATACCGATTACCTTGATATCCTCTTTCTTGCCGCCGAATAAGTCGCATACCGCTTCTGCCTGTGTCAAAATTGTGCAAGCAGGTGCTTTCTGAACAAGAATGTCCCCTGCTTCCCCGTGTTCAAATGCAAAAATAACAAGGTCTACCGCTTCATCAAGAGACATTATAAAACGGGTCATTGTAGGCTCTGTTAATGTAATTGGGTTTCCGTTTCTTATCTGGTCAATCCAAAGGGGAATAACAGAACCACGGGAACACATAACATTTCCATAACGGGTGCAACAGATTTTTGTCGCAGATGTAGTGCGGGCTTTTGCCACGATAACCTTTTCCATCATCGCTTTGGAGGTTCCCATAGCATTAACAGGGTATGCAGCCTTATCAGTAGAAAGGCATACAACATTCTTAACACCCGCCTCAATTGCAGCTGTCAGGACATTTTCTGTGCCAAGCACATTTGTTTTAACCGCTTCAATGGGGAAAAACTCGCAGGATGGAACCTGTTTTAACGCTGCGGCGTGGAATATATAATCCACCCCGTGCATTGCATTCTTTACCGAAGCAAGATCGCGCACATCTCCGATATAGAAGCTGATTTTATCCGCCACCTCAGGCATTTTAGCCTGAAATTCGTGTCGCATATCATCCTGCTTTTTCTCATCGCGAGAAAAAATACGGATTTCTCCTATATCAGTCTTTAAAAATCTGTTCAGCACAGCGTTTCCAAATGAACCTGTGCCTCCTGTAATCATCAGGGTTTTTCCTGTAAAAAGTCCCATTTCCTTTTCCCTCCGAATATCAATAATTTATATTTAGGTAGTCATCAAGACTATAATTTACGCTTTATTTTTCTTGAAAAATGATTTAATCGTGTTCAAAATGTATCCAAAAATTTCAACTTTGAAAATAATTGAAATCAAAATGTATATCGCCGCACCTGTTAATATCATTACTCCAAGCTGAAGATATACATTTCCAAAAGGAATAAACGATACTCCCCAAACGCCAAGCATCATCACACCCGACATAAGCCAGTAAGGGATTATATCCTTTATTTGCTCAAAAAATCCGTAACCAAAAAGCTTTTTATTTGGCAGTGCGTTTGCAAGCAATGAAACAAAAGCGGTTACGAGCCCTGCATAAGTCATTGCCATAACGCTTATTCTTGCAAAAATCAAAACCATAATGAATCCAAAGGCTTTTTTAACTATACTGATTTTTAACGATAAATCGCTTCTTCCTACCGCATTTATCGCCTGAAGATTTGCAGTATGTATAGGAATTAATGCGCCGTTTATACAAAGTATCTGCAAATAAGGAACGCACGGCAGCCACTTTTCAGTAAGCAAAACAAGAACCAACGGCTCAGCGACAATTGCTAATCCCATAAGTATAGGCGTAAGTATATAAGAACTTGTCTTTATAGCTCTCCTTGTAATTGCTTTGACGCTTGATTTCGTATCCTGAACATTTGAAATAACAGGGAACAAAACGCTTGCAATACTTGAATTTACATTATTAACAATAAGATTTGAATAACTCTGTCCTCTTGAATAGTAAGCAAGATCGGAGGCACTGTAAAGCTTTCCGACATATAGGCTTCTGAAATCCTCATATAAGGTGTCAATCAATCCACCTGCCAGTATCTTCCAACCAAAGCTTAGTAAACCCTTTAATCTTGAAAATGAAAAACAGAGCTTAGGACGCCATTTTACAGTAAAGAACAGTATAACCGTATCAGTTATCGTATTAATCAGATACTGCGCCACCAACGCCCAAACGCCAAAACCACTATATGCAAGCGCAATTCCGATTACTGCGGATAATATTGTTCCACCAAGCGTTGAATAGAAATATTTTTTAAATTGCATCGTCTTAGTTGTCTTGGCATGCTGAACGGTATTAAATGATGCAATTATAAGTCGAATACTCATAACCCTTGTCACAGGGGAAAGTATAGGCATATTGTAAAAGCTTGAAATTAGCGGTGCGCTAAAAAACAGTATGGCATACAGAAACAGCGAGAATGCAAAATTGAAATAAAACACCGAGGAAAAATCAACATCATCTGCGTCCTTTTTCTGCACCAATGCCTTTCCAAATCCACCCGTTGCAAATACATTGCAAACATTTATGAATACCATCACTATTGAAATAACACCATATTCCTCGGGCATTAAAAGACGCGCGAGAACTATTGATACGATGAAGCTGACGACCTGTGCGCCTATGCGCTCCATATACATCCAAAAAAGACCTGATAAGGCTTTGGATTTTAAAGAATTGTTATTACCCATTAAAAACTCCCACTATCAAAACGCTATATAAATCGCGTTGCTTTTATTCTTTATTATCTGAATTATCTGAGATTTTGTCGTTTGATTGTCCTCTCAACATAGTTGAACTAACACCACGGGTATATGTGAGATATACAACTTCTGCCCCTTTTTGCGACAGCACTTGTTCTGTCTCTATCCATCTCTCGTTTCCCTTCCAATCATCACCAATAAAAATTGCATCAAACTCTAATCTTTCCCATGTTTGCAATTTATCCAGCGTATCAACCAATATGACATCATCAACATAGCGAACAGATCTAATAATCTCCGCTCTGTCCGCTTCGTTTATTACAGTGTGTTTACCTTTATATCTGAAAATCAGATCGTCAGTATTAACCCCAACAATAAGTTTATCACATTGTGCTTTTGCGTTTTTCAATAGATTCAAATGACCTATGTGAAACATATCAAAAGCTCCTTGGGTATATCCAACCTTGTATTTCTTCATTTTATGTATCCCCACTCCTTCATCCATTCACCTATTTTGCCATTTTTCTGGCCTGAAAATGTTTGAGCGAAATCCATGCTGCAGGAAGCATTCGCCTCGATAATTTTTATACCATTATCAGTCAGCGCAATATCCCAAGCAATAAATTTAAGACCCGTAAAACGCAATTTTGAGTGCAGCTCCACAACTTGACTTACAATTCCCGACCAGTTAGGAACAACCAAGCCTTCAATTTTCGTCTTTGTTACCGGATGATTTTTGTAACTGTGCGCAACGCGCTCTTTACCATGGCTTCGCGCGGCGGATAATACACCGGTTTCTATATCAATTTCCGCATAGAGTCCTCCCGCGCATGCGTTATCCACACAATTTTCCGCATCGACCCCCATGCGTTGCAAACATAAAATCGGCTCAATCGTTTTGTTTTTATGTATAACTGTTATCACTCTGATTGTATTAACGGAATAGGGGAATAACTTATTTTCAAATTCCGACTGATAACAGTATTCCTCAATTAAATAGTTATCAGTGCTTAAAAACAAATTCTCCACTTCTTCTTTACTACAAGGAGTTCTGTTAATAAAAAACCCATCCTCTGTATATTCAAGCAATTTAAAACCCTTACCACCACCAGAGGATATTTTTTTATATACAAGCTTGCCCAATTTCATAAGCAAATCCACAAGACTGCTTTGTTCTATATCCTTTTCAAGCACCGTATATTTCTCATCATTGCGAAGCTTATACGCATACATTGTGTTTACATCTACAAAATTTCGTAAAATATTATAGCACACTATTTTATTGTCTACAATAATACCTTCATTTCGAATTTTATTTCGGAATATCATACGATCAAATTCCGACAAATAATCGGTATGTGTGTTCTCATCCAAATTATATATAACATATTCGTCCGGAGTAAACCCGTATTTATAAGCCTTACGCAATTTTTTCTTGCTTATGTTAAAGGTGTTCGGCTGTAAACGCAAAAAGCGTTTTTTTCTAATCTGCCAATAACAATTTTTCAAAACAGATTTCAATCTCATCATTATCCTCCTTGACAATCTATAACAATTTTAAAATATCCAATATGGAACAGATAATTAACCTCTTTTTGTTAGAATTGGCTTCCTTTTTGAGTAGATATAGTCGCAAAGCATTGATACAGCCTTGGCAAGTGCCACAGATATCAACGGAATTACTATATACCAAAGCACTCTCGGTATCAAGCCCCACCACTCATTATATCTGACAATTCGTATTAGCAAAACATGCAATATATATATTTCAAAGGATATTCCGCCAAACCATAGTAATATCTTTCCTAAAAGCTTTATATTTACAAGCTCTCTGAAAAAACCATACACTACAATGGCGCAAATGCCGATAACTCCGTAAATATATCTGGTAATCACTATATCAAAAGATTTCAGACATATAATCACGAATAGTCCACCGCCCAAGGCACTCAAAAGCGCAACCTTCCACAGATCTATCCTATTTCCTTTCAGAATGCGCGGAGCTAACAATACTCCAAAGAGAAACACAGGTATTCTGGAAAACGCCCTTTCGGCATTATCGAAAAGCCAACTATCCGAAACATAAAGCAGATATTCGCCTATAACCGATACCACTATCAAACAAACAGTGGATATATGCTTAGTCTTAACATCAAGCTTATATATAAGCGGAAACAACGCATACGCTATGATGATAAATGCAACATACCAGACGGGATAATCCGGCAAAAGCCAAAAATTAACCGTTGTAACATCACCTAAAAATCCCCATATTCCTCTGCTTGCCTCAAAAAAATTATACCAGACAAAATAAAGAGTTGACATTATCAGATAAGGTATCAGCACCCTTTTTATTCTGTTTGCATAAAAGTCAGATACACTGTTTTTCTGCGCAGAAGCATATATTCCAATGGCAGAAAGAAACAGAAATATATCAACTCCCATATTTCCCTTTGAAACCACACGAAATATCATTTTTAACGGGAGAAACGACGAGCCGCCGACATAATTGTGGATATGAAAGAACAATATCCAAATTGCCGCTATACCAAATATCTCGTTCCTGTATCGCATTACATCCTTCCAGGAAAATGCCTTGATTTTTTCAATCATCATCTAAACTCCTAACCGAATATTTTTTTATCAATTAGATTTGTGCATTTTTGGTAACCTACGGCTAACAAAAGCGTTGCCGTTATGGAAACGACCGAAAAGATCAGCAGATTTTCCGCAAGCCCAAAATTCTTCAACAATATCATAGGCAGTCTTTGCAAAATATAGATTGAAAATGAATATTTGCCCAACCACTGAAGAATCTTATTGTCCATTTGCACTTTAACTGTAACAAAGGTCAACAGCAATACAAAGACGCACGCCAGAACACTATAAACAACAACATTACTCCTAAGCAGATACAATATTGCAACACCGATGGCGGTGATTGCCAGCGCAATCCAATAAATATATTTTTTGCTGTGTAGTAAATTGTCAAGCTTCGGCTTTATCAACGAATACAGCATTCCTAAAGGATAACACCATAAAGTGTTACACCAGGTGCCACCTTTCGCCAGGAATAACACCACCCACAATACCGCCGACAATATAGCCACCAGAGAAATAAATACTACCTCTGATTTTTCCTCTTTCATATTCGCAAGCTTCATTGCGACAAATGTGAGCAGGTATAGGGCAAGTATTACGAAGACAAACCAATTGGAATTCCCTAACGATTCCCAACCTATCCAACAAAGCACATAATTTTGCCAGACATATGACTTTCCAATAAGCAAGCTTGCAATCAAAAATAACAGAACCGCAATATCAAAATGAACCAAGGTCTTTAAAATTCTTTTCTTAAAAAAGCCCTTGTCATAGTTTGCTTTCTGGCGATATGACTCCATAATTCCATAACCTGAATAGAAGAAGAACATTGTTACCATAAGCTGTCCTAAAATGTTCAAAAAGATTACAAACAACTTGTTCCCCATATTTTCGGGAAGCACGATGTAAGACCTTAAATGCGACAATAGAATAATTACCGCAAATATTCCTTTGATAGAGTTTGTTTTGGAAATGCTCATATAATCACTATGAAATCCCGAAAACTTAATTCTATACAAACAAATTGCCACAAGAGCAAAAATAAAAATTATCATCATAAGCTCCTTTTATTTTTTTCTCCTATCTTCTCCATCAAAAAGTCAACCACTCGTTTTGCGCTCTTACCGTCGTAATAAGTATTGGTAAGCTCTCTTATCTCACGGCGACCGTCAGCCTTGTCATCCTTTCCTGACAACACATTATCAAGGAATTCTATCAATGTATCATAATCGGGGATGCGTTGCGTGCTCTTATCATACATAGCATCAAGGTCGAAAGCAAAGCCTCTGCTCTCCTTCCAAGCATCAATATCATCGGTTGTAGTACCTATTGGCTTATCCAAGAGAATGTAGTCAAAAAACACCGAGGAATAGTCGGTAAGCAATGCTGATGAGCCTGCCAGCACTTGTGTAAGCTGAAGATCTATGTCGCTCAAAAATTTATCGTTGATAATTTTAACATTTGAAAGCGAGGTGGCTTTAAGAACTGAAACATCCTGCGCGGGATGTGGCTTGTATATGATATAAAGATTTTTCCGTGCCAAATAATCATTGAGCTTTTTCAGCTCATCTGCGCTGTATATAAGCGGAATACCTATATTCTTATTTGCAGACATTTTATCATTTCCACCCAGCGACTTTCTGAAGGTAGGAAGCCAGATAACATAGCTGCTGTTCTCTGACAACCCAAGCTTTCCGGCAATGCCCAAGTCTTCTTCATAAAAATAGTCATTCCGAGGAAAGCCAAGATAAATCAACTGCTCGGGTCTTGCTTTATATTCATAGCAGACGATATCATCAAAGAAATGCGATTGAACGAGAACATAATCAACCCTGTCGCCCATTTCATATATGCCACGGGTTTTCTTCGTCTTGCTACCGTGGGTAAGGAAAATGGATATTTGATCTTTTCTGTATTTGGATGCCCAAATATATCTGTTGCAGGACACAAAAGCCTTTGCGAACAATCTATAATAGAATTTCTTGACCATATTGATAAAACTATTATCTCCTATATGGACAACATCATCTGCCAAGGGGTGCTTAACCGTATCTTTATTAACGAACCACACACATTTAAACTTGGGATAGTTCCTTTTGACATATAAGAAAACGGGGTATGTATTACACGCATAATCCGGATTGCTTTCAAAGACAATAATTTTTTTCAGTGGAAGGAAACAAAGCATTTTAAATAAAAATTTATACAATTTCCTTGCTAATTTTTTCATACAGTTCTCCAATCTATATTGAGGATAAAAAAGCTTTTATCATCAAATTTTCCAGTGAACACATTTTTATTTTATCTTAGCCTTTATCTTACAATATAATGTTTTTATTTTTTGTCTGTATTTATTTTCTACATTCATTTTAAATTTATATACTATCGGGAAATAGACAATTAGTCTTCTCATTTTTTCCTGTTCTTTTGTCGGTGCAGGATTTTTTCGTAAATAGTCAATCAATTTATCGTAAATCTCTTTATATTGTTTTACGGAATCAGATCGAACTATTTTTTTTACGGCTGACATTCTGGAGCCATAGCAGGATTTTTGTGCCAATGGAGTCAAGTTTGGAAAGTTTTCTTTAATGAACTCACAGCGTTCGTCAGCAATTTTTATGGAAACAAGAAATTTTGGATGGAATTTTTGGTGTTCGCTACTACCTTCCCTAATATTGTAATTATAAAAGTTTTTACCTGTATGGACTGCTCTGTTACATCGTGCAAACAAATGATGCATAATATAAACATCTTCTCTTGCAACGCCTTCTGGAAATCTAATATCCTCGAACACTTCACTACGAAACAGCTTATTACAAGGACTTCCATCAACATACGGCGAAGAGAAATAGTTCTTTAAAATTTCTTCTGAACCTTGGAAAACATATTCATCTTTGGGAACAGGCGATTTGACACTGCGCAATCCCGAATGTGTAATAAACCCGCACAAAGAAATATCGCTGTCAGTTCTCTCAATTGCCTCAACCATATTTTCATACATATCGGCCTCAAGAAAGTCATCACTATCCACAAAAGCAATATATTCGCCCTTGGCAACATCAAGGGCACGATTGCGTGCCGATCCTTGTCCGCCATTTTCCTTATGGATAACCATTATGCGGTCGTCAATCCTTGCAAACTCGTCACACATTTCGGGGCATCTGTCCGGCGAGCCATCATCAACCAAAATTATCTCTAAATTCTTATAGGTCTGATTGATTATGCTACCTACACACTTTTCAAGATATTCCTCAACATTATAAACTGGGACTATAACGCTAATAAGCTTACTCATAAGATACACTCCTCGATAGTAGAACAGCAATCATAAACCTCCGATTCAGGAGGAATTTCCATATAGTTGCCGTATCTTTTCCGTTTTAATGAATTCTCAAACATATCCAAAACCACATTCCATAATTTTTAATTGCAACTACAAAATCAGTGTTGAGTGTGATTTTTATATATTATCTGTTTCCGCTGAATATAAAGTAAAGCGGTTTTACAAATTTTAAAATATATCCGATTACAAAAGAGCCTGCTGTTACAATAACAAAACTTACTACATATTCTACTAAAACAGGAAGCTGTAAAAGGCTTAAAACAACCCTTGAAAATATAAGCCCTACGAAAGAATGAATACCATATATAACCATTGTAGATACAGGACATTTAGAAAGCTTTGGCAAACGCTCACAAACTTTAATCATCATAAACAGAAAAGTAATAAAAACAAGTGGCACGAAACAACGGGAATTGAACGAAGGGATAACTTCGTCAAAGAAAAGAGATGCAACAAACGAAAATCCAATAAATAATATCACCCATACACATAAGGGAACTCTTCGGCCAATTTCAAATATACGCTTTACTGCTACTGTTTCCTTAGCTATGCAACATCCTGCAAAATAATACGAAAAGAAGTTGAAATGAAACAACGCCCTTTCATACCCCCCCACATCAATCTCAACGCTTGGAAGAAAAAATAAGCCGATTATAGCGGTTATAAGAAGAACTGCTATCCTCACAACTCTGTTCTTTAACACATAGAATATGATTGGTGCGAGAAGAATAAAAACCACCAACTGAAACATATACCATAACGGAAAAGAATATCTATAAAAAATAATTCCTTTTATAATTCCGGCAAAGCCTAAGTCCATGGGAGTTTCTATTGTTCCCGGCAACACTTTGGACACTATTGCAAATAATATGTAATAAGAAAACGACCAGGCAATAAACGGAACTAAAACGCTGACAACCCTTTTCTTTTGTTTTTGAAAAACCATTTTCAGACTTGTAAGGTTTCTGTAAAACAGATAGCCTGAGAGAAAGAAAAACATAGGAACAGCCGCCGTACATACGCCGTGAGAAAAAAATCCCACAATTCGCGCACTTATGTCAGTTGACATTGAATCCCCTATGTTATATTGATGGATAAGGACAACCATCAAGGCACATATCAAGGGAACAAAATTTAAAAAACTTTGGGAAAACAGAGGGTTGCTTTCATTACCATTTAAGGCATTCTTCTCTTTCATCAGTCTTTCTCCTTTCTTCTTCGTCAAGGCTTACAATTTGCACTCCACAATAGATGTACAACAATCATAAACATCCGATTCGGGCGGAATTTCCATATAGTTGCCGTATCTTTTAGTTAAAAACTCGTCATAGTTTTTGGGGATAAAGAAGCTTTTATCCTCAAATTTATGCTCTATTAAATCCTCGAATGTGCATCGTGGAACAGGGTATACTCCGTTATTTGGATGAGCCACTTTATATACATATTTTGTGGGAAGATATTTAAACATTTTCATTCCAAAGCCACGCAAACTGTTTATAAAAGAATATGGGAGCCAAGAGAAAAGCCCATAAATTTTCTTCTTTTTTTCACTACCCGCATATATCCCGCTCTTTACTTTTCCTACGCAAGACCAAAGCATTGCAAATTTTACCTGAAAACTTAAAAGGCAAGGGATAATATTGTCAATAGGGTGTAAATCGATAAACACGCCTTTATGAAGCTCCGCGATAGGTGCAAGTTCCTTTTCAAGAAAGACTGTTCCGTTTAAACGAACCTTTCCCCAACTGTTAGGATATCTCTTCTCCGACTTATAATTACTGAAAAATATCTTCTCGTTAGGGTGCTTTTTCATATATTTTACGAATTTATCATAATCTCGTCTGGGCATCGCCATATCAATATCGTGGTCCCATGGGATAAAGCCGTTATGACGCACAGCACCGATTACCGACCCGCCGTAAAGAGAGCATTTAAAGCCTTGCTCACGGCAAATCCTGTCCACCTCGGTTGCAATCTGAAGCATCCTGTCGTGAACAATATCCATATCATAATTGCCGACTTTATACTTACTCATAAAACTTTCCTCTTTTCTGCTATTTAGAATCACTGACCATATTGCGGTATGCATGAGGATACAACTCTGACAGCTGAGCAAATGTTTTTTCATAATGTCCTTGATATATAGCCTCTTTGCCCAGTTGAACTGTCTGTATCTTCTCATACAGAATATATGTTCTGTGATAACGATATGTCCTGACAACTTTCACATCGTTTTGCACTGTCATAAACATAAGCCATAGGTCATCGGCTCTGAGCGCATTCTGATTTATTATATCAGTATTATTGGCATCTTTGTATAACGCTTTTGGCGGTAAAAGACAACCGCCTCCTGGTGAAGCCAGTATTTTGAACGACGGAGTCTGAACTCCCGTTTTGCCAATAGAAGACCATCGTCCGGGATTAAGGATTTTATCGTCTTTAAAGGTCAAAACCTGTCCTCTGTCACAGATAACACAATCCGGGAATTTTTTCCAGGTTTTATATAGTCTTTCCACAAGATACTTAGGAAACAATATATCGTCATCAAACATAATAATTAGCTCATTGTCTTTTTGCTCGTCAATTATCTTATAAAAACGCTTATGCCCGAGCATATTTTCACAAAAACGGACTTCAAGACCGATTTTTTGAAATTCTTTGATGCTGTCCGGCAACTCAACGCCTTCAAACTCTTCCTCTGCCAGCCACAAAACAACTCTGTCTGGTTTAACCGACTGAGAGAACAAAGTTCTTAAAGTGTATTGAACAGTGTCAATCCTATCCGGGAAAGAAGTTAATGTGAAGGTCAATGTTGTTTCACGGGGCTCTTTGTTTAAGGATAAACTGCTGATATCGATTTTGCGCACTTGCCTGCGGGCATAATCAGATAATCTTCTATAAATAATTCCCGCCAAAAACGGAATGCGTATACGCTCGGGTATCATCACTCTTTCAGACAGAGACATTTTCATTTTTGCTCTCCTCCTTAAAAATCATACAAATTATCAAAGGTGCCAAAAACCAGGTTGCAAGTCCTAATGGCATAGATGCGTGAATTGGGTTAGTAAGTCCCATCATAACGAACATTGTAATGATAACATTAAATTGAGTTTTATGTGATTGCAACTGATTTTTAACCTCTTTGCAAGCCACTGTAAGTAAAGAATAGAACGGAACTGACCCAAGAACACCTGTATCGGATAAAACCGTCAGGAAAGTAGCATGTCCGTCAAAGCTTAAATCTCGATTTCCCCAGACAGGGCTATAGAAAAAGGCCTGAATAGTTTTCCAATAAAGGGTAAGTCTTCCGTTTAAGTTGTATCCCCCTGCTCCTTCTCCTGTTAAGAAGGCATGAATTTCGCTAAGTCTTATTGTAACCTGTTCCGATGCAATTTTCGAAATTGCAAATTCGAGTATTTCAGGAAGAAAAAATCCTGCTAATATCGTTGCGAATAGAAATATAGTTTTACTAACCAACGATTTCATATTACGGAAAACCTGGATTAAAACACCTATAATCGTTATCAATATAGAAAGCGTATACTGAGCATTTACGAGGAACAAAACTCCAACTATTATAAGCCCTAAGGGCAATACTTTTGCTATGCCTTTTACCTTTGTTAAAATTATTCCGACTGTTGAAATTATCATTGGAATTGCATATATAAAATAATAATTAGCAATATTCGCCTCGCCGACTTCTTCAAAATCCTCCCAATGTCTTGTTGCATCAGGATTTTCCAAAAGGAACAGCCATGTTGAGATAATAATATATACCATCATTCCAACACAAATAGCCACCAGCCACTTTTTCTGTTTGTCAGTAGCCTTTTGATTTACCCGAATGAAAAGAATTGCAGGAAAATAAAGCGTCGTATACTGATACATCTTAGATATAAAACGCTTAAGACTTCTGTTTGAAACATTTTGCGCTATTGAGGATGCATCGGTAAGCAGCATATAAAAGAATGCCAGTATAGCTATAAGAATCAGCATCTTTATCGCCACCGGCGCAACATTCTTATCTGACAATATCAAAAATGCGCTATACATCAATACAATAAAGAGCACGGTCATTGCGTCCAATGAAACTGAAGGTATGAAATAAATTCCAAACAAGAATATTATAAACACAAATTCAAGCAAGGACAATTTTTCTTTGTTTGCTGATACTAATTCCATAAACATTTACTCCGTATGAAAAATAATTAAAGTACTATTTAACTAGCTCCATATAAGCTTGTCGTTGATTTTCAAGCATTTTGAGCATCTTTTTTCTTTTTTACAATTTCTTTTACCTTTTCGCTTATCACAGCAAGGTTTTCTTCATATTGCTTTTGTGTATATTCAGCAACTTCCTCTTCCTTTAATCGAATGTTCCTAACTCCTTCGATGAAAATCTTTTCAATTTCCTGAGGATTGTCGACTTTATTGGCGTCACAAAAACCTCTGGATAAAATCGCGGCATTGGAACCCATATTATAATGTTCCGCTATGATATACTCAGCAGGAAGCAAACCAAATCCCACTCTGGCTATACCGCCAAACCCATACTTTACGCCTTTTTTCTTAAACTTATCGCAAAGTTTTTTAACAGTTCCATCGCAAATCAGCTCAAACATAAAGTCCCTTTTATAAGAAAGGTGTAAGTCGTTAAGCCCCACATGCACTTCATCTATGCCTTTAACTTCGAGTATTTCGTCTATGTTTTCAACCGATTCTGCAGTTTCAAACAATAAAATAGTTTTTACCCTGCCTCCCACACACTTTACAAACCGCTCAACCTCAGACGCCGTTTTAAACATAGGAAGCATTATAACATCTGCTCCTGCGGAAATAGTCTGCTCTATTTCCTCTTCCGTGCTGCAATAAGCATCAGTAGCTTCATGGACAGGATTGATTCTGACAAGAAGCTCAGATGTGGTTAAATAAGGTCTTAATTTTTTTATATCTTCAACTGTATGATGAGATTTCACTGTGTCAAGTCCGCCCTGGCGTTTTTCCTTGTCGATATATTCCATATCAATCCAGACGCGGTCAACACCTGCCCGTTGGGCAATCAATGCGATTTCAACATTGTTAGTAATATACATTAATGTCAATGGCATTACATCGTCTCCATTCACTAATCTTTTATTTTTTGCGCAGGGACTCCAATATAGGTTCCTTTATCGGTAATATTTTTTACTACGACCGCTCCTGCTCCTAAAATACAATCTTTAGCAACATCGATATTGTTGCTTATGGTAACTCCTGCTCCTACAAAGGTGTTTTCTCCAATCGTTACAGTTCCCGCCACATGAGCACCAACTGCAATATGAATATAATCCCCAATGTTGCTATCATGGTCAACAGATGCACAGGTATTTATAATGCAACCCTGTCCAACTTCAACAAAAGGATTTATAACAGCCCCTGCCATCACAACAGTCCCTATTCCTATTTTTACATTTCGGGCAATCACTGCAGCAGGATGAATCAGCGAAACTATATGTAAGCCCATTCCAAGAAGTTCTTCCTGAATCTTGCGGCGGACTTTTGCGTTTCCTATGGCAACAATAAAATCCGCATCTTTGTATAAAAGTGCATCTTTACATCCACCAACAACCTTATATCCGCCACATTCTTTAGCTCCTGAATTATCATCAAGAAAGACTATATCTGTGTATCCTGTTTTTTCTGCAATATCAGCAATCACTCTTCCGTGACCGCCTGCCCCAATTATTACTAATTTATTCATGGCTTATTATTCTCTTTTCCGGTTCCTCTATGGTCCCCATAAATTCTTCCATCGTTACCGATGTATCCGAGCTGATTCCGTCTCGTTTTAAAACTGTTGCCACTGTCTTAAATATTATTTTCCAATCACCTAAGAAAGTGATGTTATCTACATACTCAACATCATAATCAAATTTTTCTTCCCAGCTGAGGGCATTTCTGCCGTTTGCCTGGGCATATCCCGTAAGGCCGGGTCTTGCCTCATGGCGTCTTGCCTGATGCTCGTTATATCTTGGTAAGTATCTGACCAGAAGAGGACGGGGCCCTACAACTGAAAGTTCCAGGCGAAGTATATTTATAAGCGCCGGAAGTTCATCTATTGATGTGCTTCTTAAGAACTTCCCGAACTTACCCAATCTCACTTCGTCCGGCAGTAAATTGCCTTCTTCATCCTTTTCATCGCTCATTGTCCTAAATTTATAGAGTTTGAATATTTCTCCATTTAACCCCGGGCGTTCCTGCTTGAATAATATGGGAGAGCCAAGGTTAAGCTTTATCAAAAGAGCAACTATGAGCAAAAGCGGACTCAAAACAATCAGCGCGCAAAGTGCCAGAAAAAAATCCTGCGGACACTTTATGTATTTTTCATAAAATCCCTTTTTATGTATCATTATCTTCTCCCTTACTCAAAACAGCGTTTAACGATTTCTATTACCTTTTTCTGATCATCAGGCGTCATTTTGTTATCGCTGGGGAGACACAAGCCTCTCTCAAAAATATCTGCACCAACATCAACCGCTCCGTCTGTTATGTTGCGCCCACTACCCTGACGGGTAATAAATTCGTGCGAACTATATATAGGTTGCATATGCATAGGCTTCCAGATTGGTCTGCCTTCTGCATTATATTCAGCAAGGGTTTCTAAAATTTCTGTCGGGCAACTTTTTCCTTTTTCGGATATGTATGAAGCCGTTAAATCATCTCTTGTCTGCTTGCACATATAGTCTTTATCAATAGTCATGGCAGACAACCAGTAATTAGGCTCTGTTCCCTCTACAATCGGAATCATCTTTACAGGAAGGTCTTTAAAACCTTCTTTGTATGTTTCGTATATTGCTTTTTTCTGTGCAATATGCTCCTCCAAATGGGGATACTGGCCACGCACAACGCCGGCAACAACATTACTCATCCGATAGTTATATCCTACTTCCTCGTGCTGATACCAGGGAGCATCTTCTCTTGCCTGTGTTGACCATTTACGAATCTTGTTGGCTGTTTCAATATCATCAGTTAAGAAACATCCCCCTGAAGAGCCGGTAATAATCTTATTGCCGTTATAGCTGATGGCAGAATAATCTCCAAAATAACCGCACTGTCTTCCGTTAACAGTCGCCCCCATAGCCTCAGCCGCATCCTCAATCAAAAGAGCTCCGTGCTTCTCACAGATTTCTTTAATTAAGTCCATTCGTCCCGGAAATCCATAAAGTTCTGCACTTATAACCAATTTCACATCGGGATACATCTCGAAAGCCTTTTCAAGAGCCACAGGATCCATATTCCAGGTTTCCTCTTCTGTATCAATAAATACGGGAATTCCGCCCTCGTAAACAACAGGGTTAAGAGTAGCTCCGAAAGTCATATCAGAGCAAAACACTCTCTTGCCCTCTAAAGCTCCATGACTGATTTTTGGTTTGCCGTAAAGGGTTTCACCTGCATGTTTTACCGCAAGGTGAAGTGCAGCAGTACAACATGAAAGAGCAACAGCATACTTCTTCTGCGTCTTTTCAGCGGCAATTCTCTCAACTTCGTTGATGTTTTCACCAATGGTGCTCATCCAGTTTGTCTCATATGCCTGCTGAATATATTTAATTTCCTCGCCATGCATTGTGGGTGTTGCAAGCCAAACCTTTTTCTCAAACTTCTCCATTTTAAAATCTCCAATCATATCAATTGTACTCTTTACGACTTTTTGCGGTTTTCAAATTTTCAAAAGTGTCCAAATTCCCGCCAAACGATGCTAATGGACAATGATATATAAAAATATAATTATACATAATATATTTTACCATATAGAAGAGGAAAAGTCAAGAATTGTTATTGGCTTATTCTGCGTTTATAACAGAAATTATTCGTGGTTTTTAAAGGAGTTATATAAAACAAAAAATCGCATATAAAATGCGATTTTTTCTATATTATTGTGTGAGTTAAAATTAGTCTGTCATATTGTCAAAGTATCCCTGAACCAGAATAATCGGTGTTCCTTTATCCCCTGAACCGCTTGTAAGGTCGCAGAGAGAACCGATTAAGTCAGTTAAACGGCGTGGGGTTGTTCCCTGGGACGCCATATTTCCAACTAAATTGCTTCCCTTTTGCTTAATCGCATTAGAGATAGCCTCTTTAAGTTCATCTCCTTTAAGGTCAGCAAAATCGTTATCTGCAAGATATTTAAGTTTAAGCTCGTTCGGTGTTCCCTCTAAGCCATCTGTATAAGCAGGGGATACAACAGGGTCAGCAAGCTCCCAGATTTTGCCCACCGGGTCTTTGAATGCGCCGTCGCCGTATACCATAACCTCAATATGCTTACCTGTTTTCTCTTTAAGCTGAGACTGAATATTCTTTACAAGGTCAAAGCAATCCTGAGGGAAAAGCTTAACTGTATCTTCGGTTGATTTATTTGAGCCTAAAAGACCATAGTTTTCGTTAAAACCGCTTCCGTCTACTGACTTTGTCAAAATATCATCCAAACCGCAAACAACTTTCGCTCCTGCATCGCGGAGTATTCTCTTTGTTCTTGCACGGGTGTGGATATCGCAGTTTAAAACGCAGTCTGTATATTTTAAAATAGTTCTTGGGTCGTTAGCGAAAACGATTTCAGCCTCCGCTCCGCAGGAACGGATTAAATCGCCATAATATGTTACATAGTCAACGCCTGTGAACGGATGAAGATTTTCGCCGAAAAGCTCTCTGTATTTCTCTTCGCTTAAAACATCGGAATAAGGATTAACCCCTGCCTCATCAAGCTGGTCAAGGGAAATAAGAGCGTTTCCAACTTCATCGCTTGGATAGTTAAGCATAAGAACAATCTTCTTTGCGCCCTTTGCGATACCCTTTAAGCAAATCGCAAAACGGTTACGGCTTAAAATTGGGAAAATTACACCGATTGTTTCTCCGCCAAGCTTTTCCTTAACATCCTTTGCAATAGCGTCAACTGATGCATAGTTTCCCTGAGCACGAGCAACAACAGATTCTGTTACCGCAACAACATCCTTATTTCTAAGTTCAAATCCTTCGGAAGCAGCAGCCTCTATAACACTGTCAACCACGATATTTGCAAGGTTGTCTCCCTCACGGATAATCGGGCAACGAACACCTCTTGAAACAGTTCCTATTTTTCTTTCCATAATATTTCCTCCACTTCTATTGACTTTAATTTCTAATCCTATTATAATACAAATATATCTATTAGTAAAATAGATAAAACTTACAACTGCAATAAGGAGAGCTTATATGAAAACCAAACTGGATTATTATAAAGTTTTTTATGAAACTGCCCGCCATTCTTCCTTTTCAACGGCAGCGCGAAATCTATATATTTCACAGTCGGCTATATCTCAATGTATAAGCCAGCTTGAAGATGATTTGGGGACTAAGCTTTTTATCCGCTCTCGCCGTGGGGTAACTCTTACAAAAGAGGGTCTTCTCCTTTTCCAGAAAGTTGAAAGCGCAATCCAGACCATTGAGCAGGGAGAAACTCTTTTAGCTCAGCTTAACCACTTAGAAAGCGGTTCTTTGATAATTGCCGCAGGGGATACCATAACCAGACATTTTCTTCTTTCTTATCTTGAAAAGTTTCATTCACTTTACCCATCTGTCCGTATTGAGATGGCCAACTCCTATTCTTCCCGTATGCTTCAATTCGTCAAAGAGGGAAAGGCAGAGCTTGCCTTTGTTAATTTACCCGCAAAGGATGATGAATTATGCATAACTCCTTGTTTTGAAATACACGATATTTTTGTATGCGGAAGTGATTATAAGGCAAAAAATAAATATACCTGGGAGGAGATTGCGAAAGAGCCTCTTATGCTTCTTGAAACAAACTCATCTTCCCGTAAATATTTAGACGAAACCTTTCTTTCAAAAAATATTGCTCTCAAACCCCAGATTGAGCTTGCGGTTCACGACCTGCTTATTCAGTTTGCATCTATTCATCTTGGAGTGTCCTGCGTCATTAAAGAATTTTCCAAAGAAAATTTAGAAAAAGGAGCAATAAAAGAGATAAATTTAACCCCTCCTGTGCCCTCTCGAAGCATTGGATACGCCCATTTAAAGCACAACCCTCTCTCCCTGCCTGCTCAGGCATTTTTAGAGCTTATCAAAAAATAATTTTTATTTATTATGTAAACCTGAATAAACATAACTGCCTTTATTTTGGTTTACATAATATTATAATTTTATCAACAAACCCCGTAAAATAGTTATTCGCAGACTTTTCCACATTATCCACAGGTGTAACTTATTTTTTATAAAAATCGGGGGTAAAACTCATAGTTATCCCCAGAAATCCCATAATATCAAGGCTTATCCGCTTTGGGTTTTCGCTTTTAATTTTGGTTTACAATAATTATTTTTCTTTTCAGGACGGATACTTCCGATATTTTAAAAAAACAAAATGGTTATAATAGAGAAAGAATGCTAAACTTTCCTTATTATAACCGTTTTTTATTAAGTTTTTCTGTTGCTTTTTGATGATTTTTATGTTATAATTGTAACAAATTATATATAGTCGCAAAAGTGCGACGGAATGGAGAATATATGAATAATCAAAAAGACTTTAAACCATATATTCCTGCCGAAAGAATTACCCCTGAACTTACTGTTACTTCTATTATATTGGGTATTCTTCTCGCGGTAATATTTGGTGCGGCCAATGCCTACTTGGGACTTCGAGTGGGAATGACTGTTTCGGCATCCATCCCAGCCGCAGTTATATCTATGGGAGTTATCCGCGTTCTTATGCGTAAAAACTCCATCCTTGAAAGCAATGTGGTTCAGACAATCGGCTCTGCCGGCGAATCTCTTGCCGCAGGCGCAATCTTCACTCTTCCCGCTCTCTTTCTTTGGGCAAAGGAAGGTGTTATGGACAAGCCCGGTATTTTAAGCATAACCCTTATCGCTTTAATCGGCGGACTGCTTGGCGTTTTCTTTATGATTCCACTGAGAAATGCCCTTATTGTTAAAGAACACGGCATCCTCCCTTATCCTGAGGGAACTGCCTGCGCTGAGGTTTTACTTGCAGGGGAAGAGGGCGGTGCTAATGCCTCCACAGTTTTTGCAGGTATGGGTTTTGCCGCACTCTTTAAGTTCATTATTGACGGACTTAAAGTTGCCGCCGGAGAAATAACCTTAAATGTAGGCAACTTCTTCAAAGGCTTTGCAGGTGCAATCGGAACTCAGGTTTATCCTGCGGTTTTGAGCGTTGGTTATATCTGCGGACCGAGAATTTCTTCTTATATGTTCTCAGGCGGTGTTCTCAGCTGGATGGTTTTAATCCCTATGATTGTTCTCTTTGGAGAAAAGCTTATTCTCGCTCCCGGAACTGTTCCAATTGGTGAGCTTTATGCCGAGGGCGGAGCTTCTGCCATCTGGTCAACATATATAAGATATATTGGTGCAGGTGCTCTTGCAACAGGCGGTATTATAAGCCTTATTAAATCTCTTCCGCTTATTGTTAAGACTTTCACAGGTGCTATAAAGAGCGCTTTTGGTGCTAAGGCTGTTGACACAGGAAGAACTTCCAAGGATATGAATATGGGCATTGTTTTAATCGCAATCCTTATTTTAACTGTTTTGGTATGGCTCGTTCCTGCTATTCCTGTTACATTCTTAGGTGCAGTTTTAGTTGTAGTTTTCGGTTTCTTCTTCGCAACAGTTTCATCCCGTATGGTTGGCCTTGTTGGAAGCAGTAACAACCCTGTTTCAGGTATGGCAATTGCTACACTTTTAATTACAACACTTCTTCTTAAATTTACAGGAAGTCTTGGTGCTGTTGGTATGACAAGTGCTATTGCAATCGGTTCTATAATCTGTATCGTATCTGCAATAGCAGGGGATACATCTCAGGACCTTAAAACAGGCTATCTTTTAGGGGCAACTCCAAAGAAACAGCAAATCGGCGAACTTATCGGTGTTGTTGCATCTGCCCTTGCAATCGGCGGAACTCTTTATCTTTTAGATACCGCTTGGGGCTTTGGTTCTGAAGAAATTGCAGCTCCGCAAGCAACTCTTATGAAGATGATTGTTGAGGGTGTTATGGAAGGCCAGCTTCCTTGGGCACTTGTATTTATCGGCGTATTTATCGCTGTTATTGTTGAAATCTTAGGTATACCTGTTCTTCCATTTGCAATCGGCATTTACCTCCCTGTTCAGCTTAATGCTTGCATTATGATTGGCGGTCTTATCCGTCTTGGCGTTGACAAGCTTAAAAGAGATGAAAACGAGAAAAAGGCTATTGTTAACGATGGTATCCTTTTCTGCTCAGGTATGATTGCAGGGGAAGGTCTTGTTGGTATCCTCCTTGCTCTCTTTGCAGTTTTCGGAATAGATAAAGTATTCAACCTTTCTGCTATGCTTGGCATCCCTGCTGTTGTTTCCGAGATTTTGGGCATTGTTCTTTTAGGAATTATTGTTTTAACTGTTCTTAAATTTTCTGTTTGGAAAAAGAGAAGCAAATAATATATGAAAAAGAAAAATGTTATTCCAAAAAACTATCTTGAAAAAAAGCCTCTTCGCTCCCCGTATATCACTTGGAATACGGACGAAAAAGGCGTTGTAACCCTCGAAATTGAGAACAGCGGTATCTTTAACAAAATCGCACAGAAGCTCTTTAAAAAGCCAAAAATAAGCTATGTTCATCTTGATGAGATGGGAAGCTTTTTATGGCCCCTTATGGACGGGGAGAAGACCATTATAACTCTTGGAGAAATGGTGGATGAGCATTTTGGAGATAGCGCAAAACCTCTTTATGAGCGCTTAGCAAAATTCATTCAGATTTTAGAGAGCTATCACTTTATAATCTTAAACGATTAAACCAAAAGCCGTGGCAATTCGCCACGGCTTTTTTTTGCAATAAAAAAGGAATCGCTTACGCGATGCCTTTAATTTTTAAATTAGTTGTTTCCGCCTGCCATTGCAGCAACTTCAGCAGCAAAGTCGTCTGACTTTTTCTCTAAGCCTTCGCCCTTTTCAAAACGAGCGAACTTAACAACTTCGATTGTTGTGCCGAGTTCTTTTGCAACGCCGTCTAAGAACTTCTTAACATCCATATCAGGGTCCTTAACGAATGCCTGATCGTTTAAGCAGATGTCTTTGAAGAACTTCTTAATTCTACCAACAATCATCTTTTCAACGATTGCTTCCGGCTTACCTTCTTCAAGAGCCTGAGCCTTTAAGATTCTCTTTTCGTTTTCAACTTCTTCAGCCGGAACCTCGTCTTCCTTAACATATTTAGGGAAAGAAGCAGCAACCTGAAGAGCAACATCGTGTGCTGCACTCTTGAATAAATCTGTGTCAGCCTTAGACTCGTCGCCGAGCTTAAAGTTAACTAAAACACCGATTTTACCGCCGCCGTGAACATAAGCTGTGTTAACGCCTTCATATCTTGCAAAACGACGAAGGTTCATATTTTCGCCGATTGTAGCAATCTTTTCTGTTAAAGCATCGCCAACTGTCTGTCCGTCATAAAGAGGAGTAGCTTTAAGAGCTTCAACATCTGCTGGATTGCTGTCTGCAATACACTTTGCAACATCGTGAACGAACGCCTGGAAATCAGCATTCTTTGCAACGAAGTCTGTTTCTGTATTGATTTCAACAACAACGCCTGCATTATCAAATAATGAAGCTTCAACAAGACCTTCTGCTGCAATTCTGCCAGCCTTTTTAGCAGCAGTTGCAAGACCTTTTTCACGAAGGAACTCAACAGCCTTATCCATATCGCCGTCTGTTTCTGTTAAAGCCTTTTTACAATCCATCATACCGCAGTTTGTCATTTCTCTGAGAGTTTTAACATCCTGAGCTGTAAATGCCATTATATATCACTCACTTTCGTAAAATTCAATTTAAAATTACTGTTCGTCAAGCATATCGAGAGAAACTTCTTCTCCGATTTCAGCTTCTTCTGCAACAGGAGCAAATTCTTCGCCCTGTCTTCCTTCGATGATAGCGTTACCGATTGTAGAAACGATAAGTTTTACGGCACGGATAGCGTCATCGTTACCAGGAATTGGATAATCAGCTTCTTCTGGGTCGCAGTTTGTATCAACGATTGCGATAACCGGAATACCAAGCTTCTTAGCTTCTAAGATTGCGTTCTTTTCTTTTCTTGGGTCAACAACAAAGAGAGCAGATGGAATTTCTTTCATCTCTTTGATACCGCCGAGGAACTTTTCAAGTCTTTCAGCTTCTAAGTTGAGCTTAATAACTTCCTTCTTAGGAAGAAGTTCCATTGTTCCATCCTCAGCCATCTTTTTAAGCTGATAAAGTCTGTCAATTCTTCTCTTGATTGTCTTGAAGTTTGTGAGCATACCGCCAAGCCATCTTGCGTTAACAAAGTACATACCTGTTCTTTCAGCTTCTTCACGGATTGCATCCTGAGCCTGTTTCTTTGTTCCAACAAAAAGAACTGTACCACCGTCAGCTGCGATGTCACGAACAAAATAGTATGCTTCTTCTATCTTCTTAGCAGTCTTCTGCAAGTCGATAATGTAGATACCGTTTCTTTCTGTAAAAATGTACTCCGCCATTTTAGGATTCCAACGGCGTGTCTGGTGTCCGAAATGAACACCTGCTTCAAGCAATTGCTTCATTTGAATTACTCCCATGATTTTACACCTCCATAAGTTTTATACCTCCACTGTTATCTTCTCAATCGGGGACTGTCATGGGTATACTTTGTTTGCAGCACTTCCCGACCAATCCAACAGTGTGCGTATTTTTTCTGCATTTCACATGCCATAATAGTATATCACAGTTGTTTTCCAAATTCAAGTGTTTTTTTAATTTTTTTCTAGGAATTTGTGTCTTTTTCTTACCTTGCGCGTAAAATACTATAAGAATTTATCGCTTGGAGGGATTTTTATGTGTGGAATAGGCGGTTTTGCTGACTTTAAAGACCGAATTTCAGATAAAGAAAAAAGTGCAGAAAGGATGAGCCAGACCCTTTCAAAAAGGGGGCCTGACCAGATTGGCAGTTTCTCGGATAACTTTGTCACTTTCCTGCACCGCCGTTTGTCTGTTATTGACATTGAAAACGGGCGTCAGCCAATGAAAATAGGTCAGTATGTAATAACCTATAACGGCGAGCTTTATAATACCGAGGATTTACGGCGCGAGCTTACTTTGCTCGGGCATCCCTTTAAGGAAAAATCCGACACGGAAGTTTTACTTAAATCCTATATAGAGTGGGGCGAGGATTGCGTTCACAGGCTTAACGGAATATACGCATTTGCCGTTTATGACACTATAAACCGCAGAATGTTTATGGCTCGTGACAGGGCAGGGGTTAAGCCTTTTTTCTATGCGACTGTAAATAACACCTTTATTTTTGGCTCTGAGATTAAAACTATCCTCGCTTATCAGGGATTTACCCCTTATATCAACAAAGAAAGTATTGCGGAAGTATTTTTAATCGGACCAGGCAGGACATCGGGAAAAACGCCTTTTTCAAATATATTTGAGCTTGCCCCTGGGGAGTGCGCAACCTTTTCGGAAGACGGGTTCAGAAAGAGAAAATACTGGAAGATTACCGCAAAAGATCATACTGATTCTTTTGAGAAAACTAAGGAAACTCTAAGAAATCTCATCTGGGATTCCATATCCCGCCAGACAGTTTCCGATGTTCCTCTTTGCTCGTTTTTATCAGGTGGGCTTGATTCAAGCATTATAACTGCCATAGCATCAAGGACTTTTTCCCCTGAAATTCTGACCACCTACTCCGTTGATTATACGGATAACGACAAGTATTTCACCAAAAGCACTTTCCAGCCAAACTCTGACAGCGAATATATTTCCCTTATGTCAGACAGCGCAAACACGGACCACCATATTGTAACTCTCTCAAACACCGATGTAGCAAAAGCTTTGGATGATGCAACCTTTGCCCGTGACCTGCCTTGTATGGCAGATGTAGATTCTTCTCTTCTTCTCTTTTGCCAAGAGGTTAAAAAGACTCACACGGTGGCTCTTTCAGGAGAGTGCGCCGACGAGATTTTCGGAGGGTATCCCTGGTTTCGCAACGAGGCGGTTTTGTGGAGAGATGATTTCCCTTGGAGCGGAAATGTTCCTCTTAAAGGAAGCTTCATAAAGCCGGGATTTCTTGATTTTTCTCCTGAGGATTATGTTAGAACTAAGTATTTTGACACAATAAAATCGGCAGAAACTCTTCCTACCGATTCGAAAATTGATAAACGAATAAGAGAAATTACTCTCCTTAACACAAACTGGTTTATGCAGGGGCTTTTGGACCGCAAAGACCGAATGAGTATGTATAACGGTCTTGAAGTGAGAGTCCCGTTCTGCGACCACAGAATTTTGGAATATGCCTACAACATCCCCTGGGAGATGAAAAATTACGAAAACAGGGAGAAAGGCTTAATCCGCGAAATCTTTTCGGATATTCTTCCTTATGACATTTGTTGGCGGAAGAAAAGTCCTTATCCAAAAACCCATAATCCAATCTATCTTAGTGAGGTTAAGAGACGGCTTAAAGAAATCATGGATGACAAAACCACTCCTATCTGGGATTTTGCAAACAAGGAGATGTTTGAAGAGTTTTATAAGACTGACGGGGCGATGTTTACTGTACCCTGGTATGGTCAGCTTATGACCGCTCCCCAGATTTACGCCTACTTCTATTCAATAAATCTATGGCTTAAAACCTATAAGCCTATATTCCGTTAAGGAAGTCGGCAATTATTTCGGCGCACCTCTCTCCGCCTCTTATGGCTTCGGAGAGAGTGTTTCCGCTACTGCCAACCTCGATAATAAGGCTTCCTTTACTTGTGTGGCCGTTAAATCGTTCCCGTCTTAAATTTATGCCCCTCATCAGCGAGGGGTATTTTTTATTTACGGCACTTTGGAGCTTAACTGCAAATTTAAGATTCTCCCGCCAGTTATCGTGGACAAGGCCTCCCTCGTTTGTCCCCACAACAAACATAAGCTGAGCCGTCTTTTCCCCATCAATTTCCGTTACGGGTTTTGCCTTTGTCCCGTCAGAATACACAATTGCATCCCTATGAATATCCAAAACCACCTGAATTGACGGGTATTCCTCGGTGTATCTCTCTATGGCTTTAAGAGAGCTTGCATATGAGCCGTTATAGGACTCTTTGTCGTGCATAGTTCTGTCGTGGATAACCTCTATCCCTGCTCTCTCGAAAACCTCCGTCATTTTGTCTCCAACAGCCACAACATTAAAGCTTGTGTCCGTATTTCTGTCCCCTGTCCCCTCAATATAGAACTCCGCTCCCTCTTTTGAGTAGCTTTCCGTCCCGTGAGTATGGACAATTAAGACTTTGGGGCCTTTTTCGCTCATATTAAGGCCGAGCTTTTCCGACAAAAGTTCTTTATAGTCCACATTATAGCTCGTTTCGTTTTTGATAAGAATTTCTCCGTCCTTTGCTGTGCGGTTTTGACCTGAGTCAATATCTTTTATAGGAAGCTCTCCTGAAAGGCCCACAACCATACCGCTTTTGGGAAGTGTTATCTTCTTCTCCTCTTCCCCGTTAAATACGCTTTCGGTCTGCCTTGAAAAGTTCAAAACCTTGAACTCTCTTTTTACTATTTCATTAAGGCTAAGCCATTTGCCAAAGGAAAAACTGCTTGTACTTTTTTCTCTTGGAGGGGGAGTTTCTCGATTTATTTCAAGACGATAGCCACCTGCCTTGGCGATATTTATTATAATTATAAAAACCGCAATGCCGATTAGCCCCGATACCGCATTTTTTATTACCTTTTTCCCGTCAATTACCACCGCTTTGTATCTTCTTTTCATCTTATCAACCTCTCTGTATACTAAATCTTATTCAGAGATTGTCCTGCGTATAACAAAAAAGGAGCTCTTTTTGAGCTCCTTTAATTTTATAAATTATATCCCATTTCGAAAGCTTTAAGGTTTGCTTCTAAGAATTTTTCGGGAACAGTTTCTTTTATAACCTCTACCCACTTTTCATAGGCAATCTCAGTATTCTTTGCCATAACGCCGATTAAAACAACATTTACGGACTTGAAATTGCCCGCTTCCTCTGCCATTTTCAAGGCGTCAACAACTGTTAAATCAACCTTTTCAGAAAGCTTTTCGGTAATATTTTCAGGATACTGCACCGCACCTGTTATAACAGGCATTGGATTTATCTCCTGATTGTTAACAATCATTTTTCCGCCTTTTTTAAGGAAAGGAAGAGCGCGCATCGCTTCAAGCTTTTCAAAAGCTAAAATTATATCCGCTTCCCCTTTGTCAATTATAGGAGAGTAAACCTTATCTCCAAATTTAACATAGGTTACAACCGATCCGCCTCTCTGGCTCATTCCGTGTACCTCGGAAATTTTAACATCATATCCTTCTTTTATAACTGTTTTTCCTATAATTCTGCTGGCGAGAAGAGTTCCTTGACCGCCAACGCCAACTATCATAATATTCTTTGTCATAGGTCTTAGTCCTCCTTTTCTATTGCCCCGAAAGGACAAACATTTATGCAAAGTCCGCAACCGTTACACTGGGTCTTGTCAATTACAACCTTGTCATCCTTAACAGAAATTGCAGGACAGCCAAGCTTCATACACATTTTACAGTTCTTACAATTATCAGTAATTTTGCAGTGACCGCTGTATTTAACTGTTTTGAGGAGAGCGCAAGGTCTCTGGGCAATAATAACAGATGGCTCATTCGCCTCAGTTTCTTCCTTAACAACCTTTTCAAAGTTTTTAAGGTCAAACGGGTCAGCAACAACAACTCTGTCTACCCCAACCGCGTGAGCAAGAGCAACCAAATCAACCTGCTTTGTAGGCTCTTTTCTAATGGTCAAGCCTGTTGTTGGATTATCCTGATGGCCTGTCATACCTGTTATGGAGTTATCTAAGATAATAACTGTGTTGTTACCCTTATTATAAACTATATCGATAAGACCTGTTATGCCTGAATGCATAAAGGTTGAGTCGCCGATAACAGCAACGAGCTTTTTGTTAAACTCTTCGCCTCTTGCCTTTGCCATTCCATGTGCTCCGCTTACGCTGGCTCCCATACAAACAGTTGTGTCAACGCTTCCTAAGGGGGCAACCGCTCCGAGAGTATAACAGCCAATATCCCCTGATACAACAAGGCCAAGCTTCTTTAAGACATAGAATGTTCCTCTGTGAGGACAGCCGGCACACATTACAGGGGGACGAACAGGGATATTCTCCTCGATTTCGCTATATGGTGCTCCCTCTTCCCCAAAGACTGCCTTTTTAATCATTGTTGGGGTGTATTCCCCAAGGAGAGTAAACTTTTCTTTGCCGATAACCTGGATTCCAAGTGCTTTGCAATGGTTTTCGATTATCGGGTCAAGTTCTTCAACAACATATACCTTTTTATGCTTTTTGGCAAAGTCTTCTATGAGATTTTTCGGCATTGGATAAGCCATACCAAGCTTTAAAAAGCTTACCCTGTCGCCCAGAGCTTCCTTTGCATACATATAGGATACACCTGAGGTTATAACGCCGATTTCATCTGAGTTTATCTCTACTGTATTAAACTCGCAGTCCTCTGCAAATTCTTCAAGAGCCTTCATTCTCTCTTCGACAACAACATGACGCTTTATAGCATTCCCTGGCATCATAACATTTTTTGCGATATTTTTCTCATATGGTTTAAGAGCTACTTCTTCCTTGTCGCACTCCTCAACAAGTCCCTGAGAGTGGGAAACTCTTGTGGAGAGGCGGACGATTACAGGAGTATCAAACTTTTCGCTTAGTTCAAAGGCTTTTTTTGTAAACTCCTTACATTCACTGCTGTCAGATGGCTCAAGCATAACTATTTTGGAAGCCTCTGCATAGTGCCTTGAATCCTGCTCATTCTGAGAAGAGTGCATTCCAGGGTCGTCTGCAACGCAGAAAACAAGACCGCCGTTTGCACCTATGTAGCTTACCGTAAACATTGGGTCTGCCATAACATTCATACCCACATGTTTCATACAGGACATACTTCTTGCCCCTGCAATTGATGCGCCGATTGCAACCTCTGCCGCAACCTTTTCATTAGGCGCCCATTCAACATAGATATCATCAAACTTGACGATATTTTCAGTTATCTCGGTGCTTGGTGTTCCGGGATAAGAAGATACAACCGATACCCCTGCTTCCCAGGCGCCTCTGGCAACTGCTTCGTTACCAATCATAAGTCTTTTCATTTTACTTATTTCCCCCTATTTCATTCTGCGATGCAACCAGACTTTCTCCGCAATAGATTTCACGAAGCTTTGGTTTCTCGATTTTACCTGTTGGGTTTCTCGGTACATCTGCAAAAATTATTTTTCTTGGTCGTTTATATTTCGGAAGCGCCTTACAGAAAAGCTCCATTTCCTCTTCTGTATAGGTAGCTCCCTCTTTAAGCTCGATAATTGCCGCAGCCATTTCCCCAAGTCTTGCATCAGGGAGACCGATAACTGCAACATCCTTAACCGCACTATTTGTTCTTATAAAGTCTTCAATCTGAACGGGATATAAGTTCTCTCCACCTGAGATAATAACATCTTTTTTTCGGTCAACGAGATAGATAAATCCGTCTTCGTCCTCCTGTGCCATATCTCCTGTATAGAGCCAGCCGTCCTTTAAGACTTCGTTTGTGGCTTTTTCATCGTTATAGTAGCAAGTCATAACCCCTGGGCCAAATACTGCAAGCTCGCCGACTTCGCCACGCTGAACGGTTTTTCCGTTTTCATCAACGATTTTTACCTGCCAGCCGTAACCTGCTTTGCCGATTGCCCCAACCTTATGGATATTTTCAACGCCAAGATGAACGCATCCTGGTCCAATAGATTCGCTAAGGCCGTAGTTTGTATCATACTGATGGTTCGGGAATATCTTTTTCCATCTTTTAATAAGACTTGGCGGAACGGGTTGTGCCCCGATATGCATAAGTCTCCAAGCTGATAAGTCAAATTTTGAAAGGTCGATTTCTCCTCGGTCGATAGCATCTAATATATCCTGTGCCCACGGAACCAAAAGCCACACAATAGAGCATTTTTCGTCTGAGGCCGTCTGGATTATCCATTCAGGCTTAACGCCCTTTAAAAGAACGGTCTTCCCGCCAACTGTTAGGCTTCCAAACCAGTGCATTTTCGCCCCTGTATGATAAAGTGGCGGAATACAAAGGAAAACATCGTCCTTTGTCTGGCCGTGATGGTTTTGCTCTGTAAGACAGGCATGGAGCAAACTCTCGTGGTTATGAAGAATTGCCTTAGGGAAGCCTGTTGTTCCTGATGAAAAATAAATTGCCGCATCATCCTTTTCGGTAAGGGAAACCTCCGGCTTTTTGGATGTGCAGTATGTAACCAGCTTATCATAGCTCTCTGCAAAGCTTGGGCAATCTTTTCCTACATAGAAAAGCTGTTTAACTTTTGGAATACTGTCGCAGATTTCTTCAATTCTGCCGATAAATTCAGG
This sequence comes from Clostridia bacterium, assembly GCA_045578465.1. Taxonomy (GTDB): domain Bacteria; phylum Bacillota; class Clostridia; order Monoglobales; family Monoglobaceae; genus SIG454. Next base: position 6,527 of record JAZNKJ010000007.1, on the reverse strand, counting down.
ACCGAAAACCAAAACATCAGCTTCGGCAAGACCTAAACAGTATTTAATCTCATCGGATGTATATCTGTAATTGAGAGGCACAGCAAGAGCACCTGTCTTTAAAGTTCCGAAATAAACAGGGAGCCATTCTAAGCAGTTCATCATTAAAATTGCAACCTTGTCGCCTTTTTTAATTCCTCGGCTGAGGAGAAGATTTGCAAATCTGTTTGCCTTTCTGTTAAAGTCCCGCCAAGTGATTTCCACTCTTCCGCTCTCCTCAGAATTATGAGGGATAAGAGCGTATTCTTTCCAGGTTGTTCTCCCCTCGGAAATAATATTTGGAACGACCTCAACGAGCGCTACATCATTTGGAAATTTCGCCTCGTTTTGTTCAAGAAAATCCGTTATAATCATATTAAAACCTCCGCTATGTTTTAACTCAAAGACATAAAAAACGCCCTCTGAAATAATTTCAGAGGACGAGAGTTTCCCGTGGTACCACCTCAGTTCGCCGATGCCTCACAGCCCCGGCCTTAACGGGTACAGATTTATACCCTTGTGCTGTAACGGGCACCCCCGTAGCAGCCTACTTAGAAAATCCGTTCGGTGCTCAGCTCTCGGAATGTATTCAAGATATTCTATCTTACTGTCTCACACCACCCGACAGCTCTCTTAAAGCATCAAATACCTCTACTTGTTTCCGGTCATCGCCTTTATCAACTCTTAAAGTTTATCATACATTTTCCCCTATGTCAAGACAATATTTGATTTTTTAGGACCTCTGCTTGAATTTTCTTGGATTTTGTGTTAAACTATCTTTGAGGTGAAAATATGTTAGCCTTAGGCATTATTTGCGAATATAATCCTTTCCATAAAGGACACGAATATCATATAGAGAAGGCCCGCGAAATGACGGGGGCTGACACCGTCGTGGCTTTAATGAGCGGAAACTTTGTTCAACGGGGGGATGTTGCCATATTTGATAAACAAACCCGATGCGAAAGTGCCTTAAAATGCGGGGCAGATCTTGTTTTAGAGCTTCCTACCGTTATGGCGCTGTCCACAGCGGAAAGATTTGCTTCCTGCGGAGTTAATATTTTAGACGCATTAAGCTCCGTTGATTATCTTGCTTTTGGGGCAGAAAGTGATGACCTTTGCTCTTTAAAGCAAATTGCAAAAATCCTTGCCACCGAAGATGAGAATTATAAAACTGCTCTTTCTTCTTGTCTTAAAGAGGGGCTCCCCTTTGCAGTTGCCAGAGAGAAGGCTTTATCTTCGGTTTTTGAGGGTGAGGTCAATCTTATTTCTTCCTCTAATAATATTCTGGCAGTTGAATATCTCAAAGCTCTTTTAAAGCTTAATTCAAAAATGGAGCCTGTCTTAATAAAGCGTGAGGGTGCGGACTATAATTCCTCCGAGATTTCATCTTTTATGAGCGCAACGGGAATAAGAAAGCTTATAAACGAGGGTTCTTCCTTAAACGGTTTTGTTCCTGATGCTCTTCTTCCTCTTTATGAAAAGAAAAGAGCTCACTCCCTTTTAAATATGGAAAAAAGCATAATTGCAAATCTTTGCAAGATGTCTCTTGATGAAATTTCCTCTTTACCTGATGTTTCGGAGGGGCTTCATAATAAAATCAAAAAAGCCGCTATGGAAAGCGACAGTTTTGACGCTCTTTGCGATAATATTAAGTCAAAGAGATATGCTCACAGCAGGATAAGACGAATTCTTCTTTATTCTTATCTTGGAATTAAGAAAGAGGATTTGATTGCGCCACAGTATATTAAAATTCTCGGATTTAACGAAAAGGGGCAAAAGCTTCTAAACAAAGCAAAACAAGAGACAAATTTGCCTCTTGTTAAAAACTTTAATCAGATAAAAGCTCTTCAAAACCCTCTTGCCGAAAGCATCTGGAAAAAGGAGCTTATATTTGACAGAATATATGATTTATTCTGATTTAATCTTCTTCCAGTATTCTTTGGCGGCTTGTTCGGTTTTATTGTCGCCGTATTCATAATACTTTTTATTTTTAATTTTATCGGGAAGATATTGTTGTTTAACATAATGATTTGGATAGTCATGGGGATAGAGATAATTCTGTCCCTTTTTTGTGTCCCCAACTCCGTCATATTTCATATTCTGGAGCTGTCTTGGAATTTCCCCCGTATCCGTGTTTTCAATATCATAAAGGGCCTTTGCAAGTGCCATATAAGCCGAATTTGACTTTGGCGCAGTTGCAAGAAGAATTGCCGCGTCCGCAAGGGGAATTCTCGCCTCGGGAAGACCAAGCATTAAAGCACTGTCAACACAGGCTTTAACAATCGGGATTGCCATTGGATAGGCAAGACCGATATCCTCGGCGGCGATAACCATAAGCCGTCTGCAAGCGGACTGTAAATCCTCCGCCGCAATAAGCCTTCCTAAGTAATGGATTGCACCGTCAGGGTCAGAGCCTCTTATGGACTTTTGAAGGGCGCTCATAACATCATACTGGCTGTCCCCTTTTTTGTCATAACGGAAAGCCTTTTGAGAAACTACCCCCTCTGCCCTGTCTAAATCAATTATAATCTCCCCATCCTTTGGAGGAGTATGAGTTATTACAAGCTCTAAAAAGTTAAGGGCGCGCCGAACATCCCCGTTTGCCTTTTCCGCAATATAATCCATTGCAGGCTTTAAAACCTTAATCTTTTCTTTAAAATCTTTCTGGACAATCTTTATTCCTCTTTTTAAGGCAACCGTTATATCCTCAGGGCTTACCGCCTTAAACTCAAAGACAACGCTTCGGCTGAGGATTGCATTATAGATATAAAAATACGGATTTTCCGTTGTGCTTGCTATAAGAGTAACTTTTCCGTTTTCTATGTATTCAAGGAGAGACTGTTGCTGTTTTTTATTGAAATTCTGAATTTCATCAAGATATAAAAGAACACCGTTCTGGGACATAAGGGAATCTGCGTCGGCACAGATATTTTTAACATCTGCAACAGACGCCGTTGTAGCATTGAGCTTATAAAGGGTTCTGTTGCTTGCCTTGGCAATAATGTTTGCAACAGTAGTTTTACCCGTGCCTGACGGACCGTAGAATATCATATTGGGGATATTCCCTGATTCTACGATACTGCTCAATATTTTATTTTCACCTAAAATATGCTTTTGACCAACAACTTCCGAAAGCTTTTCGGGCCTTAGTCTGTCTGCAAGTGGGGTGTTCATAAAAAGCTCCATTCCGCCGCCATACTCGGCACAAACAACAATTTAAACACTCTTATCCGTATGGCAAGGAATGATAAGAGATTTTTACGCCCATGTGCGTTTCTTCGCAGAGGCGAAGAAAATTTCGCACGGGCAATTAAATCCGCCGGAGGCGATAACGGGAAAGGAACTTTCGCGTTATCTACCTCTATTCAATCTCGATTACATCAAGTAAAAATTTCAGGTCTTCTGTAAGCTTTTCTGCATAGCTGTCATAAATATCTGCATATTCTTTCGGATATGCAAAAACCATGCCAATCGCTTCTCCATCCTGAACCTTTTCGCAGTAATGATACCTGACTTCTTCTACTTCTGCACGGAATACATATTTGCTGTATTCCGCCTTTTCATAACTTACACCACTGCCAAATGGCATCTTGGCATCTTCCATTAATTCTTCTGCATTTTTATCTCCGACTTTTCTTACGAAAAACCTTATATAAGCCGTTTCGTCATAGGCAAGATAGGTATCACCTTCCGTATTCTCAAAGTTCATAGGAGCGCTGTAAGTTGCGTTTCCCATTGTCCTTTTTAAATACTTGGGTTTCTTGTCCATTTCAACCTTATCGACAGATATGCTGAATTTATTTTTATAGACAGAATCTTTAACGAAAACCTCTTTTTCTTCTCTTTCGGTTTCCTCTGTTTCCGCAACCTCAATGGTGTTGTTTTTATCATTTAAATCAACAATGGCTTTTGCCGCAAGAAAGCTTACAACCACGAAAAGAACAACAGCGCAGATATACAGAATAATTTTTTCCTTTGTGTTTTTCGGCTTTGCCTTCAAATCGGGTTTTGCCCGCTCAGGCACCTTTTCCTCAGGCTTTTCTTTTCCGCAGATAACGCATCTTCGGCCTATGTTGATGGTGTCGCAATCAGGACATTTCCAGTCCTTAACTTCCCTATTCATAAAGCGGATACTTTGCGCAAAGCACTTCTACTCTGCCCTTGATTTCGTCCTTCTTGTTGTCAAAGTCTGTGATTGTAAGGTAAATGAGGTCGGCGATTTCTTCCATATCTTCTTCCTTAAATCCACGGCTTGTAACAGCAGGAGTTCCGATTCTTATTCCGCTTGTAACGAATGGGCTCTGTGGGTCGTTTGGAATTGTGTTTTTATTAACTGTGATACAAACCTCATCTAAAAGATGCTCAACTTCTTTACCTGTTTTATCAAATGTTGTAAGGTCTAAAAGCATAAGGTGGTTATCTGTTCCGCCTGAAACAATCTTAACGCCTTTTTTAATAAGGGCCTCGGAAAGTGCCTTTGCATTCTTCTTAATCTGAAGTTGATATGCCTTAAATTCTTCGCTCTGTGCTTCCTTAAAGCAAACAGCTTTTGCAGCAATTATGTGCATTAAAGGTCCGCCCTGACAACCAGGGAACACAGCCTTATTTATCATTGCGCCATACTTTTCTTTACAGAGAATAAGACCGCCTCTTGGGCCTCGGAGTGTCTTATGAGTTGTTGTTGTAACAAAATCTGCATAAGGAACCGGGCTTTCGTGGAGGCCTGCCGCAACAAGACCTGCGATATGAGCCATATCAACCATAAAGTATGCCCCAACTTCGTCTGCAATCTCTCTGAATTTCTTAAAATCAATTTCTCTTGCATAAGCACTTGCACCCGCTAAAATAAGCTTTGGTTTATGCTTCATAGCAAGTTCTCTTACTTCTTCATAGTTAATTCTGTGTGTAACAGCGTCAACGCCGTATGGAACAACATTGAAGTATTTTCCTGAAATATTAACAGGTGAACCATGGCTTAAATGTCCGCCGTGGGCAAGGTTCATTCCGAGGTATGTATCTCCCGGCTCCATTGCCGCAAAGAACACCGCAAGGTTTGCTGACGCCCCTGAATGAGGCTGAACATTGGCAAACTCCGCTCCGAAAAGAGCCTTTGCTCTCTCGATTGCAAGAGTTTCAACTATGTCAACATATTCACATCCGCCATAGTATCTCTTACCAGGATAGCCTTCTGCATATTTATTTGTAAGGGGAGAACCCATAGCCTCCATAACTGCCTCGCTGACAAAGTTCTCCGATGCAATAAGTTCAATCTTATTTTTCTGTCTGTTTGTTTCAAGACCGATAGCCTCAAAAACTTCCTTATCCGCCTCTTTTAAAAAGGTGTAGTCTCTCATATTTTTTCCTCCTGAGCTCTTTACAAATTCTACTTTATATATTATAATATTTTTACTGCACTTTTGCAAGGGGGAAAAGTAAATTTGGTGGAAAGTTTAGCAAAAAAGAAAGAAAGAGTCGAAAATATTATAGGCGTTTTTGAGGAAGTTTACGGGGATGCAGACTGCACCTTAGACTACACCTCTTCTCTTGAACTTTTAATAGCCACTCAGCTTGCGGCACAATGCACCGATGCTCGTGTCAATCTTACCACCCCTGCTCTTTTCAAAAAATACCCCGATGTCTATGCCTTTGCCTATGCAGACGAGCTTGAACTTCGGGAGATGATAAAATCCTGCGGTTTTTATAAGAACAAAGCCAAGAATATCATTGGCTGTTGCCAGAAGCTTATTTCCGATTTCGGCGGAGAAGTTCCATCCACTATGGATGAGCTTTTATCCCTTCCCGGAGTTGGAAGAAAAACCGCCAATTTAGTTTTAGGGGATATCTTTAAAATTCCCGGAATCGTTGTTGATACCCACGCAACAAGACTTTCAAACAGGTTTGGTCTCACAACTCATAAAGACCCATATAAAATTGAGCTTGATTTAATGAAGGTTGTTCCAAAGGATAAATGGTCATGGTTTTGCCACTGCTTAGTCGAGCATGGCAGGGCATACTGCAAAGCTCAAAGGCCCGATTGTTCCAATTGCCCTATCGCAGAATTTTGCCCCACATATAATAAATAGGTTATTTTCGGTTTCCCGATTTTAACATATACACGGACAGGTATCGAAGTTGGGACGTTTGCGAGCGCGTCCGGTGGACGATGCAGCAAGCAATAAGGAGTGGCAGGGGTCGAAATTTTTCACGGTAATGATAAAAAATTTCGGGCACCGCAACAGGACATAACGGGGCTGACTCGAAATCCATCAAATAATTTTGAATTTGTTGGAACGCAAATCTCTGCAAACGCCGTAACGGTGCGGTTTTCAGCAATCGGCGCTGACAAAACAAAAAATCTTTTCTAATGAGATTTCTAATAAAACTTAATATTTGCTTTAAACTTTGAAAAAAGTTTATATAAATTTGGAGATGTACCCAAGTGGTTGAAGGGGTCGGATTCGAAATCCGAAAGGTCGGTCATGCCGGCGCGGGCGTTCAAATCGTCTCAT
>JAZNKJ010000006.1:0-67423 GCA_045578465.1 Clostridia bacterium | reverse complement strand
GGAGATGCACCTAAGCCTCTGCCTGCTGGAGTTGAAGCTTTTAATACCTTAGCGTCAAACTGTGGGTGGAGAAGTGTGTCGAGGTTTCTTGGGTCGATCATAGAAACAGCCTTCTTTTCATCAATCATACCTTCGTCAACCAAGTCACAAGCAATCTTTAAAGCAGCCTTAGCTGTTCTCTTACCGTTTCTTGTCTGAAGCATATAAAGCTTTCTGTTTTCAATTGTGAATTCCATATCCTGCATATCTCTGTAATGGTCTTCTAAGATTGCACAAACCTTATTGAATTCATCAAAAGCTTCTGGGAACTTGTCAGCCATCTGAGCGATTGGCATTGGTGTTCTAACACCGGCAACAACATCTTCGCCCTGAGCGTTTACCAAGAATTCACCCATTAAGCCTCTTTCGCCAGTTGCAGGGTCACGAGTAAATGCAACACCTGTTCCGCAGTCGTCGCCCATGTTACCGAATGCCATCATCTGAACATTAACAGCTGTACCCCAAGAATAAGGGATATCGTTGTCACGGCGGTAAACATTAGCTCTTGGGTTATCCCATGAACGGAATACGGCTTCAACAGCACCCATTAACTGTTCCTTTGGATCAGATGGGAAGTCTTTACCTATCTTGTTCTTGTATTCAGCCTTAAATGCCATAGCAAGCTCTTTAAGGTCTTCAGCTGTAAGCTCGATATCCTGAGTTACGCCTTTCTTTTCCTTCATTTCGTCGATGAGCTGTTCGAAGTATTTCTTACCAACTTCCATAACAACATCAGAGTACATCTGGATAAATCTTCTGTAACAGTCCCAAGCCCAACGAGCGTTTCCTGATTTTGCTGACATTGCTTCAACAACATCTTCGTTAAGACCAAGGTTTAAGATTGTGTCCATCATACCAGGCATAGAAGCTCTTGCACCGGATCTAACGGAAACGAGAAGTGGGTTTTCTTTGTCGCCGAATTTCTTACCGCAGATAGCTTCCATCTTAACGATGTTTTCCATAATTTCAGCCTGGATAGCATCGTTGATTTTACGGCCGTCTTCATAATACTGAGTACAAGCCTCTGTTGAAACCGTGAAACCCTGAGGAACAGGGAGACCGATTTTTGTCATCTCAGCGAGGTTAGCACCTTTACCGCCGAGGAGTTCACGCATAGATGCGTCACCTTCACTAAAAAGATAAACGAATTTTGCCATTTTAGTTCCTCCTAAAAAGTATATAAAAATTTAATCATTTGCAGATTTGGTTTTGCGAAGCTCCTTGAAAAAATCTTTCAAGATGGAAGAGCATTCGTCTTCTAAAATTCCGCCCTCAGTGTTTACCTCTTGGGTAATATCAGGAAGAGCGGGGATGTCTATAAGTGAGCCAACGGCTCCGCCTTTTTTATCGTATGCCCCGAAATAAAGGTTTTTGATTCGGGACTGAACGATTGCCCCTGCACACATTAAGCAGGGCTCTAAGGTAACATACATATCACACTGAAAAAGCCTCCAACCCCCAAGCTTTTTGCAAGCTTTGTTTATGGCGATTATCTCAGCGTGGCAAAGGGCGTTCTTTTTGGTTTCCCGTTTGTTGTGTCCCCTTGCGATAATTTTTCCGTCTTTAACAATAACGGCACCAATTGGTGTTTCGCCCTTTTCGTAGGCTTTTTTTGCCTCTTTAAGAGCTTCTTTCATAAATTTTTCGCGGACATCCATAAAATCATCCTATATCATATAAAAAAGCACAAAAAACCAAGAGCCTTTCCCTGTTGCTTTTGAAAAGGAAAGCCTTCGGTCTGCGCGTATTTTTAAATTGAAGATTACTGAGCGAATGGTTTAAGTTCGTCAGCTAAATCAGCGCAATCGTCTGAATGGATTTCAACTGTAATCGGCTTGCTTAAATCAAGGCTGAATATACCCATAATGGATTTTGCATCAACAACATATCTGCCTGAAGCTAAGTCGATTTCGTAATCATACTTACTAACAATGTTTACGAAGTTTTTAACATCATTGATTGAGCTTAAAAGTACATTAAAAGTCATCTCATTTTTCACCTCCCTAAAATTTCTTCCTTACTATTATACATATTTTTCTTGCATTAGTCAATAAAAAAGTGTATAATTTTATAAGAAAAAGTAAATGATTTTTCGTCAGATTGGGAGTTTTTTAAAAATGCGGGTAAAATTTATAACACTGGGCTGTAAAACCAATATATATGAGAGCGATGCTATGGGAAAGCTTTTTACCGATAAAGGGTATGAAATAGCGGAAGAGGGCACCGCTGATATTTATGTTATAAATACCTGCACGGTAACAGGGACAGGGGCCCAGAAATCCCGTCAGGCAATAGGAAAAGCCATAAGAGAAAACGCAGATGCCCTTATAGTTGTAACGGGGTGTCTTGCCCAGACGGAAACCGAGAAAATCAAGGAAATTCCCGGAGTGGACATCGTTATAGGCAACAGCGGGAAAGGGAGAATTGTTGACCTTATAGAAGAGGCCCTTTTAAGTAAGAAACAGATTATCTCCTGCGGGGATATTATGGAAGAAACTGCCTTTGAGGAAATTGCAAATACCGCTGTGCAGAGCCGAATTCGTGCCAATGTAAAAATTGAGGACGGCTGTAATAATTATTGCACATATTGTATAATCCCATACGCCAGAGGAAAAGTGCGCTCACGAGATTTGGGGAAAATTGAGGAAGAGGTTATCGCTCTTGCGAAGGCGGGATATAGAGAAATCGTTTTAACGGGAATTCATATTGGCTCCTACGGAAAGGATTTAAAAGAGGACATTTCTCTTATTGATGTTTTAGAAAAAGTTTGCGCCGTAGAGGGCATAGAAAGAGTAAGACTTGGCTCATTAGAGCCTGTTGTTATAACCGAGAATTTTGTTTTGAGGGCGAAAAAGCTTAAAAATCTCTGCCCACATTTTCATATGTCCCTTCAAAGCGGGTGCGACGAAACTTTAAAGAGGATGAACAGGCATTACACAGCCGAGGAATATAAAAATGCGGTGGAGCTTTTAAGAGAAAATATCCCCGACACATCCATAACAACCGACCTTATGGTAGGCTTCCCGGGGGAGACGGAGGAAGAATTTGAGAGGTCTTATGAGTTTTGTCGTGATATTGGATTTATGCAGATGCATATATTTAAATATTCCATAAGAAGAGGAACAAGGGCGGAGAAATTTCCTGACCAGCTTTCAAAAAAGGTTAAGGAAGAAAGAAGCCGAAAGATGCTATCTCTTGCAGAGGATATGAAAAAGGCCTTTTATGAAAAGTATGAAGGAAGAGAAGCTGAGGTGCTTTTCGAGGTAGAAAATAACGGAGTTTACCACTGCACAACCCCCAATTATATGGATATATATGTAAAGAGCGAAGAGAATTTTTCGGGGGAAATAAAGACTGTTATTTTAGACGGAAAAAGCGGAGGAATTTTGAAATAAAATGTTGCTTTGTGTCATTTTTTGTGATACAATGTAAACGATAGTTGACATTTCTTGTAAAGGGGAAGAAAAATGAAAGCAATCATCAATGGAAAAATCATTTTAAAAGACAAAATTGAGGAAAATAAAGCCCTTTTGTTTTCAGATGTGATCGAAGGCGTTGTTTCTGAGGAAAACATTCCAAAGGACGCGGAAATTATAGATGCAAAAGGCGGATATATTGCCCCCGGTCTTATTGATTTACATATTCACGGATATCTTGGAAAGGATGTCTGTGACGGAGAAGAAGAAAGTATAAGAACTATCTCCGAGGGGATTGTTAAAAACGGCGTAACGGGGTATCTCCCGACAACTATGACCGTTGATATGAAAGTTATAAAAAAATCTCTTGAAGTTTTAAGAAATCTTAAAGAGGAGAGCAAAAGCTGGAAGGGTAGCCAGATTTTCGGTTGCCACGCGGAGGGGCCTTTTATAAGCGAAGCGAAAAAGGGCGCTCAGGACCCGAAATATATCTTAAAGCCTGATGCAGAGTTCGTAAAGGAATATGCTGATATTATTAAGATTATAACTCTCGCTCCCGAAGAGGACACAGAGGACTTTTCTGCAATCCGCGAAATCGTAAAGGAAACAGATGTTGTTGTGTCTATGGGACACACATCTTCTGATTATGAAACAGCTATGGCAGGAGCAACTAACGGAGTTAAACACGCAACTCACCTATTTAACGCTATGACTCCTATGGCTCATCGTGCTCCTGGTGTTGTAACTGCTGTGTTTAATACGGATGTAAGCTGTGAGCTTATTGCAGATACTTTCCATGTTATGCCTTGCTTTTACGATATGCTCTTTAAATTAAAGGGCAGAAAGCTCTGCTTTATAACAGACTGTCTCCCAGCAGGAGGACTTCCTTACGGAGAGTATACTCTCGGAGGAGCAAAGATAGTTTACAGGGATATTGTTTGCCGTTTAGAGGACGGAACAGTTGCAGGAAGCGTGCTTCCTCTTAACAAAGGTGTTTGGAATGTTTATAAAAATTCAACAATTCCTCTTTGGGAATGCGTAAACTGTGCTTCCTTAAACCCTGCAACAGTAATCGGTCTTGAAGATAAAAAAGGTTCACTTGATATTGGTAAGGATGCCGACATAATTATAACAGACAGTGAATTTGGTGTATTAAAAACAATCATAAAAGGAGAGACAAGATATGACGCTTAAAGTTAATGCAAAACTCGACCCAAAATTTATGCCCCTTTCTGTTGTTGTAAGGGATATGAAAAAGGCAACAGAAAAGGAGGGACAGGATATAATCATTGCCATTGAAAGAAACAAGGGCTATACAGTTACATATAAAACCCGTGTTTTCCCTGATGGAAGTGGCCATGATGAAGAAAATTTCAAATTTATCGAAAGAATAACAAAATCTCTTTTATGGGTTGCAGGCGGCTTCAAGATTATAATCGCAGGCAGCGAAGTAATCGGGAATAAGATTAAAGATGCATATACATATGGCGGTCTCCGTGACTTTGATGTGCACTTTATGGAAAGAGTATACGAAGCAAAATTTGTTGTTGAAACCTGTGCCTTAGAGGATGCTCCTGAGGATAAATCTTCAGCAGCTCCAATCGGCAGACATCTTGACGGTTGCCGTATCGGCTTTGATGCAGGTGGCAGTGACAGAAAGGTAAGTGCTGTTATTGACGGAGAAAGCGTTTTCTCCGAAGAGGTTGTTTGGTTCCCTAAAACCACAGAGGACCCTGACTATCACTATCAGGGCATTTTAGACGCTATGAAAAAAGCCGCGTCCTATATGCCGAGAGTTGATGCAATCGGTGTATCAAGCGCAGGGGTTTATGTTGATAACCGCATTATGGTTGCTTCCCTTTTCTTAAAGGTAAGCGATGAAGATTTTGAGAAGAAAGTTAAGACAATGTATCTTGATGTTGCAAAAGAAATCGGCGAAAATATTCCGATTGAAGTTGCAAATGACGGTGATGTTACAGCACTCGCTGGTGCTATGAACCTTGGCGATAACTCAGTTTTGGGAATTGCTATGGGAACATCAGAAGCAGGCGGATATGTTGACCCTCAGGGCAATATAACAGGCTGGCTTAACGAAATCGCTTTCGTTCCTGTTGACTTCTGTGAAGAGGCAATGGTTGACGAATGGTCAGGGGACTATGGCTGCGGCGTTAAGTATTTCTCACAGGACGGCGTTATTAAAGTTGCTCCTTGGGCAGGCATAGAGCTTGACGAAAGTCTCTCTCCTGCTGAAAAGCTTAAAGTTGTTCAGGGTCTTATGGAAAAAGGCGACCAAAGAGCCGCTGATATCTACGACACAATCGGCGCATATTTTGGCTATGCAATCGCTTACTATGCAGAGTTCTATGATATTAAGCATGTTCTCATTATGGGACGAGTAACATCCGGGGAAGGCGGTAGCATACTTCTTGCCCGCGCACAGGAAGTTCTAGATAAGGAATTCCCTGAGCTTGCTGAAAAGATTAAGCTCCATATTCCTGACGAAAAATCAAGAAGAGTTGGACAGTCTGTTGCGGCTGCATCTCTTCCAAAAATCAACTAATAAATACACAAAAAACATCGGTTTCCGATGTTTTTTGTTGATTTTCAAGTAAGCATCTGAGCTTTGACGAAATTATAAAAGAAAATAAAGCGGGATGAAAAATGAAAACGATTTTTATTATAAACCCTTGCGCAGGTCAAGGGAAAAAAGTCAAAGAACTTAAAGAAAAAATTCAAAAAACTGCGAAAAAATCTCAGGTTTATTTAACCCGTGCAACTGCGGATGCAAAAAAATTTGTGGAAAAATACTGCAAGAAATATGGCCCTGCAAGATTTATCGCCTGCGGTGGCGACGGGACATTAAACGAGGTTTTAAACGGTGCAATTGCTGAGTCTGAGGCGGAAATCGGCGTTATCCCAATCGGGACAGGCAACGATTTTTGCAGAAATTTTAAGGATGATGCCGAGTTTAGCGATGTTATTCTCCAATCAACAGGGGAGAGCGTTAAGTGTGACGCCATTCGTTATTCAATCTTTTCAAAAGGGAAGAAGAGGCAGGGCTATTGCGCCAATATGTTCAACATTGGTTTTGACTGTAATGTTGCCGACAAAGCAGGAGAACTTAAAAAGAAGCCTTTTATTTCCGGCTCTTTTGCATATTTTGCATCGGTTCTTCTTAACCTTATCAAGAAAAACGGAGCCAATCTCAAAATAGAGATAGACGGAGAGGTTAAGCATGACGGCAAATTGCTTTTAACATCGGTTGCCAACGGATGCTTTTGCGGAGGGGGGATAAAATCCAATCCTCTGGCTGAGCTTAACGACGGACTTATAAGCGTTAACATTATAAAGGATGTTCCGAGGCGCCGTTTCATAACGCTTCTTCCACATTATATGAAGGGCAGTTTTTTAAAGCTTCCTAAAATTGAGGAAGTAATCTGGACAGGGAAGTGCGAAAAAATCACAATAACCCCTAATAACGGCGAAATAAAAATCTGTATAGACGGAGAAATTGAAAGCGGGGACAGAATTGAATTTGAAATTGCCCCGAGTGCATTTAATTTCGTTGTTCCTGCCGAAAAAAGTGTAAAAGAAAAGGATTTTGCCATAAGTTAACTAATATTTATATAGAGGTGAAAAAATATGAAATATAAAATGAACATAGCAGGTCTTGACCGTGAGCTTCCTTTATGCAAGGTTACAGACGATTTATATATCGGGGCATTTGTAATTTTCGGGGATGCTCCTCTTACAGTGGCTTGTGCAAGAGAGCTTTTAAAGAGAGCACCCGAATATGACTATCTTATAACCGCCGAGGCTAAGGGTATTCCTCTTATTCATGAAATGGCCCGTCAGAACGGGGACGATTTCTATGTTTTAGTAAGAAAGAACCCTAAGCTTTATATGCAGGAGGTTTTTGAGGTTACGGTTAACTCCATAACAACTGCGAAAGAGCAAAAGCTTTATCTTGATAAAGCAGATGCAGATAAGATGAAGGGCAAGAGAATTTTAATCATTGACGATGTTATCTCAACAGGAGAATCCCTCTCTGCAATTGAACAGCTTGTTAATAAAGCAGGGGGCAATATCGTTGGCAAGATGACAATTCTCGCCGAAGGCGATGCTCAGGACAGAGACGATATTATCTATCTTGAAAAGCTTCCTTTATTCAATCCTGACGGAACGGTTAAGTAATATGAAACGAAAAAGTTTAGCGCTGATTTTAATCCTTGTGGCTATTCTGGGTCTTTCCTCCTGCAAGAAAGAGGAGGCTGAGCCACCAAAGGAAGAAGACAAGCTCTCCTTTGAATTTGAAGAGGAAGAGGAAGTTGTGGAAATAATTTATGCCAAAACTCCTGAGGAGGCGTCGGATAAGTGTATGGACGCCATTTACACAGGGGATTTTTCCTCTGCAAAACAGTATGTTTTGGAAGAGGGGAATGCAAGAGCGGAAATAAGCAGATTTCGCAGTGGCATAAAGCAATCATTAGAGGGGATTTCCAAAGGAGTTTCGGCTGATAAGGTTGAAAGACTTCTTAGAAACACATTCAACAACACCCTCTGTCAAAGAATAGGAGTAGAAAAAAACGGGGATAAGGCGACAGTCAGCTATCTTATCTCAATCCCTGATATGAGCGGAGTGAATTTCTCCTCTTATATGAGCGAATATATCGCATCCCAAGGGATGAGTATGGAAGAGTTTATGACCAGATTAGAAACAATGACTGCTGAGGAAAACCGGAAATGGTCATTGGAGCTTGGGGTGGATATTTTAAACTATATATATGAAAGCAAAGGCTCTTTTTCCAGAAGCGAAAGCCACGCAGAAGTTGTGACTGAGAACCGCAAAAACGGCTGGATTGTAACAGAAATAAATATTTCTCAAAGTTAGATTGGACGGAAATAAAATGGAGAATAACATAAAAAAGAAAACCGCAGTCCTTGCGACTTTGGCGGCATTTTTCTCAAATTTCATATTCGGTTTCAGCTTTATGTTTTCGGATATGGGGCTTAAAGTGACAAGTCCGTCGGTTCTGCTTGCCCTGCGTTTCCTTTTCGCCTTTTTGATTTTAAACCTTTTAGTTATCTTTAAGGTGGTTAAAATCAACTTTAAAGGGAAGAAAGTTTTAAAAGTGCTTATTATGGGGATTATGCAACCCGTTATATACTTTTATTGCGAAAGCTATGGAATAAAGTTTTCCTCCCCAACCTTTGCGGCGATTATGCTGGCTCTGGTCCCTATCGGCGCAATGATTTATTCGGCACTGTTTATGAAAGAGGCACCAACTCTCTGGCAGGTCGTTTTCGGTGTCCTATCCGTTTTGGGAGTTATCTTAATAAGCGGAGACGGAGAAGGGGCGACAGCAGGGGGCGCGGTTTTGCTTTTGGGGGCGATTTTGTCGGCAGTTTTGTTTAACGCCATAAGCCGCCAGAGTGCAAATGAGTTCAGTCCATTTGAGAGAACTTATGTTATGTTCTTCCTTGCAAGCATAGTCTTTACGGCGGTGGCTGTTATTGAGAACATAAACGATTTGTCTCTTATTTATAAGCCACTTCTAAACGGAAGTTTTTTGATTTCCATTTTATATCTTGGGGTTTTGTCCTCGGTTGTTGCATTTTTCTTAATCAACTATGCAAACACCCATCTCCCCATTTCAAGAACAACGGTTTTCTCAAATGTTATAACGGTTGTTTCAATCTTTGCAGGTATTGTGATTTTAAAAGATACTGCTTTAAGCCTGCCTAACATAATCTATTCTCTTATGATTATAGTGGGCGTGTGGGGTGTCCAAAAATTTGCGAAATGATATAAAAGAAAAAGCTCAAAGGATTGTTCCTTTGAGCTTTTATTGTGAAAACAACAAGGTTTCGGGGCACCCGACCGCAATATTTGATTGCGTTATCGGGTCGGGCTCTTATTTTTTATTCTTCGTCTGTTGTCTCAGCCTCAGCAGTTTTGGCTTCTTCCATAGCTTTCTGCTCTGCTTCGTAAACCTTTGCAAAGTCTATTTCAATATCAAAATCGTGGAGGAGGTCTTGATTTAAAGAAATCTTTTCAGTTCTCTTTGCATAGTAGATAAGGTCCTCTGCAGATTTAAAGTTGAAAACTGACATATCCTTGTCAATATACTTTGCCATATTCTGTGACATATCTGTATAAATCGAGTTGGTGCTTTCTGCAAGCTTACGGATTTCTTCAAGCTGTTTTAAAGAGTCATAGCCGTTAAGCTCGAGGACTTCTTCAAGCTTCTTTCCGTGAGTTTCTTTAATGGTTTTTATATCCGCCTTGATGGCATCTAATTGCTGAGAGGTGAGATAAAAACCGTTCTTTTCGCCAAAAGCAACGATGGCATAGTTGGTTGCGCAAAGGTCAACTGCTTCGGCAATAACAATGTCTTTATGGGTTTCCCCTGTTTCTTTGTCGGCTATATCGTTCCACTTAAAGTCTTTAAGGAGATTTATATCAATCTCATAATTCTCGTCATAGCAATACATTTCCTGATAGGAAAGAGCAACAGCATTTACAAAATATTCAAAAACATCTTCGTCAATTGCAATTTTTCCAACTTTCATTGCAATATCTTCGCTGAAAATACTGTCGCAGGTGTTTTTGACATCAGTAGTGGTTATTGTGTTGCTGTCCCCTGTAATTTTAACATATCTGTTTTTAAGATGGTAAGCAAAAATCCCTGCTGTGCCTAAGATAATTGCAAGAACAAGGCAGATTAGAGCAACAATTTTCTTGTTTAATACCTTTGGTTCTGCTTCTTCTTCGGCAACCTCTTCAATTTCACCCTCTTCGAGAGTTTCTTCGGTTAAAACAGCCTCTTCTTCAACTGCTTCCGCCGCAGGTATAACCTCGACAACTTCAACAGTTTCCTCAGGCTTTTCTTCTCCGCAAGGGCAAACAAGAACATCGTCAGCGAGTTCTAAACCGCATTTACTGCATTTCCACATAATCTATTCCTCCTCAATATAAATCTCTTTGGTATATAAAAACATTATACAATAGCCTTTACATTTTTTCAATGGTTTTTTTGATATTTTCGATGTGTTTTTTCTGTGAACAATCCGCCTGAACCTTAAATTCAATATGAGGTTTTTTGCCTTTTCTTATGGCAACCGTAAGGGGATTTTCCAAGGCATATTCAATTGCCCTCTCCATTTCAGGCGGATTTTCTTCCGAGAAGAAAAGTTTTAAAACGCCGTCTTTTAGGCTGACTTCCGTGAATTTTTTATCCGACGCCATTTTGCGGATAAGGGAAATTTCAAGGAGATTTTCAACGGAGGGCGGAAGGTTGCCGTATCTGTCGCAAAGCTCATCCTGAGCGTCCATTAAATCGTTTTCGTTTTCAATGGCGGCAATGCGTTTATAAGCGGAAAGCCTCTGGGAATGATAAGGAATATATCTTTCGGGGATATATCCGTCAATTGGGACATCAATAAGAGTGTCCGTTTGTTCCTCTGAGACAATTCCCTTGTGTGCCTTGATTGCGCTGTCAAGCATTTTGCAATACATCTCATAGCCAACGGCCTCCATATGACCGCTTTGCGCCGCACCGATAAGATTGCCCATTCCTCGAATTTCAAGGTCACGGAGAGCGATTTTAAAGCCTGAGCCAAACTCCGTAAATTCCTTTACGGCGCGAAGTCTCTTTTCCGCATCCTCGGTTAAGACTTTATTGCGCCTGAAAGTAAGGTAGGCGTATGCAAGTCTGTCGGAGCGGCCAACTCTTCCCCTGAGCTGATAAAGTTGAGAAAGACCCATTCGGTCTGAATCTTCAATTATTATAGTGTTAACATTTGGAATGTCAAGGCCTGTCTCAATTATGGTGGTGCAGATTAAAATATCAATCTCCCCTTCATAAAGGGACATCATAATATTTTCAAGCTCACGCTCGTTCATTTTCCCGTGGGCAACAGCAATCCTTGCGTCAGGAATCATAGCGGAAATTTCCTCCGCAACTTTTTCAATCCCCGAAACACGGTTGAAAAGGTAATAAACCTGACCGCCTCTGCCGATTTCACGGTTTATGGCTTCACGGATTACCTCTCTGTCATATTCCAAAACATAGGTGGCAACGGGGTATCTTTCCCCCGGTGGCTGAGCAATAATGCTCATATCGCGAATTCCTGACATTGACATATGAAGAGTTCTTGGGATAGGAGTTGCCGAAAGAGTTAAAACATCAATGTTTTTTCGAAGCTCCTTGATTTGTTCCTTATGTTTAACGCCGAAACGCTGTTCTTCGTCAATTATGAGTAGTCCTAAGTTTTTATATTCAATGGCAGGGTTTAAAAGCTTGTGAGTGCCGATAACAATGTCGACCTCTCCGCTTTTAAGTCCTTTTATAACCTCTTTTTGCTCAGAGGGAGTGTTGAATCTGGAAAGGGATGCAATCCTTATGGGAAAGTCTTTCATTCTCTGGCGGAATGTGTTTGTGTGCTGACTTGCTAAAATAGTGGTTGGAACAAGATAAACAACCTGATAGCCATTCATAACCGCCTTAAAGGCAGAGCGCATAGCAACCTCGGTCTTGCCGTAGCCAACATCTCCGCAAAGGAGTCTGTCCATTGGCCGAGGCCTTTCCATATCCGCTTTGATTTCGGCAATGCTTGAAAGCTGGTCATCTGTTTCCTCGAAAGGAAAAGATGCCTCAAAAACTCTTTGCCATTCGTCATCAGGCCCACATTCAACCCCGCGGATAGATTCTCGTGCTGCGTAAAGGGCAATTAAATCATCTGCAATATCCTCGCAGGATTTTTTAACCCTCTGCTTTGTCTTTGACCAGTCAGTGCCGCCAAGAGTGTTAAGGCGGACAGAGGAACCCTCCTTTGAGGCGTGTTTATAGACTAAGGAAAGCTGGTCCGTGGGGACATATAAAACATCGCTTCCTTTATATAAAAGCTTTAAGTAATCTCGCTTTATTCCGCCTGCATCAAGCTGAACAGTTCCCATATATTTGCCGACACCGTGGTTTTGATGCACAACAAAATCCCCGACTTTAAGGTCGGTAAAGCTATTGATTTTATCCTGTTTGTTGACTTTGAAACGGGACTTTTTCTTTTTATGGCTCCCGAAAATCTCCTTGTCACTGATGACAGCCGTGTTTATAAGAGGATATTCAAAGCCTCGGGAAATACTGCCCAAAGTTACAATAATCCCACCTGATGAGGGGAGAGTGTCAAATTCCTTTAAGTATGTTGGGGAATAACCCTCGTCCTCCAAAGAGGTGCAGAGGTTTTTCGCCTTGCTTTCGTTCCCCGCAAGGATTATGATTTTATAGTTATTCTTTTTGTAAAAGGAAAGAGCGTCATAGAAAAATTCGAGCTTTCCGTGATAGTCGTTTATTCCTTTTGAGGTTATATTTATAATTTTCTTCGGCTTATAGTCGGGGCAGGAGTAGGAAATACTGCTCATGCCAACAAAAGAACGGGAAGAAAGATTTTTTATCATGGAAGAAAAATCCGCAGAATATTTATATGAGGTTTTAGGGACAATTCCCCTCTCTAAAAGGGATTTAATATCCTCAGAGAATTGCTCTGCCTCAATTTTTGCGCTTTCAGAAAGTCTTCCTGCCTCGTCTGCGAAAATAATATAGTTATCATCAAGATAATCCGCAATGGTTGCAGGCTCACTATATAAAACAGGGATATATTTATGAATGGATGGGAAAGTGATTTTCTCCTCAACTCTCTCTAAATCCCGACGAAGAATCTGAGAAAGATGATTGTTTTTCTCGTCCTCTTTTTTAGATGCCTTTTTACCCTCGCTCTTTAAGAAAGAGGCAAGGATTTCACGCTTTTCATCTGTTAAAATTATCTCCTTTGCAGGAGTTAAAAGGCAGGAGGTTATGTTTTCGATTGTCCTCTGGCTTTCGGGGGAGAAAAGACGGATAGAGTCAATTTCCGTATCCCAAAGCTCGATGCGGACGGCAAAATCTCTTTCAGGCGGGAAGAAATCAAAGATTCCCCCTCGCATACTGCATTGCCCTTTTCCGCTGACTTCGTCCTCGAAGGTATAGCCTAAATCGATAAATAGTTTTCTAATTTCGTCAAGGTCAATCTCGTCTCCAACCGAGAGAATTCTTGAAAGATTTTCATAGAGATTTTTCTCTGCGGTTATGGAGCAAAGAGCCCTTCTTGTGGTTACAATATGATATTTCTCCTCCGAGAAACAAAGGGTGGATAAAACTTTAAGCCTCTGGGCGCTTATGTCCTGCCCCGAGGCTTCAACATCATAAAAAAGCAAGTCAACAGAGGGGAAATAGAGAACATTCTCCCCTGAGAAAAAGCTTAAATCTTCAATTAATTTTCGTGCTGAGGCATCGCTTTCGGTTATAACGAATGCGTGTTTTGCAAGCTTTTTTGAGGCGCAAGAAATAAAATGGGCACGGACAGAATCTGCCACACCCATAAGATTTATCGGAGTTATTCTATTTTCAAGGGAGGAGGTAAGGTCGGAAAAATCCGCCAGTTCCTCAATGATTTTCATAAATCCGCTCATATTTTTGCTACCCGTTAAATTTTGACATAGTATTTTCTGCGCCGTTTGTTATAAGATTTTCAACGGCGTCTGTAACTTTAACAACTGTTTTAATAAGAGTTTCTACCTCGGCTTTTGAGAATTTTCCCAAAACGAAATCCTTTAAGTCATAGTCTATATCAGGTGGAGCACCAACCCCGATTTTCATTCTTGGGAAAACATCAGTCCCAAGCTGATAAATTATGCTCTTCATTCCGTTGTGTCCGCCTGCGCTTCCCTTTGTCCGAAGCCTCAGTGTGCCAAGAGGAAGGGAAATGTCGTCATATATTACTATTATATTCTCGCATGGGACTTTATACCAATCGGAAATAGGGCGAATGCTCTCTCCGCTTAAATTCATAAAGGTCTGTGGTTTAACCAATATAACCTTTTCTCCGCAGATAGTGCCCTCGCCAATGTCGGCTTTAAATTTGCTTTTATTGAATTTTATGTTATTTTTAGAGGCAATGGCATCAACTGCATCAAAGCCGATGTTGTGCCTTGTCCCTGCGTATTTTCTGCCCGGGTTTCCAAGACCTGCGATAATATACATAATAATCCCTCTTTATTAAAAAGAAAAATCCGCCTAAATCCGGACGGATTTTTCAAGTTTTATTTATGCCTTGTTAACAGAACCGAAAAGTTCCATCTTTTCTTTAACTGTTGCCTTAATAGCTTCAACGCCGGGAGCTAAAAGCTTTCTTGGGTCAAAGCCCTTGCCTTCTAAATCCTTGCCGTCTTCAATGTATTTTCTCACAGCAGCTGCAAAAGAAAGCTGACATTCTGTGTTAACATTGATTTTTGAAACGCCAAGGGAGATTGCCTTTTTAATCATATCGGTTGGAATACCTGTTCCGCCGTGGAGTACGAGAGGCATAGGAGATGTTGCCTTTTCAATCTCAGCTAAAACTTCAAAGTTTAAGCCTGCCCAGTTAGCAGGGTATTTGCCGTGAATGTTACCGATACCGGCAGCTAAAATATCAACTCCAAGGTCAGCGATTAACTTACATTCCTGAGGGTCAGCAACTTCGCCGCTACCAACAACGCCGTCTTCTTCGCCGCCGATTGCACCAACCTCAGCTTCAACGGAAATTCCGTTTGCCTTTGCAAGAGCGATGATTTCCTTTGTCTTTTCAATGTTTTCTTCGATTCCGTAGTGAGAACCGTCAAACATAACTGATGAGAAACCAGCTTCGATAGCCGCTTTTGCACCGTCGTAGCTACCATGGTCTAAATGAAGAATAACAGGAACAGTAATGTTTAAAGACTCAACCATTGCCTTAACCATATCTGCAACTGTCTTAAAACCGCACATATATTTTGCCGCGCCCTCAGAAACACCTAAGATAACAGGTGATTTGCATTCTTCGGCTGTAAGCAAAATTGCCTTTGTCCATTCAAGGTTGTTGATATTGAACTGGCCAATTGCATATTTGCCTTCCTTTGCCTTTTTAAGGGCCTCTGTTGCACTAACTAACATACTCTAATCCTCCGTATTTAAATTTAATTATAATCACAACTTATATTTTACACTATTTTCCTTTAATATTCAAGAGGAAAACAAAATTTTATAAAGGTTTTTTTATAGCGTGGTAATAATAAAGATACTGCTGAGCAATTCCTGCAAAATTGCCAAATTTTTCAATTGCAAAGGCATCAATATCCTTTTCGGATACGCCATAGGCTTCTTCCATAATGCGCTTTATCCACACATCCTTCGGGAAAGTCTTGTATCGGGATAGGGCGAAAAGCAAAATGCAGTCCGCAACCTTACTTCCAACCCCTTTTATTTTCATAAGCTCTTTTTTTGCCTCAGCGTCGGATAAAGAGGGGAGCTTGTCAAGGTCAATTTCCCCCGAAAAAACCTTTTTTGCCGCATCTAAAATATATTTATCCCTAAACCCTGCCTTTATGGGCGCCAAATCCTCCAAAGTAAGAGTTGAGAGTTTTTCTGCGGTAGGGAAGCCATAATATTTTCTTCCCTCAAAGTCAATTTCCTCCCCAAATAGTTCACACATTTTTTCAATGATTTTCTGAATTCTCGGAATATTGTTGTTGGCGGAAATTATAAAGGAAACAATGGTCTCCCATAAATCCTGATGAAGAATTCTTATGCCCTTTCCCACTTCCATACACTTTTTGAGATGTTCATCACCCGAAAAGGTTTCTTCAACCAGATTATAATCTGTTGAAAAGCTTAAATAGTGACTCCAATAGACTAAATCAGGGTTAGAGCTTTCAAGGAAAATAGTGTTTTCATCCGCATAATACATCTTAACGGCGTGGCTCGCCACAACTCCGTAAAAGACGCCGTCGTCCTCTTTCTTAAAGCGGAAACACTGCCCGCAAAGGAGGGTGTCTTCAAGACGAAAATGGTCAATATTAAAAAGTTTTATCATTAGAATCAGTCCCTATAATATGATACTGACATTTTACCACATTTTTCGCCATAAATCAAGAGCCTTTCAAACTTACATTACCTTGACAAAAAAGGGGAACTGTGGTATTTTAAGGGGAGTAACAGGAGGAGAGATAATGGGACTTTGGGAGCTTTTTATAATTGCATTAGGGCTTTCTATGGATGCCTTTGCCGTTGCAATCTGCAAGGGCTTATCCGTGCAGAAAATTAAGATAAAACACGCATTTGTTGCAGGGCTTTATTTCGGTATATTTCAGGCGGTTATGCCTCTGATCGGATATTTTTGCGGAAGCTATTTTGGAAAATATATAGTAAGCTACGACCATTGGGTTGTGTTCATCCTTCTTGCCATAATCGGCGGTAATATGATTAAAGAATCTCTTGGGAAAGAGGAAGAACTTTGCTGTTCCTTCGACCCGAAAGAGATGTTTCCTCTCGCCGTTGCAACAAGTATTGACGCTTTGGCGGTGGGTATAGGCTTTGCCGTTTTGGAGGAAGGCGTTCCTATCGGAGCGGCGGTAAGCTTTATAGGTATCATAACTTTTGTTTTATCCGCAGTCGGAATATATGTGGGGCACTTCTTCGGTGCGAAATATAAGGGGAAAGCAGAATTTTTAGGCGGAGTGGTTTTGATTGCAATCGGCATTAAAATTCTTCTTGAACATTTGGGAGTGATTTAATTGACTGAAAGTCTGATTAAACTTTTCATAAAAGACTATGAGAACACGGGGGATGCTGTTGTCCGTTCGAAAATGGGTTCTCTTTCAGGATGGGTTGGAATTTTTTGCAACCTTCTCCTTTTTGTTGGCAAAATTATTGCAGGCTTTCTCTCAGGAAGTGTTTCCGTTACGGCGGACGCCCTTAACAATTTATCCGATGCCTCGTCAAGCCTTATAAGCCTTTTGGGCTTTAAATTATCAAGCAAGCCTGCCGATGAAGAACACCCTTACGGCCATGCAAGATTTGAATATCTTTCAGGGCTCTTGGTTTCAATTCTTATTATTCTAATCGGTTTTGAACTTTTAAGATCCTGTGTTGACAAAATTTTAAATCCAAGCGAAACAACTTTCAGTATTCTTTCGATTTCTATTCTTGTTGCCTCGGTTTTAGTAAAGCTCTGGATGATGTTTTTCACTAAAAATATAGGGAAAAGAATAAACTCAAAAACGCTTATTGCGGCGGCAACGGACAGCAGAAACGATATTCTGACAACCCTTGCCGTAATTTTGGGAGCTGTTATATCCATTAATTTTAAGCTTAATCTTGACGGATATATCGGTCTCGGGGTTGCCCTCTTTATTATGTATAGCGGAGTGGTGTTGGTTAAGGATACCTTAGACCCCCTCCTCGGAAGAGCGCCGGAGGAAGAACTTGTAAACCTCATACAAGATAAAATTTTGAGCTATGACGGGGTTTTAGGAACTCATGATTTGCTTGTTCATGACTATGGCCCGGGGAGAGTTTTCGCCAGTGTCCATGTTGAAATGGCGGCGGAAGAGGATGTTCTTGTAAGCCACGATACCATTGACAGAATTGAAAGAGACTTTTTTGAAGAGGACGGCCTTAACATTATAGTCCATTATGACCCTATTGTAACTCAGGATGATGCGGTAAACGATATCCGCAAATGGCTTTCGGGGTTGGTTAAGGAAATTCATCCTGCCCTCTCAATCCACGATTTAAGAATTGTCCCAGGTCCCACACACACCAATCTCATTTTTGACTGTGTTGTGCCAAGTCAGGTGGATATGAGCCACGGAGAAATCAAAGATAAAATCAAGGCTATGGTTAAGGAAAAGGACGCAAACTATTTTTGCGTTATAACCATTGATTTAAGCTACTGCTCAATCCCGAAATAAATGTATAATTCTATAAAAATTACCCATAATAACCAAAAAAGAAAGGGTGATTTTTATGGTTAGTCCTGATACAATTAAGCTTTTAAAAGAATGTAATTCAGGTATAAAAATGGGAATAGACGCAATAGAGGAAATTCTCCCTTCCGTTAAAGACGGGCATTTTCAGGAAATTCTCGAAAGCAGCTTAAAGGAACACAAAAAGCTTGAAGTTGACACAGAAGAGGCTTTAAGAAAAGCAGGAGATGACGGAAAAGAGCCTCATAAAATAGCCAAAGGTATGGCGTGGTTTAAAACCAATGTGATGATGACGATGGAAAAAACAGATGAAACTGCCGCAGACCTTTTAACCGACGGCTGTCATATGGGAATTAAGTCAATCAATAAGTATCTTAATCAGTATAAAGATGCAGATGATGAGGTTAAGGGAATAGTCAAAGACATTATCGAGATTGAAGAAAACTTAGCACAAAAAATAAGAGTTTATCTATAAAATAAAAGCAGGAACGATTTCGTTCCTGCCTTTTTTATAAATTATTTTCTTTTAAGAAGTCGTCTAAGATTTCTGTCGCCCTTATAACAAAGCGGACACAGGGGCGAACTTTATAGTATTCCTCAGTTCTTGCCTCAGGCTTAGAGCCGCCCTGAACCTTTATGCCTTTTAAAAGTTCACGGCAGATGATGGTGCCGTATTCGTCTTTGAATTTATCCCCAAGGCGCTGAATATCTTCATAGTGCTTTGCTTTGCCCTCAGCGTCAGTTGGAGAGGAATAACCCTTTATAAGCCCTAAAACCATAAACATTCCCGAAACCGCACCGCAAACCTCGCGGAGCTTGCCCATTCCTGCTCCGAAAGATGAGGAAAGCTTCATAAGGGTCTCAAAATCCAAATCTGTTTTATCGGCAAAAGCGCCAACAACTGATTGGGAACAGTTATAGCCTTTTACAAATAAATCGGCGGCAATTTCACTTCTTGTTTTTATGTTTTCCATTTATATCATCCTTCCATAAACTATAAATATTATGGCACAAATTAAGTTTTCTGTCAACGGATGGTAAAAAAACGGCAAAAACACTTGCAAAAAGCAGAAAATTTGTGTATAATAATTTTTAACTATGAATATATGAGAGGTGCTTTAAAAGTGGCAAAGGAATTACCAAAAACCTATGACCCTCAAACCGTTGAGGACAGGATATATAAAAACTGGGTTGAAAAGGGCTATTTTCATACACAGATAGATGAAAATAAAAAGCCGTTTACTATTGTTATTCCGCCCCCAAATGTTACGGGCCAGCTCCATATGGGACATGCTCTTGACGAAACTTTCCAGGATATAATTATCCGAACAAAGAGAATGCAGGGCTATGCGGCTCTCTGGGTTCCGGGAACTGACCACGCGGGAATTGCGACTCAGATTAAGGTTGAGGAAAATCTCCGCAAGGAAGAGGGACTTACCCGCTATGATTTGGGCAGAGAAAAGTTCTTAGAAAGAGTTTGGGACTGGAAAGAGCAATACGGAAGCCGTATTATAAGCCAGATTAAAAAGCTTGGATGCTCCTGCGACTGGGAGAGGGAACGCTTCACTATGGACGAAGGTTGCTCAAAGGCTGTTCGTGAAGTTTTTGTTAACCTTTACGAAAAAGGTCTTATCTATCAGGGAACAAGAATTATTAACTGGTGCCCAAGCTGTATAACTGCTCTATCTGATGCAGAAGTTGAATACGCTGAACAGCCGGGCAATTTCTGGCACATAAGATACCCATTTGCTGACGGAAGCGGAGAGGTTATTATTGCAACAACAAGACCTGAAACTCTTCTTGGGGATACTGCCGTTGCAGTTCATCCTGATGACGAGAGATATAAGGCTTTGGTGGGCAAAAAACTCATTCTTCCGCTTGTAGGAAGAGAAATTCCTCTTATTGCAGACGAATATGTTGATAAAGAATTCGGGACAGGCTGTGTTAAAATTACTCCTGCTCATGACCCTAACGACTTTGAGGTAGGAAAGCGTCATAACCTCCCTGAAATCCGTATGTTAAATGACGATGCAACGGTTTCAAAAGAGGGCGGAGTTTATGCAGGCCTTGACAGATATGAAGCAAGAAAGAAAATTGTTGAAGATTTAGAGGCTCAGGGTTATCTCGTTAAGATTGAAGAGCATAGCCATAATGTTGGACAGTGTTACCGTTGTGGAACAACTGTTGAGCCGATTACTTCAAAGCAGTGGTTCGTTAAAATGGAACCTCTTGCAAAGGATGCTATCCGTGTTGTTGAGGACAAAACTGTTGAGTTTATTCCTGACAGATTTTCAAAAACTTATATGCACTGGATGGAAAATGTTAAGGATTGGTGTATCTCCCGTCAGCTCTGGTGGGGACACAGAATTCCTGCATTTTATTGTCAGGATTGCGGAGAAACAACTGTTTCCAAAGAAGATATAACTGTCTGCCCTAAGTGTGGCGGCAAGGTTAAGCAGGACGAGGATGTTTTAGATACCTGGTTTAGTTCTGCTCTCTGGCCGTTCTCAACTCTTGGCTGGCCAGAAAAGACCGCTGACCTTGATTATTTCTATCCAACATCAGTTTTGGTTACAGGCTATGACATTATCTTCTTCTGGGTTGCAAGAATGATTGTTTCAGGACTTGAACATGTAAACGAGGCTCCGTTTAAGCATATCTATATTCACGGCTTAGTTCGCGACAGCCAGGGAAGAAAAATGAGTAAGTCCTTAGGAAACGGTATCGACCCACTTGAAATCGTTGAAAAATACGGAGCGGATGCATTAAGATTTACTCTTGCAACAGGCAACTCCCCAGGAAACGATATGCGTTTCTATATTGAAAGAGTTGAGGCAAGCCGTAACTTTGCAAACAAAATCTGGAATGCTTCAAGATTCGTTCTTATGAATCTTGACATTGAAAAGAACGAGCTTCCTGATTTAGACAAACTTTCTGTTGAAGATAAGTGGATTCTTTCCAAGTATAACACATTGGTTAAAGAGGTTACCGATAACCTTGAAAAATATGAGCTTGGTATTGCGGTTTCAAAGCTTTATGACTTTATCTGGGACGAGTTCTGCGACTGGTATATTGAGCTTGTTAAACCTCGTTTCTTTGAAAAGGGCGAAAGCAATAAGACAGCGCAGATGGTTCTTACCTATGTGCTTTCAAACACATTAAAGCTTCTCCATCCGTTTATGCCATTTATAACAGAAGAAATCTGGCAGGCTCTTCCTCACGACGGGGAAAGCATTATGGTTTCAGACTTCCCTGTTTATGACGAAAAGCTTGACTTTGCCGCAGCGGAAAAGGAAATGACTCTTATTATGGAGGCAATCAAGGGCGTTCGTAATGTTCGAAACGAAATGAATGTTCCGCCGTCTAAGAAAACAAAGCTTTATATTGTAACAGAAAATGAAGCAGTATTCAATCAGGGCAAGGTGTTCTTTGAGAAACT
Organism: Clostridia bacterium; assembly: GCA_045578465.1. Taxonomy (GTDB): domain Bacteria; phylum Bacillota; class Clostridia; order Monoglobales; family Monoglobaceae; genus SIG454. The sequence continues at coordinate 45,711 of JAZNKJ010000006.1, read as the reverse complement.
TGCGAGTGCCTCTGAGGCAATTGTTCAAAGTGATAAGGCAGGAATTCCTGAAAACGCTGTTTCTGTTGTAACAGAGGGCGCAGAGCTTTACCTCCCTGTTGACGAGCTTGTTGACAAGGAAAAAGAACTTGAAAGACTTACCAAGGAAAAGGAAAAGCTTGAAGGCGAGATTAAGCGAGTTGAAGGAAAGCTCTCCAACAAAGGCTTTACGGATAAAGCACCAGCTAAGGTTGTTGAAGAGGAAAGACAAAAAGGCGAAAAATATAAAGAAATGCTTGAAAAGGTATTAAAAAGTATTGAAGGATTAAAGTAAAAAATAAAACCCCCAAAGAGATTTCTCTTTGGGGGTTTGTTTTGCTTAAAAATTAGTCTTTCTTGTTGGCGTTTTCAATGGCTTTCTCTAAGCTTCCTGCGTTTTTATAAGAGGTATAAAGACTTACGAGGAGGAGCGCTAAAATCGGGAAAACAACCATACCCAGAACGCCCATAAGCTCATTACCGATATAAATACTTATAAGAGTTATAAGGGGATGAATGCCGAGCTGTGAGCTCATAACACGAGGACTGAGCATCTGTCTTACTAAAAATACAACTGTTTGCAAGATTATTATGCAGATTGAGAAAAAGAGGTTTTTGCTCATCATAAATGAGATTATTGCATAAGGGATAAGAACTATTCCCGAGCCTAAAATCGGCAGAGCGTCAACAATTCCTATAATAATCGCCCAGATAATTGCATAGTCAATATCCAAGAACCAGAAGGTCACCGCAACCAAAAGGGCGGTTATGGACGAAAGAATTGTCTGAGATTTCATATACCCCACAAAACCGCGCCATGCAGTGTTTTTAAGGTAGGTAAGTTTTGTCACTGTATTCTCAGGAAGAGCCTCTTTTATGAAGTTTATAACCGCGTTATAGTCCTTTATGAAGAAGAAAACCGAAAGGACAAATATAAGGACAAAGAATAATGCAGACGGAAGAGTTGATGCAAAGCTTGTTGCATAACTGATTGCGCTGTTTGTTATTTTCGGAGTATATTTGTTAATTGAGAAGTCGCTGTTTTCAATATAGTTGTCAACAAATTCCGCAACGCCAGGCATATACTTTCTGTATTTTTCGTAATACTCCATAAAAGTTCCCTGAACGGATTCGATTATATCAGGGAGCATCTCAATAAGTCCCCTTGCCTGAGTATAGAGATAATATATAAGCCAGAACAGAAGTCCGCCGAATATGGCAATGATAAGAGTTATAATAACGAAGGAGCTGACCCCTTTGTTGATGTGAAGCTTTGAGGAAAGTTTTTCAACAACTTTGTGGAAAGGAGCGGCAACTATAAAGGCTAAAATAAAGGGTAAGAACAAATTAATAAGAACAGGAGAAAAATAAACCAGAACCCCGATGCAAAGGGCAACGAAGAGATATTTGATATATTTTCCGTATCCGTTATTCTTCATATTAAATTACATCCTTTCGTAAGAATTTTAAGAAAGAAGTTTTGTCATAATTTCAAAGCCGTTTTCTATATAAATTCCTGTTTCTTTGGCGTTTGCCTCAGTATAGGAAAGACCGCTTGCCGTATCCCCATTGCTTCTGTAAATAAGATAAGGGACAGGATCGCTTGTGTGAGTTCTTATTGCAAGCGGTGTTGGGTGGTCAGGCATAACGAGAATGTTGAATTCTTCATTTTCCTCTTCAAGATAGGAAAGGAGCGGAGCAACAATCTTCTCATCAATAAGCTCGATTGCGCGAACCTTGTTTTCTATTTCTTTTCTGTGACCTGCCTCATCGGCACCCTCTAAATGAATATAAACGAAGTCGGCGCCGCCTTTGAGAGCATCAATTGATGCCTTTGCCTTGCCGTCAAAGTTAGTATGAACAGTTCCTGTTGCACCTTCAACATCTATAACATCAAGGCCTGCACATTTGCCGATTCCTTTGATTAAGTCAACGGCGGAAATAACAGCACCCGAAAGTCCGAATTTGTCCTTATACAAATCAAGGTCAGGCTTTGTTCCGTTGCCCCAAATCCAGATAGAGTTGGCAGGATGAAGACCTCTTTTTATTCTGTCAAGGTTTACAGGGTGGTCTTTAAGTATTTCGTGACTTCTCTTCATAAGGGAGAGAATAGTCTCGTCAGATGGTAAGTAATCAGTAACTTTCCTGTCGGAAATATCGTGTGGCGGAGTTAAGGAAAAATCGTTTTCCTTGTTGTGCCAAACTAAAAGATGACGATAGCTTATACCGCTGAAAAACTCATATTCTTCGGTTTTAAGCTCTTTATTTACTGCCTCAATTAAGATGCTTGCTTCTTCCGAGGTAATTTCATCAGAGCTGTAATCAACCATTGTCTTGTCCTCATAGTTTTCTTCATCGGAAAGAGTAACAAGATTTGTTCTGAAAGTGGTGTCGGAAAGAACAAGAGGAACATTCATGCTCATAGCTTCAAGCGGAGAACGACCTGTATAATATTTAAGGGGGTCATAGCCGAAAACCGCAAGGTTTGCGACATCGCTTCCGGGGGGAAGTCCCTCCGGAACGGTTTTAACCATTCCAAGCTCGCCGCCCTTTGCAAGACGGTCAATATTAGGCTTTTTCGCAACTTCAAGAGGAGTTTTGCCTCCTAATTCAGCAACGGGTGTATCCGCTGCACCATCGCATAAAACAACAATATATTTCATATGATTTTCTCTCCCTTTCAAGAAAAGTTGTTTCGTTTTGAAAGTTTTCCCTTGCAGGAAAAATTTATGCAAGGTTATATATGCTTCATTATACTTCAAAAACCCTTGCTTTGTCAAACATTTTGAGAAAATGTCATAAAAATTTAACATAAAAAATTTTTGTTGAAATTGCATAAAATTTGTTGCAATTTCTTCAATAAAGTGTTATAATGGCTTATAATAGATGAAGTATGCTTGGAGGGAATTATCGTGCAAAACAGAATATTTCAGAATACCTGCAACCAGTTAAGACTCGATATTGAGCGCCGTATCGGTGTTATGGACGATGGCGGTGCGGTTATCGCGTGCAGCGACGAGACTAAGATTGGTAAAATTAACGAAAGAATAGAAGAAGTGTGCCCTGGTGGCGAAATCAAGGCTTATAAGGGATATACCTATAAGAAATTTGAAACCTATAATAAAGGGGAATACTATGTTTTCTGTGAGGGAGAGGACGAACTTGCAAAGTGCTATTGCACTGTTCTCGCGCCTCATTTTGTTTCTGTTAAGCAGTATTATGATGAAAAGTACGATAAGAACAGCTTTGTTAAAAATATAATTCTCGATAATGTTCTCCCTGGCGATATTATATACAGAAGTAAGGAGCTTCGCTTAAACACTGAGGCAAAGAGAAATGTTTTCTTAATAAGAAGTCATAAAAATTCTGATATTGAGATTATGGACATTCTTTTAAGCATCTTCCCCGATAAGACCCGCGACTTTGTTATAAGAATTGACGACAGAGATATCGTCGCAATAAGAGAAGTAAGGGAAGACGAGAATATTGACGCCCTCCAGATTGCAAACGAAATAAGAGATACTGTCGGCGTTGAGGCAATGGTTAAGGTTTCCGTTGGTGTTTCAACTCTGGCTGAAAATATTCAGGAGCTTTCAAAGGCATACCGCGAAGCAAGAATTGCCCTTGAAGTTGGTAAGGTTTTCGACACTGAAAAGAATGTTATAAGCTATGACAATCTTGGAATAGGAAGACTTATCTATCAGCTTCCAACAACTCTTTGCGAGCTTTTCTTAAACGAAGTTTTAAAGAAAGAGTCCATCGATGTTATGGACAGCGAAACGATTTATACAATTCAGAAGTTCTTTGAAAACAACCTTAATGTTTCCGAGACTTCAAGAAAATTGTTTGTTCACAGAAATACCCTCGTTTACCGTCTTGATAAAATCAAAAAGCTTACAGGAATTGACCTCCGCGAGTTTGATGATGCCATAACCTTCAAGGTTGCAATGATGGTAAGTAAATATCTTAAATCCCAGAATAACGAAATTTAAATCGGAGCTTTAAATATGATAGAATTTAAGAATGTTACTAAAATTTACGAAGACGGAGATGTTCTTGCGCTGGACGATGTGTCCTTTAAAGTTGAGAAGGGCGAGTTTGTCTTTCTGGTTGGACCGTCAGGCGCAGGTAAATCCACAATAACCGAGCTTATCATTAAAGAGGAGCTTTTGACAAGCGGAGATATTATTGTAAATAATATGTCTTTATCTGCTCTTCCTGATAAGAAAATTCCTTATCTTCGCAGAAACATAGGAATGGTTTTCCAGGATTTTCGTCTTCTTCCAAATAAAACGGTTTATGAAAATGTTGCCTTTGCCATGCAGGTTATCGGGGCATCAAGCCGTGCAATAAGAAGAACGGTTCCGGGCGTTTTGAGCATGGTTGGCCTTTCCCATAAGGCAGATATGAAACCCGGGCAGCTTTCCGGGGGTGAGCAACAGAGAGTTTCTCTGGCTCGTGCTATGGTTAACCGTCCGCCTGTTATTATTGCGGACGAGCCTACGGGAAATCTTGACCCTGAAAACGCTCAGGAAATTATGAATTTACTTGAAGATATAAACAAAAAAGGAACAACAATGATTGTTGCAACTCACGCGAAGAACTTTGTTGACACCATGCAAAAGCGTGTTCTTGCCATAGAGCACGGCAAACTTGTTCGTGATGAGGAAAGAGGAGCGTACGGATATGAAGCCTAGGGATTTTAAATATTTCATTACTCAGGGAGTCTCCGGGATTATGTCAAACTGGCTTATGAGCCTTGCTTCATTAACAACAGTTATTATATCTTTGGCATTCCTTGGAGTATTCATTATTTTAGGCCTTAACTTAAACTCAATCAGTGCTCAGATTGAGGAACAGTGCCAGATAAATGTTTTCGTTCCCCGTGACGCAACAGACAGCGAGCTTAAAGCTGTGGGGGCGGAGCTTCTTAAAATTGAAAATGTTAAAGCGGTTGATTATTTTACCAAAGAAGAGCGATACAGAGAATATAAAGAAAACAGATACAGCGACGATGCAGATGCAATTGCGGCTTTTGAATATGATAACCCTCTTCGTGACGCCTGCGTTATAACTCTTGAAAATCCTGAGGATGCCCAAGGGGTTATTGAGGCGGCGGCTAAGGTTAAAGGGGTTGAAGAAGTTAAAAGCAGTCTTGATTTAATTGACAAGGTTGTGGCGGTTACCTCCTTTGTAAAGAATGTAACAATCTGGATCGTTATTGCCCTTTTAATCGGTGCGGTGATGCTTATCTCCAACACTATAAAGCAAGGTCTTTTTGCAAGACGCAAGGAGATAAACATTATGAAGTTTGTTGGGGCAACAAACTGGTTTATCCGCTGGCCGTTCCTCTTTGAAGGAATGATTATCGGCTTTATCGGAGCGCTGTTTTCTTCAACAGTCGTGCTTTTTGCGTACGAAAGCTTCTATCCGACTTTAATGGAATTCACAGGAACTCTTCGTATTGTTCCGTTCAGAACAGTATATAACTACATTTTATGCTGGTTTATGGCAATAGGCATTCTTATGGGAGTGGCAGGAAGCTATACCTCTATAAGAAAATATCTTCATGTATAAACTTTAAAAGGCGGTGTCTTTATGAATAAGAAAATTGTTCGCACAATTGCTTTGCTCATAGCTTTTGCGCTTATCGCAAGTGTTCTTGCAGTTGGGGTTAGCTATGTCTTTGCGGCTAATGAACAGGCCCAGATAGATGCATCAGAAAAGAAAGTTCAGGAACAACAGAAAAAGATTAAGGACATAAACGATAAGCAGGCTTTAACCGCCGAAAATATTGAGGCGCTTAAAAAGGAAACAGTTGGAATTCAATCTCAGATTGATGCGAAAAATGCAGAGCTTGCCGAAACTCAGGCAAAGCTTGACGCAACTTTGGCCCAGCTTGCTCAGGCGAAGAAAGAGTCAAAGGAACAGTATGAAGCCTATAAAGAGCGTTTCCGCATAATGTGCGAGGACGGAACAACTTCAACCCTTGCGTTGATTTTTTCCTCGGAAAGTCTTATGGACCTTATCAATAATTTAGAGGTTGCCAAAGAGATTTCCAATTATGATAAGAAAATCCACGACGAAATGAAAGAGAAGGAAAAGGAAATTTCTGATATAAGCACAGAAATTGAAGCAATCAAGAAAACTCAGGAAGCCGAGAAGGCCGTTCTTGCCCAGCAGAAAGCAAGTCTTGATTCTAAGCAGGCGGAGCTTGAAAAGGTTAAGAAAACTCTTATGTCAGATGCGGCAGCGGCTCAGAGAATAATTGATGAAGAAATAAGAAAGCAGAACGCCTTGAAGGCGCAGATGTCAGGCTCACTCAGTAAGGGTAACGGGACGGTTTCAAACGGGTATTTCCTATGGCCAACTCCAAGTTGTACATATATAACCTCCCATTTTGCTCCTCAGAGAGTTAACCCTGTTACAGGAAAGCTAAGACCTCATACGGGAACAGATATCGGGGCGCAGTATGGAGCGAATATTATTGCGGCGGCAGGCGGAACTGTTAAGTTTGCCGGCTGGAACGGAGGCTATGGCAACTGTGCCATTATCGACCATGGCGGCGGTGTTTCAACCCTTTATGCTCATATGAGCTCACTTTTGGTTTCAGCAGGGCAGTATGTTTCAGCAGGTTCATTGGTAGGACGAGTTGGCTCAACAGGTAACTCAACGGGACCTCACCTTCATTTTGAGGTGCTTATAAACGGAACAGCGGTTAACCCAATGCAGTATTTTTAATATTGATAAAGCATATACTTAAATAAATAGAGCGATAAAAAGCTCTATTTGTTTTTGTTATATAAAGAGGTGAAAGAATTGGAAAACGAAGAAAAGCGCGAAGAAGTCGTAATTGAAATAGAAGAAAAAAAGGCGCCAAGAAGAATAAGAATTTCTTCTGCCTTTTTGTTTGTTATATTGGGTATGGTTTTAAGCGCAGTCGCAACCTTTACTGTTGTGGTTATGGTGTTTTTCGGCGGTGCGACCAACCCTCTTGGGCTTAGCAGAGAGAATTGGAACAGACTTAAATGGGGATTTAGCGCAGTAAATAATTATTATTATGAAGAAATTGACGAGGACGCCTTGGTTGACGGAGCGCTTTTAGGCCTTAATGCGGCTCTTGACGAATATACCTTTTATATGCCAAAGGACTATGCCGAAGATTTTAAGCAGAGCGTTGATGCAAGCGAATATTGCGGTGTCGGACTTTATATATACAGTGATATTGAGAGCGGAGAGGTTAAGGTTATGTCCGCCATTTCCGATTCTCCTGCAAAGAAAGCAGGGATAACAACCGACGATATTATAAAGGCCGTTGACGGCGAGGCGGTTTTTGGGGATGTGGACCTTGCATCTTCGAAAATGCTTGGGGAAGAGGGAACAGAGGTTTCCTTGACCGTCTTAAAGGCAGACAGCGGGAAAACAGTTGAGATGGTCCTTGAAAGAGCAAAAATAAAGATTGAAACAGTCCAGTCGGAGATGAAGACTGATGATATAGGCTATATTGCCATAAGTCAGTTCGGGGCAAACACTTACAGCGAGTTTGTTGAGCATTTCAACAAAGTTTCAGAGGCAGGAGCGGAAAAGCTCATTCTTGACCTTCGCTCCAATCCGGGAGGCTATTTCTCAGGCGCATTGGGAATTGCCGATATTTTCTTAGATGAGGGAGAGCTTATTGTTTACACAAAGAACAGAAGTGGCGAGAAGGAAGAGTATTATGCAAAAACCGAGGAAATGGATATCCCTATTGTAATTCTCTGCGACGGCGGAACAGCCAGCGCAAGTGAGGTTTTAATCGGGGCCCTTTGCGATAATGACAGGGCAACCCTCCTTGGAGAGAAATCCTTCGGTAAGGGAGTAACTCAGGCCCTTATTCCATACCACGACGGCAGTGCATTTAAGGTTACCGACTCTAAATATTATACTCCAAAGGGAGAAAGTATCGATAAAAAAGGCATTATGCCTGACATTATAGTGAAGAACTCAGACGGTAACGATTTACAGCTTGAAAAAGCGATTGAAATTCTTAAATAGTTGAAAATCGGGATTGTTTCAAGGAGCGAAAGAAAAAAAGGCATCTTTCAAAAAGTTGCCACAGAAGAAGTCACGCCTGAGATTGTCGTTGTAAAAATTCCTTTTTGGGAAGAGGAAATCGCCAAAGCCTCAGGGCTGATAAAAAGAGCCGAAAAAAAGCTTCGACGCTATGGTGCAGAGGAGATAATATACGAAAAAAGCTTAAAAGAAACCCCTTTTGATTTATCCCGGGTCTTTTATGAGCTGGCCGCTCAGGGAACGAAAATTCTTGCAAAAAGATTTGAAGCGGGAGAGCCATTTTGCCTTGGGGTAAAGCAGAAAATCCCTGATTTTAAAGTGCTTTATCTTATAAAAGAACTGATTTATGATGTGAAAAACATAAGCATTTTTACGGAGGACAAAGAAAACGCCCTTGAAATTCAGGGGCAAATAATGGAGGAGTTTGGGGCAACGGTTGAGATTCTTCCTTATGACCTTTATGAGAGGGACTTTGTGACTGTAAATCTTGACGAAAATGAGATAGTGATTTTCGGGAAAGTGGTCTGCAAAGATTTTGTGGTAAAGACGGAAAACTTTGGATATGACATTGACTCTTTGGAGCTTTTTTCTCTGCAAAACGGAAATTTTAAAGAAGCAGTGATTAAAAGTTGTCTCTGTGGAAAAAATAAGTTGACATTAAATGAAATTTAAGCTATAATATTGTAATGCGTGAGCATATACCTTGTAAAGAAAGAGATGTTTCTACATCTTATATAGGGGGAAATGAAAATGGAAACAAAACAGATTATGCTAACTGACGAAGGATTAAAGAAGCTGGAAGACGAGCTTGAATATTTAAAGACAGTAAAAAGAAAAGAAGTTTCTGCAAAAATTAAAGAAGCATTAGGCTTTGGCGATTTATCGGAAAATGCTGAATATGATGAAGCGAAAAACGAACAGGCACAGGTTGAGGTTCGTATTGTTCAGCTTGAAAAAATGCTTAAAAATGCCAAGGTTATAGACCAGGATGATGTTGAGATTGACAAGGTTGGTCTTGGAACAAAGGTTAAGGTCTATGATATTGATATGGAAGAAGAAATCGTTTATAGCATGGTTGGCTCAACAGAGGCTGACCCTGACCAGAACAAGATTTCTGACGAATCCCCTGTGGGAAAAGCGCTAATGGGCAAAAAAGTTGGGGAAGAGGCTATAATAAGCACTCCTGCGGGAACAAGCTTCGCCCTTAAAATACTTGAAATAACAAAGTAAGGAGAGATATTCGTGAGCGAAAATAATACACAAGAAAAACAGCAGGTTCAGGATTTAAAACAGATTCTCCAGATAAGACGCGATAAGCTCGCTGAACTTCAACAGGCAGGGGAAAATCCTTTTGAAGTAACAAAATTTGATCAGGAATATCATACTGCTGATATAATCAACAATTTTGATGAAATGGACGGGAAAAGTGCAACTCTTGCAGGCCGTCTTATGTCAAAGCGTGTTATGGGTAAGGCTTCTTTCTTTGACCTTCGCGATAAAGATGGCAAAATCCAGCTTTATGTTGCAAGAGACGAGCTTGGAGAAGAAGAATACAGAAAGTTTAAAAGACTTGATATCGGCGATATCGTTGGCGTAACAGGGGATGTTTTCAGAACCCAGAAGGGCGAGATTTCCCTCAGAGCTAAGTCTTATAAGCTTTTAAGTAAGTCACTCCAACCGCTTCCTGAAAAGTTCCACGGAATGACAAATACTGATTTAAGATACAGACAGAGATATATCGACCTTATTATGAATGAAGATGTTAAGGACACTTTTATAAAGCGTTCCAAAATCATATCTACAATTCGTAAATACTTAGATGAGCAGGGCTTTATTGAAGTTGAAACTCCTATGCTTGTTTCAAACGCAGGCGGCGCCGCTGCCCGTCCTTTTGAAACTCATTTTAACGCACTCGATGAGGACTTCAAGCTCCGTATCTCCCTTGAACTTTACTTAAAGAGACTTATTGTGGGCGGACTTGAAAGAGTTTATGAAATCGGACGAGTTTTCCGTAACGAAGGCTTAGATACAAGACATAACCCTGAGTTTACTCTTATGGAGCTTTATCAGGCATATACAGATTATCACGGTATGATGGACCTTACGGAAAATCTTTACCGCCATCTTGCTATGGAAGTTCTGGGAACAACCAAGATTTCCTATAACGGAATTGAAATGGACTTAGGCAAGCCTTTTGAAAGAATAACAATGGTTGACGCCGTTAAGAAATACGCAGGGGTTGACTTTAACGAAATCAAGGATGCCGATGAGGCTAAAAAGGTTGCGAAAGAGCACCATGTTGAATATGAGGAACATTACAAGAAGGGTGATATCTTAAATGCCTTCTTTGAAGAGTATGTTGAAGAGCATTTAATCCAGCCTACATTCGTTATGGACCACCCAATTGAAATTTCTCCTCTTACTAAGAAAAAGCCTGAAAATCCTGACTATGTTGAAAGATTTGAATTCTTTATGAACGGTTGGGAAATGGCAAATGCTTATTCCGAGCTTAACGACCCAATCGACCAGAGAGAAAGATTTAAGGCTCAGGAAGAACTCTTAGCTCTTGGAGACAGCGAGGCAAACACAACAGATGAAGACTTTATGAAAGCTCTTGAAATCGGAATGCCTCCGACAGGCGGTATTGGTTTTGGTATTGACAGAATGACAATGCTCCTTACCGACTCTGCCGCAATCCGCGATGTACTCCTCTTCCCAACAATGAAGCCACTTGATAAATAAAACCAGTGTTTATGCGGGTTTGAGGGTGTTAAGTGGTGAAATATACGCCCAATTTACGCCCAAAATTTAATAACTTATACAAAGATTTATGCAAGAATTAATCCCCAAAGTGAAAGTTATCACACTTTGGGGGTTATTTTGTCTGCGCTTGTAGGACATCTATCACATTGGTGGTTGTCCTGTTTTCAATTCGGGAAATATATATTGCAAATTTCAATTAAATTTACGAATGGTGATTTCAAAGAAAAAGTCTAAAATTGTAATTATGAGTAAAATTATGAGGTGAGTCACAAATGGAAGCAAAAGATTTTGCAAATATTTATGAGGAAATTGCCGTTGAAGCGGGAACGGAAGCCATTATTAAAATACATAAATTATTCAAGGGGCAACAAATTTTGTTTCCGCAGAAGTTATATAAAAAGGATTACATATACAAGCGGAACGAAAAACACAGTGAAATCCGCTGTGTTTTTTTGTTATATTTATTCAAATTGTTGATTTTTTTGTCATATAGTGATATACTTCTTATACATTAAAATTTTTAATCTTTCGAACTGGCTAAATACGAGGGACAACTATGTATCATTTAACAAAACCGCAAAAATTAATATATGATATGGAAAGGTTTGCAGGCGGTAGTATTGCTAATGTCTGCGGCAGCATTGTTATTAAAGGCGAAAAAGATATTTCTGTACTGACTAATGCAGTAAATGAACTTTATCGCCTTAATGATGCACTCCGCATCAGAATAACTGAAATTGATGGGGTTCCCTACCAAATAGTTTCAGAGTATAAGGAACAGAAAATCAAAGTGCTTCACTTTGCAGATAAAGAGGAGCTTAATTCTTATGCTGAAAAATATGCAAAAGAACCGATGGACTTTTATAGCTCTCTTTGCGAAATTAATGTGATTTTGTTAAATGGTGGCTATGGTTTACTTGTAAAACTGCATCATATTATATCTGATGCTTGGACTCTCTCGCTTGTTGGTTCTCAGTTTAATACCCTTGCGAACGGTGAAATACCAGAGGCATATTCATACATAGATTATATACCAGCCGAACAAGAATATTTTAATGGAAAACGCTACCCAAAAGATAAAGAATATTATATAGAACAGTACAAAAAGTGTGATGACATTACATACATAAGCGACAAACAAGTTAAGTCTTATGTTTCAAACAGAAAACATTTTCTTATTGATGAAGAAAAAACTGCAAAAATTCAAAACTATGCAAATGAGCATAAAACATCTGTTTATATGCTGCTTATGACGGCACTTGGCGTTTATATGAACAGAGTTAAAATGAACCAGGAAAAGTTTTATATCGGCACCGCTATTTTAAACCGAACCAATGCACAAGAGAAAAACACTATGGGTATGTTCATCAATACTGCTCCGGTGTTAATGGAACTTGATAATGGAAAAACTTTTTCTGAGAATTTGAGAACAATCTCAAAAACTCTTTTTGGCATCATAAAACATCAAAAATTTAATTACGGAGAAGTGCTTGAAACTCTTCGACATGTATTTGATTTTTCAGGTAATCTTTATGATGTTATGCTTAGTTATCAGAATGCGAAATTCACCGGAATTGATACTGAATTTGAAAGTGTGTGGTACTGCAATGGTATGCAGACCGAGAGCTTACAAATGCATATTGATGACCGTGATAGTGAAGGCATCTTAAAAATCCACTATGATTATCAAATTGAGAAATTTACAGAAAAAGAAATTGAAAGAATGCATGAGCATATTTTTAATCTTCTTTTTGATGCTATAAACGAGGACAAGAAAATAACTGAGCTTGCTATTTTATCTGAAAAAGAGAAAAATACTCTTATTTATGATTTCAATGATACAAAAGCAGATTATCCAAAGGACAAGTGTGTTCATCAATTGTTTGAAGAACAAGTATTAAAAACACCCAAAAATACTGCGGTTATCGCGTGTGATAAAACACTTACATATGATGAACTGAATAAACTTTCAAACAAGATTGCAAACAGCTTGATTCAAAAAGGTGTAAAAGCAAATGATATTGTTGCTTTTGCTTTGCCAAGAAACAGTTATTTGATTGCAGTTATGTTTGGCATACTTAAATCAGGTGCAGCCTATATGCCGATTGACCCTGACTATCCGCAAGATAGAATCGATTATATGCTTGAAGACAGCAATGCAAAGTTTTTTATAACAGAAGATAATTTAAATGAATTCATTTCAGATAGCGAAGATAATCCGAATGTTGAAATGACATCGGACAACTACTGCTACTGCATTTATACTTCAGGAACAACGGGCAACCCCAAAGGAACTCTTATCAGACATAGAAACCTTGTTAATTTTTGCAATATCGCTCCACAAAACAATTTACAATCAAGCATATACGAAGAATGTAATTCTATCTTAGCAATAGGTTCTATTACTTTTGATATATCAATTTTTGAAATTATATTATCGTTGTTGCTTGGAAAAACTGTAGTGTTAACCAATGAAGAACAGCTACATAACATACATAAATTGACGGACCTAATTGTTTATCATAATGTAGATTGTATGCACATAACACCATCAAGGTTAGAAATGCTCTTGGAAAACTATGAATTTAAAGATGCGTTCTTGAATATTGAAGTCATTATGATTGGCGGAGAGGAACTCAAACCGGAGTTATCAGATAAAATACATAAGTATAATAAAAACATTAACATCTTCAATGGGTATGGACCAACAGAAACAACTTTGGGAGCATCCTTTGGAGAAATCAATTCTATTGACATAACCGTAGGCAAACCTATTGCAAATACTCAGATTTTCATTATTGATAAATATAACAACCCGATGCCGATAGGTCAGATTGGTGAGCTTTGTATCGCTGGAGACGGTGTCGGTGCAGGTTATCTAAACAGACCTGAATTGACTGCTGAAAAGTTTGTTGATAACCCCTTTGGTGAAGGTAAAATGTATAAGACCGGAGACCTTGCATATTGGCGTGAAGATGGTAATATTGCCTATGTTGGTAGAAATGATTTTCAGGTAAAAATAAGAGGTCTCAGAATAGAGCTTGGAGAAATTGAAAGTGCAATAGATTCTGTTGATGGTATTTCACAAGCGATTGTTTTGGTGCGTAAAGACACAAATGGAAGACAATTAATCTGTGCTTTCTATACAGAACAAAAATCTGTTGATGTGGCAGATATTAGATCTGCAATATCTTCAAAGCTCCCTAAATATATGATGCCGCATATTTTCACTGTGTTGGAAGAAATGCCTTTAACCACAAGCGGAAAAATCAACCGCAAGGCACTCCCTGAGGTTGATTTAACAAATATTTCAAATGATGTTGAATATGTTACACCGACTACGGAACAAGAGATAGTTTTAGCAACTGAAATTGCAAGGGTTTTACATCTTGAAAGAGTTGGAATTTTAGATAATTTCTTTGACTTAGGCGGAGACAGTTTAAAAGCAATAGAACTTATTTCAAAACTTGAATCAAAGGGCTACAAAACAACCGTTAAAACTGTTTTTTACTGTGAAACTGTAAAAGAGTTGGCGGAACAGTTAGAACAAGCAGAAGCAGAAATTACGCCTTTTGAATGGGTTGGTGATATTCCTGCAACTGATGCTCAAATGAGAGTATATACTGCTCAGAGTATGCAGGAAAATTCTACCCTTTACAATATTCCGTATTGCTTTAAAACAGAAAATTTAGATGTTGACAGATTACAAAATGCAGTTAATAAACTTATTGCAAGACACGAGGCGTTAAAAACACATTTTGAGAATAAAGACGGTCATATCATTCAAGTTATCAATGATACTGCAACTATTGAGATTGAAAAGTTAAGCAGTAATAATATACTTGATTTCATACGTCCGTTTGATTTAGAAAAAGCACCGCTTGTTCGTGTTGGTTATTATGAAGATACTGTTATGGTTGATGTTCACCATATCATAACAGACGGTTCTTCTATGCCCGTATTCTTTAACGAGTTAAATGAACTGTATATGGGAAGAACTCTTGATAATGCTCCAGTTCAGTATAAAGAATTTGCAGTCTGTGAACAAGACCATACTGAGAGTGAAAAATACTGGTTGTCAGTATTTGATGATGAAGTTCCGGTTCTTGAAATCAATACCGACTTCCCAAGAGGAAACAAGCAAACTCATAATGGTTCTGCTCTCTATGATACAATAGATATTGCATTACATAACAAAATTAAAGATAAATGCAAAGAGCTTAACATCACCCCTTATGCCTTTTATATGAGTGGGTTTAATATCTTATTGTCAAAATTCTCAGGTTGCGAAGATATTGTTGTGGGTATGCCTATAAGCGGCAGAGATAGCAAGTTCTTAAACACAATAGGTATGTTTGTAAATACTATTGCTCTTCGTAATAAACCTGTTGGAACAAAAACAGTTTTAGACTTTTTAACTGAGGTTAAAGAAAATTCAATCAATGCAATAGCAAATCAAGACTATCCATTTGGAGAGTTAATAAAGAAACTGAATATAGAAACATCAAACAGAAACCCGCTTTTTGATGTTATGTTTGCATACCAAAGTGAAGAAATGACGGATGTTGTGTTTGGTGATAAAAAAGCAGAGCTTTTAACTATTCCTGTTACAACATCAAAGTATGATTTAACCTTAAATGTAATGCCAAGAGACAATGATGTTGTTTTAATGGCAGAATATTGTACTGATTTGTATAAAGAAGGTACGATAAGGCGTATAGTCACTGGATATAAACTGTTGCTGGAGCAATTAATTTAAGTGTATAAAAAAATGTATATAAGGAGAAAGAATATGAAAACTTTTAAAACTTTAAGACAAATTATAGAAGCAGTTATTTTGACAATGTTCCCAATGTTATTTATTTGTGTTGCTGACTTTTTTATTGGTAATTCATTACCTGCTAAAATATTTATTTACTTTATGGCTTATTTGGTCTCTGCGGTCGCTATTTTCTGTTTTGATAAGTATATCGGTAACATTAAGTGTTTTAGGAGATATAAAAAATACGAAGGACGTTGGATTGAAATTATTCCAGGTTTCTCAAGAAACATTTCAATATGCAAGATATATTTTAAGGACGGAGAATACCATTTTGATGGTTGCAATTACGAGCCTGTAGCTGGGGAGCCAGTAAAATTTCAGTCTGAAAAATTTATAATATCTAAAAGCAATGAATTCTTTTATATTTCAGAAAGCAATCAAAAACATCGTCCCGAAGGGTTTGGAAAAGTATTTTCAATATCAAACTCTGACAATGGTTTTTATACTGCAAACGGATATTTCTTTGATGTTTGCTCAACAGGAGTACAAACTATACATAATACAAAGATGATAAAATTCGAGGAGAAGTTTTACGATTCATGTTTGAATATTAAGCGATCAGAAAATCCGAAGAAGTTTTCGGACAGAGAAATCTATGAACATGTAAAAGAATATATAGAAAATAATTTTAATCTGGAGGTACCTGTATGATTACAATGGAACAAAGAGAAAAACTAATTGCTTTGGCAATTGAGGTTAGGAAAAACTCCTATTCTCCATATTCAAATTACAAAGTTGGAGCAGCATTGCTGGCAAAAAGTGGAGAAATTTACCTGGGAAGCAATTTTGAAAACAGCAGTTTTGGTGCTGGCACATGTGCTGAACGAGTTGCGTTAGGTGCTGCTTTATCTGCCGGTGAACGAGAATTTGTGGCAATTTGTGTTTGTGGCAACAAAGCAAATATTACACCTTGCGGAATTTGCAGACAAGCGTTATGTGAGTTTGGTGAGATCGAAATTATTTGTTGTGATGAAAACGAAAATATGGAAGAATATAAATTGTCTGAGATTCTACCTAAATCTTTTACGCGTAAACATCTTAATGATTGAGAAGGGATAAAAATGTCAAGGCAAATTAAAGACTTAAGTGTTATTTCAAATGATGAATTTAACACTATTATTTATTCATTTAATGACACAAGAGTTGATTACCCGAAGGATAGGTGTGTACATCAGTTGTTTGAAGAACAGGTGCTTAAAACCCCTGATAAAACCGCAGTTATTGCTTGTGATAGAACGCTTACATATGATGAACTCAATAAACTTTCAAACAAAATTGCAAACAGCTTAATTGAAAAAGGTGTAAAGGCAAATGATATTGTTGCCTTTGCTTTGCCAAGAAACAGTTATTTAATTGCAGTTATGTTTGGCGTGCTCAAAGCAGGTAGCGCGTATCTGCCAATTGACCTTGATTTTCCGCAAGATAGAGTGGAATATATGATAGTAGATAGCGGTTCTAAATTCTATATTACTGAAAGCAATTTACAAGACTTTATTTCAGATAATGAAGAGAACCCCAATATCGAAATAACATCCGATAACTACTGCTACTGTATCTATACATCGGGAACAACCGGCAAACCCAAAGGCACTATTATCAGACACAGAAATCTTATAAATTTCTGTAATAATAATATCAACAATTATCAAAGTTGTATGATAAATTACGGAACAAGATTGATTTCAACATTTAAATGCTGTTTTGATGCTTTTGGTGTGGATTATGCTTTGTTCTTGTTAAACGGATTATCTCTTGTTTTAGCAAATGACTATGAAATGACCCATGCAGAAGATTTGGCAAAACTTATTAAAAAGCATAATGTTGATGTTATTCATTCAACTCCATCAACAATAAAAGCATTCTGCGGAAACGAAAAATATGTTGAGGCAACCAAGAAAGCAAAAGTAATTATGGTCGCTGCGGAGAATTTCACGCCCGATTTATATGAGTTTTTACAAGAGCATACCTCTGCAAAATTCTTTAACGGATATGGACCATCTGAAACTACAATAGGTGTTTCTTTTGGTGAAATTAATTCTACTGATATAACCATAGGCAAACCTATTGCAAACACGCAAATTTATATTCTTGATAAATACAATCACCCAATGCCGATCGGTCAGATTGGTGAACTTTGTATTGCAGGAGATGGTGTTGGTGTAGGTTATTTAAACAGACCTGAACTGACTGCAGAAAAGTTTGTAGATAACCCATTCGGCGATGGCAAAATGTATAAAACAGGAGACCTTGCCTATTGGCGTGAAGACGGTAATATTGCGTATGTCGGCAGAAATGATTTTCAGGTTAAGATAAGAGGCCTTAGAATAGAACTTGGTGAAATTGAAAGTGCAATAGATTCTGTTGATGGTGTTTCACAGGCAGTTGTTGTGGTGCGTAAAGATGCAATTGGCAGACAACTTATCTGTGCTTTCTACACAGAACAAAAGAGTGTAGATGTGGCAGAAATCAAGTCTGCAATATCTTCAAAACTTCCTAAATATATGATGCCTCATATTTTCACTGTTCTATCTGAAATGCCGCTTACATCAAGCGGTAAGATTAACAGAAAAGCACTCCCTGAGGTTGATTTAACAAACACAAATACAGATGCAGAATATGTAAAACCCGAAAACAAATTACAGCAAGAAATTGCATTTGTTATGGAAAAAGTTTTAAACTATTCACCAATTGGTTTAAATGATGATTTTTTTGACCTTGGTGGAGATAGTTTGAAAGCGATTGAATTTGTTTCAAAAGCACACAGCGAGGGGATTTATTTTAACTTACAGTCAGTATTTGATAACCCGACAGTTGCAAAGCTCTATGATTATATTGAAAATGGAGACAAGCAGGCGATTTCATATAACCAAGCAGATTTTGATAAGTATATTCCTCTGTTTGAAAACAACAAGGTGGAATGTATTGAATTGCCGCAAAAATCTGCCCTTGGTAATGTGTTTATAACCGGCAGTACAGGTTTCCTAGGTAGTCATGTTATTGACGAATTAATTACAAGCGGTGCAGATAAGGTATATTGCCTTGTTCGTAATAATGAAAATAGACTTTATGATATGTTATCATTCTACTTTGGTGATAAGTATAAAGACGATAAACGCATTGTTCCCGTTATCGGTGATTTGGAACATCTTGCGGATATTAAGATTGATGACAGTATTGACCTTGTAATTCACACCGCAGCAAGTGTTAAGCATTACGGTTCATATCAGTATTTCTATGATATGAATGTTGGCGGAACATTAAATGCTATCGATTTCTGTAAAAATCATAATGCTAAACTCATACATATTTCTACTCTTTCTGTTTCTGGTAATGCTATGCTTGACGTTGCAGAATCGTTTAAGAGTGAAACAGAACTGTTCTTTGACGAGACAACGCTGTTTATGTGACAGCCTCTTGAAAATGTGTATGCAAGGAGCAAGTTTGAGGCTGAAAAAGCGGTTCTTGATGCTATGCTTGAAGGACTTGAAGCAAATATCATTCGAGTAGGAAACCTTACCAACAGAGTGAGTGATGCAAAGTTCCAGAAAAATCACGAATCAAATGCTTTCTTAAACAGATTTAAGGCAGTGCTTGAACTGAAAGTATTCCCTGAATACTTAATGAGCTTGTATGCAGAGTTCTCTCCGGTTGATGATACTGCAAAAGGCACTGTTAAGATTGCAGAGTATTTTAATAACAAGTATACCGTATTTAATCTCAACAGTTATAAACCGCTATATTTTGATAGATTTGTTGAGATACTGAAAAAACTTGGCATTGAAATGAATATCGTTGACAGTAAAACATTCATTGACAAAATCAAACTCCCAGGCAGTGAAGAAATGTACGAAGCACTTATTAACGATATGGATGAAAATGGAAATCTTGTCTATGACAGCAACATACGTATTCTCAATGACTTTACCAAGGAGTATATGGAATTGCTCGGTTTTGAATGGTCTGAAATTGATTTTGAGTATATGAAGAGGTATGTTGAGTATTTCAGAAAGATTGGTTATTTGGAGGTGTGATATATGAATAATATTTCTCTTGATACAACTAGTTTTTCAGAACAATTGGGGATTTATGATTTTTTTAATGTTCTATTGTCAGGTGTAATATTTGTCTGTGGGTGTAGTGTTGTGAGTTCAAGCGTTAGCTCTTGGTTATGGAGTGAAATGACATTTCAAAAGGGATTGGACATTGTTTTAGCAATATACGTTATAGGAATAATATTACAAGAAATTGGTTCGATTGTGGACAGGAAATATTTTAATATTTACAAAGGAATGAGTCAAAGCATACTGAAAGGCAAATTAGATGACAAATATGATAAAGAAACAACAAACAAAATAATTAAAAATCCTATTCTTTTAGAACGATATAGAAAAACTGCTGAAAAACTTGTAGAAGAATTTAAGTCAGATGCACTTAAAAACGATTTTGACAATGACTACGTTTCAGGTTTTGTTTTTGGCGTTTCTCAGTACTATGTTTCTGTCAAGGGAAAAGACAAAAAAGTAGAAAAAATGCGTGCTCTCTTTGCCATGTCAAAAACATTAATAATCTGCTTCTTGGCGTTGGCTTTATTTGCGTTTTTTTCGATTATTTTTATTCCTGATACAAGTTTAATATTTGGGAACATACCGACTATTGGGTGTGGAGCGTGTTCAGGAAAAATAATTTTGGCTATTATATTTTTAATGATAAGTCGGGTTTTCTATTTTCGTGCAAAACGTACAATGAGAAATTTTCTTTTAATATTGTTGGGTACATATGATGCAATTATACGAGTGGAAGAAAACGAATCAAAAACTACCGAGGTGTGATATGACACCTGAAATTTATCTTGTAAAAGTAAATAGTCCAATAGATGAAAATACATTTCAACATCTACTCGGGTTTATTCAAGCGGAAAAACAAGAGCGTATTTTAAGACAAAAAATAAAACAAAATGCCGATAATATGCTCGTAGGTGAAATTCTTGCTAAAACAGTTATCAAAAAGACTTTTGGCATTGATATTGCAAAGCAGGAATTTGCCTATTCAGAATACGGCAAACCATATCTAATTAATTTCTCCGATGTTCATTTTAACATCAGCCATTCGGGAGAATATGTTGCGTGCGGTGTATCTGATAAACCTATTGGAGTTGATATTCAAAAGATTGGCGAATACAATTTTGATGTTGCAAAAAGAGTTTGCAATGAAAAAGAACTTGTTCAAATTGAAGACAGTTCAGATAAAGCATCCGAATTCACAAAACTCTGGACGCAAAAAGAGGCAGTTCTTAAAATGTACGGAGTCGGTATTGCAAGTGGCGATATACAAACTTGCCTTGATAATCACAATGTTCAATCAGAAAGAATAGAAGACTATTGGTTGAGTGTTTGCGTGTAAGTTATTATAATCAATAAAAATTGCGCCCAATTTACGCCCAAAAGTTAATATCTTATACAAAGATTTATGCAAGAATTAATCCCCAAAGTGAGATTGCTTTCACTTTGGGGAATGTTTTTTATTATTTCTTTATTTTCATATTCAATGTTTTGATTCCATTTTTAGCAATATATCCTCTATCTTTCTATTACCATAGGTTGAATATTGTGCACACTTTTTGAAATCTATTTTTTTATTAATAATAGCACAAAAGAATATTATCAAGATGTGAAGTTGTTTGGCTTCGGGAGGGGTTAATAATATAGAATATATAGAGTTTAAAGTGTATCTTAAATTATATATTATACATTTATCAATAGGTATCGATCTTAACTGATGCTTATTTTATATTGAAATATCCAATGTAAATTTCAACGAAACTTACGAATGGTAATTTCAAAGAAAAAAGTTTAAAATTAAAGATATAGGTAAATTCAGGAGGTGGCACTAAAATGGAAGCAAAAGATTTTGCAGATATTTATGAGGAAATTGCCGTTGCAGCAGGTGCAGAAACCGCTGTTACCATACATAAATTGTTTAAAGGCCAGCAAATTTTGTTTCCTCAGAAGTTATATAAAAAGGATTACATATATAACTACATCAGACAAAATTACAACGGCAAAAACATTCGTGAATTATCCAAAATGTTTGGATATTCAGATAGACGAATAAGACAAATTTTAAGCGAAGTTTAAATTTAATAAAAATTGGAGGAATGTAAAATGGAAACTATAATAATTATTGCGTATGCTGTATTGGGGTATTGGGCGACAGGACAAACAATTTATGCAAACAAAATACGAATAGGTACTGCTAGTAATCTATTTATACAGCGTTTGATAATGGGTTGCCTTTTAGGTATTGTGCTTATTCCTATTGCGATTATAAGAAAGATATTTCATATATAAAATTATTATATATTTGAAGGGGGCTGTTACATATGATTTTAATTGGATTTTTAGCATTGATTATTGTTGCCGTACTATCTCAAATAGTACTTTTTAAAGGCACGAATTTTGTTGGAATTATCGAACAGAAATATCGTAATGGTATTGCCACTGAATTATCATCAGCAGAAGAACTGAAAAACAAAATTGTTGAAACAAATGCTAATATCATAAAAGGAGCAACGATAAATTCAAGAGGACAAGTTGAAGTTATAGGAAATACAGGCACGCATCTGTTTTATTTGGAAGATGGTTGTGTTAAATCTGAACTTGTTAAATATGGTTTTAGAATAAGTAGAATAGGTAGATTTTTAGCTTGGTTAAAAATTGTGCCTAAAATGAAAATGGCAAATGAAATAAATACAATTTTTGAAAATATTAGCGGTACCAAAGATTCGAGTATAGATAACGAAAAAATAATTAATTCTGTTTCCAGTAAATCGAAACTCACAAACATATTAGCTATTATATCAATAGTATTAATAATTTTCTCAGTAGCTTCAATGCCGAAAAGCAATACTGAATTATCTAATTCAGATGTATATGTAGAAACAATACAAGCAACAAATTTAGAGGATAGTGAATATACATACGAAGAAATTTTTAATGACTTTTTTGCAAATCCAACATGGAAACATTTTACAAGCGAAGATGGACAAGAAATTGTTGAGTTTACAGGCGAATGCACTTATGATGAAAATGAAGTAAAAGTTACAATTCAATATTTAATTACAAATGAAACTGAAACCACATTGGAGTGGGAATTAGCTTATTTTGATATAGATGGCGAATCACAAGATTTATCAATGTTTGATGGAATGGTTAAAACAGCCATTGAGAGCTATCAGCAATAAGTCAATTAAGGGGTAAAATATCTCGTACGATTTAACCGTACGAGATATTTTTTATCTGTATTTTAAATATTCAATGACCGCATCTTTAGTTATCTTCCAACGATTGCCGATTTTAAAGGCATCTATTTGACCGCTATGCAATAGGTCAAGTAAAGTGTTTTTACCAACTTTCAAAAGTTCTTTACATTCATTGAATGTCATAATTTCAGGGATATTCTTAAACATAAAATCCGCTCCTTTAAAATATTTTTTTGTTTTATATTAGTGTTTATCGGTTTATAAAAGTTTATATCTTTCCTGCAATCAAATCCTATTTTGTTTATATATTATATTTGGGTTATAAACCAATATAAACTTAGGAGGAATTGATTATGAAGAGGTTTAACAACAAAAGATTTATTACAAAAGGAGTCGCAGAAAATATTAGCCCACTTCTACAAATTATTATGTGGCAATACATTGATGAATTATCGCTTCCCCAAGACTATTTACAGGTATTTGATTTAACAATCGAGAACGGCAAACAAAAAATAAAACATACTCAGGAAGAGCCTGAATATCACAAGGAGTATCTACTAAATACAGATGCTTCTTTTTATGATGGCAAGGTTTTTGTAATTGATGATGAAACTCACTCTACTATGTTATTAGCAGAGGAATATTAAAACAGAAAGAAGGAATAAATATGAAAATTTTTAGATTTATAATAACTGCTGTTGACCTCATTATTGATGTGGCGGCTGAGGTATATATAAAACGAAGACGTTAGAGTACTTAAAGGTGTACCTTTAAGGATAGCTTGGAAATAATATAAATAGAGTCAAATTCGTGTCCTTAAAGGTTATAAAACTATTTCGGGATATATCCCTAAATGATTTGACCTTTAAGGACATATTTGTTTTGGAGGAATTTTATGGATAACAGAATATATTATTATGCCCGGGTAAGCTCAAAGGAACAGAATCTTGCCCGACAAATTGAAACATTTAAGAATCTTGGTGCAGCGGATAGAGAAATAATTTGCGACAAAGAAAGTGGTAAAAATTTTGAACGAACAGGGTATCAGGCGTTAAAAACCACAATGCTTCGAAGTGGTGATACTTTGATTGTGAAGTCTCTTGACCGTCTTTCAAGAAACAAATCGGATATAAAGAATGAACTTCAATATTTCAAGGATAACAGTATAAGATTGAAAATTATAGATTTGCCCACTACAATGATGGATTTACCGAAAGGACAAGAATGGGTTTTTGAAATGGTTAATAATATCTTAATTGAGGTTCTTGGAACTATTGCACAGCAGGAACGAGAGACAATTAAGGAAAGACAAAGAGAAGGTATTGAAGCAGCAAGAAAAGAAAACAGATATCTTGGCAGACCTCCAGCAGAAAAACCGGAAAATTGGAGCGAGGTTTTATCTTTATGGGAAAATAAAAAGCTTACAGCGCGACAAGCTATGAAAATGCTTGGGGTAAGTAAAAATGTTTTTTACAGATGGGCGAAGGAATTTTCGGCATAATGCAAATTGAATTATTTGTAGAAATATGGTATAATGTAAAAAATCATATACTATGCAGGTGATACACATTGAAAATAAAAAAATTAAAATAGAAAATATCAGAGGGATAAGTGCTAAGGAGTTTACAATGGATTTACATCCCAATAAACCAAGTATTTTTGTTGCACCTAACGGATTTGGGAAAACATCTATCGCAACTGCTTTCAATTCATTGACATCAACAGCATTGGTCGTTGAAGAAGAAAATGCATACCAAAATGATACGACAAATCCTTCTTCTATTACAATTACAGATAGTGAAGGAAATGAATTTGTTGCTAACAACAATTCTAATACTATAAGTCCTAATTTCAGCATTGCTGTTATCAATAGTAGAGTTAAGCCTAAGGCATCTAACCGAAGAATAGAAGGCTTTACAGCATCCACACCATTACTGACGGTTGAACCAATAGTTCTTTATAACACTATCCCTGAAGCAAAAGAATTATCCTATAGATTTACAGCAATAAAATCTCGTTTGGGTAGTTCAATAGGTAAATTGTTACTGAATCTATCTGAATACAAATCGGATAATAGATTTGTTTCTGATTTTATTGCTTTAAAACAAGATTTTGAAAAATTATGTCAGGTGCGTAACAATACCGTTCTTACTGTCTTCATAAATAATTTGAATGCTCATAATGGTACAAAAACAGAGATTGCTAATATTTCTATTAATTTAGATAATGTTTGGGGAATTCCAGCTATTAATAATATTAAAGAAAAGCTTTCATATTTTTTTGAAGGACTTACAGATATTGAAATTATTGCTAATATAATTCAATTAAAAGAATTATATTCTTTAAACAAAACTAATTTACTTGCAATAAAAAAATATAATTCTTTTTTGAAAGACAAATATGAAATTAACGAAATGATGGGTTTTTTTAACTGTACATGGAAAAACATTGAGGCAAAAAAGAAAGATGGAAAATTTATTATAGACTTTCCCAAAGCTAATCAGATTTCAAATGGTGAAAGAGATATTTTGTGCTTTATTGGGAAATTATTCGAAGTAAAAAGCAAATTGAACAAAGAAAACTCAATATTAATTATAGATGAAATTTTTGATTATTTAGATGACGCCAACTTAATATCTGCACAATATTTTCTTACTAAATTTATAGAAAGTTTTTCGCAGGCTAATAGGAATTTATTCCCTATTATATTAACTCACCTTGACCCTGTATTTTTTAGAACTTACAGTTTTTCAACAAAAAATGTTGTGTATTTGGACTCCGTACAACAAATCACAAATAAGTATAAAATCAATAACCTGATAAAAGACCGACCTAATTGTAGAAAAAATAATATGGCTATACATGACATAGTTGCATCTAATTACTTACATTTTTCAGTTGAAAACAACACCGGAGCGGTACAATATTTGTCATCTATTGGTGTAGAAGAAGCAATCCAAACACCGGAAGGTTTTAGAACAAAAGCAGCAGAGGAACTAAACAACTACATCAATGGAAGAAGTTATGACTTGGCATTAGTCTGTTGCGGACTGCGATTATCAGTTGAAGAAAAAGCATATTCACAACTGTCAGAGGATGACAAAAACACTTTTGTTACGATTTTTAAAACAACAGAAAAACTTGCATTTGCAAAAGAAAAAGGTGCTAATGTGCCGGAAGTACATTTTTTGTTAAGTATAATATATAACGAAGCTATGCACTTAGATGCACAATGCAAACAGCTAAACCCTATAGGTTATAAACTGAAAAATAAAGTTATCCACAACATGATATGTTCTATATAGCAACCTTTAGAAAAACAGGAGTTTAAAAATGTTACCTACTAATATAATTTCAGCTTATCAAAGCCGTATTGCATTTGATAATAAAACGATTGAAACAAATAAAAAAGTTTCTAAATACTTTACTCTAAAGACAGTTGAGGCTCAAACACTTGCTAAGTTTTATGACCTTTTAAAAAATGCAAATTGTGAATTTGAATTATATGATGGCTATTACATAGGTTATACCATAAAACAAATAAGCGAAGAATTCGATTTGCTTAGATTCAGCAAAGATTTAGTTATTAATATAGAGTTAAAAAGTCCGTTAGAAGAAGATAAGAAAATCAAAAAAATCACCGACCAAATGTATAAAAACCATTATTATTTAAACTTTTTAGGTAAAAAAGTGTCTATATATACGTTTGTTGAAAATGATGGTATTTATAAATATGATATTGAAGCTAATAAGTGTCATTTGGTTGATGTAAAAGAGCTGATTAGTGAATTATCCTTACAGGTAATTGACTATGAACTCAATCCTGATGATTTATTTGTACCAAGCAACTACTTGATTTCACCTTTCAATAATACTGAGAAATTTGTTAATGAGGAATACTTTTTAACCGATAATCAACAAGCGATAAAAAAAGAAATATTAAAGGTTATAGATAAGCTAAAAATTGAATTTTTCTGTGTATCAGCCAATGCAGGTACTGGTAAAACACTTATGCTGTATGATATTGCAAAATCTATATACTCTGAACACGGGCAAAATAGTGCACTGATTATCCACTGTGGAAAACTTAATGAAGGACACTTGAAGTTAAATGCTAAGCATAAATGGAATATACATAGTATTGCTGATGTGAATGAAGCCTCAAGTAAAGAACTAGTACATGATAAACTAAAAGTTATTCTATTTGATGAAACTCAACGTGTAAGAATTCGGCAATTAGACTTAATAATAAAAAGGGCAATCGAATTAAATATTCCCATTGTTTTCTGTTACGACAAAAAGCAATTTCTTAGCAAGGGTGAAACTTTAGATTTGTTTGAATACGTTAATCAAAATTTTGATAGTATTCCATCAACAAAGAAAGAATTGAAAGGAAAAATACGTACCAATCGTGAAATGGCATCTTTTATTACTAATCTTTTAAATATAGGCAGAAGCAATACATATTTGGATTACAGAGCAATTTCTGTGGAATATTTTGATTCTGTGGATGATGTAAAAGAATATATTGATTATTTAGAAACTAAAAGAGGTTGGAAAGCGGTAACATATACCACTTCTCAATATGAAACAAATCGCCTATCTTATCTTTCAAGAATTTGTTTTTCTACAGCACATGATGTTATAGGGCAAGAATTTGACAAGGTTGTTTTTGTAATGGACAATAATTTCCAGTATGATGAAGAAGATAAGTTGTGTGCTCGGGGTAGCTATTATAGTGCACGCGGAATGTTGTATCAAATAGTTACAAGAGTCGTAAACAAACTAAAAATAGTGGTACTAGACAATCCTGATTTATATAGCAAAATCTTAGAAATTAAAACTATGAAAGAATGATATTTATAAAGGATATTATTTAATCTATGTGTCATGTGCCGGGGAGCTTTATTCTTTATGGATAGTGACAATTACAGAAGTATATGATATAATGCCATATATTAATGCATAACAAAAGAGTTTTACTGCTGACACATGGCACATGGAGGGGTATTATGAATCATAAATATGATTTTATTATTGAAGATATAAGTATGGAGAACTTGATATTTGAATTTTGGTCAAGAAATGAAAAAAACAAAGATGATGGTTCAAGATATACTATTACTTATGATGAATACCTCGAATATCACGATAGCTTTGATTCTCAATGTGAAGATTTTAAAAATTACTATAAAAAAGCACATAAACATTTTTCAGACTTAATTAATCTTTTTAATGTTAAATCTAGTAAAGACAAACTATTTTTCAGGGCACAAAACTATAATCTTCCGTTATTCAGCCTATCCAAACTTCAGGCAGAGTTCATTTATGAGTTTTTTGAAAGAAAGAAGAACAAAAAAATATGGAGCAAAATACTGAAAATCAACAATAGAAATAGTGATGGCTTTTATAAACTTTTTCAAAAAACAGAAGATAAATCTCAATTTCTTGAGGAAATTGATTTTGTCATAAATGGGTTTCTTAATATTTATATAAATAACTTTCCTGTCGATGAGAAAGGATATGAAAATTTAAAATCCAATTTATATATAACAACGCAATATAATCAAATTAAATGCATTGATTATTTAGAAAGTTTAATTACAAAGTTACCTCTATTGACAAGCAGTGAATTCGAAAAATTATCAAATCCCTATTCTGTATGGGAGCAATATGTGAAACTGTTTTCCGTTTTCCAAAATCATCTAAAATGCGAGGTGGATAGGCTTAATAAAACTTTTGATATAATTAAAGAAAATCCAAAAGCTGAAATCGTTGATAGAGAACTAACAGATAAATTACTAGTCAACGCTAATAACCATTATTTTCTTCAATATGCAGAAAATTCGGCTGTTATTGATGCTATAGAACGAAACAGAGACTTTATCGACGAAAAAATCTCAGATATTATTGAGAAAATAGACGAAGTCTTTCCAATGAATGAAAATTCTATAGATGATGTAAATACAACCACGCAATATAAGCAAGAACTTAAAAAAATAAAAAAGTCATTTTATGATGTATATATGGATTTGTGTGGTGACGAAGAAGAAAAATTTTATTTGGATTTATACCTAGCACTTAATTTATAATTTATACAGAATACACATGGTTTTTGACTATGTGTATTTTTTATTATGTTTAAAGTACCAATATCGCAAAAACACCCCCTAAAAAATGTGATTAGATAGGTTTTTGTTATTGTGATATGATGAGTATAGCACAATAACAGAACAAGAAATTGAAAAAGTTATAAACGTGCTAAATTTATTATTTTGGAGGTAAAATTATGACAATTGAAAATCAACCTAAAAAATCTCTTCAGGAAAAGGTGTATGACGATTTCAGAGAGGCATCAGCCAATAGAAATAAATATATGCTTTTTTCAGCAAGAAAAGGAGATTGTTCTATTGCAGACACAGGCGAGGAATTTGCCACTATAAACAAAGGTAAAATTATTATCAAAACTGCGGAAGGCACTAAAGTGTTGAGTATTGAAAACGGAGATTTAAATGATTCCGAGATTGAACTGCTTATGGTTATTAAACCATATAAGCTAATCAGCCTAGCCTTTTGCGAAGCTGAAAAGTCTGAAAGGTATTTGAGATTCAAACCTAAAGGTGATTCGGAAGAAAAAATTATGGATGAGGTGTTTGGATTTATAGAAACAGATTGTTTCACATATTTGTTTTCGTTTGATTCCACACTACAAAAAATTGCTGTTTTTGTTATTTATGATAAAAACGACGAGCAAAAAGCCATATATAATTCAATGTCTAAATACTTTATCAGCCCATGTCAATTAAGTCCAGTTGCAGATAATTTAGAAGGCGGTGATTTATATGATGAATGATGCTCAAAAATTATTTAAGGAATCCACGATAAATTCGTGGATTCCCGAGAAAACAAAACTCACTACGATGGCACAGACTAAAAGAAATGACGATTCATCAAAGGCATGTAGACTAAAACCAGTTGTCGAAAAGGACAATTCACATGAAAGTCTGGTGAAAGTGGATTTTTCTAAACAACTTAAGTCTATTAAACCTAAGCCCTTAAGTCTTATGTCCATAGATTTAAAGCCAATAGACACTAAGAAAAGTAGGGATAAACCACCGCAAAGCGGAGCCAATAAAAAGAAAATAACTTTGCAGTATTTGCAAAATGAATTACTTGATAAGGTATACATTATACGGCATAATGACGGGCTTTATTATTTCAACGACAGAACTTATGTGGCAATCAAAGATGATGCGGACCTATTAAAGCTTATCCGGTCAAAAGTTAGTTTTGATGCCTTCGGAGTTTCAGATGTACGGATTTTTCTTAGTCTATATAAGTATCTTAAGGCTGATGATAAGCTGATACCTAAAAAATACAATAAAAAGCTGCTTAAAGCCAAAAAATTGGTTGTACTTAAAAATGGTGTTTTGGATTTAGATACATTAGAACTTAAAGAACATAGTCCCAAATATCTAACATTTTTTGAACTTGATGCTAATTGGGTTGATGACGAGCCGGAGGTTTTTAATGAGTTCTTGAGAGTTTCTTGCAGCAATGAAAAACAATCTATAATCAGAACCAAAGAAGCCGTTGGTTATATCTTAAGTGGTTCAAACGATGCAAAGGTTTTCTTTGTGATAGGAATTGCTAGAGATAGCGGGAAAAGCACTCTTGGTATTGTAATAGAACTTATAATTGGTAAAGATTATGTTTCTGCAATACCACCTGAAAAATTAGGTGACAGATTTGCATTGGGTTCAAATAGGGGCAAAATTCTAAATATGGCTATGGATGTTCCAGATGGGAAGTTAAATGCCAATGTGGTGTCTACTATTAAAAGTATAACTGGTAAAGACGCCATAACTATAGAGCAAAAATATATGCCTACTGAAACTATTGTTAGCGATACTCGTTTTTTGTTTGGTACAAATTATCCCATTAAGCTTTCTTCTTCCGCAGAAGACAAAGAGGCAGCTTTTTGGGGGAGAACAGTGATAATCCCATTTACCGCCACTATACCGGATTCTGAAAAAGATACCGAACTGGTAGAAAAGTTATTGAAGGAAAAAGATGCAATCGTATCCAGCTGCTTAAGACATTATAAAATAGTGAGAGATAATAATTATCGTTTCTCGAAATGTCAGGTAGCTGATGATATGTTAAAGGAGTGGAAAAACGGCAAAACATCTGCATATTCATTTGCGGCGTTTTGGAATGATTCGGTTTTAATTACAGGAGATGAATCTGATTCAGTATATGCAAGTGACCTATATGAATTATATACTGAGTATTGCTCTGATGAGACACTTCAGCCAATACCATATAATATGATGCTAAAATGGATTGAAGACAACATCGATTCGGAAAGGTGCATAAAGCATAGAATTCATAAAACAGGTCAAAACCCAAAGGCTGGATATAAAGGAATAAGGTTATATACAGACTATGACTTAGAAATTGATGAGGAGGCTGAATAATATGAATGATATTCCAATTTGGCGTAAAGCTAACTTAACCATTGAGGAAGCCGCTATTTACAGCGGCATAGGGCAGAACAAACTTCGGGAGCTGACAGATGCCGACGATTGCCCATTTGTCCTGTGGATAGGCAGTAAAAGGCTCATTAAACGAAAAATGCTAGACAAGTATATGGCAACTGTATTTTCGATTTAAAATAATTAAGGGGCGTGTGCTGATTCTTGCACACGCCCTATATAAACAAAGGAGTGATTAATTTGGAAAGACGTAAGGATGATAAAAGGCGTGTCCTTAAAGAAGGTGAAAGCCAAAGAAGGGATGGCTCGTATGACTTTCGTTGGCGTTCAAATGGTAAACGCCATTCCATATATGCTAAGACGCTTGAGGAGCTTCGCAAAAAGGAAGAAGCTATACGGCGTGACAAAAGTGATGGCATAAAGACCGGTAATCCTAATATTACTATAAATGATGTTTATGACCTTTGGCTACATCTTAAGAGAGGCTTGAAAGATAACACCTTCAAAAACTATCAATATATGTATAATCAGTTTGTGTATGATGGTTTTGGAAGAACAAGACTTTGCAAATTAAAGCGGTCAGATGTAAGGAGATTTTATAATAAACTTGTTGATACAGATGGTTTAAAAATTGCTACGGTAGATAACATCCATACAGTTCTTCATCAGGTGTTAAATTTGGCTGTTGAGGATGATTACCTCAGATATAACCCCGCTGATAATGCTTTAAAAGAGTTACGCCAAGTACATAATTGTGACACAGAGAAGAAAAAGGCTTTAACGATAGCGGAGCAACAATTATTCTTAGATTTCCTTAAACGAAATCATACATATAGTCATTGGTATCCAATCTTTGCCGTAATGCTTGGTACAGGGATGCGTGTAGGAGAAATTACAGGACTAAGGTGGCAGGACATTGATTTTGAGAAAAATACAATAAGCGTCAATCATACATTGGTGTATTATAATAAGGGTGATAATAATGGATGTTCATTTGCCATTAACACTCCTAAGAGCAAAGCGGGATGGCGTAGTATTCCTATGACGGAGGATGTGAGAAATGCTATTCTTGAAGAAAAGGAATATCAACGTTTTCTCGGTATATGCTGCAATGTTTCAGTTGATGCTTATACTGATTTTGTATTCGTAAATCGTTTTGGTAATGTGCAGCATCAGGGAACGCTAAATAAGGCTCTCAGACGAATAATCCGAGAATGCAATGAAGAAATTATCAGTAAGAATAAAGATTCAAAAGATTTGATATTACTGCCAAAATTCAGTTGCCATATTCTTCGTCATACATTTACTACACGCCTTTGCGAAGCGGGAGTTAATGTAAAGATTATACAGGATGTATTAGGACACGCCGATATTAGCACAACTATGAATATTTATGCTGATGCAACCAAAGAAATGAAGGATAAGGAGTTTGGTACATTCGAGGAGTATTTAAATTCGGTTAAACAGAACCCATGAGCTACATTGAACTATTAAACTCCTTGCAATGATACTGTTGCAAGGAGTTTTTGTGTAAAAAGGAATTTATTGCGTTTCAACAACAATTATGGTATAATTGTTATAATACAAAGGTGAGGTGAAACTATGTTTAATACAGATAAACCAATTGAAAGAATTGAAGATGATTTATTAAATAGAGCTACTTTCTCAAAGGAGCTTGCTAACGCTATTTTAGCGTATACAGATACTGAAAATTTTGCAATTAGTTTATGCGGTGAATGGGGCTGTGGAAAAACTTCAATACTTCATATGGTTGTGCAGGAAATAAATAAAGTAGCCCAAGATATGCCTGAGGATGAGCAACCAATTATTATAAACTTTAATCCGTGGAATTACTCTGATAAAAATCAATTAATAACTCAGTTTTTTAAAGAAATTTTTACAGTATTAAAAAAGGAAAGCAATAACGAAAAGCTAAAGCGAGCTGGTGATGCGCTTCAAAAGTATTCTTCTGTTTTTGATTATGCAAAGTATATACCTAAGGTTGGTGAGTTCATAGCTCTTTTAAAGCCGTTGATTGAAGGATTAGGAAAACAAATGTCAGATATATCTGACGATATAGATAGTATAGAAAATCAAAAGAATTTAGTTGTTGATGTTTTAAAGGCTCTAAAACAAAAAATAATAGTTATCATCGATGATATCGATAGATTAAATAACGAACAAATACGATTAATTTTTCAGTTAGTAAACTCTGTTGCAGGCTTTCCTAATATGATATATTTACTTTCATTCGATAGGTCTGTTGTGGTTAGAGCTTTGAGTGAGGAACAAAATTGCGACGGAGAAGAATACCTTGAAAAGATTATACAAGTTCCATTTAATGTTCCTGAAGCAAAACCTGAGCTTGTAAATAATGTATTATTTAACGAGTTAAATAAAATAGTTTTAGACCTACCAGAGGATAGATTTGATAAAGAACATTGGAATGCTGTTTTCAGAAACTGTATATCCGTATTTGCAAACAGCATTAGGGATGTTAATAGAATAATAAATGCATATAGATTAAAATATTCCTTAATGCACAAAGAAACAAATTGGGTGGATTTATTGTGCATAACAACATTGCAGATATGTGCACCAGAAATCTATAGTTGGATTAATAATAATATATCTAATTTAGCTATCAACTCCCAAACACCTATATCGGGTGCCGAACAAAACAAAATAAAAAATAATTATATGAATCAATTTAATGATGTATACTCTAAATCGCCAGAGACAATGTTAAAAATTATTCAAACGCTGTTCCCATATTTCTCTTGGATAACCGGTGGATATGGTTATTCAAAAAAGGACGAGAAGGAATTAAGATATTTACAAAGAATCTCATCCCCCTCCTATAGTAAATTATATTTTCACTTATCATTAGAGGATGTAAAGATTTCTCGCGAGGATGTGTTAAATTCCATAGAGTTAGAACAAACAGAGTTGCATTTGTTTTTGGAAAAACTGGAAGAATCTGAGCTCTTACAAGTATATATGCAAGAATTAAACTGTTGTATCGATAGAATATCTAGCGATAAATATGAAATGGTGTTTAACGAATTTATAAAATTACAAACACGCCCTATAACGAAGAAGAGAAAGGGACTCTTTGAACCGAGTATAGAATATGATTGTAGACAGTTTATATGGTCTTTGCTAAAAAAAGCCGGTGAAAATAATAGCGGAGAAATGCTAATTAAAATAATTAACACCTCAACAAAAGATGAATTTTTAGTAGTTTTGGGATATGTTTTTTACATAGAGGAGGCATATGGCCGAATTGGGAATGAGATTGATTATATTTATCGAGTTGTATCAGAAGATGTGTTAAGTGAAATAGAAAAAGTATGTAAAAAAAGGCTTTATCAATTTAAAGAAGATAGTACATTATTGAGCAATAATAATTTTTATTATGTTAAAATGATGTGGGCACATCTAGATAAAAAAGGCTTTGACGATTATATGTTATATTGCTTGAGTGTCGCACAAAATGTTCCAAGATATCTGTGTTTTGTGGCAGAAACATGGAGTGGTGGTGAAATAGGGTGGTCTTTCGATGAAAAAACAGTTAGTGAGTATTTGTCGGTAAAGGAAATATACGAAAAAGTTCAGGAATTAAAAGCAACAAAAGTATTTAATGAGTTACCAACTGAACAAAAACAAATTGCAATCGCTTTTTCTGTATGGTGTGAATCTTCTGATAAAAGTAATTATAAGAAAATTCCCGAGAAAGCAGTTGATGATTTGATTTCATTATGGGAAAAGAAATAACAAGATGTTACGCCCAACCATACGCCCGATTTACGCCCAAAAGTAGTTAAAATATGATATTTATTAAGTGATATTTATATATTGACTATATTTTAAAGATGGTGTATAATAACAAATAAGCTTTATTATTTTATATTGAAAATGGTGGAGCGAGGCTCCCGACAATGAAGCCACTTGATAAATAAAATCCAAACTGCAATATCGGTTAGATATTGCAGTTTTTCTTTTGGAAAGGGGTAAAAAATGTAAAGCCAAGTTGATATTTTTCTTGCCGCTTTAAAACTAATTTATCGGATAAATTTTTTAATGGGTTAATGCTATAAATAACCTTGACAAAAGGGGCGTTAAGACTTATAATAAATTATAAGATTGAGGAAATTATTCCCCTTTATATAATCTACTAAGGAGTGAAACGGGATGAATGTTTTAGCTATCGGTTGTCATCCGGACGATATTGAAATCAACTGTGCCGGAACACTTGCAAAGTGTGTTAAAAGAGGCGATAATGTAACCGTTTGCCATGTTTGCAACGGTAATATGGGTCATGAGGTTATTATGCCTGATGAACTTCGCGAAATGCGTATCGGCGAAGCGAAGAAGGCTGGCTCTCTTGCAGGGATTAAGGTTGTAACCTGTGACATCGGCGATTGTCTTGCTATGGAAGGAAGCTTAGAACAGAGAAACATTATGGTTGATATAATAAGAGAGGCGGACCCTGATTTTATTATCACTCACGCCCCATCTGACTATATGCCTGACCATGTTGCAGTCAGCAGACTTGTTTTTGATGCAAGCTTTATTGCAAGCGTGCCTCATTATGAAACAAATGTTAAGAAAGCTTCAAAGGTAACTCCTATTTATTACATGGACAACCTTGGCGGTCTTGATTTCTTACCAACAGAATATGTTGATATTACTGATGAAATTGACTTAAAGCTTGAAATGCTTGAATGCCACGAAAGTCAGCTTAAATGGATGAGAGACCACGATAATATTGACTTTGCGGAATTTGTTAAAACCTGCGCAAAATACAGAGGTTATCAGTGCAACAGCGCTTACGCAGAAGGCTTTAAACAGTGTCTTGTTTACCCGAAAATTCTGCCAAAGAGATTACTCCCGTAATTAAATACATATAGAAAGGACAAATAAAAAATGTTAGTAAACTTAAATCAGGTATTAGTGCCTGCAAAAAAAGGTAAGTATGCAGTAGGCCTTTTCAATGCGGTTAATATGGAGCTTGCAAGAGGTATTATCGCCGCTGCTGAAAAAACACAGTCTCCGGTTATTATGGGAACAGCGGAAGTTTTATTCCCATATGGCCCACTTGAAGAAGTGTCATACTATCTTATCCCAATGGCAAAAAAGGCTAAGGTTCCGGTAGTTATCCACCTGGACCACGGTCTTAAAAAGGAAACCTGTCTTAAAGCGTTAGAGCTTGGTTTCTCATCAATTATGTATGACTGCTCAACAGATGACTATGATACAAATGTTGCAAAGGTAAAGGAAATGGCAGAGATTGCCCATTCATACGGCGCAACAATTGAAGGTGAGCTTGGACATGTTGGAGATAATGAAGGCTCCGCTGAGGGTTCTTCTCATTTAGCTGACCCAAGCAAGTTCTTTACAGATCCAAAGCTTGCAAAGGATTATGTTGAAAAGACAAAGGTAGACGCCCTTGCAATTGCAGTTGGTAACGCACACGGAGCATATAAGCTTCCTCCAAAACTTGATTTCGACAGAATTAAGACAATTGCAAATACAGTTGATGTTCCTCTCGTTCTCCACGGCGGAAGTGGTCTTACAGACAACGACTTCAAGAGAGCGATTAAGGAAGGTATAAGCAAAGTAAATATCTTCACAGATATCAACATCGCAGCTGTTAAAGCAGAATTCAGTAAGTTTACTGATATGAACAAAGGTATTATCGACCTTATTCCGGCAGCCGTTGAAGCGGTTAAGCAGGCAACAATTGAGAAGATGGAACTTTTCTCAAGCGACGGCAAAGCACCATTCGGTGCAGAAGGTGGCGCACCTGACATAGATAAACTTGTAGAACTTGTTGCGGCAGAGGTTCGCAGACAGCTTAATAAATAATTTTTTCGGAGGGAAAGAAAATGGATTTTAAAGATACTGTAAAAGGTTCATTGCTTGAAGGATTTTATCCTGCAGGCTGGGATATGGCGAAAATTGACGAATGCTGTAACCCAAATAACAAAGTCGAAGACAGACAGTCTTTCTGGAACAAGGATTTTAATCCGGTAAGATGTGAAACTTTGGGCGAATTTGATACATATATGGGCCATGAAATTGCCCTTGCAATCAAAAACGCAAAGGAAGCAGGCGAGAAAATTGCTTTCATTCTCCCTGTTGGCCCTATGGGTATGTATAAGTGGGCAGTTTATTTCCTCAAAGCCTGGAACATAAAGTGTGACCATGTTTACACATTCAATATGGACGAATGGTCTGACGCAGACGGAAACACACTTCCATCAAATGATCCTGCGGCATTCCAGAACGCTATGTGTAACGCTCTCTTTGATCCGTTAGGCGAACTCACAGTTCCTGAAAATCAGAGAAACTTTGCAACAAAGGAAAACTTACCAACATATCCTGAAAAAATCGCTAAGCTTAAAGCAGAAGGCGTAAAGCTTGTTTTGGTATATGGTATCGGAAGAATGTGTCATATCGCATTCTGGGAACCACAGTTTGCAGAAGATTTTGCATCTGTTGAAGACTGGAAGAGCCAGCCATACCGCATCGGCGCAAAGCTTCATCCTTTAACAATTGAGCAGAATGCAATCACAAGCTTTAAATCAAGAACAACACTTGTTCCTTGCCGTGCTAACACAATCGGACCTGGTTTATTCTTACAGGCTGACTATGCAATTGGCGGATGCGACGGCGCATTCAACAGAGGAATGCAGTGGCAGGGTATGAGCTTCTGGATGACTCTCCGTCACGGCCCAAATATGTGGATAACATCAAGCTTTATCCCAACTCTTCCTGGCAAGCTTTTCTATCTTAAAGACCTTGAAGGACCGCTTGTTGCTGAATGTAACTAATAATAAAAATAGCCACTGTGCGAAATGCACAGTGGCTTTATTTTTATATTATATCGTATGGATAATCAGTGCTGAAAACATTGTCGCAAAGATTAAGGGCCATTCCGAAAACAACCGACTTCTGAGAGGAATGAGTGGTTTCAATTTTAAGATTCTGAGTAAGGGTTGAAATTGCCCGACGATAAAGTTCCTCGGTTGCTTCTTTAGTTAAGGAAGGGCAATCTTTAAAGTCCCCTGTGTTTATAACCAGAATGCTTGGGTTAAAAAGATTGATTAAATTGGCAAGACCCATTCCCAAATAATTTGCGCAGTTTTGGACAACGGCTTTTGCGGTTTCGTCCTTTTCTAAATAAAGCTCTTCCAGACGAGGTAGGGAAATCTTTTCCCCTGTCTCTTTTTCGTATAATGAAAGGAGACGGGATGGGGAACACATTGCTTCAAGACAGCCTCGGTTTCCGCAGAAGCATTCTTCGCCGCTCGGTTCAACGGTGGTATGCCCCAGTTCTCCCAAAGCGGAGTGGTTAAGCTGGCCATTATAGAATTGGTATGCCCCGATTCCGTTTTCAAGGTCGATAAAGATAGTGTTCTCGTTATATTTTTCGTCAGAGCGGAAATGATATAACGCTCTGATAGGGGAAATGTTTTCCACAAAAACAGGGATGTTTGTAATCCCTTCAATAGCCTCTTTAATATTGTAGGACTTCCATTTAAGCTTTGAGGACATAATGAATTGCCCGTTTTTAAGAACAAGACCTGAGGTTGCGATTCCTATGGCGAGAAAAGTCTTTTCCCCATATTCTTTTGTGATTGCCTGCACCTTGTCACAGACTAATGAAATTGTTTCGGAAAGGGAAAGCCCTATCCTTGAAAACTCATACTCCGAGGAAGCTTTTCCTGATAAATCGCAAACAAAAATATTTACGGTTTCATCAAAAAGAAAAGCACAGAGAAACTTCCCATTCTCAGGCGAAAAGCGAAGAAGAGCGCTTTTTCTTCCAACTCTTTCTACATCTTCGGTGCCACATTCTTTAAGATAGCCAAGCTCTGAAAGGTGGGTAACTATATTGGTGATAGAGGGAAGAGAAAGACCAGTTTCTTTGGCGATAATCGGTCTTGAACAATCAGGATTTTTCCGGACGAAGTTTAAAACTTTAAGTCTGTTGATTTTCTGCATAAACTGCATATTCCCGACTTGCTTGTTCATTTTTTACCCTCCTTTTTTAAAAGTCTATTGCAATTATAACATCCCCAAAAGCAAATGTCAAACAAAGAAAGGATATTGACATTACGGGGGAATTTTGATATAATTTATTTATCCAATAAATAATTTAACTATGAGATATGGAGGGAGCTACATTGGGAGAAAAAACATCAAGCAGAAATATGAGCATAATCGTTTTTCTCACAAGCTTTTTAATATATTCGGTAATAACTATGACGCGAAATGCTTTTGCTGCGTCTATTGCCTCGGTTATTGAAGAAGGCATTCTTCCTCATACGGCAGCGGGGATTATAAATGCAGGGTTTTATCTTTTTAACGGCATCGGGCAGGTTGCGGGAGTTAAAATAGTGGACAAAGCGTCTCCTATAAAGCTTCTTTATATTCCTCTTGTGGGAACGCTTCTTGCGATGCTCTTTATGACGGTGGCAAAGAGCTTCTTATCTATGCTTATTATCTGGAGCCTTTGCGGACTTTTGCAGTTTCCAATCTGGCCTGCGGTTTTAAGAATGGTTACGGAATATACCCTCCCACAGCATAAGGGAAAGGCTATGAAGTCTATTATCTTTGGCTTTGGTGCGGGAACATTTTTAAACTATCTGCTTGCTACGATTATTTTAAAGGTTGCCACT
This sequence comes from Clostridia bacterium, assembly GCA_045578465.1. Taxonomy (GTDB): domain Bacteria; phylum Bacillota; class Clostridia; order Monoglobales; family Monoglobaceae; genus SIG454. The sequence continues at coordinate 5,610 of JAZNKJ010000006.1, read as the reverse complement.
TGGAGAGCTCTTTTTGTGGCATCGGCGGTTATTGTTGCTCTTTGCATAGTTTTATGGATGTTTATAACAGAGAAAAAGAAAGTAATACTTTCTGAGATAAAAGAAGAGAATTGTCAAAACGAGATAAAAGAAGAGAAAAAGACCAAAGGCTTTTTTAAAACCCTTATTTCAAGCGGAGCGCTTTTGCTTCTTGTCCCTTCATTTATAAGGCTGTTTTTGGACTCGGGACTTAAAACCTGGGCGCCTACAATGTTTGTTGAAAGCTATGGTGCTTCTGCAAGCTTTGGAAGTGCTCTTGTAACGGTTCTTTCCTTTGTGAATTTCGGCGGAATGTTTTTTGCAACCTGGCTTTGTTCAAAGGTTACCAAAAACGAAACAACTGCCCTTGGAATATGCTTTTTAGTGTCTCTTCCTTTTGCGGTTTTATTGCTTTTTGTCGGGGGTGTTTCCCTTGCTGTTGCGACGCTGTCTTTAATAGTTATAACAACAATGATGTATGCGTCTCATCAGCTTATGGATGCATTTATCCCTGCAAAGTTTGATAAAGTGGGTATGACGGGAGGCATGGCATCTCTTATGAACGGCGTTGCCTCATTGGGAGCGGTTTTTGCAAGCATAGGCTTTGGATTTATGGCGGAAAACTACAGTTGGAGCGCAGCTTTTGTAATGCAACTTGTGCTTGTTATAATAACCCTTGTTTCCTGCATATTCGCCCGTCCGCTCTGGAAGAAATTTATTAACAGACAGGAGAACGAACGATGAACGAAATAAAGCTTTTGGGAAAGAAAGTTATTATGGATAAATCTCCCCTTTTGCTTAAATATTCTCCTTCTGATGACTGGAAGGACTATTGGGATGTAAAAAGCGGAAATTGGTCCGTTGAGGATGGATGGCTTATCGGCGATGAGCCTGGGAATAAAGGCGGAATTTTATTCAGTAAGGAGTTTTATGAGGATAATGTTATGATGACATTTTCCGTTAAAACTGCTCTTCCTGCAACAAGAGATTTAAACGCCGTTTTCTGCGCCCATTGGGACGATGAAACCGACTATCTCGGAACATCTTATGTATGCGGGCTTAACGGCTGGTATGAAAATAAAAGCGGAATTGAGAGAAATGAGGTTGGTTGCGAGTCGGCCCTTTATTCAACCACAACGCTTTATAAATATAATCCGGGGGATTTAGTCCGAATGACCTTCGGGGCAATTGACGGGCAGTGCTTTATGGTGGTTGACGATACTTTAATAACAGAGCTTATTGACCCCAACCCCATAAAAGGCGGACATATCGGCTTTTCTGCATATTGCACCAAGCTTATGATAAAGGATATTGAAATCCGAAAAATTTATTGGGAAAAATTTATTCAAACATATAAACCAGAATATTAAAGGAGGAAATGAAAAATGGCAAAACAAACAACAGACTTTCGTTATAACACAGGAGCGACAAGAGTTCCGTGGGCAGCAGTAGGCGAAAACTATAATGTTCACGACCTTATGGAAATTATCCGCTTCTTGATGCAGGGCGAGGGAAAGGAATATGAGGATGCCTTAGAGGCGGTATGGCAGCAGGTTAAAAAGCTTGAACCTCTTGCAACACCACCGGGAAAGCTCTCTCTTGCTTCAAAGGTAGAAGAGGCTGAAAAGGCTTGTAACGACTACCTCGGCACAGACTCATCAACATTCGTAACAAACGCAACAGCAGGCTTTGAAATTGCATATAAGTATGCGAACCTCAAAGCAGGGGACGAAGTTATTGTTCCTGCGATTACATTCGTAGCTACAATGGCATATCCTCTCTCAATTGGCTGCAAATTAGTTTTTGCAGATGTTGACCCAAGAACAATCAATATGGATCCTGCTGATGTTGCAAGAAAAATCACAGATAAGACAAAGATGATTGTTCCTGTACATATTGGCGGATACCCTGTAGATATGGATCCGATTATGGAGCTTGCTAAAAAGCATAACATCTTAGTTTTAGAAGATGCGGCTCACGCTTTCGGTGCTATGTATAAGGGCAGAAAAATCGGTACAATCGGCGATTTTGCGGCATTCTCTATGCACGAAGTTAAGAATATCACATCTTTTGGTGAAGGTGGTATTTTAACAACAACAGTTCCGGGCTTTGCTCCTGATATGAAAAGAGCAAGATTCTTAGGCCTTGACTTTACTTGCCCGATTAAGGATTGGTTATATAACATTACTCCAATTCCGGGTAAAGAAAAGCCATTCGTTGCAGGAAACTCCTCAACAACAGAAATCCAGGGCTTAGGTCTAACACTCCAAGTTGCTCGTAACGAAGAAATTATTAAGATAAGAAGAGATGCGGCTGCTTACCTTACAGAAAGATTTAAGGAAAATGATGCAATCATTCCTCAGGATATCGGAAATGACGACATCAAGCCAACATTCCATCTCTATCTTCTCCAGATTGACCCTGCTAAGGCAGGCGGAGATATCCAGGTTCTTAAAAAGAAGCTTGAAGAAAAGGGCGTAACACAGATTGCTCACTTCGGACCACTTTACAGATTTAAGGTTGTTCAGGATATGGGTTACGATTCAGATGAAATTGCAAAGACTTGTCCTAACTGTGAAGAAGTATTCTATAAGAGATTTACTCATCTTCCACTTTACGGACTTTCTCAGGAACAGCTCGAATATATGGCTGATGCAGTACTTGAATCAGTTGCAGAAATGCAGGCAGGCAAATAATTTAAAAGAATAAGGGCATAGCGTTTCGTTATGCCCGAACTTTTAGAGGGGAGAATTTATTATGGCTTTTTATATGGAAAAAATGAGCGTTCGCGATAAGAAGAACGCTATGGAAAAGACAAAAACAGTTATTATCCCAACAGGGGTTGTTGAGCAGCACGGATATCATCTTCCTTTATCTACTGATATTTTAAATTCAACAATGCCAACAGTTTTAGCTGGAGACAGACTTAACGCTGTTATTGCTCCATCTGTTAACTATTGTTTCTCAGGTGGCGAGCTTCTGGGAACAGTAAATGTAAGCCCTAACACCTTCGGTCTTTATATTTCAGAAATCGTTTCTGAATTTGCCCGTATGGGTTTTGAGAACATTATTGTTTTACTGGGCCATGCAGGAACAGACAACATCAATGCTCTTAAAAACAGCTTGCAGATGATTTTAAGAAGAGATAAATCTCTTTCTGAAAAAATAACTCTCTCCCTGGTTGAAGCCTGGAATTTATCTCCAACCTGGCTCTCTGGTTTTTCTTTAGAGCCTGAACACGACTTCCACGCAGGTATGATGGAAACTGCTCTTATGATGTATTGGGCACCTGAGCTTGTCGGGGACGAAATCGTGCAGGACGAAGAATATTACGCTAAAATGATGAGAACAGACCAGGATTGGTTTGAAAAGAGAACAAAACCTCTTGAAAGTCCATTCATCGTTGAAACAGTTGGTCAAAGAGACGAGATTGAGGTTGGAGTTATGGGTCTTCCCGAGCAGGCAACAAAAGAGCTTGGAGAAAAAATCTGTAATGAAATCATAGATAATCTCGTGGCTTATGTTGACAAACTTGAGGAATACAGAAAAAATAAGTAATTTGGAGGAAACTGTAAATGAAAATTAAATGGGGCGTAATCGGTTGCGGCGGAATTGCGGACAGAAGAACACTTCCCGGAATGATGCTTGCAAAAAATGCAGAGCTTGTTGCTGTTATGGATACAAACATGGCAGCGGCTCAGGCTTGCAAGGAAAAATATAATGCAAAATATGCCTTTGATAATTATGAAGAATTGCTTGCAATTGAGGAAATTGACGCAGTTTATATCGCATCTCCTGTTTTCTGTCATAAGGAGCAGGCATTCGCTGCGGCAAAAGCAAAAAAGCATATCCTTATTGAAAAACCTGTTGGTATGAGCGTTAAAGAAGCAGAAAAAATTGCAAAGGTTTGCGAAAAAGAGGGCGTAAAGCTTGGCGTTGGATTTATGATGAGATTCCACGCTTATCATCAGGAAATGAAGAAAATCGTTTCTGAGGGTAAAATCGGTGAAATCGTTTCAGCAAGAGCACAGCTTACCTGCTGGTATCCTAAAATGGATAACTGCTGGCGTCAGGATATAAAGCTTTCCGGCGGTGGAGCACTTATGGATATGGGTGTTCACTGTGTTGACCTTATAAGACATATAACAGGCCTCGAAGTTAAAGAGGTTAAAGGTCTTATGGGCAATCAGATTTTTGATTACAGCGTTGAGGATGCAGGCGGTCTTGTTATGCGTCTTGAAAACGGGGCGATTGCCTATGTTGATGCAAACTTCAATATCCCTGATGCTGCCGCAAAGTGTAAATTAGAGCTTTACGGAACAAAGGGAAGCATCTTTGCTCAGGGAACAATCTCTCAGGTTGAGGGCGGAGAACTTGAAGTCCTCTGCTCAGGAGAGAGCGGCGGATATGATGCGGCGCAGAACCGCGCGACAATTGAGCCGCTTCCTGTTGAGGTTGAATTCGGCAATATGTATACCAAGGAAATTGAGGGCTTCGGCGATGCAATACTTGGTAAAATCGAAATTCCTGTATCTGCCGAGGATGCAATTAAGTCTCAGGAAGTTATCGAAAAAGTTTATAAGCAAAACTAAATAAAAAAGTATAACGCCTTGAAATTTTCGAGGCGTTATGTTATACTTAATAAAAAGTTTAAAAGTGGTGAAGAAAATGGATAAAGACAGACAAAAAGCAAAAGAGAATGTTAAGGCACTGCCTTTCAAAGAAAAAGTAAAATATTTCTGGGGATATTACAAATACTATGTTATTGCGGTGCTTTTGATTGTTTTGGTAGTGGGCACAACCGTTTATCAAAAGGTAAATGAGCCAAAGCCTGACCTTGAAGTTATGGTTTTTGCGGATGCTTATATGGCGGAAGAGATGAAAGCTCCTATAAAAGAGACGGTTGAAAAATTTGCTTTTGAAAAAAATAAAGAGCTTTTTGCGGAGGTTATTTTAACAGAGATTCCTTTCCGCGACACTTCCAGATATGACGAAATTCAGGGAAGCTGTGCAAAGCTTATAGGTGAGCTTAGCACAGAAACAAGAAAGGTGTATATCCTTGACCAATCTGTTTTTGATTACATTGTAAAAGATGTTTCCCCAACTGAAATCTGGGACGAAAACTATTCTCTCGCCCTTGGGGAGAATGCCAAGAAAGCCCTTGGACTTGACGAAGATACGACCTATTATTATCTGACCCAGATTCTCTATGAGGAGAAAGATAAAGACAAAGAAGATAACGCCATAAAATTTGAATATATGGCAAGGGCCTATGAAGGCCTCCACAATATGCAATAAAATAATACCCTTTCGAGAAATCGAAAGGGTATCATTTTTTAATGATGTGAATTTTTGCTTTCAATAATTGGTCTTTCTTTAAAGAAGAAAGAAATTGACCAAAGACCTGCAAGTCCTACGATTGTAAAAATTATACGGCTGAGGACTGCCATCTGTACGCCAAATAAAGCGGCAACAATGTCGAAACCGAAAATCCCGATGCTGCCCCAATTTATGGCACCTATAATTACCAGGATAAGTGCAATTGTATTCATATTGTCTGCTCCTTTTTAGATTATTTGTTCATTCTTATTT
>JAZNKJ010000005.1:0-39547 GCA_045578465.1 Clostridia bacterium | reverse complement strand
AGTGTACCTCTTTCAACTCTACCTGTAGCAACTGTACCACGGCCTGTGATAGAGAATACGTCTTCGACTGGCATTAAGAAAGGAAGATCGCTCTTTCTTTCTGGTGTTGGGATGTATCTGTCAACTTCAGACATAAGTTCGTGGATACAAGCATATTCAGGAGCGTTAGGATCTGTTGAAGAGCTTTCAAGAACCTGAAGACCGCTACCCTTAACGATCGGAATATCGTCACCCGGGAATTCGTATTCAGAGAGAAGTTCTCTGATTTCCATTTCAACGAGTTCAAGAAGTTCAGGATCGTCTACCTGGTCAACCTTATTCATAAATACTACGATATAAGGAACGCCAACCTGACGGGAGAGAAGAATGTGTTCTCTTGTCTGTGGCATTGGGCCGTCAGCAGAAGAAACAACTAAGATAGCGCCGTCCATCTGAGCAGCACCAGTGATCATGTTCTTAACGTAGTCAGCATGTCCTGGGCAGTCAACGTGAGCGTAGTGTCTTGTTTCTGTTTCGTATTCAACGTGAGCTGTAGAGATTGTGATACCTCTTTCTCTTTCTTCCGGAGCCTTATCGATCATATCGTAAGCTTCGTACTGAGCCTTACCGTCCATAGCAAGTACCTTTGTTATAGCAGCAGTAAGAGTTGTTTTACCATGGTCAACGTGACCAATAGTACCAATGTTTACATGTGGTTTGGTTCTTTCATATTTAGCTTTTGCCATTTTGAAATTCCTCCTTATATTTAACTTTTAATTAATTTACTTATTGTCGGGGAAAACCCTTCCATATAATTTTACTATGTTTTTCAATAGTTTTCAAGAGTTTTTATAAAAATTTATAAAGATTTTGCCAAAAAGACAAAGATTAGTCTTCTTTCTTTGCTCTTTCGCTGATAATCTTCTCCTGAATGTTTCTTGGAACTTCGCTGTAATGTGAAGGTTCCATAGTGTACTGGCCACGGCCCTGTGTTCCGCTTCTAAGAACAGTTGCATAACCGAACATTTCAGAAAGTGGAACATTTGCTGTTACCTGTGTAACGCCACCGCTTCTTGATTCCTGGCTCTTAATCATACCTCTTCTTGAACTGAGGTCGCCGATTACGAAGCCGAGGTAATCATCAGGAGTGATAACATTTACAAGCATAATAGGTTCTTTTAATACAGGGTCAGACTTTCTCATAGCGTCTTTAAATGCCATAGAAGCAGCAATCTTAAACGCCATTTCAGATGAGTCGACTTCGTGGTAAGAACCGTCATAAAGTGTTGCTTTAAGGTCAACAACATTATAACCTGCAAGTACACCGTTAAGCATAGCGCTCTGAATACCCTGGTCAACAGCAGGGATGTATTCCTTCGGAATAGCACCGCCCACAACAGCGTTTTCAAATACATAGCCCTGTCCTTCTTCAAGTGGCTCAAACTTAACGAGTACATGACCGTACTGACCTTTACCACCAGACTGACGAGCGTACTTATGCTCAACATTAACAGGATTTCTGAATGCTTCACGGTAAGAAACCTGAGGCTGACCAACATTTGCTTCTACCTTAAATTCACGGAGAAGACGGTCAACGATGATTTCAAGGTGAAGCTCACCCATACCGGCGATGATTGTCTGTCCTGTTTCTTCATCTGTATAAGTCTTAAAGGTTGGGTCTTCTTCTGCAAGCTTTGCAAGAGCGATACCCATCTTTTCCTGACCTACCTTAGTTTTTGGTTCAATAGCAACACGGATAACCGGTTCAGGGAATACCATTGATTCAAGGATAATTGGAGCCTTTTCATCACAAAGGGTTTCACCTGTTGTTGTGTTTTGAAGACCAACTGCTGCCGCAATATCACCGGAATATACGATGTCAAGGTCTTCTCTGTGGTTAGCGTGCATCTGAAGAATTCTACCCATTCTTTCTCTCTTACCTTTGCAAGAGTTAAGAACATAAGAACCCTTAGCGAGTGTACCGGAATATACACGGAAGAAGCAAATCTTACCAACGAATGGGTCTGTTGCAATCTTGAATGCAAGAGCTGCAAAAGGAGCATCGTCTGATGATGGTCTTTCGTCCGCTTCATCTGTGTCAGGGTTAACACCCTGAATGTTTGGAACATCTGTTGGGTTTGGCATATACTCAATGATAGCATCAAGTAAGAGCTGAACACCCTTGTTTCTGTAAGAAGTTCCGCAAAGAACAGGTACGATTTCGTTGTTTATTGTAGCTTTTCTTAAAGCCTTTTTTAGCTCAGCAACGGAGATTTCTTCGCCGTCGAAGAATTTTTCCATTAACGCTTCGTCTGTTTCGCAGATAGCTTCAACCATCTGCTGACGGTATTCTTCAGCCTTTTCTTTCATATCAGCAGGGATTTCTTCCTTGTGATACTTCTGGCCGAGTTCATCTTCATAAACTTCAGCTTCCATATTCATAAGGTCGATAATACCTATAAAGCTGTCTTCAGAACCGATAGGGAGCTGAATCGGAACACCATTTGCATGAAGTCTCTCATGAATCATATTAACAACATTATAGAAGTCCGCACCCATAATATCCATCTTGTTTACATAGATCATACGGGGAACTTTATAATCGTCAGCCTGACGCCATACAGTTTCAGACTGTGGTTCAACACCGCCCTTAGCACACATAACTGTTACAGAGCCGTCGAGAACACGGAGTGATCTCTGAACTTCAACTGTAAAGTCAACGTGACCTGGTGTGTCGATTATGTTAATTCTGTGCTTAATGCCTTTGAATGGGCCTTCAGCAGGCTGCCAGAAACAAGTTGTTGCAGCAGAAGTAATTGTAATACCACGCTCCTGTTCCTGAGCCATCCAGTCCATGGTTGCAGAACCTTCATGGGTTTCACCGATTTTATGATTTACACCTGTGTAATACAGAATTCTTTCGGTTGTTGTAGTTTTACCAGCATCGATGTGAGCCATGATACCGATATTTCTTGTTCTTTCCAATGAGAACTCTCTACCCATAATTTTCTCCTTTCAAAGTAGCCCAAAGAACTACTTAATATCGTTACGCGGAAAATCCGCAATGTCTAAAAATGTCTCCGTTATTTTACGAAAAAAATTGCCTTAGATTTGGCAAACTTCAACGCAAGCTTTTGCAAAGAAATTTGCTTTAGATTTGGTGGATGCGAGATGATGAAAAGCACAGTCGTATGATGATACGACGAGCATTTTCACATTGAGCAACTCCGCCAAAGATGAAGCGAATTTCGAAGCAAAATTACCAACGGAAGTGAGCGAATGCCTTATTCGCTTCTGCCATTTTGTGTGTGTCTTCTTTTTTCTTGAATGCACCGCCTGTGCTGTTGATTGCGTCCATAAGTTCGTTCGCAAGTCTTTCAGCCATTGTTCTCTCATTTCTCTGACGAGAATAAAGAGTAATCCAGCGGAGACCAAGTGTTTCTCTTCTTTCAGCACGAACTTCGATCGGAACCTGATAGTTAGCACCGCCTACTCGTCTTGCTTTAACTTCGAGAACAGGCATAACAGCGTTCATAGCTTCCTCAAAAACCTCAACTGGGTCTTTGCCTGTTTTTTCCTTAATGATATCAAAAGCATCATATACGATAGCCTGGGCAACGCCCTTCTTGCCATCTAACATAATGTTATTGATAAGACGAGTAACAGTCTTACTGTTGTAAAGTGGATCAGGTAACACGTCACGGCGTGCAATATGTCCTTTTCTTGGCACTTATCTTCCCTCCATTTCTTAGTGGTTAAATACCCACAAGGTACTCAATACCTATCTGGTACTGCTAGCGCTGTATCTACTATCACTCATCAGTGGGAACGCTATGTTCGCTTCGATATATATAAAATAGTAATATACGCACTATACTGATTTTCTAAAAATTTTTAAGATTTCAAGGATTATTTAGCATCCTTCGGTCTCTTAGCACCGTACTTAGATCTTGACTGGTTACGCTTAGCAACGCCGGCAGTATCAAGTGTTCCGCGGATGATATGATAACGCACACCCGGGAGGTCCTTAACTCTTCCGCCTCTTATCATAACAACACTGTGTTCCTGAAGGTTATGTCCCACACCTGGGATATAAGCAGAAACTTCAATACCGTTAGTAAGTCTTACTCTGGCAACCTTTCGAAGAGCTGAGTTAGGCTTTTTAGGAGTCATTGTTCTAACAGATGTACAAACCCCTCTCTTCTGTGGAGAATTCTGGTCTGTAGGTCTCTTCTTAATGGTGTTAAAACCCTTTAAGAGAGCTGGAGCTGTTGACTTCTTTTCTGCTGTTGCTCTACCCTTCTTAACAAGTTGGTTAAATGTTGGCACTTATTGTTCACCCCCTGTTGTTTAGATTTATATAAAATCGGGAAGCCCCGGTTTTAACAAAGTTAGTTTTCCTGCTTTAAGATAACCGCCACCGCCGTCGGAACTTCTATGTGGCACGCCTTAGAAAGTTCCTTCATGGTGCTTACATATAAAACCTCAACTTTTTCCTTTTCGCAAAGAGCGACAAGGGGAAGCTTTATATGGTCATCTGCATCCTCTGCTATATAAGCTAAAACCGCCTTACCTGAGAGGATTGCTTTCTGGGACTGTTTAAGCCCTGCAAGAAAATTTTTACCTTTAAGTCTTTCCATTTATTTTTGCTCCCATTTTACTAAAAATATACTTTTGCAAAATTTAAAAACTGCAAATGGACATAGTACAACACTTAAACATAAAGCACTTTATTTTACCATTTTTTATTAGTTTTGTCAAGCACTATATATAGAAAATTTATTGATTTTTCGGCACAATTTGTAGTGTGCTGTGTTCTTCCTCTCTCCTTCTGATATATGCACCTGCTTTTCCGCAAAACAAAAGAAGGCTTTCCGCTATGGAAAACCTTCTTATAAAGATTCTAAATTTTAATGAGAAAAGATTATTCTCTTACAGAAAGAGTAAGTGCTTCTTCTGCTGGAACATTTGTTACAGCAACAGCAAATCTGAAGTTTCCGTTAAGACCATCTGCGATAGTAAATTTTCCATCTGCAGAAGTTGAACCTTGTATAGCATAGTAGTAATCACCAGCTGATACAGTAGAATCATTCCAGATAAAGCCAACTGTTTTTGTTGCCCCTTCATTAAGTGTAAGGGTTACAGGTGTGTTCTCAACAGCAGAATTAATGGTACCGCTTTCATCGAAATACATGGTACCGTTTAAGTCAACTTCTGTGCCATTGTTCACATATTTGATAGTTCCGCCTGAAACATTGCTTACATATGCTTCGCGGAGCTTTAAGTGGCCAATGTTCAATTCGCTTCCACTCTGAAGAGTGATTGTTCCTTTTTCACAGTTAATTGGTGTTTCAATAGACTCCGGAACACCGCCAACAACTTCAATTCTGTATCTTGCAGGATTGCTATCGCCACCAACTGCAACAATAACAGCACCTGTGTAGTCAGGATTGCCAAGTCTGATTTCAAATTTACCTGTAGTTCCTGTAGCTGCAGCCTGATCGATACCAACCATTGTGTGGTTTTCTACATCATACTCAGGCATGCCAGCTTCGCTACCAATCTGGTAAGCTATAATAGTCGCCTGAGCGCTGTTAAGTCCGGAATAATTTACAGTTATTGTATTATAGTCTGTTGTTGCGCTGTCTATAGCAGCACCGAATGCTACGGTTGAAATCATCATAACCGCAATTAAAAGAGATACTATTTTTTTCATTTTAATCTTCCTCCAATTTCAAATAGAATCCATACTTGCCTATTATTTTGCTTATTAATTATAACATACCCTATCTCTCTTGTCAAGTATAAATTTTTATATTTTTTTATGGCTTTATAATGCGCCATTTTACGCCATTTTACGCTTCTAGCTCATCCTTTTTGTTCTGTCTTCATAGCCTTTTATATCCCGACAACCGAAAAGAATTATCTGGTGCCCTGCTTTTGCATAGTTATCCAAAAAGGCCATTGTTTTCTTTTCTCTTATTTCGTCATATTCGTTTAAGACATCATCTAAAAGGAGAGGAATCTGCTCATCCTCTGAAAGCATTTCGCAAAGAGCGATTCTCAGGGCCAGATAGCTTTGCGCCATTGTGCCACGGCTTAAATACTGCCAGTTTCTGTATCCCGCCGTATCTTCCGACTTAATCTCAACCTCATATTCTTTGTCAGTGCTGAGTTTCTGATATTTACCGTCTGTAAGCTCGCTTAAAATTACCGACGCTCTTTCATTAAGCTTCGGCGCGAAAAATCTTCTCATCTCGTCTTCCGCTTCGGCTAAAACTTCTGCCGCAAGAGAAAGGCTTTCATAATAAGCGCGCATTTCCTTTTCTTTTTCAAGGTTTTGGGCAAGCTCTTTTTTAAGAGTTTCAATGTTTGCTCCCTCTGCCCCCAGAAGTCCTTTTATTTCAAGAAGGCGCTCGTTGTTTTTTCGGATTTCCCTTTCAATTGCCTCCATGTCAATCCTTTCAGTTTCCTCGGGAGCTTCTTCCCTTAATCTTTCAGCAATAGAAAGAAGCTTGTCGCTGTCCCCTTCCGGTACGCCATAATTTTCGCCATAAGTCTTTGCCTCTTTTTCAAGACGGACTTTTTCGGCGTTTTTCTCCTTTACTCTTTCCAAAAAGGCGCTTGCCTCATGGGATGTTGAAACGCTTTCATATTTCCCTATATATAATATGAAGCTTTTTTCTTTCTCATCAAAGTCCTTTTTTGCCCGATCATAGATTTCTCTTTTGGCGGAAAGTTCAATACCCTTTCGATATGCCTTTTCAAACTCTGCCGCCTCTGTGCAGCCTTTGCTCTTTAAAAACTCCTTAAAAGCTTTTTCGGCTTCGGCTTTCTTTTGTCCTGTCTTTTTATCCTTTAAGAATATAATAAGGAAGAAAACCCCTGACGCCACAAAAACCCCAAGAGCAGGGATAAGCAAGGCTTTTAAAAGACCTTTTCCGAAAGCCGCAACAGCTATTGCCAGAATTCCGAAAACACCTGCAAGGATAGCTTTCCACGCCCCATCCTTACTTTCGGACCGAATTATTGCCTCTTTGAGAACAAAATACTCTTTCATATCCTCTTCGGAAACTGTTTTGGCGTTTTCCCCTCCGTCTGTTTCTTTAAGCTTACGAAGGGAAACATCATAATCTTCTCTAAGCTTTTCTCCCTGCGCCAAGAAGGCGTCAACATTGTCTCCTTTTAAAAGGCCATCAAGCTCTTGTCCCTTAATTTTTACAGCCTCATAGAGCCTTGCAAGAGCCTCATAAATCTTCGCCCTTGTTCTCTTTTCCTGGTTTTTGAGAAACTGTCTGCCCTTTTGAGCCTTTTCCAAGAGCAAGCCAAGCTCTTCTTCGACCTTCTTGTATTCTGCCTTTAATTCGTTTCGGCACTCTTCCCTTGTTTCTGCTTGTTCGATTTCTTCTATGAGATTTCGGGAAGCCTCTTCAATAAGAGTCAGTCTGCCCTTGGCCCTCTTTTTAACAAGGTCGTCCATAGCAGATTCAATTCTCTCTTTCGCCTCTTTCGGAGAGATGCTTTCGTCCCCTGTCTGTGAGAGGTTTGAAAGACGGACGGAGATGTCTCCGCTTTCTTCCCCTGCAAAGCTTTTTGAGGTTGCGGAAAAAATACTTTTCTCAAAGCCCGTAAGGTCTATTCCCAAGAAATATTTTCCGACCTCTGTGTCAGGAGGAAGACTTATCTTCTCCCCTGTTTCTATATCTGTTACCGTAACCAAATCGGTTTTGGAGGTTGAGCGAAAGTCCTTGTGGATACGATATAATCTCCCTTTATGCTCTATTTCCAAATCTCCTGCCATCTTTTCGCCTGTCCAAGGGAGATATTTCTTTCTTAAATTCTGGGTTAAATCCTTTTGAGAGCTTTTGCCCGCATTTCCATAGAGCATAAGAAGAATAAATGCCATTATGGTTGATTTTCCGTCTTCGTTTTTACCAAATATAATGTTAAATCCGCTGCCAAAATCCATTGAGAAGTTTTTGAACTTACCAAAGGATGCAATTTCAACTCTTTTAATCTTCATCAAAGGTCACCCCCTCGGAAAATGCGCAAAGACCAATTCTAAGAGCCTCGGAAACATCCTCGCCCCTTGCCTCTCTTTCAAGCATCTTGCGGACGAAAATTCCTCTTACGGAGTTTTCTTCTGCAAGTTCACCAAGAGCCTTTCTCGGCGCCTTTGTTTTGTTCTTAACCTTTGCAAAATTCAATTCCTCTTCAAGTCTTTCAGATATTTCCCCTGTGGAAAACGCAATTCCTGTTTCGCCAATTAAATTAATCTTATAAAACCACTCTGCTCCGTCTTCCCCATACTTTTCCTTTATATAATTAAGGACAATTTCCGTGATTTCCCGCTTGTTTTTCGCCGAGGATATATCAACGCTTTCTTCAATAAATCTTCTCCTGCAAACAGGGATAAATTCCATCTCAGCCTTACCTTTTCCAACAGTGCCGAAATAGACACCCTTTTCTCCCGTTTCGTCAAAGCCCTGTCCCTGAGGGCATCCGCAGTAGGCATAGAAAGTCTTGCCTTCCTTTAAAATTTCCGTTCTTTTATGTATATGCCCCAAGGCAATATAATCCATATTGCTGTTCCTTATATCTTCGGTGGTTATGGGAGAATATGGGCCTCCTGCCCCTAAGTCTCCGTGAACTACGGCGATATTTATGGTGTCATCATCAGCTGAAACGCCCTTTAAAATATTATCCTCTCTGTAAACGCCCTCAAAAGCACCGCCAAAAACCTTTACAGATAATTCAGGAATGAAAATATCCTCTTGACTGCTTTTAAAAACAGTTACATTTTCAGGGAGCGCCCAGCTTGTCCAGAAGGTGTTTTCTCCCCAGAAATCGTGGTTGCCCGGTGATATAAAAACTCGTCCCGAAAATGCGGAAAAAGCCTGAGCGATTTCCTCTAAAATATCCCCTGAGATGTTATGGCTATCAAACAAATCCCCTGCAATCAAAAGAAGGTCTGCCCCCTTCTCCTGAGCCAGAGAAACCACTCTTAAAAAAGTTCCGAGAACCTCTTTTTTAAGCTTTGTGTTTTTTCTTACTCCGCCTTGTGCCCCTATATGAACATCGGCGCAATGCATAATCTTGATTTCCAATTATACCACCTCTTCTCTCATTTTAACATTTGTCTGAAAAATTTACAATATATAAGTGGACATTTTTTAATTTTTATGCTAAACTAATTTAAGATAATAAATTTTGAAGGAGGCTTTAAGATGCGGATACTTATGACCACTATGCAGCTTGACATAGGCGGTGCGGAAACTCATATTGTTGAGCTTTCCAAGGCCCTTTCCAGAAAAGGGGCAGAGGTTTATGTTGCGTCTTCGGGAGGAGCTTACGAAAAAGAGCTTTCCGAGGCAGGAATAAAACATTTTAACATTCCCTTAAACCGAAAAAATCCTGCTTCCATGTTTAAATCTTTCCGCCTTCTCAAAAAACTCATAAAGAAATATAACTTTGACATAGTTCACGGTCACGCGAGAATTCCGTCTTTTATATGCGGAAAGCTTCATAAAACCATGCACTTCCCCTTTGTTACTACTGCCCATTGGGTTTTTAACGCTTCTTTCCCCTTTAACTATCTCTCTGATTGGGGCCAGAGAAGCCTTTCAGTAAGCGATGACATCAAAAAATATCTGGTGGACAGTTACGGCATAAACGAGGAAAACATCCTTACCACCATTAACGGAATTGATACGGAAAAGTTTTCCAAGGACACTGACTTTTCCTCTGTTAAGAGAGAATTTTCTCTTGGAGAGAATAAAAGAAGAATTGTTTATGTCAGCCGAATGGATACAGACCGCAGCCTTGTGGCTCATCATCTCATTGAGATTGCTCCTGAGCTTTATAAAAAGTTCCCTGACCTTGAAATTGTAATTGTTGGCGGAGGAAATGATTATAACGCAATTTCCGCAGAGGCCAAGGCGGCAAACCGCAAAATGAGCGGAAAAGTTATTATTACCCCAGGGGCAAGGACCGACATTAATAAATTCGTCGCAAGCGGAGATGTTTTTGTTGGAGTAAGCCGTGCTGCTCTTGAAGCTATGGCGGCGGAAAAACCTGCGATTATCGCAGGAAATGAGGGCTATATCGGTATTTTCGATGAGAGCAAATTGCAGGTTTCCATCGACACAAACTTCTGTTGCCGCGGGTGCGAAGAATCCACCCCCGAAAGACTTTTAAAAGACATTGAGGAGCTTTTCTTATCTCGTGACCTTGAAGAGCTTGGAAAATATTCAAGGGAAGTTATCAAGTCAAACTATTCTGTTGACACTATGGCGGAGGATGCCCTTAAAATGTATACCTCTGTTCTGACAGGGGAAAAGATAAACGAGGTTCGGGCATATTCGCCAGATGAAATCGGAAAATATTCTCTTCCTTACGGAAGAAAAATTGAAAACGATGTTGTTATTTCGGGGTATTATGGCTTTAAAAACAGCGGAGACGACGCCAGTCTTAAAGCTATTGTTGACGGGCTTAAAGCTCTTTCCCCGAAAATCCGCATAACCGTCCTTTCCAAGAATCCGTCCGAGACACGGCGAGTTTACGGAGTGGACTCTATAAACCGACTTAACATCTTCAAAATTATTAAAAAAATGAGACAGTCCTCGCTTCTTATAAGCGGGGGCGGAAGCTTAATTCAGGATGTTACCTCGGAAAAATCTCTTGCTTATTACCTTTTTATTATCCGCCTTGCACAGCTTTTAAATCTTAAAACTATGCTATACGGCAACGGAATAGGCCCTGTTTTAAACGAGAAATCCTATCCCCAGATTGCAAAAATCTTAAACAAGGTTGATAAAATCACTTTAAGAGACCCCAAATCCCTTGACACTCTTTTAGAAATCGGAGTTAAAAACGAAAACACCTCCGTTACAGCGGATGCGGTTTTCTCCCTTTCCGAAAAGAATTTCTCCTGGGCCTGGGACAGACTTTCTGTTATGGGTCTTGAAAAAGGCCAGAAATATTTCTGCGTGTCCGTCCGAAGCTGGAACGACCTCTCTGACGGCTTTGAAGAAACAATTGCAAAAACCTGCGATTATGTTTATAAAAAATACGGGTATGTTCCGATTTTTGTTCCTATGCAGCAGAGTCAGGACGCAGAAATCTGCCAGATAATTAAAGGCAAAACCTCTTGCCCGTCATTTGTTTTAGGGAAATCTTCCTCTCTTAAAGATGTTTTAGGGGTTGTTAACGGAAGTGAGTTCGTCCTCGGTATGCGACTTCATATCCTTATCTATGCCGCATGCGCAGGGGTAAGTGTTGTGGGCCTTGACTATGACCCGAAAATCAATAATATGATGGAATATATGGGGCAAAAATATTTTGTCCCCGTAAATAAAGTAAATGAGGAAAACCTCATTCCTTTAATTGATAATATGCTTGAAAGCCGAGACTCTTTAAAGGAGAGCCTTGAAAAAATCCGCAAGGATTCCAAGGCTTTGGCGGATAAAAACTTAGAAATTGCAATAGAACTTTTAAAATCTTAATGGAGGCAAAAATGGTTAAAATCACAGTTGTATCAGGCTTTTTAGGGGCAGGAAAAACCACTCTCATTAAAAAGCTTATAGAAGAAGTTTATGCAGGCGAAAAAATCGCCCTTATTGAAAACGAATTCGGAGAAATCGGCATTGACGGCGGATTTTTAAAGAATGCAGGGATTGAAATCAAGGAAATGAATTCGGGCTGTATCTGCTGTTCTCTGGTGGGAGATTTCGGCGCATCCTTAAAGGAGCTTAAAGAAACCTACCGTCCTGAAAGAATTATTATTGAGCCAACAGGCGTTGGCAAGCTTTCCGATGTTTTGGGGGCAATTGAAAACCTTGATGATGAGGAAATGGTTTTGGACTCTGCCATAACCGTTGTTGACGGAACAAAATGCAAGATGTATTCCAAAAACTTTGGCGAGTTTTATAATAACCAGATTGAAAATGCAACTTGTCTTTTAATGACAAGAATGGATAAAATCACAGAGGACAAGCTTTCAGAAAGCCTTGAAATTTTAAAAGGCATAAACCCTGACGCTTCTGTTATAACCACTCCTCTTAATGAGCTTAAAAAAGAAAACATCCTCTCAGCCATAAAGGGCGGAGAGGAACTGTTAGAGGAGATGCTCCACCACGCTCATCATGAACATCATCACGAGCACGACGAACATTGTGATTGTGGTTGCCACGAGCATCATCATGAGCACCATCATCACGAACACGACGAACATTGCGATTGCGGATGCCACGAACACCATCATGAGCATCACCACGAACACGACGAAGATTGCGACTGCGGATGCCACGACCATCATCATGAGCACCATCACGAGCATGACGAACATTGCGATTGTGGTTGCCACGAGCATCATCTCGGCCACCACGCAGACGAAGCATTCTCTTCCTGGGGAATTGAAACTCCGAAATCCTTCTCAAAGTCCGCTCTTGAAGGCATCTTAAAGGCTTTGGACAGCGGAGACTACGGCACAATTCTTCGTGCTAAGGGAATTGTTAAGGGCGAAGACGGCTGGCTGGCTTTTGATTTTGTTCCTGAGGAAACTGAAATCAGAGAAAGCGGTGCTGACTACACAGGAAGAATTTGCGTTATCGGCGCTGAGCTTAAAGAGGACGCTCTTTCAAAGCTTTTTGAGATTTAAGGAGGCATAAAAAATGAAATATGCAGTTCCCGTATTTTTAATAAACGGGTTTTTGGAAAGCGGAAAAACCTCCTTTATAAATAATGCAATCCTCTCCGACCCTGAGGTTAAAAAGAGCAGAACTCTCCTTATCCTTTGCGAAGAGGGCGAGATAGAGCCAAAAGAGCAGAAAAATCTTTTTGTTTATAGAGTTGACGGAAAAGACTTTTTAACCGAAAGCCTTTTGTCAAATCTTCGTAAGCAGTATAACCCCGACAGAGTTATTATTGAGTTTAACTGTATGTGGGGAATGGACGCCCTTTATGATTTGCGCCTGCCAAAAGATTGGCGGTATGCTGAACAGCTTACTCTGATTGACGCCACCACTTTTGATGGATACTATAACAATATGCGAAACATTTTCTTCGAGCTTTTCCAAAGCTCCGCTACCGTTGTTTTTAACCGTTGCGATAGAGAAAACACAAATTTCGCTCAGCTTCGCACAAGGGTTAAGACTGTTAATCCCGACGCAGAGATTATGTATTCTGACGATAAGGGACTAATTGACCTTACTTTTGAGGACGAACTTCCGTATTCATTAAACGACGAGATAATCGAGCTTGACGACGACAGCTATACAATCTGGTATATCGATGTTATGGAAAACCCCGAAAGATATAAGGGGAAGAAAATCTCTTTTGAGGGACTTGTTGCAAAGCCGAAAAAGTTCAGACAGTTCTGGTTTGTTCCAGGGAAACATGTTATGACCTGTTGTGAAGACGACATAGCCTTTTTAGGATATGCCTGCCGATGGGAAGAGGGGGGCGAAAGCCTTCGGGATTATGATAAAATCCAAATTACCGCAGTTGTGGACTACCGCTTCTGCCCTGAATACGGCGACAAAGGCCCCGTCCTTTACGCAACCGATGTTAAATTATTAGAAAGAAAAGGTTAGGCAAACGCCTAACCTTTTTATAAAATCAAGAGGTGATTTTAATGTTTTTCAAGAGATTATATGATTTGCGAATAGATAACGATTTTACACAAAAGCAAGTTGCTGATTATCTTTTGTGTAACCGACAGGTTTATGCTCGATATGAAAGAGGGTTGCGTGAAATACCTGTTTCAATGCTGATAAAGCTTGCAGATTTATATAAAACCTCTGTTGATTACATTTTAGGCAGAACAGACGAAATTAAACCAAGATAAAAAAGCAAAAAACCGCACACTTTCGTGTGCGGTTTTTTTGAAAGAGCCGAATGGTTTGGATGCAGATATTTCACAGTAGGCCTTTATGCCTAAATTTCACAAAACATCTATTCATTTTATTATTCCATATATTTATTCGCATATTCCGTATAATCAAAAGACAAATCATCTGGAAATACTGTTGTGTCAAATATCCAACCTCCATCTTTGCTCATAGCATCTATTATTGACGGGAGTTGAATAAACAGTTCTTTAGTAGTTCTATCATAAGCCTGTGACTCCCATCCACATAATTCATAGTATATTTTATTATCAATCTCGTCTAACATAATCGCAATGATACTATTCTCTGCACGTGTTCCATGAATACTTGCGAACGAACTAGAGATATGTCTTATGTAAATAAAATAAATATCTTCGTTTAATAGATATCCAATACAACTAGCTGATATTATTTCCTGAAAATTATCTGCCAAAAAAGTTCCAGCAACCAAATTATCCACTTTCATGGCGCCTTGCTCAGCTAAATGCATATTCTTCTTCTTTTTTTCAGATTTTTCTTTCTTTAATCTTTCTTGATTCTCAAGCTCTTGAATTTTTTTACTTATTTGATTCGTTTGTTCTTCGTAGTCATCATCAGTAACATTCTTAAGTTTATTAAAATTTTCTTTGGCATGTGTCACATTATTATTTTTTATATCCGTTTCAACATCCATCAAGTATTTAACATAAAGACGATTCTTATCTTCTTCTAAATACATCAATTCTTGCTGTGCCAAATCATAATATTCAACATCATTTTCAGAGACCAAGCTTAATTCCTTAATGGCGGTAGTGATGTTCTCCTCTCTATCAATTTTAATTAGCGCCATAGCTTTAAAATAATGTATGTTTGACAAAAACACTTCATACATTGCGTCACTTTCCGAAATAAAATCGTAATAACACATTTTCATTTCTGCAACAACTTTTTCTGCCTTTCCGCTTAAAACATTTTTTTCAAAAGAATCACCAGATATATAATCAACCCAATAATTCTTTAATAAATCCTTAACACCTTCAGAAAAATCATTATTGCTGTATTTCTTTGCTTTATTAAAATATTTTGCTGAACTTTCAAAATCGTTCTCCGTTAAATATTCCTGTGCCAATGAAAAGAGTTCACTGTATTTTTCATCTTTTGACTTGCATCCACCCAATGAAACAACAAAAATTACTATAAATAATAAGATAATTACTTTTTTCATACATCTAATTCTCCTTATAAATCAAAAAAGTGCGTAGTCGAAGCTACGCACTGAAAAATGCATAACTCCAATTGCTGCGACACAATTTCCACGAACTACAAGTATGCGAAAATAGAGCATGCATTTTTACCAAAGGGTAAAAAAATACACACTTGTAGTATATCCGTGGATAGTATTAAATTATGTCGCAAAATCAGTATAACATATATGGGAATAAATTGCAAGAAAAAAATAAGCTTTTCGAAAGCAAAGCAACCTTACCTCTTCCTTATTCACTATTACTTCAAAATTGACAAGGTTTTTAGGGAATAGTGAAGAGCGAATAAGTAATAAGTAAAAAACCGCACACTTTCGTGTGCGGTTTTTTGGTACGCCGGAAGGGATTCGAACCCCCGACCTTTTGGTTCGTAGCCAAACACTCTATCCAGCTGAGCTACCGGCGCTTATTCAACCTCGTAATTATATCACACCTTTTTATATTTTGCAAGAGGTTTTTCAAAATATTTTATTCAGGCATACAAATCTTCAAAATTTCCTCATATATCTTATCTGAATTTTCCTTAAAGCTCTCTGCAACATCTTCGGCAACCTTTCTGTCCCCGATCCTTAAAGAAAGCTCCATAAGTGGCTTATGGTCGTCCATAACACTAAGCTTTACACCGTATTCCTTATGGGTAACGGGAAGAACTTCCGCATAGACAGCTTTCGGGTCAGCGAGGGTGTCATATCTTAATTTGCCGATTGCGTCATCAATTTTATTCTGGATGCTTTTGGGGAATTTCTCGCCGAAAAGCTCTAACGCTTTCGCCCCGTTTTCAGTCAGGGCATAGCATTCCTCGTTGCGATAGAAAGTCTTTTCAACATAGTCCCCTGTGTCAAGCTCGGAAAGTGCCGCCGCAGCATCAAAAAAGCCCATTATATCCTTGTCCCAGGTTATAATGTCATAAAAAGTTTCGCTTTTCATTGGCGCTTTATACTGTTTTAAAGCATAAAGCACTATAAATTTCATTTCTTCCTTTTCTAAAAACATAAAATCCCATCCTCTAAACTTCGGGCAAAAAGCCCTCTTTTTCCAAGTTTTCAAAATCTCTCTGGCGAAGCACCTCGTATGCAATAATGGCAACGGAATTTGAAAGGTTAAGTGACCTTTTATCTTTAAGCATCGGTATTCTTATGCACTTTTCAATATGTTCGTTAAGCAGTTTTTCGGGAAGACCTTTTGTTTCCTTGCCGAAAACCAAAAAAACATCCCGTCCGCCGTTATTTTTATAATCCATCTCGCTGTGAGTCTTTTTCCCTTTGGTTGTGCAGAAATAAAAGTCGCCCTCGGGATATTTTTCAAAAACCTCGTTAACGCTTTGATATTCGTGCAAATCAAGGTCGTCCCAATAGTCAAGCCCTGCCCGTCTTACAGCCTTCTCGCTTATGTCAAAACCGAGAGGATGAACAAGGTGGAGCGACGCGTCGATTACTGAGCAGGTCCTTGAAATATTTCCCGTGTTTGAGGGGATTTCAGGCTCAACCAAAACTATATGCAGTCTCATTTTCCAAAAGTCCTTTCAACTAAACCTTATCTGTGTCGGCGTTTCGATACTGAATCGCCTCTGTTATATGCTCAGGAAGAATGCTCTCAGAATTTTCAAGGTCGGCAATTGTTCTTGCAACCTTTAAAATTCGGTTATAGGCTCTTCCCGAAAGTCCCATTTTCTCAAAAGCGAACTTTAAGATATTACTTCCCGCGCTGTCCAACGCACAGTATTTTTCCATAAGCTCAGGAGTAAGCTGGCTGTTTGAGAAAATATTTGTTCCCTTATATCTTTCAAGCTGAATTTTTCTCGCTTTGTTAACTCTTTCTCTTATCTGCGCCGAGGTTTCTCCGCTCTTTTTCCCTTCAAGCTCTTCAAAGCTTACGGCGGGAACTTTAACCAGAATATCAATTCTGTCAAGAAGCGGACCGCTTATACGGCTCATATATTTTGAAATCTGCCCCTCTGTGCAGAAGCAATCGTGATTTTTATCCCCTAAATACCCACAGGGACACGGGTTATATGCCGCAACAAGCATAAAATTACAAGGATATGTATTTGTTCCACCTGTTCGGGTTATGGTTATCTCCCTGTCTTCAAGAGGCTGTCTTAAAATTTCAAGAGCATCTCTGCGAAATTCAGGAAGCTCGTCCAAAAACAGAACTCCGTTATGGGCAAGGCTGACCTCGCCAGGTTTCGGGTTTGTTCCGCCACCTGAAAGACCCACAGCAGAAACCGTATGATGAGGGTTTCTGAAAGGACGATTTACTATCATCGGAACATCTTCGGGAAGAAGGCCTGAAATACTGTGAATTTTTGTTGCCTCCAAAGCCTCCTCAAAGCTCAAATCAGGGAGAATCCCAGGGAGCCTTTTGGCAAGCATAGTCTTTCCTGACCCGGGAGGGCCCGAAAGGGCAACATTATGGCCGCCC
Source organism: Clostridia bacterium (assembly GCA_045578465.1). Lineage (GTDB taxonomy): Bacteria > Bacillota > Clostridia > Monoglobales > Monoglobaceae > SIG454. The sequence continues at coordinate 22,017 of JAZNKJ010000005.1, read as the reverse complement.
GCCGCTGCGATTAAAAGGGCTCTCTTAATGCTTTCAAGACCTTTTACATCTGCAAAATCAAAGTCATATTCGTTTCGCTTCGCAAATAGCTCCGCACTGTTTACTGTTGTTTTTTCAATTGGGTTTTCCCCGGAAATATGCTCCGCCACCTGACGAAGATTTTCCGCTCCGAAAACTTGCATTCCCTCAATTATTGCCGCCTCTTTGGCGTTGCCTTTTGGGAGAATAACCTTTTTATATCCGCTCTGGTAAGCAGAAATTACCATAGGGAGAATTCCTCTTATAGACCGAAGACTTCCGTCTAAGGCAAGCTCGCCTAAAAGAATATATTCGTCTATATTTTTAGTTTTAATCTGGTCTGACGCCATAAGGACAGCAAGAGAAATGGGCAGGTCGTATAAAGCTCCTGCTTTTTTCACGCTTGCAGGGGCAAGGTTTACCACAATTTTTTTAGCAGGCATATGAAGGCCTGTATTTTTTATTGCAGAGCGGATTCGCTCCTTTGACTCTTTAACCGCCGCATCAGGAAGGCCTACAATCTCAAAAGAGGGAAGAGCGTTTGTTATATCAACCTCAACCTCAACGATAAAGCCGTCAATTCCGTTTAGCGCTGAGCTTTTAACCTTTGCAAGCATAGATTAACTCCTTTGTCTTATAGCTTCGTATATAAGCACCCCTGCCGCAACAGAGGCGTTAAGGGATTCAATTTCTCCAATCATAGGGATTTTAACTAAAAAGTCGCATTTTTCTTTAACAAGTCTGCCGATGCCCTCGCCCTCGCTTCCTATAACGATTGCAAGAGGGCCTTTAAGGTCGGCGTCATAATGATAACCGCTTGCGCTAAGGTCAGTTCCTGCCACCCATACGCCCTCTTTTTTGAGCTTTTCAATAGTCTGGGCAATATTTGCAACCTTTGCAACGGGGATATGCTCAATAGCCCCTGCGCTGACCTTTGCCACAACGGCGTTAAGGCTTACGCTTCGGTTTTTCGGGATAATTATCCCGTGCATTCCCGCCGCGTTGGCAGTTCTTATAATACTTCCTAAATTGTGGGGGTCAGAAAGTCCGTCGGCAATAAGAATAAAAGGAGGCTCTCCTTTTTCTTTTGCCCGCTCTAAAATATCTTCAACGGTAGCGTAAGCTTGCATAGCCACAAAAGCCACCACGCCCTGATGGTTTCCGTTTTCAGACAGCTCGTCAAGCTTCTTGCGGTTAACAAACTTATAAGGAATTCTTTTCTCCTTTGCCATAGCCGTTATTTTTGAAATAAGGCTGTGGGTTAAACCATCCTGAAGAAATATTTTATCTATCTCCCTGTCTCCTGAAAGCGCCTCTATAACAGGGTTTCTTCCGTATATTTTATCTTCCATTTTCTCTGCCCTCCACATTAGATAAATTATATCATATTATACAGGATTTTGCAATAATAAAAGTATTGCAAAATTTATCCCATTAAAGTATAATATAATTGAATTTATTTTTGCGCAGGTGAAAAGTTATGAAAATTCTTGCAATAGAGAGTTCTTGTGACGAAACAGCGGCAGCGGTTGTTGAAAACGGCACTAATGTTTTGTCAAATATTATAAATACTCAGATTGAAACTCATAAGCGCTATGGCGGGGTTGTCCCTGAGATTGCGTCAAGGCTTCATATTGAAAACATCAATCAGGTTGTTTCCCTTGCCTTATCTGAGGCAAAGCTCACTTTTGACGATATCGACGCCTTTGCCGTAACCTATGGCCCGGGGCTTGTGGGCGCTCTTTTGGTTGGAGTTTCCGCGGCGAAAGGACTTGCCTTTGCCCAAAATAAGCCTTTAATCCCTGTTCATCACATTAAAGGGCATATTTGCGCCAACTATATCGAAAACCCTGATTTTAAGCCGCCTTTTGTCTGCCTTGTTGCATCAGGGGGTCATAGCCATATCGTTCATGTTAAGAATTATAACACTTATGAAGTCCTTGCGAAAACCTGCGATGATGCAGCAGGAGAGGCTTTTGACAAGGTTTCAAGAGTTTTAGGCCTTGGCTATCCGGGAGGCCCTGCCGTATCAAAAGAAGCAGAAAAGGGAAACCCAAATGCTATTCATTTCCCAAGAGTTAATATGGGCAAAGACGGTTTTGATTTCAGTTTCAGCGGAGTTAAAACCGCAGTTATAAATTATATCCACAACGCAGAGCAAAAGGGCGAAAACATAAACAAAGCCGATGTTGCCGCATCTTTTCAGGAAGCGGTTGTTGATGTTTTGTCAAGCCACTTGGTTGACTGCGCCGTAAAATGTGGCGTAGATAAAGTTGCTCTTGCAGGTGGCGTTGCGGCCAACAAGCTTTTAAGAGAAAGAATAGAAGAAAAGGCAAAAAAGAAAAAACTGTCCCTTTCATATCCGTCCCTTTCTTTATGCACTGACAACGCCGCAATGATTGGCTGCGCTGCATACTTTGCATTTGGGAACGGAGAAATAGCGGACCTTTCTTTAAACGCTGTCCCCTCACTTTCGCTTGATTAGGAAAGGAAATTATTATGGTTATAACTTACATTTTAGGGGATTCCCTATACATAAATCTTACAAACAGATGTCCTAACGCTTGCGCCTTTTGTGTCCGTGACAAGCAGGACAATGTTAACGGAGAGGACAACCTGTGGCTTGAAAGAGAGCCGAGCGCAGAGGAAATAATAGAAGACATTAAAAAGCGAAACCTTAAAGATTTCGATATGGTTGTTTTCTGCGGTTTTGGAGAGCCTTTTGAAAGGTTTGACGATTGCAGAGATGTTGCAAAATGGATAAAGGCTCAGGACAAAAACATCAAAATCCGTGTTAATACAAACGGTCAGGGAAGCCTGATTGCAGGGCGGAACATCGCTCCTGAGATGGAGGGGCTTTTTGACATTGTTTCCATAAGCCTCAACACCGACACGGCGGAAAAATATGACGCCCTTTGCCAAAGCAGATACGGTCTTTCGGCTTTCGACGGACTTATTGAATTCGGAAAAGAGGCAAAAAAATATGTTGAAACTGTTATTTTCTCGGTTGTGGATAAAACCATAACTCCTGAGGAAATTGAAAACTGCCGAAATATCGCCAAAAACTGCGATGTTTCATTCAGAGTGAGGGAGTATATTGAATAATTTTGAGATGTTTATGGACAAATTGAGCGGAACAAGTGATTTTTTCAAGGCGGGCAAGCATATATTTTCAATGGGTGATAACGCGAAAGTCCCTTTCCCGTTATCACCTCCGACAGATTTAATTGCCCGTGCGAACTTTTCTTCGCTTTTGCTCAGAAACGCACATGGGCGCAAAAATCTCTTATCATTCCTTGCCATACAGATAAGAGTGTTTTTAATTGACGCTTGTGCCGATGTATGGCGGCGGAATGGAGATTTTTATGATTGATTCAAATTCAGCTATTGCTTATGTTGTGGGCATTGTTATTGTTGCGCTTATTTTCTTTCTTTTGACAAAGCCTCTGAAATGGATTTTGAAAACCGTTTTCAACGGGCTTTTGGGGGGAATTATGCTCATAATCATTAACTCAATCGGCTCGTCTATCGGCCTTACTATCCCCATAAACCCTCTTAACGCCCTTTTGGTTGGGATTTTAGGTTTCCCGGGGGTTTTGCTTTTGGTTTTAATCGGACTTATATTATAGGAGGACAAACTTTTGAGCGGTCTTAACATCTGCTCTTTAAGGAGCAGCAGCAAGGGAAACTCAACCCTTGTCTTTACGGAAAAAACGAAAATTTTAATAGACTGCGGAATAAGCTGTAAAATGACCGTTTCTGCTCTTTCCGATATTGGCATCAGTCCAGAGGAGATTGATGCAGTTTTCGTGACCCATGAACACTCCGACCACACAAAAGGCATAAGCCTTTTTTCAAAGAAATATAATACTCCCGTTTACTCAAATTCTGCAACCTGGTCTTCTATGCGAGAAAGTCTTGGCGGAGTGGCGGAGGAAAATGTCCGCATTATTGAGGAAGAACCCGTTACAATCGGGGATATCCGCATATGCGCCTTCCCTATCTCCCACGATGCTGTTTGCCCTGTTGGATATACCATGGTTTCAGGTTGCGAAAAGGTTTCCGTTGCAACAGATATGGGGATAATCGACGAGAGAGCCATAACCGCTTTAAAGGGGTCGGACAAAATTCTTCTGGAAGCTAACCATGACCTTAATCTTCTTTCAATGGGAGCTTATCCCGAAAACTTAAAGAGACGCATCAAAGGGGATAAGGGGCATCTTTGCAACGAGAAGGCAGGGGAAGTCGCCCTTACCCTTTTAGAAAGCGGAACAAAAAAGTTCCTTTTGGGGCATTTAAGTCAGGAGAACAACAATCCTCATCTTGCATACGCAACTGTTCGGGAAATTCTTTGCCGAATGGGAGCGAAAGAGGGAACGGATTTTATCCTTAAAATGACCTCTCCCGAAAAAATAAGCGAAATTATTTAACTTTTCACAAAACGGACATAAATCTATGCTATACTCTCCTTAATTAAGAGGTGGTGAAAATATGATTAAAGTTTTGGTTGCCGATGATGAAATAAGAATAAGAAAAATTGTTCACGATTTTTTAATAGCCAAGGGCTATGAGGTTTTAGAGGCGGCAAACGGAGAAGAGGCCTTTGACCTTTTTGTTGAGGACAAGGATATTTCTCTTATCATATTGGATGTTATGATGCCCAAAATGGACGGCTGGGAGGTATGTCGGAAAATCCGCAAAGAGTCCGCCGTTCCAATAATTATGCTTACCGCAAAATCCGAAGAGGATGATGAACTTTACGGCTTTGATATCGGTGCAGACGAATATATAACCAAACCTTTTTCACCAAAAATTTTAGTTGCACGGGTTGAGGCTCTCTTAAAGAGAAATCAGTCCATAACAGGAGGCAGTCGGCAGATTGGGGACATTGAAATAAACAAAGGTGCTCACACTGTTAAGGTTTTAGGAGAAGATATTTTTTTAAGCTTTAAAGAGTTTGAGCTTTTAAACTATTTTATAGACAATCAAGGTCTTGCCCTGTCCCGAAATCAGATTTTAAACAGCGTATGGAATTTTGATTATTTCGGAGACGCCAGAACTATTGACACCCACGTTAAAAAGCTTCGCAGCAAGCTTTTGTCCTGCGGAAACTATATTAAAACTGTCCGAGGCATAGGTTATAAGTTTGAGGTAGAAAAAAATGTTTAAAAAAAATAAAAAAACCTATAAAAAGAGCCTCCAAAAAAGGCTCTTTATGCTTGTTATTTTTTCAATCTTTGCTGTTATTTTAATAAGCGTTCTTTTAAACTCCCTTGTTTTTAAGAACTATTATATGACACGGAAAACAGACCTTATATATTCTCAGCTGGGCAAAATCACCTTCCTTTTAAACGAAAATTTAGAGGAAAAAACTCTTCGTCTTGAAATGGAAAGGATTTGTGTTAATACAAATATGCATATAGTTGTCTATAATTCAAGTCAAAATCTTATTTACACCTCTATGCCCGAAAACGCTTTCCGTTTTAACCTCAACTCCGCCTTTAATGTTGTCTTTGACAAAGGCAAAGTTTCTCTTTTTATAAAGAACAACGGAGCTGACCGCCCTGAAATTTTAAAGCAAGGAAAAAATTATGTAATTACTTTGTCCAACTTAAGAAATCTTAACTCCCAGGCAATCGAGCTTTATGCCGTAACCGAGGAAAACCACTTTATTTTTATTCAGTCCTCAGTTGCGCCGATTGCCGAAAGCGTTTCCTTTTCAAACAGATTTTTAATAACAACAGGGCTTTTTATCTGGCTCATTTCCGCCCTGGTTGTAACCTTCTTGAGCCGCAGGCTTTTAAGCCCTCTGCAACGGCTTACGAATATTGCAGGAAATATGGCGAATATGGACTTCAGCCAGAAATACTCAGGGAAAACCTTTGACGAGGTTGGAACGCTGGGGGACAGTATGAACAAAATGTCCGAAAACTTGGAAAAAACCATTGCGGATTTAAAATCGGCAAACGCCACTCTTCTTTCGGATATTGACAAAAAAGAAAAAATCGACAAGCAAAGAAAAGACTTTTTGTCAAATGTTTCCCACGAGCTTAAAACCCCTATTTCGATTATCGAGGCATATGCCGAGGGACTTTGCGAAATGGAGCTTTCTGAAGAAGACCGTGCTTACTACTGTGAAGTAATTTTAGACGAAACCCAGAAAATGAATGTTTTAATTAAAAAGCTTATGTCCCTTATGCGTCTTGAGTCGGGAAGCACGGTTTTAGATATAACAAGATTTGATGTTTCCGAGCAAATAGAGGAAATTATAAAGCAAAAATCTATTCTTTTAGAGCAAAATAATGTTTCCCTTTCCTTTGAAAATGTTGAGCCTGCTTTTGTCTGGGCTGACGAATTTTTAATAGAAGAGGTTTTCTTAAATTACCTCACCAACGCTATTAAATACTGCTCAGGCGATAAAAAAATAAAGGTGTCGGTTGAGAAAAACGAGGACGCCATCAGGGTTAATGTCTTTAACACAGGGGAAAATATTCCCGAAGATATTTTGGAGGATATCTGGAAGAGTTTTTACACAGGCGACAAAGCCAGAACACGAGATAATGGAAGCGCAGGTCTTGGACTTTCCATTGTTTCTGCTATAATGAGCGCCCATAACCAAAAGTGCGGCGTTTATAATACCAATGGAGGAGTAGTGTTCTTCTTCGAGCTTGACAGCAAAAACGAATAAGAAAAAGCTGACGGAAATCCGTCAGCTTTTTCTATTGTAGGGTTACCCATTTTCTAAGGCATTTCCCAAACATTAAAATACAGTTTATTTTCGGGACATCTTCTTTTGCGACAACCTCCCTCCTTGTCAGTTCTTTGTCATCAACATAAAAGATTGCCTCGCCAACTTTATCCCCTTTCTTTAAAGGGGCATCGATACTGTCCTCAATATTTACCTTAACAGTTATCTTATCCTGATTTCCTTTTTTTACCACAGCGGAAAGCGGGCCGTTTATTTCGGTTTTTGCATTTTCCTTTGTTCCGCCCAAAACCTTGATTTTAGGAAGCTTTGCCTTATAAGACGAGTTATCGGCGATTGCATAGTTTGCAAAGCCGTAGTCCAGCAGCTTGCTTGCGCTGGAAAATCTCTCTGCCGTGCTTGGCGCCCCGAGAACAACCGATATAAGTTGCATATTGTTCCTTTTTGCCGAGGCGCTGAGGCAATATTTCGCCGCACTTGTAGAGCCTGTTTTAATTCCGTTTGCTCCCTCATAAAACCTTATAAGCTTGTTTGTATTGGAAAGGCCGAATGTGCCGTCCCTTAAAGTATCCATCCAGATTGTCAGGTATTTTTCAATTCCCTTATGCTTTAAAAGCTCGGCGGAAATTATGGCAACATCCCTTGCGGTGCTGTAATGCTCCTCAGTTTCGTCAAGGCCGTTGCAGTTTATAAAGTGAGAGTTTTTTGCGCCAAGCTCTTTTGCCCTTTTATTCATATTCTCAACAAAGGTTTCTTCCGTTCCCGAAATATGCTCTGCCATGGCAACCGCCGCATCATTTCCCGAAGATACCGCAATGGCTTTGAGCATATCACTGGCGCTCATGCTCTCCCCAACCTCTAAGTAAACCTGAGAGCCACCCATTGAGGCGGCGTGTTCGCTGGTGGTTACCATGTCCGTATATTTGATTTTTCCGCTGTCTATTGCCTCCATTATAAGAAGCATTGTCATTGTCTTCGTAACCGAGGCGATGGGCATTTTTTTATCCGCATCCTTTTCATATAAAACCTGCCCCGTTGTCTGCTCAATAAGTATTGCCGAGGGGGCAGAAACCATTTCCTTTGCGCCCTCTTTTTCCTTTTGCTCCTCTGCTCCGAAAACAGAAGAAAATAGCATTATAAAAACGATTATCCCTGCCGTTAGCTGTCTTTTTATCATATTTCTCTTCTCCTTTATAGGATAAAATCTCATTATAATCCTATGAATGCCCGCTAAAAAAAATTCCCCGTTATGGCTTTTCTTGTCCTGACATAAGATACCACCTTCTGCCCCGTTGACTTCTCTCCCGTCCTTTTTTAAAATAAAAGTATCTTTAAAAGATACACGAAAGGACCTATTATGAAAAGCATTGAAAACATTGTTGAAAAAATCAAATCGGGAGAGGAGAAAAAAGAAACGCTTTACAAAGAAATTGAGAATTTTCTTCTTTTTCAGGAAAAGAAGTATCTCCCGCACGCAAAAAATTCGGTTTTAGACATAGGAGAAATCCCATCACTTATCTGGCTTGGGGTCGAAAACGCAATTGCCTCTTATGAAGAGAGTAGAAACTGCAAATTTCTTACCTGGGCAGACCGCTCTATAAGATACATATTCTTAGAAGAATTCAAAAAGCAAAACACCCGCGAGGTTTCCTTTGAGGCTTTTTCGGGGAGCGAAGAAGATGGGCTTCCTTTTTCGGAAACAATCCCCGACCCAGCCTCTTTTGAGGCTTTTTCCGAAAAAGAGACCGCTTTGGATGGGAAAAAGGCTCTTGACGCTCTTAAAACACTTCCCGAGGCGGAGCAGAAAATTATAAATCTTTGCTGTATAAAAAACATTCCCCTTGCAAAATGTGCAAGAGGAATGGGGATTACTGAAAGTCGGGCGCGAAGCCTTAAACTTTCTGCTCTTAAAAAACTTAAAGAAAAGCTTTCTTAATCTTCTTTTGCGGCTAAAAATATTTTCTTGTTGCTCTTATATAAGACTACCAACGCAACAACGCAGATTATAAGTTCTGGGAGCATATATGTTGCGTTATAGCCCAAGGAATAAATCCAAGGGTTTTGCCCCTCGGGAGCATACTGTGCAAAAAGCACCGCCCCTGAAAGAAGAGAGCAGATATATCTCAAAACTGTTCCAACCGTTGTTCCCAAAACAATTCCCAAATAATTCTTCTTGAAAAGACCTGCAACACCCAAAACGCCGTAGGCTAAGGTATAGTCAAGGAGAATTGACATTGGGTGGTAGATAACCCCGTCAAAGATTATTGAAATTGCTCCGTAAATAACGCCGCCGATTATGGCAGGAAGAGCACCCCTCCGAAAAGCAAGAACAAAAAGAGGAAGCATAGTTAAGGAAACCGTTCCCCCCTGAGGCATACTCCACACTTTAACAAAGCTTAAAACCACCGCCAAGGCAATCATAATTGCCGTTTCAACCATAACATTTATTTTTTTATTCATAAGTTTTACCTCTCTTTTCCTCCCGAAAAGCGCAGGGAATTAAACCCCATAGCTTATGCGGAATATTTTTTACCGCACAGTCGCACTTTCCCATAGCCTTAGCGTCTTTGGGCCCAAAAAAATCGGTGCACCTAAAGATACACCGACAAATGACGCTATTAAAACTCCCTCCGTTGGCATTATCCAAATCAGGTTAAGGGTCGAAACAAAAGTTTCCTCTCAGCCGAAAAAGCTCCCCTGTGCATTATTAAATTTTTTCGACATTTCTGCCGACATTGTTATTATACCAAAACCTTTATTTTTTGTCAAGAAAAACCATTAAAACTGCAATATCGGCAGGAGAAACTCCCGAAATTCTTGACGCCTGACCGATTGAAACAGGTTTAATCTTATCAAGCTTCTGCCTTGCCTCTAAACGAAGACCATCGATACTGCTGTAATCAATATCTGTTGGGAGCGCCTTGTTTTCAAGACGCTTAAACTGTCTTGCCTGGCTTAACTGACGGTTGATATATCCCTCATATTTAAGGCTTATTTCAACCTGCTCAGCCACAGCCTCGGAAACTCCCTCGGGACGGGTTTTGTCAATAACCCCCATTGATTCATAGTCAACCTCAGGGCGCTTTAAAATATCCGAAGCTTTAACTCCTGTTGAAATTGATGTGCTTCCTCTTGATATGAGATATTCATTAACCTCTTTGGAGGGCGGGAAGGTTATCCCTTCAAGTCTTTCTCTTTCCGCCTCAATCTGAGCCTTTTTATTTAAGAATTTTTCGTATCTTTCCTTGGAAATAAGGCCGATTTCATAGCCCTTTTCAAGAAGTCTTAAATCCGCGTTATCCTGCCTTAAAAGGAGACGGTATTCCGAGCGGGAGGTCATCATTCTATACGGCTCGTTTGTGCCTTTTGTAACCAAATCGTCAATGAGTGTTCCTATGTATGCCTCGCTTCTATCAAGGATAAACGGCTCCTCTCCTCTTAAAGAGCGGACAGCGTTTATCCCTGCCATAAGGCCCTGTGCCGCCGCCTCTTCATAACCTGATGTTCCGTTGAACTGGCCTGCGCCGAAAAGCCCTTTTATCTCCTTAAACTCCAATGTTGGTTTAAGTTGGAGAGGGTTTGCGCAGTCATATTCAATAGCATAGGCGTTTCGCATTACCTTTGCATTTTCAAAGCCCGGAAGGGTTCTGAGCATTTTAACTTGAACATCCTCAGGGAGACTGCTTGAAAAGCCCTGGATATACATTTCGTCTGTATTAAGACCCATAGGCTCAACAAAAAGCTGATGTCTCTCTTTGTCTTTAAACCGAACAATTTTATCCTCAATGGACGGGCAATATCTTGGGCCAACGCCCTTAATATCTCCGCCATAGAGAGGAGAACGGTGGATATTATCAAGGATAACTTTATGGGTTTCTTCGTTTGTATATGTTATGTGGCAAACGGTCTGGTTTTCAAGCTCTTCCTCGGTTTCAAAGGAGAATGGAGTTATTTTCTCGTCCCCATACTGAACTTCAAGGACAGAAAAATCAATAGAGCTTTTTGCAACTCTTTGAGGAGTTCCCGTTTTGAAACGAACAAGCTCAACGCCTATATCCATAAGGCTTTTTGAAAGCTCGGTTGCAGGGAAAACTCCATCAGGACCGCTTTCCTGAGAAAAGTCGCCGATTATAATTCTTGATTTTAGGTATGTACCCGTACAGACAATAACCGCTTTGCACAAAAAACAAGCTCCCGTACGGGTATAAACGGCTTTAACCGCTCTATTTTCGTCAAGCTCAACCCGAACGATTTCGCCCTGCCTTAAATCAAGGTTTTCCTGCATTTCGATGGTATGCTTCATAACCTCTTTATATTTATTTCTGTCAATCTGGGCGCGGAGAGAATAAACCGCAGGGCCTTTTCCGCGATTTAAAATTCTTGACTGGATAAAGGTTTTGTCTGCAACCTTTCCCATTTCGCCGCCCAAAGCGTCAATTTCACGGACTAAATGTCCTTTTGCCGTTCCGCCGATGCTTGGGTTACAAGGCATATTGGCAACTCCGTCAAGACTTATGGAAAAAAGACAAGTCTTCGCCCCAAGTCTTGCAGAAGAGAGAGCCGCTTCCGCGCCTGCGTGACCTGCACCAACTACGACAACATCATATTCGTCTGCAATAAACAAAACCTTTCACCTCTTTTCTTAAATAATCATAGGGAATAGAGGCTCTGCCCCTATTCCCTGTTTGTTTTTTATTTTAGCCCGGAGGCCACTGGAGATTTCTCCCTGCGAGAAGGTGGAAATGGATATGTCCAACTGTCTGACCACCGTCGTTTCCGCAGTTATTAACTATTCTGTATCCGTTGTCCGCAAAGCCTTCGATTTTTGCAATCTGGGCAGCGGCAACGAAAATGTCCCCGATTAATTCTGAATTTTCCTCGTTTATTTCATTAGCGGATGCTATATGATTTTTAGGAACAATAATTATATGCTGGGGTGCCTGTGGGTCAATGTCGCGAAATGCATAAACCTTTTCCGTTTCATAAACCTTGCTTGACGGAATATCCCCATTGATTATCTTACAAAACAAGCAACTTTCGTCAAAATTATAGTTCATTTTCTTCGCCGTCCTTTACTAAATTAAGTCTTTTACTATATTAAGAGCATCCTCAATTTTAGATGCGTCCTTTCCCCCTGCCTGAGCGCTGTCCGGCTTTCCGCCACCGCCGCCGCCGCAAACCTTTGCAACTTCGCGAACGATATTTCCGGCATGAGCACCCTTTTCCATAGCAGATGGTGTTGCCATTGCAATAATATTAACCTTTCCATTGTCATTTGACGCAAGAACGATAACTGCGCACTCGGTCTTCTGTTTAAGGTTGTCCCCAACAGTTCTAAGAGCGTTCATATCAAGTCCGTCAGCCATTTTAGATGCAATAACCTTAACGCCTTTAACCTCAACGGCTGAATTTAAAATATCGTCAATTCCGCCCTGAGCCATTTTGCTCTTTAAGGATTCGATTTCTCTTTTCGCCTCTTTAAGCTCGTCAGTTAAGCTCTGAGCCTTTACGGCAATATCAGCAGGGCTTGTTTTAAGAGCCTTTGCAGTTTCTTTTGCAATATTTTCAGCATTTTCCAAAAGACCTAAAACACCAAAGCCTGTTGTAGCTTCAATTCGTCTTACGCCGGCCGCTACACCGCTTTCGGAAATAATCTTAAATAGACCTAAGTTTCCTGTATTTTTCGCGTGTGTTCCGCCGCAGAATTCAATGCTGTAATCCCCGATTTTAACAACTCTTACAGTTTCGCCGTATTTCTCACCGAAGAGAGCGGTTGCGCCAAGCTTTTTAGCTTCTTCGATAGGAGCTTCAAAGTTTTCAACCTCTGTGCAGGAGAGGATTGCCATATTAACTTCTGTTTCAACGGCTTTTAATTCCTCCTCTGTCATAGCTGAGAAATGAGAGAAGTCAAATCTTACTCTGTCAGGAGAAACATAAGAGCCTGCCTGAGCAACATGGTTTCCAAGAGCATTTTTAAGAGCTGCCTGTAAAAGATGGGCCGCTGTGTGATTTCTTCTTATTGCGTTTCTTCTGCAAGTTGCTATCTTGGTTGTAGCCTCTGCCCCTGTCTTAACAATTCCTTCTTTAACAAGACCTTTATGCAAGAACTTTCCGTTCTGTTTTTTAACATCAACTATTTCAATTACGAAGCCATCGCCCTCGATTGTGCCGCTGTCGCCAACCTGACCGCCGCTTTCAGCATAGAAAGCAGTTTTGTCAAGAACAACTGTAATCTCGTCCCCTGCACTTGCGCCTTCAACTAAAACATTATCCTTGCCGATACCAAGAATTTTTGCATCAAGCTGGTCATTTAAGTAGCCATCAAAAGCTGTGGAAACTTTAATTCCAGCAAAAATATCTTCTTCCCAAGCGGCGTCTTCCATATCGCCTCTCGCTTTTCTTGCGCGTTCTTTCTGCTCGTTCATAAAGGCAGTAAAGCCGTCCTCGTCAACCTTAACGCCCTTTTCCTCAGCGATTTCTTTTGTAAGGTCGATTGGGAAACCATAAGTGTCGTAAAGCTTAAACGCTTTTTCTCCGCTTAAAGTTTTATTTTCTGCCTCATTTATATAGTCGTTTAAGATTACAAGGCCCTGGTCGATTGTTTCAGCAAAACGCTCTTCCTCGTTCTTTATAACCTTTTCGATATAATCAAACTTTTCGATAAGCTCAGGATATGCGCCCTTTGACTCTTCTACAACTGTCTTTGCAATTTTATAGAGGAAGGAGCCTTCTATCCCCAAAAGTCTTCCGTGTCTTGCGGCACGGCGGAGGAGTCTTCTTAAAACATAGCCTCTGCCCTCGTTTGACGGAAGAACGCCGTCAGACACTAAGAACACTGTGCTTCTTATATGGTCAGTTATAACACGGAGGGAAACATCTGTTGCCTCGTCCTTGCCATAATCCTTTCCTGAAATTTTTATAGCGTGATCCAAAACCTTGCGGATTGTGTCAACCTCAAAAATCGAGGTTACCCCCTGCATAATGCAGGCAATACGCTCAAGCCCCATACCTGTATCAATATTCGGCTTTGCAAGACGGTTATAATTCCCCTTATCGTCTTTGTCAAACTGAGTGAAAACAAGGTTCCAGAACTCAACAAAACGGTCGCACTCGCACCCAACAGCACAATCAGGACTTCCGCAGCCAAACTCTTCCCCGCGGTCAAAATATATTTCCGAACAAGGTCCGCAAGGGCCTGTTCCGATTTCCCAGAAGTTATCCTCTTTGCCAAGGTAAACTATTCTGTCGGGACTAACCCCGACTTCGCGGGTCCAGATTTCAACAGCCTCAGCATCTTCTTCATAAACACTGACCCAGAGACGGTCAACAGGGATTTCCATAACCTTAGTTATCCATTCCCAAGCCCACTTCGTTGCCTCATGCTTAAAATAGTCCCCGAAAGAGAAGTTACCAAGCATTTCAAAGAATGTGCCGTGTCTTGCAGTTTTTCCAACTCTTTCAATATCAGGGGTTCTGATACATTTCTGACAAGTTGTTACTCTGCTTTTCGGCGGAACTTCCTTTCCTAAAAAGTATGGCTTGAGTGGCGCCATACCTGCGTTAATCAAAAGTAAACTTGCATCGTTTTGAGGCACAAGAGGAAAAGAGGGAAGTCTTAAATGTCCCTTTGACTCAAAAAACGCAAGGTATTTTTCACGAATTTCGTTTAATCCTAATTTCTGCATAAGAATTTCACCTTCATTTCAAATCTTAGCTTTCGCATAATACATCATTTTAGATTATACCAAGAAACCCCCTCTAAGTCAAGGAATTTCCTTAAATTTCCGACCTTTATCTTCCAAAAAATTCCCTCCTTTTTTCTCTCTTTCAGAAAAATTTTTGGAAAAATATTGACATTTCCTCAATTCGTGTTATAATTAAGTTAAGGTCAAAGAAAGTCAAAGTCAAAAAACAGGAGTGTTTAAAATGAAATTAAGCAATTTAATAGAGGAATTTATAAAGGAAATGATAGAGGCGGAAAACGGTATGGCAGAGCTTCAAAGAAACGAGCTTGCTCTCCGATTTAATTGCGTTCCATCCCAGATTAACTATGTTATTTCTACAAGATTTTCGCCTGAGAGGGGTTATATTGTAGAGAGCAGACGAGGTGGTGGGGGATATATCAAGATAACCCGAGCAATTTGCAACGATGAGGAGAGTTATCTTAAAAAAGTCCTCTCTTGCATCGGGGATTATATTTCCCAGACAGACGCCTCGGCAATTATTCAGAATCTTTATGAGCTTGATATTATTTCTCAGAGAGAGGGAAAGATAATTATTGCGGCTCTTCGGGACAACGCAATAGCAATCAATCCCCCTGAAAGAGATTTTGTTCGGGCGAAGATACTTAAAAACATACTTGTTAACATTTTATAGGAGGAAAAATTATGAAATGTCAGAGATGTAATGAACGAGAAGCGAATACTCATATTCAAAAAATCGTAAACGGAAAGAAAACAGAATATTTTTTATGTGATAAATGTGCCGCAGAGGCAGGAGAGTTCAAAGTTGTTTTTGATACTGACTTTGACGAATTTTTCGGAGGCTTTTTAGGAAAACCCTTAGGTCTTACTTCAAAAACATCCTCAGCTATGTGCACGGGGTGCGGAATGACCCTTGCTGAGTTTATGAAAAACGGCAGACTTGGGTGCAGCAAATGTTATGAAGATTTTAAGGGGGCGCTTTTAAAACCGCTCCGCCAGATTCACGGGGAAGCCTTCCACAAAGGTAAAATTCCAAAAAGGAGCGGCGATAAAATCAGTACCCAGACTAAGATTAAAAAGCTTCAAGCAGAGCTTGACACCGCAGTTTTAAATCAGGAATTTGAAAAAGCGGCTGAGCTTCGTGACCAAATCCGCGAGCTTAATAAAGGAGGGGAAAAATAATGTGGTATAAAAATTTCGGTAATATGGGGGAAATCATCCTCTCTACAAGAGCAAGACTTGCCCGAAACATAAGCGGTTTTCCCTTTCCCCAAAGAGCGGATAAGGCTGCTCAGGAAATTCTTTTAAACACCTTAAAGGACGGGGTTTTAAAAATCCCAAACACCACCTTTTTTGACCTTTCAAAAATGACCAAAACAGAAAAAACCGCCCTTGCAGAGAGACATCTTATAAGTCCTGTTATGACGGACGATAAAATTATGCGGGGTCTTGTTCTCTCCGATGACGAGCGTCTTTCAATTATGCTCCTGGAAGAGGACCATATAAGAATTCAGGCAATGCAGGAGGGTCTTGCCATTTCCGAGTGTCTAAAATCCGCTATGGAGGCTGACGATATTATCGAAAGCACTCTTGATTATGCCTTTTCGGAAAATTTAGGCTACTTAACCTGTTGCCCAACAAATGTTGGGACAGGTCTTCGCCTCTCCGTTATGGCTCATCTCCCCGGTTTTACAATGTCAGGGCGAATTGAGGGGCTTGCCCGTTCCCTTTCCAAAATGGGAATTGCAGTCAGAGGTCTTTTCGGGGAGGGAAGTCAGGGGTTTGGAAACATTTATCAGATTTCCAACCAGATTACCCTCGGCATAAGCGAAGAAGAGTCGGCGCAAAAGCTCACGGAAATCGTAACCGAGATAATCTCTCAGGAAAAATCTCTCCAACAGAAAATCTATTCTGCGGACAAATTCAGAATAGAAGATACTGTTTTAAGAGCATTTGGAACACTTAAATATTCCAAGATTATGACCTCAAAAGAGGCGTTATCTCTCCTTTCCCATGTTAGACTTGGGATAAATTTGGGCATAATAAAAGAAACGGACCACAAAAAGATAAACGACATTATGTATTCAATCTTCCCCTCTACTCTCTCTATGGCGTATAACATCGAAAACCCAGCCGACAGAGATTTAAAGAGGGCAGAGGTTATTCAGGAAAAACTTTAATAGATTTTCTTAAATCTTAAAGAAAGGATGGCGATATACTATGTTTGAACAAAAACTTACGGAAAGAGCAAAGGAAGCTCTTCTCCTTTCGGAAGACTGCGCCAAGGATATGGGGCATAACTATATAGGAACAGAGCATATTCTCTGGGGGCTCGCCTCCGAGGGAGAGGGGATTGCCTCAAAAGTTCTTAACGCAAACGGGCTTACCCCCGAAAAAATAGAAGCTAAAATTGATATTATGGTAGGGACTTCGGCTCCTCTCGGGGAAATCACAACAGGGTTTACCCCCAGAACAAAATCGGTTTTAGAAAGAAGCTATTCTGAGGCTATGCGCCTTTCCCACAACTATATAGGGACAGAACACATTCTTATTTCTCTTCTTCGGGAGGGAGAGAGCCTTGCTGTTAAAATCATTTCAGGCTCAGGAATAAGCATTCAGAAAATTTACAGCGATATTATGAAGGCATTAAACGAGGGGCAGGGGGAAGAAGCTCCGCCACCGTCTGAGCCAACTCCTCAGGCAAGAAAAAAGGGGCTGGGCAAAACCCCGACCCTTGAAAAATTCGGCAGAAACCTTACGGACATGGCAAGGGATTTAAAGCTTGACCCTGTTATAGGAAGAGACAGCGTTATTGAAAGAGTTGTCCAGATTTTATCCCGCCGAACAAAGAACAATCCTTGTTTAATCGGCGAACCCGGTGTGGGAAAAACCGCAGTTGCAGAGGGCCTTGCCCAGAAAATTGTTAAGGGGGAAGTTCCTGAAATACTGAAAAACAAAAAGGTTATAACCCTCGATTTATCTTCAATGGTTGCAGGTGCAAAATACCGAGGCGAATTTGAAGAAAGGCTTAAAGCCGCAATGGACGAAATCAGAAAATCGGGGGATATTATCCTCTTTATTGATGAAATTCATACTCTCGTTGGGGCAGGAGCCGCAGAGGGAGCAATTGATGCAGCAAACATTTTAAAGCCTGCTCTCTCCCGTGGAGAAATTCAGGTTATCGGCGCCACAACCATAAACGAATACAGAAAATATATTGAAAAAGATGCAGCATTGGAGCGCCGTTTCCAGCCGATTACCTTGGACGAGCCGACAGAAGAGGAGTCCATTGAAATTCTTAAAGGAATTCGGGATAAATATGAGGCTCACCACAAGGTTACCATAACCGACAAGGCAATCGAAACGGCAGTTAAACTCAGTATCCGCTATATCCCCGACAGATTTTTACCCGACAAGGCAATCGACTTAATTGACGAGGCGGCATCAAAAATAAGAATGAAAACTCTTACCGCTCCGCCAAATCTTAAAGAAATTGAAGAGGAAATTGAGGCGGTTAAAAAGGAAAAAGAGTCCGCTATAACCACACAGGAATACGAAAAGGCGGCGGCTCTTCGGGACAAAGAAAAAGAGCTTTCCGAAAAGCTCAAAAACGCAAAAACCAGCTGGGAAAGCGAAAGCACTTCCAAAACAAAAGAAGTTACTCCCGAAGAAATCGCCGAAGTTGTTTCTCTTTGGACAGGTGTTCCTGTTAAGGCTATCTCCGAAGGAGAGGGACAGCGTCTTTTAAAGCTTGAAGAAACGCTCCATAATCGAGTTATCGGTCAGGACGAGGCAGTGGTTTCCATTTCCAAGGCAATCCGCCGAGGAAGAGTCGGTCTTAAAGACCCGAAACGCCCAATCGGCTCATTCATTTTCTTAGGTCCTACGGGTGTGGGCAAAACAGAGCTTTCAAAGGCTCTGGCTGAGGCTATGTTCGGGGACGAGGACGCTCTTATCCGCTTTGATATGTCAGAATATATGGAAAAGCACACCGTTTCAAGGCTGGTTGGCTCTCCCCCCGGCTATGTTGGCTATGACGAAGGCGGTCAGCTTACGGAAAAGGTTCGCAGAAAGCCATACAGCGTAGTTTTATTTGACGAAATCGAAAAGGCTCACCCCGACATTTTCAACATTCTTCTCCAGATTTTAGACGACGGAATTTTAACAGACTCTCAGGGAAGAAAGGTTGATTTCCGCAACACGGTTATTATTATGACTTCAAACCTTGGGGCAAGGCTTATTACGGAAAATAAGAGCCTTGGCTTCTCCGCAGGGGATGCAGAAAAAACCGAGGCAGACCACAAAAAGATTAAAGCAGATGTTTTAAGTGAAGTTAAGAGGGCGTTCCGTCCTGAGTTTTTAAACAGGGTTGACGATATTATTGTTTTCCATCAGCTCTCTGACGAAAACATAAGGTCTATTGCATCCTTAATGCTTGACTCTCTGTCAAAAAGACTTCTGGCAAACGGAATTGACGCTAAATTCACTGACAAGACAATCGAAAAAATTGCAGAAAAAGGCTTTGACAAAATCTACGGGGCAAGACCTCTCCGCAGGGCAATTCAGTCGGAAATCGAAGACCTTATTGCCGAGGAGATGCTTGAAGGAAAAGTCAAAGAGGGCGACAAAATCACAATTGATTATACCAAAGACAAGTTTTCTGTCCGTCACAGAAAATCCTCCAAGTAAATAAAAAGGACTTTGCAAATGCAAAGTCCTTTTTGTTAATATTTCCCCTGAAAGCAGGGAAAAAGGATGCGGAATGCTCAAACCGAATCCGAAGCCGTACCGGTGTACTGCGAGAGGTGAGGTTTGAGTATAGCACAAAACAACATCTAATTACAAAATTCATTTTTGAATTTTGTTTCCGCTTTTTTGTTTTTACTTTTCCCTTGTTTTGTGCGGTCAGCGCCTTTTTCACGCTTTCCTATTCATATATTCCTGTTGAGAGATATCTCTCGCCCGTGTCGGGAAGAAGGGCAACTATTGTCTTGCCCTTATTTTCTTTTTGTCTGGCAAGCTCTGCCGCCGCAAAGACCGCCGCTCCTGAGGAAATTCCAACTAAAATTCCCTCTTTTCTTGCCAGCTCCTTTGCGGTTTTCATAGCGTCCTCGTCTTTGACCTTTATTATTTCGTCATAGATTTCACGGTTCAAATTTTCAGGGACAAAGTTTGCGCCTATTCCCTGAATGCCGTGAGGCCCTGCCACTCCATCCGATAAAAGAGGAGAGGAAAACGGCTCAACTGCCACGATTTTTATATCCTTGTTTTTCTCTTTTAAATATTCCCCTGTGCCCGAGAGAGTTCCGCCTGTGCCCACACCTGCAACGAAAATATCAACCTTTCCGTCTGTGTCTTCCCAGATTTCAACCCCCGTTGTTTCTTTGTGGATTTTAGGGTTAGCAGGGTTTTCAAACTGACCTGCAATAATGCTTCCCTCTATCTCTTTTGAGAGTTCCTTTGCCTTTTCGACTGCGCCCGCCATTCCTTTTGCGCCCTCGGTTAAGACAATCTCCGCTCCGTAGGCCTTTAAAAGATTTCTTCTTTCAATGCTCATTGTTTCGGGCATAGTAAGAATAACCCTATACCCTCTTGCCGCCGCAACAGAGGCAAGGCCAATGCCCGTATTTCCGCTTGTTGGCTCAATTATAACAGAGCCTTTTTTTAAAAGGCCCTTTTCTTCGGCGTCATTTATCATAGAAAGACCCACTCTGTCTTTAACGCTTCCTGCGGGGTTGAAAAATTCAAGCTTACCTAAGATGGTTGCGCCTAAATCTTCTCCGAATTTCCCAAGAGCCATAAGGGGAGTTTTCCCTATAAGCTCCGTTACATCTTTATATATATTCAAAGCATTCATCTCCTTTATTTTAACTTAATTTTATCATAGGGGAAAAACCTTGTCAAGAGCCGAAACCCTTGACAAATAAAGGAATTTGGAGTATTATAATATTATATCTAATTTTAAGAAAGGGAGTGTAGGGAAAATGGAAAACGAAAACATTAAAGACATAATCGAAGAACTTTTACAGGAACGAAAATTTCCTAAGCTTCGAGAAACTCTTCTCGAAATGATGCCTATTGACATCGCGTCCGTTTTCGATGAGCTTTCCGAAGACGACCTTTCAAAAGTTTTCAGGCTTCTTCCAAAGGAGCTTGCCGCAGAGGTTTTTGCTTGTATGGACCCTGACGGCCAGGAGCATCTTATTTCGGTATTTTCAAGCCGTGAGCTTCGCGCAATCTTAGACGAAATGTATGTTGACGATACGGTTGACTTAATTGAAGAAATGCCTGCCAATGTAGTTAAAAGGATTTTAGCTCACACTCCTCAGGAAACTCGTCACCAGATTAACGAAATTTTAAAATATCCTGATGACAGCGCAGGGTCTATGATGACCATTGAGTATGTTGATTTGCGAAAGGATATGACCGTCTCGGAGGCCTTTGACAAAATAAGAAGAACGGGCGTTGATAAGGAAACAATTTATACCTGTTATGTTAAAGACCGCAACCGCCACCTTCTTGGGGTTATAACTGTTAAAAAACTTCTTTTGTCTCCCTCTGATGCAATTATCGAGGACCTTATGGAAACCAACATAATCTGCGTTGATACCTACGAGGATAAAGAAGTCGTTGCAAAAATGTTTGATAAATACGATTTTCTTGCACTTCCCGTTGTGGATAAGGAAAATCGTCTTGTTGGTATTATAACCGTCGATGACGCTCTTGATGTTATTCAGGAAGAGGCAACCGAGGACTTTGAAAGAATGGCGGCTATTTTGCCGAGCGAAGGGGAATATCTTAAAACCTCTGCTTTTAAGCACGCGAAAAGCCGTATTTTCTGGCTCCTTCTCCTCATGCTGACCGCAACTTTTACAGGAATGATAATCAACCGTTATGAATCCGCTTTTAAATCACTACCGATTCTGGTTGCTTTTATTCCGATGATTATGGGAACGGGCGGAAACAGCGGTTCTCAAAGTGCAACAATGGTAATCCGTGGTCTTTCTCTTGACGAAATCCGCCTCAGCGACTTTTTCAAGGTCCTTTTCAAAGAAGCAGCCGTTGCTATTCTTTGCGGGCTTGTTCTGGCCATTGTTAACGGAATTCGTGTTTACTTTACCTATGACGGCGATATGTATCTCGCGGCAGTTTTAGGGGCGGCGCTTATGGCAACTGTTCTTATCGCCAAGGTTTTAGGATGTTTGCTTCCTATGGGGGCAAAGCTTCTCCACCTTGACCCTGCGTTAATGGCAGGCCCCTTGGTTACAACCATTACAGACACCTGCTCCGTTCTTTTATATTTCATAATCGCAAGCAATATCGCTCCCCTTTTCGGAGTTATTCTTTAAATTTTATAAACCTTAGGCATCCGCAAGGGTGCCTTTTTTATTGAACATTTTAAACCTGCCCTCTTTTTAACCCGATGCATTGTTTTAAAGCAGGTTAAAATATTGCTCAGAAAAATCATCCCTATTATAGCGCCGTTTCCAAAATGGGGAATAGCAAAATATACTATCGCGAGTCTGAGAATATTGTCAATAAGGCTGTATACAAAGAGCCTGGTCTGCTCCCCAAGACCGTTCAGCATCC
>JAZNKJ010000004.1:0-1897 GCA_045578465.1 Clostridia bacterium | reverse complement strand
CTTATCTATATGACAGAAAAAGGTAAGTTCGACGCGGTTGTGGAGGAAACCTTAGAGGCAAACAAAAAGGGACAGCCTGTCTTAATCGGAACAATTTCTATTGAAAAATCCGAAGCTCTTTCCGCTCTTCTTAAGAGAAAGGGAATTAAGCATAATGTCCTGAACACCAAGCACCACGAAAAAGAAGCCGAAATTGTTGCTCAGGCAGGGCAAAAGGGTGCTGTTACAATCGCCACAAATATGGCAGGGCGAGGCACGGATATTGTTCTTGGGGGAAATTCCGAGTTTATGGCAAAAAGCGAAATGGCAAGGCTTGGCTACTCCGAGGAGCTTATAAACGAGGCAACTGCTTTTAGCGAAACAGATAACGAAGAAATAATTGAGGCAAGAAATAAGTTCCGTGAGCTTAATGAAAAATATAAAGCCGAAATCGCACCTCTTCAAAAAGAAGTTTTAGAGGCGGGCGGACTTTATATCATAGGAACAGAACGCCACGAGAGCCGAAGAATTGACAATCAGCTCCGTGGAAGAAGCGGCCGTCAGGGTGATAGTGGTAAATCAAGATTTTACCTTTCTTTAGAAGACGACCTTATGCGACTTTTCGCCTCCGACAGAATTGAAAGAGTTATGTCTATGGTTGGCTTTACCGAAAATGAAGCCATTGAGAGCCGTATGGTTACGGGTGCTATCGAAACCGCTCAATCCCGTGTTGAAGGAAGAAACTTTGACATAAGAAAGCACGTTCTCCAGTATGACGATATAAATAATCAGCAGAGAGAGATGATTTACACTCAGCGTAATGAGGTTTTAGACGGCATCGACATAAGCGAGAGCATCCGCCGTATGACCAGACACACCTTATCTGCAACTATTGATAAATTTACAGCGGGAGAAAATTCCGCTTACAACTGGGATATGAAAGCTCTTTATGAGGGACTTTGCGGAGTATTTGGGGAGATAGACAAAAAAGCTCTCGAGTTTGACGAATATACCCTTGACAGAATGACAAGGGAAAGTCTTGCGGAGCATCTTCTTCCTGTTATTGAAGAAAAATACGCCAAAAAAGAAGCACTTTTCGGGGAAAATATCCGTGAGGTTGAAAGAGTTATTCTTCTCCGCGTTGTTGATGCAAAATGGATGGACCATATCGATAATATGGAGCAGCTCCGTCAGGGCATTAACCTCCGTGCTTATGCACAGAAAGACCCCGTGGTTGAGTATAAATTTGAGGCTATGGATATGTTTGAAGAAATGATTGACGCAATCAAAGAGGAAACCGTCCGTCATTTATTCCATATTGTGCCTCAAACTAAGATAGAACGCAAAGAGGTTGCAAAGCCTGTTGCGGCAAATTCAGGCTCTGACGGAACAATCGCTAATAAGCCCGTCGTAAAAAAAGACAAGGTTGGCAGAAACGACCCTTGTCCCTGCGGCAGCGGAAAGAAATATAAAAACTGTTGCCTGGGCAAAAATGAATAGTTAATATTCCGAAAAGCCGGGAATTAAGGATGTGATAATGTGATACAGTTTGACGAATATCGTTTGAAATTAACGGGGATGGAAAAAGAAATCACGGATTTGAGGGATTCACTTTAACATCGAAAAAACCCAAAGTGAAATCGATGAATTAGAAAAAGAAACCGCCTCTGCTGACTTTTATTCCGATATGGAAAAGGCAGGGAAAGTGCTTCAAAAAATCAAGGGCCTTAAAAATAAAATCGAGAGATTTAACGCCCTTACGAGCACAAGAGATGACCTTTTAACCCTCATTGAACTTGCGGTTGAAGAAAACGACGAAAGCGTTCTCCCTGAAATCAAAGAAGGGGTTAAAACTTTCCTTTCTGACTTTGAAGAAATGAAGCTTGAAACCCTTTTTACAGGCAAATATGACAAAAAC
>JAZNKJ010000003.1:0-2388 GCA_045578465.1 Clostridia bacterium | reverse complement strand
AGAAAGTCTTGACAAAAATGACGATGAGGGGCTTATGGAATATTTCCGTCAGCTCAGCTCAAAGAAACAGTAGGAGGAAATTTAGTTATGGCAGAAGAAAAAGGAGCAGCTAAAAACTCTAAGAAGCAAATTCTTCAGGAGCTTTTGGAACTGGGCAAGAAAAACGGTGTATTGACATATGATGAGATTGCCTCAAAAACAGAAGAGCTTGAGCTTGATGGGGAACAAATGGACCTCGTTTATGAATATCTTGAGAAGAAAGGCATCGAAATAACAGGAAACTTTGACGAGGAAATGAAAGACATCGAAGACGACCTGGAGATAACCGCAGAAGAGCTTGAGGACTTGACTGTTCCCGACAGCATAAGCATTGACGACCCTGTAAGAATGTATCTTAAAGAAATCGGAAAGGTTGATCTTCTTTCAAGTGCTGAGGAAGCTGAACTTGCTCAGAAAATGGCAGAGGGTGATGCTGATGCGAAAAAGCGTCTTGCAGAAGCCAATCTCCGTCTGGTTGTTAGTATTGCAAAGCGCTATGTGGGCAGAGGTATGCTCTTCCTTGACTTAATTCAGGAAGGTAATCTGGGACTTATCAAAGCGGTTGAAAAGTTTGACTATACAAAAGGATATAAGTTCAGTACTTATGCAACTTGGTGGATAAGACAGGCTATAACCCGTGCTATTGCGGATCAGGCAAGAACTATCCGTATCCCTGTTCATATGGTTGAAACTATCAATAAACTTATAAGAGTAACAAGACAGCTCGTTCAGGAATTAGGCCGCGACCCATCCCCTGAGGAAATTGCAAAGGAACTCAATATGCCTCTTGACAAGGTGTCTGAGATTATGAAGATTGCTCAGGAGCCTGTGTCTTTGGAAACTCCTATCGGCGAAGAAGAAGACAGCCATTTGGGAGACTTTATTCAGGACGAAGATGCTCCTGCTCCATCTGAGGCTGCAACTTTTACACTCCTTAAAGAACAACTCTCAGAGGTTATCAACACATTGACTGCAAGAGAGGAAAAGGTTTTAAGACTTCGTTTCGGTCTTGACGACGGCAGAGCAAGAACCCTTGAAGAAGTTGGTAAGGAATTCAATGTAACAAGAGAAAGAATAAGACAGATTGAGGCAAAGGCTTTAAGAAAGCTTCGTCATCCAAGCAGAAGCAAAAAGCTTAAAGATTATCTTGAATAATTTGAAAGGACTATATATAATGAAGAGAATAGTTGCAATTTTAATGCTCTTAGTGTTAGTGGTTTCCGTGACAGGCTGTAAAAGCGGAAAAAACGAGCCCCTTCAACAAGAGGTTGAAAGACTTGAACAAAAGGTCGCTGAAAAAACAGAGTAGTTAGAGGGATGTTAAAATGGATTTAAAAGGGAAGACTATAAACATCCTTGGAGACAGCATAACCTATGGTTTAGGAACCGGCGATGTAAACTTTTGCTATCCAAATGTTTTTGCAGAACTGACAGGGGCAAAGGTAAATAACTATGGAGTATGTGGCACAAGACTTGCGAAAAGACGGGTTCCCCACGAAACAAAAGAATTTGATGTCGACTTTCAGATAAGAATGAAGGAGATGGATGAGGCTGCTGATGCGGTTGTGGTTTTCGGCGGAACAAATGACTATGGCCACGGCGATGCCCCAATGGGCACGGTGGATAGTCGCGATCCATATACTTTCTATGGTGCATGCCATATAATAATGTCATATCTCTCTGAACATTACTGCGGTAAACCCATAGTGATTATGACTCCTCTTCATAGAGCGGAGGAAGATGAGAAGAACGAATTGGGCCATACCCTGAAAGAATATGTCGATATAATAAAAGAGGTGGCTGAGATTTATTCTATATCGGTTTTAGATATGTATAAAATGAGTGGAATTACTCCTAAGGTTCCAAAGGTAAGAGAAGCACTTATGCCTGACGGTCTCCACCCAAGCAGAGCAGGTGCCAGGATACTTGCCCAAAGGCTAAAAGGCTTTATGGAGGCCCTGTAAAAAGGATACATAAAAGGTTTTAAGCACCCTAAAAAGGGTGCTTAAAAATTTTTTAAACTTTTTTCAAAAAAAGGGTTGACAAAGGGTAGGATATGTGGTAATATGGTAAAGCTGTCGCCTGAGGGAACAGCAAATATATCACAGAAAAACACCTGAAAAAAAGCTTAAAAAATTTCAAAAAAAGCTTGACAAGACGGGGTAGGATGTGATATACTAAATAGGCTCTCTCACTGAGGGAGGGCGATGATGTTTGAAAAGTACACAGTGATTAAAGCGGTAATAAGTACAGATGTACTATTACGACAATTGCACAAGGTATAACCTTGTCAATTCTTTAAAGTTTTAGCGAACTTTACAAAACGTTAGTATTCAAATTTGAGCTAAT
>JAZNKJ010000002.1:0-37820 GCA_045578465.1 Clostridia bacterium | reverse complement strand
CTGTTACAGGCATAGGCTCTGCTGTAAAGAGTGATTATTCTGCAAACGAAACCGCTCCTTCCGAAAATGCAAGAAGCGGAATCAATCCAATGACCACTATGGATAACAGCACGCCTATCGTAGAAGAAAACGCAACAAAACACAATAAAATGATGAACAGAGAGCTTGACCCTAATGTTGCTCCTTCAAAATATGAGGAGAGCCGAGTTGCTCTTAACCCTGATATTTCAGGAACAAAATATGAAGAAGCCGCAGAAGTTCTCGGAGCTCTCGGAATTATGGTAGGCGATGCCGACACAGGCCTTTTCAGACCAAGCGATAACATCAAACGAAGCGAAATGGCCAAGGTGGCAGTTTATGCCAGTGGATTTGAAGATGTTGCAATAAACTCAGCAGGTCCGACACTTTTCCCTGATGTTGCCCCAACTCACTGGGCAAGTGGCGCTATAACAATCGCACAGCAGCAGGGTATGGTAATTGGCGACCAGAATGGAAATTTCCGTCCTGATGACTCGGTATCACTCCAAGAAGCTGTAACTATTATGGTTCGCAGTATGGGCTATGAGCCAGTGGCAAGTAACAACGGTGGTTTCCCCGGTGGTTATATGTATGTTGCATCTTCAAACCAGCTCTTAAAAGGCGTTACAACAGGTGCTACTGCTCCTGCAACAAGAGGGGATATTGCTCAGCTTGTCTTCAACTGTTTAACAGTTAACCTTATGGAACAGACAAACTTCGGCACAAACACCCGCTATGAAGTTGTTGACAAAACCCTTTTATATGACAGATTAAATGTTGAAAAAGGTTATGGTCAGATCAGAGGCACAAGCGAAACAACCTTAAACGGCGGAAGCACACTTTCAGAGGACAGAATTCAAATCAACGACGAAATATTTATCGAAGGAACAGTAAGCGCAAAAGAGCTTTTAGGTCATAATGTTGTTTACTATGCAAGAATTGACGCAACAAGCGATGAAAAAACAGTTATCGTTGTTCGCAGTCAGGCAAGTAAAAACAACACCCTTACTTTAACTTCCGAAGAAATCGACGGAGCCACAGGAACAGTTTCCGAAGGAATCACAATTGAATACACCAAGGAAAATATGTCAAATTCAAGAACAGCTAAAACAGTTATCAATCCTGTATTTATCTATAACGGAAAATACGACACAGAGATAACAGCTGAGGATTTAGCAATTTCTTCAGGAAATCTCGTTCTTTTAGACACCGATGTTAACAATATTTATGATATAATCTTTATAAACGAATTTACAAATATTGTTGTAGATACAGTTTCAACTGTAACAGGAAGAGTTACTGATAAATACAACGGCACTTCTATTGTTTTAGACCCTGACGAAGAGGAAGTTCAATATACTCTCATAAAAGACGGTCAGGAAATCCAGCCAAAAGACTTACAGGAATGGAATGTTATTTCTTATACAACAAGCCGTGACCGAAGCTTAATAAGAGGCTATGTTACAACAGAAAGCATCGTTGGAACAGTTACTCAGATTACTTCTAACGGTGCAATAAGATTTAATAACGAAACAACATCCTATATGATTGCAGAGAGCTACCCGAACGAAATCAATGTTCGTGATTCCGGTAGATTCTATCTTGACTATGAAGGAAAAATCGCGGCAGTAGATGCATCTGAGGCTACCGGCACAGTTGCAACTGAAAGATATGGATATCTTATAGGTGCTGCCGAGACAGGAACATTCGACACAGATGTTCAGTTCAGAATCTTCACTCAGAGCGGTGAAACACAGACACTCAGTGCCGCTAACCGTATCCGTTTCAATGGTTCTTACGGTATTACACCAAGCGAAGTTTTAACTTCTCTCACAGCAGGCGGAAGTGTTTCTCCTCAGCTTATAACTTTCAGAACAAATGCTGATAACAGAATCACATCCCTCAATACTGCCTTTGATAACACATCAAGCGGTGCTCCGAATGTTGACAGATTCACTCTCAACATTGCACAAGACGATATGGTTTATAAATCAGCATCAAGCAAGCTTGGAGATATAACAATTGACGAAAATACAATTATTTTTGATATTCCTGAAACCGCAGGAACAGACACAGACAAATATGCTGTAAGAACAAAGGCTATGTTCGCAAATGACGGAACTTATGATGTTTTAATCTATGACCTTATGGAAAACTATACAGCAAGAGCAGTTGTTGTTACAAGCTCAACAGGTGTAACTGCTGCCGACGCTCCTATCGTTTTAGTTGACGAACTTGCAGAGGCTCAGAATGAAGAATATGAAAACATCGAAGTTTTATACGGTTTATCAGGCGGTAAGGAAGTTGCAATCAATTCCAGCGAAGCGGGTGTATTCGTTAAAGGCGAAACTCCACTTCAACGAGGCGATATAATTCAGTATCGCACTAACACTAAGGGCGAAGCCGATGAAATACAGCTTCTCTTTAATATAGCAAACAAGGGAACAGAATTTGTAAACGAAATTTCAACAGATCTTAGAACAGTTTATGGACGAGTTACAAAGAAATTTGCAAAATCTATCAATGTTGATGTTAATGGAACAATAACAAACTACTCAACAGATGGCGCAACAGTTTATCTTTATGACTCATTAAGAGGCAACGGAAAAGTATCCGTTGTTGCTCCTGAAGATATTGAGGTTTACGAAACAGGCAACGAAGCAAGAGTATTTATTAAGCTCTACCGTGACGCAGTTGACGAAATCGTCATCGTAAAATAATAAAAATAAGGCATCAGCTTTTACGCTGATGCCTTATGGCTCTTTATTTATGGAATATTATTGCAACAACCTCAGGGCCTGCATTAAGAGAAATTACTGCTCCAACCGCATATTCAATATATGGTGGAATGTCAAGCTTTTCAGTAATCATCTCTTTAAATTTATCATACATTTCAAGATTGCTGCCATATACCAGTGCATAAGGAGTGTTAGGTTTTCTCTCCTTCATAGTTATATCAAGAATCTCAGCCATAGCCTTCTTGTCGCCTCTGATTTTGGTTACAATTTTGGATTCACCATCTTCAAAAGTAATGATTGGTTTTAAACCCAAAGCGTCGCCAACAAATGCAGCCGCCGCAGAAACTCTTCCTGACTTTTTAACAAATTTCAAATTAAGAGGCAAGAATAAAACTCTGACATTTTCAAGCCAATCGTTTATGAAATCAAGGATTTCTTCAAGGCTTGCTCCTCTTTTCTCCATTCTTGCAGCCTCAATAACCGCAAGACCGTATGCCATACTATAAGTTTTTGAATCTATAATATGGATGTTCATTTTACCTTCGGCCTCAGGATGTTCATCATAGAACTCCTCTTTTGCCATAATTGCGCCCTGTATAGTTGATGAGCCTTTGGAGTTTAAAGAAACTAAAATTACATCCGTATAGCCATCTTTATAAGACTCTTCATAAAGTTCTGAATATAAAACAGGGACAACTCTTGAAGTTGTTGGAAGCTCCTCAGAATTTTCAAGCATTTCATAAAACTCCTGAGGAGTTAAATCATAACCATCTTTATATTCTTTCTCGCCCATAAGGAGAGTAACAGGTAATACTGCAATATTCAACTCTTCTCTTATGTTAACCGGTATATCTGCTGTGGAATCTGTTGCTATTCTGATTTTTGCCATACTATCTTCCTTTCAAATTTAATAAATCGGTTCACAAGTTAAGTTTGTTCCAAGTCTTTTAAAGACTTTTTCATCAACTGAGGATAGTATAACCGAAGAATGAACTTCGCATCCTCTTAATTTGCTAAGCTGTTGCATCGCCATTTCCGCTCTCTCATCCGTTGCGGCACAAATCGATAAAGCAATGAGAGCTTCATCAGTATGAAGTCTTGGGTTTCTGTTGCCTAAATGAGCAGTTTTAAGATGCTGAATAGGCTCTAAGATAACCGGAGAAATAAGCTCTGTCTTATCATCAATTCCTGCCAATGTTTTAAGGGCATTAAGAAGAACCGCCGCTGATGCGCCCAAAAGCTCGGAGGTCTTGCCTGTTACAATCTGTCCGTCAGGAAGCTCAATCGCAACAGCTGGAGCACCTGTTATCATCGCTTTTTGAAGGGCAGGTCCAATAACCGCTCTGTCGCTTGCTGTTATCTTAGCTTTTTTCATTAAAAGCTCTAACTTCAAAATCACATCATCGCTTATTAAGCCTTTTCTCTGTTCTTTAAGAGCTGTATAATATCTTCTTAAAATTTCCTGTCTTGATGCTTCAACAACAATGTCATTATCCACTATGCAGTTTCCTGCCATATTAACGCCCATATCGGTTGGAGATTTATAAGGACATTCTCCTAGGATATCTTCAAGCATAGCCTTAACAACAGGGAAAATTTCAACATCTCTGTTATAATTTACAGTTGTTGTTCCATAAGCTTCTAAATGGAATGGGTCAATCATATTAACATCATCAAGGTCAGCCGTTGCAGCCTCATATGCCAAATTAACAGGATGAGTCAGTGGCAGATTCCAGATTGGGAATGTCTCAAATTTTGCATATCCCGACTGAATTCCTCTCTTGTGCTCATGGTAAAGCTGAGAAAGGCAGGTTGCCATTTTTCCGCTTCCGGGACCTGGAGCAGTTATAACAATAAGCTCTCTTGTTGTTTCTATATATTCATTTTTCCCATATCCTTCATCACTAACAATTTTTTCAATATCAGATGGATATCCATCTATTGTATAATGTCTATAAACCTTAATTCCAAGAGATTCAAGGCGCTTCTGGAAAGCAACCGCCGTTGCCTGACCGTCAAAACGGGTCATAACAACGCTTCCTACATAAAGACCGATTGAACGGAAACAATCTATAAGTCTTAAAACATCAACATCATAGGTAATTCCGAGGTCGCTTCTTAATTTATTTTTTTCAATATCTGATGCGTTGATTGCCATAACAATTTCAACATTATCTTTAAGTTGGAGAAGCATTTTAAGCTTACTGTCAGGCTGGAAGCCGGGAAGAACTCTTGACGCATGATAGTCGTCAAAAAGCTTACCGCCGAATTCAAGATACAGCTTTCCCCCGAACTGAGAAATGCGCTCCATAATATGTTGAGACTGCATGTGCAGATATTTTTCATTGTCGAAGCCAACCGCAGACATTGTAACACCTCTTTTGTAAAATATAATACTTTTTTATTATATAATAAATAAAATTAAATTTCAAGTATATATTTCAATTTATTTTTCCTTTTACCTTGACAAAACATTTATTCCGTGATATACTTTGATGGTGCCAAAAAGGTACGCGCCCGTGGCGGAATTGGCAGACGCGCTAGACTTAGGATCTAGTGTCAATGACGTGGGAGTTCAAGTCTCTTCGGGCGCACCAACGACAAAAAGCTTACAAGATTTTACTTGTAGGCTTTTTGTTTTTCTATTATAAACTTTTTGTCGCAAATCACACTTCGCCTTTAGCTCGTGTTCTTTGGAAGAGACCCCTCCGAAGCAAAACAATTCACAGGATTGTTTTGCTTTCTCTCCAGCTTCGGGCACACCAAATGGTAAGACTTAAAGTCTTACCATTTTTCTTTTCTAAAAATTCAAAAAACACTTACAGGTTTTCCCTGTAAGTGTTTTTGTTTTTTATTCTTTTTCGATAGCTTCAATAAGGCCTTTGAGATAGCCTATTGCATAGAGTCTGCCGACAGCAGTATAACCTGCCATTCCGCCTCCTAAGTTTTCCCCTGCCATTTGTGGAACATGGTCAACTCGGATTGGAACATCAACGCCACACTTCTTATAAAGTCTTAAAATGTCTGCCATATCAATCTCGCCATTGTCGTGAAATGTCTCGCGGAACTTATATTTATTTCCTGTCGCATTTCTGAAATGAACAAAAAAGATTTTCTTGGCAAGCTCGGGGATAACTTTATAAAGGTCCTCTCCCATCATAAGATAGGTTGCCTGACACATTGTTACGCCCAAATTATCGCTTTCTACGATACCATAAATAGCTTTCTTTATGTTTTCGTAGTTTATCATAATTCTTGAAACATCACCAAGTTTTGGAAGTGGCGGGTCATCCGGATGGAGCGCCAATTTAACTCCGTGCTTTTCTGCATGAGGGATAACAGCCTTTATAAAATATTCATAATTATCCCAAAGCTCTTTCTCAGAAATTTTCTGGCCTGTCGGCTTAAAATCATTGAGGTCAAACTCTGTAACGAGCGCCCCGCCCCTCTCTTTAAACTCATTGCCTGTTCTGAGCCAGCCGATATGAGCCATAAAGTTAAAACAGATTGACTCTATACCAAGTTCTTCCATAATAGGGAACATCTTTATAACCTTTTCAATGCATTCGTCTCTCATCTCGTCCCCTGCCTTGATATGGTCATGAAGAGCATTTGGCATAGGCTCAATGATGAGCGGTTTAATTCCAAAGTCAGTAAAGTTTTTATAAACTGTATCCCAATGGCTTTTGTCTGTAATATTAAAATCATCTGTTTCAGGGAGTCTTATTACCCCGTGATTTACGCCACATTGTTTAGCGTAATCCCAGGTTAAGTCCCTGTCGCTTCTAAAATAATCTGTAAGTAACATATTTATACCTCATCTTCTACCTGAACCAAAACAGTTCCGTTTGCAGTTGTTGAAACTTCAAGCTCTAATTCGCCGTTTGCATCAAGAACAAAAGTTTCAGGCTTTAATGTTGCAACATCTCTTAAATATGCAATCTGCTCCTCATTGAGCTTTTCATCCATATTTTCCTTTAAGAAAACACGATATGGGTTAGTATTGTCCCTATCGATTTTCCATACTGTAACCTTCTTCTTTCCGTCAATGCCTGAAATTTTAACAGGAATCTTAATGTCAGGAAGGTTTTCATCAAAATACTTCTCCGCATAGTTTATGAGGATTGCCAAATCGCCGTTGTCATCCTTAGTTGCAAGGGATGTTACATATTCTCCATCAATTTCGTCTGCCAAAATGTTTTCTTTAAGCTTTGCGCCTAAAACATAAGCATTATAAATTGGCTTTTTGATGAAATTAAGAGAGAAAAAGTTTCTGAAGCCCTCAAATTCGGTGGTCATTTCATGCTGTCCTGAAAGACAAATCATCTGAACACCTAAATTTGTGTATTCCTTTGCATATTTAGTAAGCATCTGTCCGTAATAAGCTGAAAAAACCTCATGTTCACGAGTAATGTAATAAGGATGGCGCTCAATATTTAAAAATCCGCCAGTGCCCATTCCCCATTCATCCTGAATAAGTTCAATTCCCTCCGGAAAATACTTTTCAACAAGATCACGCATTTTCTCGAAGTTAGTGAACTGATTTTCAACACAAATAGGTCTTTCACCAGATTGAATTGATGGCGGGTCAGTTCCGTAGTTATGGAAACAGATATAATCAATCTTTTTGTTTTCCATTTTCAGAAACTTTAAAAAGCCTTCCATAAATTCATAATAAAATGCCCATGCAGGACCGCCGATTTTAATCTTATCAGTTGCTCTTAAAACACCTTTTTCAAAACCATCATAGAGTTTGCAATATTCTGTGCATCTTTCATCAACTGACGCATCTCTCATAAAGAAATTTGCAACATCTGGCTCATTTAAACAATGAATACGCCAAGTTGAAACTTCCTCTTCCCCGTAACGCTCAACTATATGCTTTGTATATTGGTAACAAATTTCTTCCCAAAGCTTATAGTCTTTTGGCTGAGAAGTGGTCCACATTTTACCTTTATATCTGGTTTTATTATGGGACACACTGCTGTTTTCATTTGCGTCAACTGCCATAAAAGGCGGAACACAACCATAAGCAATCATAGGGGTAAACCCTTTTTCAAGAAGATAATCAATTCTTAAATCATTAAGAGAATAGTCATAACAAAACTCGCCATTTTCATCCACAGATACTATATCTTCAAACATATTGTAGATACGCACCATCTTGGCAGCTTTATCCTTTGATATTTCGTCAAGAATTTTTCTGCCCCAATCGTCCTCTATTGCATCTGTTGGATGAAACAAAATATGGTTCCAGAAATTTTCCTGCTTTTTTACAACTTGATTAGCATTGATTTTTATCATAGCCACTCTCCTGAATTATACACCACTCTTTGTTAAGAATCCACCGTCAACAGGGATAGTAATACCTGTTACAAATCCTGCTTTATCATCGCTTAAAAGCCATTCAACACAGCCTAAAAGGTCAGAAGCAACACCAAATCTCTTCATCGGAGTATGGTTAATAACCTGTTCACCTCTTGCTGTAAGGCCTGTTTCAACAGTTCCTAAATAGTTAATTGAACGCTCGTTAACAAAGAAACCAGGAGCAATAGCGTTTACACGGATATTTGCAGGAGCAAAGTAGTTTCCGAGCCACTTTGTATAGTTTTCAATAGCCGCCTTACTCATAGCGTAAGCAGGAACTCTTGTAAGTGGGCAATAAGCATTCATAGACGCAAAGTTAATGATTGCACCACCGTCAGCTAAAGCCATCTGCTTACCAAATGCCTGACAGCATACAACTGTTCCGATTGTGTTTATCTTTAAAACTCTTTCATAAGTAGGCATATCAAGGTCAAAGAAGCCTCTCATACCCTCTGGCTTATCCTCAGAAAGTTCGATTGGGTCAAATTCTGTGATAGTTGTTAAAGCGTTAAGCTGGTTACCGCCTGCACCGTTGATTAAGAAATCGCAAGGGCCCCATTTTGCAAACACATTGTCAGCTACCTTTGTCATAGATTCAAGGTCTGTAACATCCCCTGTCTCAATCATATATTCTCCGCCGAAAGCTTCGATTTTTTCAGCAAGTCCCTGGAGCTTTTCTGCTACTAAGTCAACCATAGCAACCTTTACGCCTTTTTTAGCAAGGTCTAATGTTATTTCGGAGCAAAGTGTTCCAGCCGCTCCTGTTATTACTGCAACTTTATTCTTAAAATCCATAATTATCTTCCTTTCAAATTTTATAATTATAATGCAGACTGTGTATCGTTAGGATCGCCGTTTATTGCAAGGTCATATTCTAAAGACCAGTCCATACCTCTGTAGCTTTCAGCTCTGTCATCTGTTTCGATGAATTCCATAAGCATATCAAGCATTTCTTTTGTCCATGTGTTTCTGTCAATCTGAGCTGTTGTGAACTTATTAAGAGAAATCATTTCAAAACCGAATAAGTCCTTAACCTGAGTTTTTGCAGCTCCGCCAACAACTTCTTCAACCAAGTGGCTTGGGATAAATAATACTCCGCCGCCAGCACCGAATACAACATCGCCAGGGAGACAGATTGCATTACCGATTCTTGTTGCTGTGTTATAGCCTGTCATAATGAATTCACGAATTGGTGTTGGGTCAATTCCGCGGTAGTATACCTGAGTATCCTCAACCTTCTTCATCTGTTCTGTGTCACGGATACCACCCCAAACAACCGCTCCGCCGTTTTCGTTCTTAGTCTTATTTTTAAGAGCTGTTGTAAGGTTTCCGCCGAGATATGTGCCTTTATAGATTTTATCATACATATCAATAACAGGGACATCGTATTCCATTAAGTTATCAATTACCCACTGGTTATATGTTCCTGTTCTGCCTTCACTTCTGCCGATGTCCTTTGTTACTTCGTCAAGGTCAGGGCGGAATGGGCAATATGTAGCTGTTACCGCTCTTCCTATAAGTTTTCTTCCATCATCGTGAAGAGTATGAAGTCTGCCCTCAAACTGGCTTTCATAACCCTTTACATAAATTGGTTTCCACACTTCCTCAAGTGTTAAAGTTTTAAGTGCCTTTAAATATTTTTCGTCTACTTTCGGTCTGCCGTCTGGAAGTCTTTCGCCTTTCCATTGCGGTGTTAACTCGATAATATCCTCTCTGCTGTTAAAATGCACTTTTGCCACCTCCTGTGTATTTTTATATATTTGAATAAATAATTTTACTTATTTTAGCCTTCCACTACTTTTTTGGAATTGTAGTAGCAGATTTTCTCAACTATATCTTTGAGTAAATTATAGTCATTAGGAAAAATTCCTTTTTCAACCTTTTCCCCAATCCACATACAGAGCACTCGTCTAAAATATTCGTGACGGGAGAAAGAGAGAACACTTCTTGAATCTGTTGTCATTCCTATAAATGTTGAAAGAACGCTGAAACTTGCATAATGATCAAGCATAGTGAGCATTCCCTGCATATGGTCGCACCACCACCAGGCAGGACCTTCGCTTACAATAGCGTCTACTCCGTCTTTGGAGAAAGAACCGCTGAGTATTGAAAGGAGAGCGTTGTCAACGGGGTTTAAACAGAACAATAATGTTTTAGGAAGTCCCTCTGCCTCTTCCAGGTCGTTTAAGAACTCAACAACAGATTTTGAATCAACGCTGTTGCCTATTCCTGCATAACCTCCTGCCGGACCTGCAACAGCGCGGAGCCTTGAACTTGTTGTTCGCTGAGCTCCCATATGAAGCTGCATAACAATCTTGTTCTTTGCATATATTCCGCCTAAGATTCTGAGAAGCTGACAAATAAGAGCGTTTTTATCCTCATCCTTTAATTCTTTTCCTTTTAAAAGGTCTTTAAAGCGTTTATCGTTCTTACCGTCATCCTTTATGTAGATAAATCCGTTATCTAGTGAATGGTCTGCAAAATTAAGTCCATTCTTTTTAAGATACTTGATTCTCTTTGTAAGAGCCTCTGTTAAGCTGGCAAGGTCAATAATTTCTGTTTTGGAAACCGCCGCAAGCTTTTCAAAAACTTCTTTCTTTACACTTAAAAAGTCATCACATCTTACAGAGAAAGAGCAGTTCGCTTTTTCTTTAAGTCCCTTTACTTCATCGGTTAAAGCTACGCAAGGAGCAATATATTCAGCATTGAACTTTTTAAGAATTGCCTGCACGGAAAAACCATCTTTTTGGAGCATTGCATTTGCCTTATCCCAAATCTTTTTACAGGTTTTAGGGCTTGGGATATCCTTTATACCAAACACACGGTCAAGTTCCATAAGGGACCAGTCAAACAAAGCGTTTCCAACAAGGGATGGAAAAATCTCACACCACTTTTCAAATTTTTCATAGCCTGTTGCCTTTCCTGTTATGTATTTTTCAGGAATACCGCAAATTCTCATTGCACGATGCTTATAAGGGTCAGATTCAAGCCAAAGCTCATAGATATTATTAAACTTTCTATCCTTTATCAAATCGTCAACGGATAAATGGTTGTGGTAATCAATAATCGGCAACTTCTTAGCGCAGTTATTATACAGTTTTTTCGCCATAGGTGTTGTCAGCAGAAAAGAGTCTTTATATATCTCCATTATTAGTCCCTCCCGAAAGCTTTATATTTCGCCATTTTTCTTATTATCTTCATTATAGTTTAAAGAAATATATAAAACAATAAACAAAAATACCTATTCTTTATAAAAAAAGCCCATCTTTTAATTGACAAGTTTTGTTTTTTTTGATATATTGTTTTTAGTAACGACAGGGGGGAAAGCAATTGTTTAATTTAGTTGTAGACGATATCGGGTTTGTTGTAAAAAGGTCATACTCTCCAAACAGCACTTATTCCATTTCGGAGAAAAATACATACAGATTGGTTTATATTCTGGACGGCTCGGCTGTCTTTTCCTTTAAAAATGAGAGGATAACCTCAAAAAAGGGGGATGTGTTGCTTCTTGCTCCGGCAAACGACCACGATGTTAAGGTTTTAGGAAGCGAAAATTACGCCTTTATAACCATATCTTTTCTTGCAGATATATCACACTTTTTCTCGGTATATCACGCCAATAAACCTGAGGCAGAAAAAATATTCAAAGACGCTTACAGACTTTTCACTATGGATGACGAATATAAAAAGTTTTATGTTAAAGGATATATCTATACTCTTGTCTGTGATATTATAAAAGAAAACAATCCTATCGTTTTTTCAAAGCCGGAAATCGGGAAGGTAATCCTGTTTATAAACCAGAATTACTGCAACAAAATAACCTTAGACGAGCTTTCCGAAATAAGCGGATACAGTCTTACTCACTTTAAAAGACTTTTCCTTGAACATACCAAAACATCCCCAAAAAAATACATAAACCATCTCAGGATAAACAAAGCCAAGAATTTGCTTAAATCCAATCTTTTCACAATAAGCGAGGTTGCAGCACGATGCGGTTTTGAAAACATTTATTATTTTTCAAACGCTTTCAAAAAGGAAACGGGACTATCCCCGAAAGAATATATGAAAAAATAGGTTGCCAAAAGGCAACCTATTTTTTTAAAGTATTTTTTCCATTCCGATTTTCTGAGGGAAAAGACCCATTTTTTCGTAAAATTTAAGGGCGTCTTTATTGCAGGACCAGACATTTAATGTCAGGTTATAAAAGCCATTGTTCTTTGCAAAATCAAGAACATATTCATATAACTCCTTGCCTATATGCTGTCCTCTTGCATTTTCGTCGACACAGAGGTCATCAATATAAAGAGTTTTTATATCGGTCAAAATATTGTTATCTTTGTGCTGCTCAATAATACAAAAGGCATATCCTGTAACCTCTCCCTCGTCTTCTGCCACAAAAATCGGTCTCTCGTCATCTGCAATAATTTTCAAAAGTTCCTCGTCAGTATATTTTTTTGAGTTCGGTTTAAATATATCCGGCCTTCCATTATGATGCACCATAAGCACCTGACAAAGCAGACGATTTATGGCATTTAAGTCATTTTCTTTTGCTCTTCTTATAATCATCTTTTCCGTCCCTCCACTATTCCATAAATCGCACAAATAATTGCATAAGGAATTAACAAAATCAGGCAAACAACAGTCCAGATTGGCGGGAGAAATACACTTATAAGGAAGAGAACCCCCATAATAACCGTTGCAAAGCCGATAAAGCGATTGATTTTCTTGGCTTTTTCGGTGTTTAAATCATAGTTTTTAATATAATCAAATTTAGGAAGATAATTCCCTGTAACCAATAAAATAGCTGATACCAAAACGCCAGCAACTTTTCTCATATCGAGATTCCAGCCGAGCCCGTAACCTAATGTGGCAATTTGCAAGACTATAATAATAAAAGGAATAATCCATTTTGTAACTCTCTCAAATTTCACTCTGTCGCCGTGCTTATATGCATTTATGTCATTAATCAAACAACACACGGTTTGCAACGGCACCATTAAAAGAGGCAGTCCGAAAACAACAAACTCGCGAGTAGCAAAGTTGTCAGGATTTCCATAAATATCAAAATGAATTGCCATAGTTTCAGGAAGCTTCTCCCAAAGCGCAATCCCTAAAAGTATTGGCAACAGACACGCAATACTTGTTATAATCCAGAATTTCCATTTAAAAAATTTCATTATTTCTTCCCTCCCAGCATATAAATCCATTTGATGACCTCTTCAAAAACCGAGGTGTTAAGCTCATAATAAATAAAGTTTTTATACCTTTCTTCGGAAATAAGGTCAGCTTCTTTAAGCTTTGCAAGATGATAGGAAACCGTTGCACCTGTTAAACTGAATTTTTCTCCGATTTCGCCCGCTGACTTCTTCCCCTCCCTCAGCATAGACAAGATGTCCCGTCTGATTGGGTCGGCAATCGCTTTCAAAGTTTCATTCATTCCCATTAAATCACATCCTTAAAGGTATTTAGAAATATTTCTAAATACATTATATAACAAAACATACACGATGTCAATAGGTATTTAGATTTTTTTCTAAATACTTTTGGAGGAATCAATATTTGAGCAGAAAAGAACTCCAATTTTGAACTCCAGGTTCATATTCCGGAGTATAATAAAAAATCGAAACAAGATATACTTGTTTCGATTCTCTGTCACTTATTCATGTCGTCGGTGGCGGGATTGTTTATCAGTTCTCCGTTTTTTGTAAACCTTGAACCGTGACAGGGGCAATCCCAGGAATGTTCCTCTTTATTATATTTCAGTGCACAACCCAAATGAGGACATCTGGGCGCTGTCGGGGTTGCCAAGCCTTTTAAAGATTCAAACATATTTACTGCAAGTTGTGGATGCAAAATTCTTCTTGACGGGGAATAGAGTTCTTCGTATTCGTTTTTTCGTCCGCATATCATATCCGCAAGTAGCATTGCCGAAACCATAGATGATGTCATTCCCCATTTATTAAATCCCGTTGCTACATATAAATTTGGCGTTAATTTTGAATATTTTCCAATATAGGGAATTGAATCAAGGGTCATACAGTCCTGGGTTGCCCACCTGCTGACTTCCTTCGCATCAGGATAATATTTTTTTGCGAATTTTTCCAGTTCGCCCCAGCATCCGCCCTGACTGCCTGTCCGATGGCTCCCTCCGCCCAGAAGCAGTAAGTTTCCGTATTTTCTGAAAGACAATCCCTTTTTTGCCTCATCAACATACATATCTTTTATCTCTTGTGCATTTTCCAGAGCAATTACATAGGACCTATGCTGATACATTTTAAGGAAATACCCGCCGTGTTTATTAATGAAAGGAAAATGCGTTGCCACAATAATTTTCTTTGCAGTTATTTTCCCTTTGTTTGTTATTGCTTTGCTTCCTTTCATTTCAACAACTTTTGTTTTTTCATATATTTCCAAATCTTTTGCTATGTTATAAGCAAATTTAAGGGGATGAAAATTTGCCTGCTTTTCTATTTTGACTGCTCCTGCAATACTGAATGGTAGCTCTGTTTCCTTAGTAAACTCTGCTTTGCACCCGATTTTATTCAGTGCCTCTATCTCTTTTTCTATTACTCCTCTGTCGTTTAGGGAGTACACAAAAGAATTGCAAAATTCCAAATCGGCATCCATTTCCCCAGCCAACTTTGTTAATAATTCAAAGGCATTCTTTTGGCTTTCATAATAAAGCTTAGCTTTTTCAATTCCGTATTTGCTTATTATTTTATCATATATAAGACCGTGCTGAACGGTAATTTTAGCGGTAGTCCCGTTGGTTATTCCAGCACATATTCTGTCGTCTTCAACCAAAACACAGTCCACTCCTGCGTTTTTAAGCATATAAGCACAAAGCAACCCACACAGTCCTCCGCCTATAATCAAAACATCTGTTTTTATATTGCCTTTAAGAGTATTAAACTCTGGCTTTTCAGTGTTATTCCATAACGATTTCATATATTCACCTCTGTTTATAGTATTTCAAATTTAAACAGAAGTATAACAAAAACCCGGGACAAGAATACCTTGTCCCGGGTTTTTACACTATTTTAGTCTTTTTTAGTTGTCTTGTCAGGATCCGTTTTGTCTCCTAATCCTGTTGTTTCAGAGAACACAACATTTGATTTTGTCATTTCCACAGCATCTGTGGGAACTATTATCTTTGCCGCTTTTCCGTCAGACATAGCAACCAGAGCTTCATATTTTTTAAGTTCAAGAACGGCCGCATCTACCCCTGCATCCTTTAAAGCTGCGAGGCCGTCAGCCTCTGCTTTTTTAGATAAATAAATTGCTTTCGCCTCACCCTCGGCTCTTGCAATTCTTGCATCCCTTTCACCTTCTGCCGCAAGTATCATCGCCTGCTTATCCCCCTCTGCTCGGGTTATAGCCGCCGCCTTATGACCTTCGGCTTGGAGCATAGTTTCTCTTCTGTCACGCTCTGCTTTCATCTGCTTTTCCATTGCATTCTGAATTTCAGTTGGCGGAATAATATTCTTTAATTCAACTCTATGAACCTTGATGCCCCACTTATCTGTTGCCTCGTCCAATATAGATGTCATCTTTCCATTGATTGTGTCTCTGGATGTAAGAGTACCGTCAAGTTCCAATTCGCCAACTATATTTCTAAGAGTTGTTGCAGCTAAATTTGATAAAGCAGAAATAGGATTAACCGCACCATAAGCATATAATTTAGCGTCATAAATCGCATAGTAAATAACTGTATCTATCTGCATTGTTACATTATCTTTGGTAATTACAGGCTGTGGTGGAGAATCAAGCACCTGCTCCTTTAATGTAACTCTTTTTGAAATTCTCTCTATAAACGGTATTTTAATATGAATTCCCGCAGACCAGGTTGCTCTGTATTTCCCTAAAAGCTCAACAACAAATTCGTGTGCCTGGGGGACAATTTTAATATTAGCAATTAAAATAATCAAAATTACAAATAAAAATATTCCTAAAACTCCCATAACTAAATTCCTCCTATTTTATTTAATATTCTTTACAGAAAGTATAACAAATAACAACTTTTTTGTCAATGAACTTAAAAATGCAAATAAAAATCGGGACAAGAAACCTTGTCCCGATGGTGATCCATCGCAGATTCGAACTGCGGACACCTTGATTAAAAGTCAAGTGCTCTGCCAACTGAGCTAATGGACCATATTTACTTTGTTTAATTGGGTTGGCTGGGCTGGCAGGACTCGAACCTACGCATGCGGCAGTCAAAGTGCCGTGCCTTACCGACTTGGCTACAGCCCAATATAAGTGGG
Source organism: Clostridia bacterium (assembly GCA_045578465.1). Lineage (GTDB taxonomy): Bacteria > Bacillota > Clostridia > Monoglobales > Monoglobaceae > SIG454. The sequence continues at coordinate 21,433 of JAZNKJ010000002.1, read as the reverse complement.
GTGGATAGTCGGAGTCGAACCGACGACCTCTAGAGCCACAATCTAGCGCTCTAACCAACTGAGCTATACCCACCGTGTTATGGCGCGCCTGAAGAGACTCGAACTCCTGACCCATTGCTTAGAAGGCAATTGCTCTATCCAGCTGAGCTACAGGCGCAAAATAAAAAATGGAGCGGGTGATGGGAATCGAACCCACGTGTTCAGCTTGGAAGGCTGACATTCTACCATTGAACTACACCCGCTTGGTAGGTCTCACTTATCGACCGACCTTGATAGTATACCAAACAAACCCATTCTTGTCAAGTATTTTTTCCAATTTTTTTATTTTTTTATGGTAAGGTTTATTTTACCATTTTTCTCTTCAATTACCGCAGTGTTACCTGCGCTTATGCTTCCTTCAATAAGAGCCTGAGCAATTAAATCTTCTATATGTCTTTCTATATATCGTCTCATTGGTCTTGCCCCGTATTGCGGTTTATAAGCTTCTTTTAATATAAGCTCTTTTGCGCTTTCGCTTAGTTCAAGAGAAATTCCCTTTTCTAAAAGGCCCTGGCTCAGTTCCTTGGTCATAAGGCTTATTATATCCGAAAGCTCTTCTTTTGATAACTCGTTAAAGATAACAATTTCATCAACCCTGTTCAAAAATTCAGGTCTGAACATTTCTTTTAAGGCTTTATCAACTTTCAGCTTGGCATTTCTTCCTTCTTCCCCTGAAAATCCTGCTATATTTGATTTTAAATCACTTCCTGCATTGGAGGTCATAATTATAATGGTATTTTCAAAGGAAACCGTTTTGCCGTGGCTGTCGGTTATTCTTCCGTCATCCAAAATTTGAAGGAGCATATTGAAAATGTCCGGATGAGCCTTTTCAATTTCGTCCAACAAAATTACAGAATAAGGATGTCTGCGGATTTTCTCCGTAAGCTGACCTGCATCGTCATAGCCAACATATCCGGGGGGAGAACCGATAAGCTTTGCAACGGAATGTTTCTCCATAAATTCGGACATATCAAGGCGGATAAGAGCCTCTTCGCTGTCAAAAACCTCTCTTGCAATCTGCTTTACAAGTTCGGTTTTACCAACACCTGTTGGGCCTACGAAAATAAAGGACACAGGGCGTCTTTTAAGGCTTATCCCCACGCGTTTACGGCGGATTGCTCGGGAGACATTCTCAACCGCTTCATTCTGGCCAACAATTCTCTCGTGGAGTCTTTCTTCTAAGTTTACAAGGCGGTTACTTTCGTACTCAGTTATATTTTTAACAGGGATTTTGGTCCACGCTTCGATAACCTCTGCGAGATTTTCGGTTGTGATATAAACATCCTTCATCTCTGCCTTGATTTTTGCAATTTCTTCCTCTGCTTTTAAGGTTGCGCTTTTAATCTCAGCAAGCTTTGCATAGTCCGCTTCTTCCAAGGCTTCCTTTCCGTCAAGGTTTGCCTTTTCTTCAAGGAGACTTGCAAGATTTTTCTCTGCTTTTGACAATTGAACCAACGCCTTATTTTCAAGGTTTGCTCTTGATGCGGCCTCATCAATAACATCGATTGCTTTATCGGGTAAAAACCGCTCCGTTATATATCTTTCGGATAAAACAGCCGCAGTTCTTATTATATCATCAGTTATTTTAACCTTATGATAATCCTCGTAATAACCTTTGATTCCTCTTAGAATTTCAACTGTTTCTTCCACTGTCGGTTCTTCAACCAGAACAACCTGAAATCTTCTCTCTAAGGCAGAATCTTTTTCGATATATTTTCTGTATTCTTCAAGTGTGGTTGCGCCGATTACCTGAATTTCTCCTTTGGAGAGGGCAGGCTTTAAAATATTTCCTGCACTCATTGCGCCGTCGGCATCTCCTGCTTTAACAATAGAATGAACTTCGTCAATTACCAAAACGATATTGCCAAGAGTTTTTACCTCTTTTATAAGGTTTCTAAGTCTTGACTCAAACTGGCCACGAAATTGAGTTCCGGCCACCATAGCAGTCATATCGATTAAATAAATCTCATAATCTAAAAGTTTTTCAGGAACTTCCCCTTTTGCGATTTTAACTGCCAAACCTTCCGCGATGGCTGTTTTGCCAACGCCCGGCTCGCCAATTAAACATGGGTTATTTTTTGTTCTTCTGTTTAAAATCTGGATTACGCGGTTCATTTCCAAATCTCTGCCTATGACATTATCAATAAGCCCGTCCTTTGCCTTTTGGGTAAGGTTCGTGCCATACATTTCAAGAAACTTTCTTTCATTCTTTTCCTTTTTATCTTTTTTAGCTTTACTTTTGCCGCCTTCGGTTTCTTTTTCTTTTTTACCTGCAAGGTTTGCAAAGAGGCTGAAAGGATTTTTCCCCTCGGCGCCATCCTCGTCGTCCATATCCTCTTCGGGCATTATTCCTGCAAAAGCCGCTCCGAGCTGACTCATATCCATATCGCCGTCAAACATACCTTCCATTTCTTCCGCTGCCGCCTCGAAGTCCTCTTTTGAAAGGCCCAGCTGACCGCCCAAGCTTCCCAGCATATCCTCGGAAATAAGGTTAAGCTCTCTGCCGCATTTTAAGCAATATCCTTCGTCAACACGCTTTCCGCCTTCCATCTTACTTATAAAAACAACGGCTAAATTTTTCTTACATTTTGCACAAAGCAAATTCATTCTCTGCACCTCATTTATAAACTATAAAACTATATACAAACACAAATTATAGCTTAGTATATCACAATTTTTCCTGAAATTCAATGTATTTTATTAGAAATTTACTCAAATTCGTAAAAAAGCCTTTACAAAATGGGATTTTTTATGTAAAATATATTAGTTAGAATTTATTTTTCAAACGGAGGAAAAGCCGATGTATAATAAAGTATCAACTGACCTTTCTTTTGTTGACAGAGAGAAAGAAATTGTCAAGTTCTGGAAAGAGAATGATATATTCGGGAAAAGTATGAAAAATCGTGAGGGCGGGGAGAACTATACCTTCTATGACGGCCCCCCAACTGCTAACGGCAAGCCTCACATTGGTCATGTTTTAACCCGTGTTATAAAAGACCTTATTCCGCGTTATCGCACAATGAAGGGATACCATGTTTTAAGAAAAGCAGGCTGGGACACACACGGTCTTCCAGTTGAGCTTGAAGTTGAAAAAATGCTTGGTATAAGCGGTAAACCTCAGATTGAGGATTACGGTATTGAGGACTTTGTTAAGAAATGTAAAAACAGCGTATTTACCTATCAGAGCGAATGGGAGGAAATGAGTGACCGTGTTGGTTACTGGGCTGATATGAACGACCCGTATGTTACCTATCACAATAACTACATTGAATCTGTTTGGTGGGCGCTTAAAACAATATGGGATAAAGACCTTTTATATAAGGGACACAAGATTATGCCATACTGTCCTCGCTGCGGAACTTCCCTTTCAAGCCACGAGGTTGCACAGGGCTATAAGGATGTTAAGTAAAACTCCCTTATTGCTAAATTTAAGCTTGAAGGCGCGGACAAAGAATATATCCTCGCTTGGACAACAACACCTTGGACACTTCCATCCAATGTTGCTCTTTGCGTAAATCCACACGAAGCTTATGTTAAGATTGCCGTTGGGGATGAAAAGTATATCTTAGCTAAGGCGCTTGTTGAAAAAGTTATTAAAGAAGAATACGAAGTAGTTGAAGAATACATAGGAACAGACCTTGTTGGAACAAAATACGAAGCTCTTTACAGTTTCAAGGCTCCTGAGGACGGACAGTCCTGCGTTGTTGTTGCTGACAACTATGTTACTATGGAAGACGGTACAGGTGTTGTTCATATTGCTCCTGCTTTTGGTGAAGACGATGCCAGAGTTGGAAGAGAAAACGGACTTGGTTTCTTAAATCTTGTTAACACTCAGGGTAACTTTGTTGACGAGGTTGAGCCTTGGAAGGGTATGTTTGTTAAGGATGTTGACAAGCTTGTTATCCGCGACCTTAAAGAAAGAGAACAGCTTTTCGAGGTTATTCCTTTTGAGCATAGCTATCCATTCTGTTGGAGATGCGACACTCCTCTTCTCTACTATGCTTGCGACACCTGGTTTATTAGGATGTCTGCTGTTCGTGACAGACTTTTAAAGAACAACAACACAGTTAACTGGATGCCTGACAATATTAAGCAGGGCAGATTTGGTAACTTCCTTGAAAATGTTATCGACTGGGGCTTATCCCGTTCAAGATACTGGGGAACTCCTCTTCCTATCTGGGAATGTTCCTGCGGACACCGTGAATGTATCGGCTCAATCCAAGAACTCAAAGAAAAGGGCATAAATGTTCCTGAAGATATTGAGCTTCACAAGCCTTATGTTGACGAAGTTCACTTAAAGTGCGAAAAGTGCGGTAAGGAAATGACAAGAGTTTCCGAAGTTATTGACTGTTGGTTTGACTCAGGCTCAATGCCTTTTGCACAGTGGCACTATCCATTTGAAAACAAAGAACTCTTTGAAGAAAACTTCCCTGCTGACTTTATCAGTGAAGCGATTGACCAGACAAGAGGTTGGTTCTATACTCTTATGGCAATCTCAACTCTCCTCTTTGACAAGTCCCCATACAAGAATGTTATCGTTTTAGGTCACGTTCAGGACAAAAACGGTCAGAAAATGAGTAAGCATAAAGGAAATGTTGTTGATCCGTGGGATGTTTTAAACAAGCAGGGCTCTGACGCTGCAAGATGGTATTTCTATTCAAACAGCGCTCCTTGGCTTCCTAACAGATTCTTTGACGAGGCAGTATCTGAGTCTCAGAGAAAATTCCTCGGAACTTTATGGAACACTTATGCGTTCTATGTTCTCTATGCAAACATAGACGAATTTGACCCGACAAAATACACTCTTAACAAGGACAAGATTTCTGTTCTTGATAAGTGGATTTTATCTAAGCTCAACAAGGTTATCACATCTGTTGATAACTACTTATATGAATACAAAATCACAGAGGCAACAAGACTTATTACTGAATTTACTGATGAGCTCAGTAACTGGTATGTTCGCCGCAGCCGTGAGCGTTTCTGGGCAAAGGATATGACAGAGGATAAGATTAACGCTTATATGACTCTTTATACTGTTTTGGTTGAGTTCACTAAGCTTTGCGCTCCTTTCATTCCGTTTATGACAGAGCAGATTTATCAGAACTTAGTTCTCTCTGTTGATAAAACCGCTCCGGAGAGCGTTCATCTTTGCGACTTCCCGAAAGCTAACCCTGATTTTGACTTCCCGATGATTGAAAGCGAAATGGATTCAATCAGAAAGATTGTTATTTTAGGCCGTGCCGCTCGAAATGAGGCAAATGTTAAAAACAGACAGCCTATTTCTACAATTTATGTTCAGACAAAGGAAAACATCAACCCTGACTATACAGCAATCATTTTAGATGAGCTTAATGTTAAAGAGGTTAAGTTTACTGATAACGCAAGCGAATTTATAAGCTATAACTTTAAGCCACAGCTCAAAACTATGGGTCCAAAATACGGAAAGCTTGTTCGTCCTATCTTTGAGGCAATTAACGCCCTTGACGGCGCAACTGTTATGGAAACATTAAATAAGGGCGAAATGGTTAAGCTTACTGTTGAGGAAACAGATATCGAAATCGCACTTGAAGATGTTTTGGTTGAAACTCTTCAGAAAGACGGTTTCGTTTCAGGAAGCGACGCAGGATTTACTGTTGTTTTAGACACTAACCTTACTCCTGAGCTTATTGAAGAAGGCTTTGTTCGTGAAATTCTCAGCAAAATTCAGACAATGAGAAAGGACAGCGGTCTTGAAGTTCAGGATAACATCAAGATTGGCTTTGCTGGCTCTGAAAAAATCTTAAAGATTGTAGAGGACAACAAAGCGGAAATCTCCGCTCAGTCCTTAGCAGTTGACATCCACGAAGGCGTTTGCGACAGCGCAAAAGAATGGAACATCAACGGCGAAAAGGTTAGCATCTGTATTGCAAAAGCATAATTTAAATTCCAAGGGCAGAAATGTCCTTGGAATTTTTTTGTTATATTGACTTTATACATATAATATGATAAAATAAAAGTGTGAGGTGCGAGGGTTTCCTTTCGCTAAACGGTTTTACATTTTCTGACGCCCGAGGGTTCCTTTGGCGAAAGGTGTTATATAGTTTGATTTATATACGCCTTTTTCAAGGCGTATTTTTTTAAGGAGAAGTTATGGAAACAAGAGTTGCTTTAATTGGAATTATAATTGAAAACAGAGATTCTGTTTCAAAAATGAATGACATTCTCCACGAATACGGAGAATTTGTTATCGGTCGGATGGGGCTTCCTTATGACAAGAAAAATATTTCTGTTATAAGCGTTGCTGTTGACGCCCCCGAGGACATTATAAACAAGATTTCAGGGAAAATCGGGATGCTTGACGGAATAAGCACCAAGACCATTTATTCTAAAATTTAAGGAGGTAAAACATATGTATAATCCAAAATCATTAAAAGCTGAAGAATTTATAGACCATCAGGAGATTTTAGAAACTTTAAAATATGCTGAGGAAAATAAGCACAACCGTGAGCTTATTTTATCTATTATTGAAAAGGCAAAGACCTTAAAGGGATTATCTCACAGAGAGGCTTCTGTTCTTTTAGATTGCGACATTCCTGAGCTTAACGAGGAAATTTATGCTCTTGCGGAAAAAATCAAGAAAGATATTTACGGCAACCGTATAGTTATGTTTGCCCCCCTCTATCTTTCCAACTACTGCGTAAACGGCTGTGTTTACTGCCCGTATCACGCAAAAAACAAGACAATTCCAAGAAAGAAGCTTACTCAGGAAGAGGTTAAAAACGAGGTTATCGCTCTTCAAGATATGGGGCATAAGCGACTTGCCATTGAGGCAGGAGAAGACCCTGTTATTAACCCTATTGAATATATTTTAGAGTGCATAAATACTATTTACAGTATCAAACACAAAAATGGTGCTATCCGCCGTGTTAATGTAAACATTGCGGCAACAACTGTTGAAAATTACAGAAAATTAAAGGATGCAGGAATTGGAACATACATCCTCTTTCAGGATACATATCACAAGGAAAGCTATGAAAGACTTCATCCGACAGGCCCTAAGCATAACTACGCTTATCATACAGAGGCTATGGACAGAGCTATGGAGGGCGGAATTGACGATGTTGGTCTCGGAGTTCTTTTCGGTCTTGAGCTTTACCGATATGAATTTGCAGGACTTTTAATGCACGCAGAACATCTTGAAGCTGTGCACGGAGTTGGCCCTCACACAATAAGCGTTCCGAGAATTAAAAAGGCTTCCGACATTGACCCAAGCGTTTTTGATAACGGAATTGATGACGAGACCTTTGCAAAGATTGTGGCTTGTATCCGTCTCAGCGTTCCTTATACGGGAATGATTGTTTCAACCCGTGAATCTGAGGCAGTTAGGGCTAAACTTCTTCGCCTTGGTGTTTCCCAGATAAGCGGTGCTTCCCGTACCTCTGTCGGAGGCTATACCGATGAGGAAAGACCTCACGATACAGAACAGTTTGATGTTTCCGACCAGAGAACTCTTGACGAGGTGGTAAGGTGGCTTATGGAACTCGGATTTATACCAAGCTTCTGCACCGCTTGCTACCGCGAGGGCAGAACGGGAGACCGCTTTATGATGCTTGCCAAAAACGGACAGATTCAGAACTGCTGTCATCCTAATGCTCTTATGACACTTAAAGAGTTTTTAAAGGATTATGCAACTGAAGAAACCGTTAAAATCGGCGAGGCTTTAATTGAAAGCGAAACCGTCAATGTTCCTAACCCGAAGACAAGACAGATTCTTCTTGATAATCTTGAAAAAATTGAAGGCGGACTTCGTGACTTCCGCTTCTAGGAGGGATAAGTATGAATTTGAATTCTACTCCAAATGCCGATAGAATTCATATTGGAATTTTCGGCAGACGAAATGCAGGAAAATCAAGCCTTATCAATGCAATAACAAATCAGAATATTGCTATTGTTTCTCCTGTTAAAGGGACAACAACTGACCCTGTTTATAAAGCAATGGAGCTTCTTCCTCTTGGTCCTGTTATGTTTGTTGACACTCCCGGCCTGGATGACGAGGGAGAATTGGGACTTTTGCGAATAAAAAAGACAAATCAGGTTATAAATAAAATAGACATCGCTCTTATCGTTATTGACAGCGAGACCGGAAAAGGCGAAATTGAAGAAGCTTTGGAAGAAAAGCTTAAAGCCAAGAAAATCCCGTATTTATTGGTTTATAACAAGTCTGACTTAAAGGCGCTATCTGGCCTTAGCGAAAACGAAATAAGCGTCAGCGCGGAGAATTTGGAGGGAATTGAAGCTCTTAAAGAGCATATTGCAAAAAAGCTTAAAAGCACTACCCCTGAATTCCCGATTATCTCTGATTTGATTGAGCCATCTGACATAGTCGTTCTTGTTACGCCTATTGATGAGTCTGCGCCAAAGGGAAGAATAATTCTTCCTCAACAGCAGACAATAAGAGAAATTTTGGACTCTCACGCCACCGCAATAACCTGTCAGGTAAGCGAGCTTGGTGGAGTGTTAGAAAGCCTTAAAAATGCGCCAAAAATGGTTATAACTGACAGTCAGGCTTTCGGGGAGGTTTCTAAAATTGTTCCAAAAGAAATCCCTCTCTCTTCCTTCTCTATTTTGATGGCGCGCCACAAGGGAGAGCTTTTCCATCAGCTTAACGGAATAAAGGCACTCGAAAATTTAAAGGATGGAGACAAGGTTCTCATTTCCGAGGGGTGCACACATCATCGTCAGTGCAATGACATCGGGACAGTTAAAATTCCTTATCTTATCAAGGATTACACCAAGGCAGATGTCGTTTTCAGTTTTTCAAGCGGAGCTGAGTTCCCTGAGGATTTATCAAAATACAGCCTTATTGTTCACTGTGGCGGATGTATGCTTAACGAAAGAGAGATGAAATACCGCATCCACTCTGCAAAGGACCAAGGTGTTCCCATTACCAATTATGGAATGCTTCTTGCAAAAATAAGCGGTGTTTTAGACAGAAGTCTGGAAATTTTCGACTAAAAAATTATAGACAATAAAAAATTTTTATGTTATACTTAAAAAAATTAAATATTCAAGGAGGAAATAAAAATGGAATTAAAGGGTTCAAAAACTGAACAAAATTTATTAGAGGCTTTTGCCGGCGAAAGTATGGCAAGAAACAAATATACCTACTTCGCATCTGTCGCAAAAAAAGAAGGATATCAGCAAATCGCTGCTATCTTTGAAGAAACTGCTTCTAACGAAAAGGAACACGCAAAGCTTTGGTTCAAGGCTTTAAGCGGTCTTGGGGACACAGCTCAGAATCTTCTTTCTGCTGCTGAGGGCGAAAACTATGAATGGACAGATATGTATGACCGCTTTGCAAAAGAAGCTGAAGAAGAAGGCTTTACCGCTCTTGCTGCTCAGTTTAAAAAGGTTGCTGAGGTTGAAAAGGCTCACGAAGAGCGTTATCGCAAACTCTTAAATAATGTTGAAATGAAGAAAGTCTTCGAAAAGAGCGAAGAAATTATGTGGGAATGCCGTAACTGCGGACACCTCGTTATGGGCAAGAAAGCTCCTGAGGTTTGCCCTGTTTGTGCTCATCCACAGGCTTACTTTGAAGTTAGAAAAGAAAACTATTAATTTCCAAAAATTAAAAGCAGAGCTAAAAGCTCTGCTTTTTTATTTCTTTTTTGAAGTGTTTTTGTAGGCTCTGAGCAAGGCAGAGCCAAAAGGTTTTATCTTATAAATTTCATTAATTTTAATTATATTTTGGCAGGTAGTCGCCGTGGGCCTCAATAAGCTCATCTACCATTTTCTTGATTGAATCAATATCAAGCTCTGCGGCTGTATGTGGGTCCATCATTGCCGCCTGATAGATATATTCTTTTTTCCTTGTTCTTGCCGCTTCAATTGTTAAAAGCTGGACTGCTATATTTGACATATTAAGTGCCGCGCAGGCAAGAGGAAGCTTCCCGACATGACAAGGGGTTATGCCTGAGCCATTTACAAGACAAGGCACCTCTACGCAGGCATCCTCCGGGAAGTTGGTTATAAGACGGCCAGTGTTTAGCACATTGCCGCCAATCTGATATGGGGTATTTTCAACAATGCTCTGCATTATGTGAGAGGCATATTCCTTGCTCCTTTTATGCTCATCAGCACCCTTTTCACGAAGAATTTCATATGTCTCTTTCCAATCGTCAATCTGCCTTACGCAACGAGTGATATATTCATCAAGAGGAATGTTATATTTTTCAATAAGCTCGGGGTATTTGCTCTTTATGTAATAAGGGTTATATTCTGCGTTGTGTTCGCTTGATTCCGTGCAATAATAACCAAAGTTTCTTATATAATCCATTCTGACCTTGTTTGTGGCGTCAGGTTTTTCCATATAGGCATCCACTTTGGATTTAATCTCAGGGTAAAGGTCGTTACCGTCCTTATCCCTGATTTCAAGGAGCCATGCCATATGATTTATTCCTGCAATAACATCTCTTACTCCTTCAAGTCTGTCTTCCATATCAAGGCTTTTAAGGAGGGATATAGAGCAGGCCTGAACACTATGGCAAAGGCCGATTGTTTTAATTGGAGTATATCTTAGCATATAGCCTGTAATCATTGCCATAGGATTTACATAGTTCAGCATAAGGGCATCAGGGCAAACCTCCGCCATATCCCTTGCAAAATCATCCATAACGGGAATGGTTCTGAGAGCGCGCATAATTCCGCCTATACCTAAGGTGTCGGCGATTGTTTGCCTTAAACCATATTTCTTGGGAACCTCAAAGTCAATAATTGTTGAAGGGTCATAGCCTCCAACCTGAATAGCGTTTACGACAAATTTCGCACCTTTGAGGGCCTCTTTTCTGTTTTCAACCCCTGCATAGCATTCAATTCTTCCATAGCCACCCATAGTCTTTCTCATCGCCTCGAGAATAACTCTGCTTTCTTCAAGCCTTTGGGCATCTATATCATAAAGTGCAAAAACACTGTCTCTTAACGACTCAACGCACATACAGTCGCCAATTACCCGTCTTGCAAAAATAGTGCTTCCTGCACCCATAAGTGTTATTTTCATAACTCCGCCCCCAATCATATACATTCATTATACCATAAAACTTTTCAATTTCAAGGATATTTAAGGAAAAACCGACAGCTTAAAAGCTGTCGGTTTTATGTATTTATCTTTTAATTTTTCCTGTTGTGGTTTTCGCCATTTCTGTTTCCGTAATCTCTATTCTGCTGATTTTCTTATATTTTAAGAGCTGTTCATTTACGGCTGCGATATGTTCTTTAATAGCCTCTTCGTTATCGCCCTCGAATTTCTCGTCAATTACCGCCTTACAACAAATTTCGTCGCCTTCGGCATATACGATACATTCTTTTATGGCAGGAGAAAGGTTTACCAAAGTTTCAATTTCCTCCGGGAAAACATTTTTGCCGTTAGATAAAACAATAACATTCTTCTTTCTTCCGCAGATGAAGATAAAGCCGTCTTTATCTTTTCTTCCAAGGTCGCCTGTATAGAGCCAGCCGTCCTTAATAACTTCCGCTGTTTTTTCAGGGTCGTTATAATAGCTGAGCATTATGTTTCCGCCTCTTGCAACGATTTCGCCAATTCCGTTCTCATCAGGATTTTCTATTCTGACTTCAACCCCCGGAATTGCAGGACCAACTGAATCTTTTCTCATATGTGTCTCGTTTTCAGCGGTAAGAACCGGAGAGCTTTCCGTAAGACCATAGCCTTGAATAGAGATAACGCCGATATCATTAAAGAATCTCAATACATCAGGAGAAGCGGCTGCCGCTCCGATAATTACCATACGCAATCTTCCACCCATACCGTCTATAATCTGCTTAAAGAGCTTTCTGCGAATATCGATGCCCACCTTTCTTAAAGCGTTAGACACTTTAAGAGCAATCTTAATAGTCTTTTCCTTGCCTGTTGCGGCGATTTTTCTTTGAACAGAAAGCATCATTTCCTCAATAACTCTCGGAACGCCAACGAAAATAGTTACGCCGTATTCGTTTAAGCACTTAGCAATTCTTAATCCTTCGCAGAATACATTACACATACCGATTGAAAGGAAAAGCATTGTCTGCATCATTCCAAATGTATGATGGAGTGGCAAAAGCTCCATATTAACATCAGTTTCATAGAACTTTACCCAACGGCTCATACCATAGACATTGGAGGTTATGTTATCCTGAGAAAGCATAACTGCTTTTGAAGCGGAAGTTGTTCCTGATGTGAAAAGGAGAACCGTCATTCCGTGAGTGCTGATTTCGATTTTGTCATATTCAGCTTTGTTGTCCGCCTCTTTACCACGGGCAATCATATTCTTAAACTCTTCGTCTTCTGTGCAAACCTTAACGATGTTATAGCTACCTACTCTGTCCTTGAACTCTGCGCCATAGAAAAGAGCAACAGCCTCAGACCTTTTAAGCTGGTCCTCAATCTCATAATCCATCATTCCTCTGTCAAGTGGAACAACTACTCCGCCTGCAAATATAGATGCGAGGAATACCACTATCCATTCATAGCTGTTTTTTCCTATTACTGCGATGCGCTTGCCTGCTAATCCATCCTCCATAAAGGCACGAGCGAGATACTCCACTTCATTTTTAAATCTTAAATATGTAATTTCATCATAATATACTTTCTTATTTTCATCATACTTCTTTAGCTTAAACGCAATGTTGTTTTCATACTTTATTGCGCACTCCTCAATCATTTCTCTTAAATGTGAATACTTTTTATACATAATGCCCCTCCGTTTTTAATACTTGTTTATCTAGTATCTAATACTAGATTACCCTATTTTTACAACTTTGTCAAGAAATATCTTGAATTTTTTTTAAAAATGTTTTATAATTACACATAGTAAACAAAATTATCAAAAGAAAGGTGTTTTGATATGTATATAAAAAAGGAGCAATTAATCTCGGCTTTTACCGAAATCGAGCATGGACTTACAAACTATTCTCTTCCATCCTGGGACGCTCTTCCTGACATAGAATTATATATGGACCAGGTTGTTTCGGTGGTAACGAAATATCTTGAAGTGCCCAGCGCAACATTGGTTATCAATAAGCCTGTTACTTCTTCTATGATAAATAACTATGTTAAGCTTGGGATTATTCCTGCACCAAAAAAGAAGAAATATTCAAAGGTGCATCTTGCTTATCTTCTGATTGTCTGCACACTCAAACAGACTCTTGATATGTCAACAATTCAGCAGATTATACCTGTGGATCTGGATGAGGAGACCGCAAGAAAGACTTATAATTCCTTTGTTAAAAACCAATCCAAAGCATTCAATTATGTTTTCAGCCAGACCCGTGCTGTGGCGGAGCCTATTTTCACTCTTGAAGGGGACAACCAGGACAGAATGAACGACCTTATTATGCAGGTTTCTGTTTCGGCAAACCTTTTTAAGCTCCTTGCAGAAAAAATCACTCATCCTGAAAAATAAGAACTAACTAAAACAAAGCTCATCTTTCAAATTGAAAGATGAGCTTTTATTTTATAAAATTTCTTCAATATGGAAGCCTTCGTGATGAGGGATATGCTCAACCAAAGTCGAAAACATTGTAAACTCTCCTATGAATTTCTCCTTATCCCTTAGCTTTGCATACTTTTCACTTTGGCGAAGGCTTACCTCAATTTGTTCAAGCTCGTTTGTTTCTATGGTAAGAGAAGTCCATATGCTTTTTTCTTCCCATTTCTTCCTTATTTCTTTTAAGGTTTCCTCAGCTTTCTCCCACTCTTCTGCGATTACCAATTTTTCGGTTTTATCGCAGAGCTTATCTATATCATCCCCCAGCCTGAGCATAGATACGGAATGGACGATTATAAGAGAAAGCAATACAAAAAACACAATAAATGAAACAACAAATTTTTTCAAAGCTTCTCTTCCTTCCTTATGATAAAGACTTCCCCAGTAGAATCCGCACCCATACAATAGACATCCTCTATCTTTTTGACAGAGTGCTCTTTAAGCCGAGTTTTAAGCCATTCTAAATCAAAACCTATGCGTTTTAAGTTGGTTTCGTTAGCTTTCCCGTTATCAATAACAAGATAACTTATCTCTGTCGGCGGAGTGTCAAGGCTCAAATCCTTAGCTGTTACAGTTTTATTTTCCGCATTTAAAAGGACGCTTACATTTCCGTTTGTTTCAACAATTACATAATCCACCTCGCTAAGGCTTGCCGCTCCGTTATTTCTTATTATCTCCATTAAGTCATTAACATTAAAGCGCTGGCGCTCCATTTCCTTCTGATTTATCTTCCCTTTGCTGTAAAGAATACTTGGAGTTCCATACAGGATTTTTCGAAAACCCCTGCTTTTATAGGCAATAAAGGATATAATAACCTCTAAAATGAGGAGTAATGCTATGGCCACAACCGACAAAACTACCGGCTGGGATGTGTCCTGAATAGGCATTGCGGCGACTTCGGATATTATTATAGTAACCACAAGTTCGGAGGGCTCAAGCTCCCCTATCTGCCTTTTCCCCATAAGCCTTATTGCAAAAATTACAAAGCCATATATGATAATTGTTCTGATAAATGTTATAAGCATCTTCTCACCTCGTCTCCTTTAATATTTACAAATTTTCCATTTTATATGCAATTTTGCTTTTTATGGAATAGATTTACTCTTTCAGGGTGAAAATACAATAAAAAGGAGGTTTATGATATGAAAAATTACATTGCAATTGAAGAGGTTTACGGGAGGGAGATTTTAGATTCAAGGGGAAACCCCACCGTTGAGGCGGAGGTTATATTAGAAGACGGAAGTGTTGGTCGTGCCGCCGTTCCATCCGGTGCATCAACGGGGGCTTTTGAGGCCACCGAGCTTCGTGACGGTGGGGACAGATATATGGGAAATGGGGTTTTAACTGCTGTTTCCAATATAAACGGAGAAATAGCGGACACTCTTATAGGACTTAACGCCCTTGACCAGACGGCAATTGATTCCGCTTTAATCCGTCTTGATGGGACCCCAAACAAGTCACGACTTGGGGCAAATGCAATTCTAAGCGTTTCCTTGGCCGTTGCCAAGGCCTGCGCTAACTCTGTTTCTCTTCCTCTTTATCAATATATCGGCGGGGTCAATGCAAAAACGATGCCTGTCCCTATGATGAACATTATAAACGGAGGCAAGCACGCCGATAACTCCATTTCCTGTCAGGAATTTATGATTATGCCCGTCGGGGCGAAGAATTTTAAAACTGCTCTTCAAAACTGCACAGAGGTTTTCCATACTTTAAAGAAGATTTTAAAAGAGAAAGGTTTTTCTACCGCAGTTGGAGATGAGGGTGGTTTTGCACCTAACCTTGAAAACGACGAGGATGCGGTTAAGCTTATTTTAGAGGCAATTGAAAAAGCAGGCTTTAAGCCCTATGACGATTTTATGATAGCCTTAGACCCTGCCTCAACAGAGATGTTCGAAATGGCAAAAAAAGACGGCAAAGAGGGGATGTATTCTTTCTGGAAGACTGGAAAGGTTTACACTCGGGAGGAGATGGTCAGCTTCTGGCAAAGCTGGGCCGATAAATACCCTATTATTTCAATTGAGGACGGTATGGCCGAAGAGGATTGGGAGGGCTGGGAGATGCTTACCAATCGCATTGGCGACAAGGTGCAACTTGTTGGAGACGACCTTTTTGTTACCAACACAAGCCGTCTTAAAAAGGGCATTTCAAAAGGCATCGCAAACTCCATTTTGATTAAGGTTAATCAAATCGGGACTCTTACTGAGACTCTTGACGCAATTAAAATGGCGCAGTGCAGTGGATATACTGCTGTAATTTCTCACCGAAGCGGAGAGACCGAGGACACCACTATCGCCTCTTTATCCGTTGCCGTAAATGCAGGGCAGATAAAGACGGGGGCGCCGTCGAGAACAGACAGAGTGGCAAAATATAATGAGCTTTTAAGAATTGAAGAGGACTTATTTCTCTCTGCTGAATATAACGGAATAAATTCATTTTATAATATAAAAAAGGCGGAATAATCCGCCTTTTTATTCGTTTAGATATTTAACTTTATGATACCCTGCAAGCTTATTCCATAAGAATTTATCCACAATTCCCGATTGCTCCAAGCCGAACATACGCTGGACATCCATAACCGACCGCTCCGTTTCATCATCAAATATTCCGCTGAACTTAACTCTTCCTCCATTATTAAGTCTTCTGTCATTTTTCCTGAGCAGAAATTGGAGAACATATATTTCGTCCATTTGGTCTCCTTTTTTAAGCTCTCTTATGTCAATGGGGAAAGCTCTTATCTCTTCGGGAATTCCCAGTATTTCCTGGGCGATAAGATATTCTTCATAAATTCTGTCCCAGGTTGGAGCATCCACCTCGCCTGTTGGAGGGAGATTGTTTGCGGTTTGAAAATTCCGAACCGCTTCTCTTGTCTCCGCTCCGTAAATTCCGTCCGGATTAAGGAGCGGTCTTAATCCTCTTGCAAGCTGGATAACCCTTAGATACAATTGAAGTTCATAAATTTCTTCGCGACTTGCCATATTATGCCCCCTGACCTATTACATTTCCTGAGTGTTGACCTTCGTTTCTTATTTCACCCTTTACTATATCGTTATATTCCTCCGCTATCTCGTTCCAGGTTGCAGGACCAATAATTCCTGTGGGTTCCAATCCGAAAAGATTCTGAAAAGCGATAACGGCATTTTGAGTTGCCTCGTCAAAGGTGCCTGTTACCGAAATTTCAGGAATTTCAGTATAAACCTCGCTGAGCTTTGAAAGATAATCTTGAATAATTCTTACATTCTCTCCCGATGAGCCTAATCTTAAAGAAGTGCCCGGATATGGCACAGTATTATTCCCAATGGATTCAACAGGGATATCCTGCACGATACCCAAGTATACATTTGACAAAAAATCCCATGTTTCTTCGTTTACCTCTCCTGTTACGGGGAGGCCGTAATATCTTTGAAATGCCTCAACAGACGCCCTTGTAGCAGGACCAAAAATTCCGTCCAATGCCACCTCAGGAATGGCGTTATTATAAACGGAAATCAGAAGCAGATAATACTGGACGGCGAGGACGCTGTCCCCTCTGTCCCCCTCTCTTAAAGCACCTTTATACTGTTTTGATATGTCCGCAATAGACTGACCCTCAGAATCCACCGACGCCAGCTTTTTAACTGCGACAAAAATTTCTTGAAGCTGATACCAGGTTCCTTTACCCACTATTCCGTCTACCGTCATATTAAAGGTTTCCTGAAATTTTCTTACTGCGTTTTCCGTTTCCACTCCGAAAACTCCCGTTATGTTGGGGATTTTCGGGATAAGAGGATAGTTGGTTGAAATTCTGTTAAGCTGGGTTTGAATACGCCGTACATCATCCCCTGATGAGCCAAGTCTTAAAGGCGTTCCTGGATATGAGCTTTCCACATTTGCGACAGGGGCATCAAAAACAATATTTATGTCATCCCCATAATAACGCCTCAATATATCATAAGGAACAAGGCCCTCATTGGCAAGGGTTACGCTTCCCCATTGAGAGAGGCCGTCGCATTGCACTTCCACTCCGTCGCAATAGGTTGCAAAGAGAGGCTCAACAAAACCTTGCCGTCTTATATAATCATTAAATATTTCGTTGACAATTTCGTTTATGTTCTCAAATATGTTTCTGCCTTTTACGAAGGATTGGTCATAGGCTGTTGAGTTTGTTATATCGAAGTCATATCCCCGAGAGGGATACCACTCCGTATAGACCCTGTTTAAGGCATAGGAAATCTGGGCATATATGTTTGCCCTGATGGCGCTTTCAGGCCATGTGGGATATATTTCGCTGGATGCCACATTTTTAATATAATCCGCAAATGGAACAGTAACATTTTCCGCCGATGCTGACGGCGGGCCTAAATGAACAGTTATTGTTTCAGGTATAACCGGTGTTCCGTTCATATCTCTCCTCCTTTATAAATCCTGTGGTTCTTTATCGTCAATAATTATGGGACTCGCTGTATATCCCAAAGGAAGTGGAATAAGCGCCACCGGCTGAATTGTTGTCTTTCCGCCAAAGATTGGGACCTCTAAGTTTTCAACGGGGTAATATCCCTCTTTTTCGGTTTGTATTTTATAGGTTGAATAGTTATCCGTTCCTGATGGGGTTTGGGAGTTTTCCCTGCTCGGAGCAGGAAGGGTCAGCGTTTCTGTCTGGCCGTTTCGGTCAGTTAATAAAACTCTTTCCACCGTTTCTCTCTCATTTTCCTCCGTTTTGCTTACTGTTATATGGGCACCTTCTATTGGCAACCCTTTCCCCGCAGAAGACACCTGAACCAGCAAATATCCTCTATCCGTATCCGCCATTTTATCTCCTCCTATATACTGTAATGTCTCTTTTATATTTATGCGAAATCCCTTGACAATATATCTCATTTAAGGTATTATATTAGGGTAAAATTGAAGACTTGCCTCCTTAGTTAAATGGATATAACAAGCCCCTCCTAAGGGCTAGTTGTGGGTTCGATTCCCGCAGGGGGTACCATAATAAAAAGAAGACCGTTTGATGGTCTTCTTTTTATTATATTCTTTTTATTGTCCGGAAATAATAAGACCAAAAGGAGCGATTTTATGTGTACTGCTATTTCTTACAAAAACAGATATTTCGGGAGAAATCTTGATTATGACATTTCTTACGGAGAGGGAATCACCCTTTGTCCGCGGAATTTTCCTCTTACATTTAAGGAAAACCCCATTCTCGCAAGTCATCACGCCATAATGGGAATGGCAATAGTTTCCGATGACTATCCTCTGTTTTTCGATGCCATAAACGAAAAGGGACTTTTTATGGCAGGACTTCTGTTCCCAAAGAGCGCAGAATATTTTCCAAGAAATCCTGAAAAAATCAACATAACGCCCTTTGAATTTATTCCATATATTCTTGGAAACTTTTCCTCTGTCAGCGAGGCAAAGGCAACACTTGAAAATATAAATCTTCTGGATATCCCTTTTTCAAAGGATTTGCCTCTATCCCCACTGCATTGGATTCTCTCAGATAGAGAAACCTCTTTAACCATTGAATCTACCAAGGACGGATTAAAGATTTATGACAATCCTGTGGGCGTTCTTACAAATAATCCGCCCTTTGACATTCAGCTTTATAACCTTTCAAGCTTTATGGGGCTTTCCCCAAAGGAGCCTCATAACACCTTTTCCCCTGCCCTTCCTCTTGATGTTTTCAGTCGGGGAATGGGAGCAATAGGACTTCCCGGGGATTTCTCCTCGCAATCCCGATTTGTTAAGGCTTGTTTCTTAAAAGAAAACTCTGCGTCCGAAGACACAGAGTTTAGCGAATTAAGTCAGTTTTTTCATATTTTAGACTCGGTTGCTCAGGTGCGGGGGAGCGTTGTTACGGAAAGCAACCAATTAGAAATCACTCTTTATTCTTCCTGTTGTGACGCTGAAAAAGGGATTTATTTCTATAAAACCTATGACAACAGTTTTATAAACGGCGTCTCTATGATGAATAAAGATTTAGAGGCAAGGCAACTTTCGTTCTATCCGCTTATAAAGGATGCCAAAATAAATATTATATAGCTTTATCCGGCAATATCCCGTTTCTGATACGCTTTAACATAGGGTGTTCTTTTTACCTCTTTCGGACTTAAAACCTTGGCGATAACCGCCCCTTCTGTTACGAAAACAATCTGGGCATAGGCAAAGTTTCCTATCTTTTTATAAATATACTTTGCGTCCGTCGTTCCTTTGACCGTTTTTTCTTTACCGGTTGCCACCTTGCCGATTGTTCCAAGCAGGGGGAGAGTTACTCTTATTTCAAAGGGGTCTCCTCCATTGCCGAAGGTTTTGGAAAGCTTTACGATTTCCTCAACCTGAAAAGGCGAGGTTCCATAATACTTCCCTAAATTGCAAATCATAATATAATAGTCATTTTTCATTTTATCTCCTCCTTTACATCTTAATTTTAGCATTAAAGGTGGGAAATAAAAAGGACAATAAAAGATAGCAGACAATTTTGTCTGCTATCATAATTTGCTGCAAACAGCCCCGCTTTTTAACAAAACAAAATGCGGAAGAATACTATTTTATGGCTAACCTATCCTTTTTTCCTTATATCTTTTATCTTCTGCTTTTCTTCTTGCAAAATTTCTTCTCTTTCGCTCACGCTATAAATACTGTTTACAAATATATAAAAACTATTGTTCTCAAAAGGAACTGTAACTGCCTTTATACTCTTTGGCAGCTTTTCTATCATTATAAATATGCCCTCCATACTCCTCACTTTCCAAGGATGGTCTCAATGATTTTTACAGCCTTTTCAACCTCTTCCCGGGTTGCATCTTTAGTAAGATTAAAAAGCATTTTCAGTTCAGGACGGGTTTTCAAAAGTTCGAGATAGTCGCTTAGTTGCTCATCTTTCTCTTCCTCATCAATCCCCATAATGTATGCAGGCGGAACATTATAAAATTTAGACAGCTTCTCCACATAGAGGCGCTTCATATTCTTAATCTCGCCCTTTTCATATTTTTGTATTGCCGCTTTTTGCACTCCTATAATTTTACCGACTTCTTCCTGAGTTAAACCATTTTTAAGTCTTAATTCTTTAAGTCTTTCCCCCATATTATTTCCCAATGTTGCCACCTCCAATTCCCTATTGTATCTTAAAAATTAACTTTTGTCAAGTTTTTTTCAAAAACCTCTTGACATTAGTATCTTTTTATGATACTATATATGTGTCGGGTACATAAAGTGAGCCCCGTTTTTTCTTAAACTTTTTGTATCTTTAAAAGATACTTCTTTGTTCCGACAATAAACAAAGGAGATACTTAAATTGCAACATCCGGAAATTACTTTAACCGAAAAATTCGGGTCCCTCTGGAAAGAAGATCCGCCCGAGTTTGTCAGAAGATGCGCCTATTCCCCTTGCAATCATAAGATTTATGATGATTATGAATATATGACAGATTCTTTGGGAAATGTTTTTTGCTCTCGGGAATGCGCGGACCTTTTCTACGGCCTTCGGGTCATCTAACATTAAATATAAAGGGAGATAAATATAATGGAAACAAAAGAATGGTTAAATCAGGGAAGATATCTTACAAAGGAAATCCGGGCTTTAAAGGACGCCCTTGACAAGGCAGACAAAATGGCAGATTGCTCCTTAGACTCTTTCTTCTCTAAATATAAAGAAACTTTGGAGGATAAAATCCACCAGCTATCGCGGACAAATGAGGATATTATTTCAGCAATTTATAAGGTTGAGGATAATATTTTAAGAACGCTTTTAATTGAACGGTTTATAAACAACAAAACCTGGGAAATGGTTTCCCATCGCCTTGGCTATGACTTTTAACACGTTATAAAGAGGCTTTATCCAAAGGCCGTCGCCGAGGTTGACAAAATCATAAACCTTAAAGCTAGTTAAAAACAAAAGCACT
>JAZNKJ010000001.1:0-6275 GCA_045578465.1 Clostridia bacterium | reverse complement strand
TATTTCTCCTTTTTTCTTGGATAATTCCATCTAATACGGCAAAATAAAACTCCCGCCGTCAGCGTCTGCTGCCCCGGCGGGAGATACTAAAAGAGTATATTTACCTTGCCATAAATACTTGAAAACCATTACAAGTAAATTTACTAGAAACGCCCAAAATTTTCCGATTGACCGAGCGGGAAACCTAGATCAATGGAGCGGAAGTCCTAGACCCCCCGGGCGGTATTACGGGACTTTTAAAAAATCAATGCCCCATCTTCGTTTTGTGTGGTCTAAACTCCCACGAAACGCCCAAAAAATCGGCGTGGAATTTCTCATTCCATACTGGCTAATTCTTTATCTATTGCCGCAATCTTCCTTTGTAGGCGTTCTATGCCTTTCTCTGCGGCTTTGCGTTGTAATGTCAATTCATCTTTGCGGGATAAATAAAAACGCTCTCCGCCGTGTTCGCAGCTGCCGCAATCGCAATTAAAATCTTCCTCTTGCTCCATTCGCAGCTTTTCCGCTTCGTCTGCGGCAAAATACCTTTGCTGCTGCTCTTCGCATTTTTGGCAAGCGAGCGGGAGCGGGTTTGCTTCTATCCATTCAAGCATTGTTTTCTTCCTCTTCTTCCTCTTCTGGCGGCTGCTCTTGCTCTTCCATAAACAAGAAAAAGCCTATTGTTTCAATGTCAAGCATCGTCAATCACTCCAAAAAATTCCGGGTGTGCTTTCTTAAATTCCAATAGCTTCCGCTCTGTTTCTTCTCGGTCTGCCTTTGTCGGCGGCGGGTAATGCTCTTGTATTGCTTTCAAGATATTATCAAAGCTGATACAGCCTTTCCCGGAGTTCAAAATATCTACGCTATCGCTCATTATCATAAAATTTTGAATACAATAAAGCTCTTCAAGCGTGTATTTGCGTGCTGCCCGGAGCGTAAAAACTCTCTTTCCCTCTCCTGTTTCCGTATCATAGCAGCAGCAGCCGTAAATAAAATCTTGCTTTTCTTTTGGAGAACACCCGGCAAGCCACTCTTTTTGCGTTGGAAAATCCTTGTTTAAATCGTATTTTTCCATCGTTATCCCTTTCTTTTAAAGAAACTGAAAAAGCCTTTCTTTTCCGGCGGCGGTGGCGGCGGCGTTGTTTGTTTCTCTTCTGGCTGCGGCTGCGGCTCTACATCAACGGCGGCGGGTTCTTCCTTGCTCTCTCCCCCGGTCAATGCTTTTACATTCATTGCCGTTAGCTGCTGCTGTTGGTTTATAATTTGGCTGCTCTCTTCAAGCCGTGCCAAAAGGCTGTTTATCTGCTCTGTTTGTGCTGCTATCTGTTTATCTTTCTCTTGGAGCTGCCGCCGTTGTTCCTCTAGCTGCTGCTCTAAAATATCTAGTATTCTGTCGGTGCTGCTTTTCGGCGGCGGCGGTGCTTCACTCTCTCCCGGCTGCGGCGGCGTCTGCTCTTCCACGATTGCCGGCGGTGCTTCTTCCGCTGCTGTTGGAGCGGGAGCGGAGCTATACAAGATTGCGTAGGCTCTCCGCTCAATGTATTTAACCCCATCAACCACTTTTAAATACCGTTGAATGGGGTTGTTTGCCTTGCCTAGCTTCTTGTAGATACTCTGGACTGAAACCCCCGCCAAATCCGCAAATTCCTTGACTGTCAAAAGGTCTTTTTCCATTCTAAACCCCCCTTGAAAACCCGGTTTAATACTCAACCCCATTATAAACCCGGTTTAACCATAAATCAAGCCTGCGGAGCGGGTCAAGACCAGTATTTATAAACCGTTGGCTTTGAAATGCCTGTTTCCTTAATACACTCTGCTTTCGTGCCGTCCGGGTGCTGCTGCCGCCATCGTTTTACCTCTGCTTCCTTTGTAGGTCTGCCCTCTGGCTTCATTTCCCCGGCTTCTTTTAGAATTGCTTTGTTTGCTCTGGCAATCTTCAAATGTAGCTCTTGCCGCCTGTGATTTCTCTTGTTTTTCTCTAT
The DNA here is from genome assembly GCA_045578465.1 of Clostridia bacterium. Classification (GTDB taxonomy): domain Bacteria; phylum Bacillota; class Clostridia; order Monoglobales; family Monoglobaceae; genus SIG454. The sequence continues at coordinate 4,314 of JAZNKJ010000001.1, read as the reverse complement.
TGGAATGTCGGTTAGATTTACAATGCTATCAATGGGAAAAGTAATGTAGTTATCATTATACATTTCCAAAGCTGCTAATACATCTTCCCTTGTGAAGCGGTTTGTTTGCTCCTGCGTCAGCCTGTCAAACGGTTTTACAAGCTCAAACGCTACACGCTCAAGCTCTTCTCTGTCTATCCCGGCTTTCTTTGCGTAGATTGCTAAAACCATAATACAAAAATACCGATGACCGACCGCTGCCCCGGTCTGTATCTGCCGCACCCACCAATAGAACAAATCTTGTTTTGTAGTCCAAACGCCCCTCGGCTTCTTCTCTACAATGCGGCTTTGATACCATTCCGGGTATTTCTTTTTTGCTGCTTCAAGCGTTAATTTGCTTTTGTAGGTGTATTCTTTTACTCTTGCGTGTTCCTCTACAAAACCATTCAAATACTCAATGCTAACCGCTTTTCCAGTAGCAAACGCCCTTGTTCTGCCGCCGTCCTTTGTTATGCCGCCGACCATTCTAAACCCTTGAAAAAGGCTTTCTATCTGCGGCTTGTCGTATAGTTCCGTAGTGTATTTATTCCATACTTTCTTTGTCAAAGCCTTTTTAAGCTCTGCTAGCTGCTTTACAATGTTCTTGAAACAGGGAAGCGGCTGCTCTAGTTGGTAGTATAGGTGTATTCCGGTCCCGCTGAAAACTGTGTATGTCGGCTGCGGGAGAAAACCGTTTTCCATTTGAAAAAACAAATCCCGCAAATAATGCTCTTCTGTTATTCCGTCAAGGTCTATTGCTATCGCATACATAAAACGAGCGTTGGCGGCTACACGGCTTCTCCCGGCGTAGCTTATTGGCGAAATGATTATGAAGTTTTCACTTTTCAAAAGCTCATCAAGCAATTTCCAATCGTCTGTAATGATGTGGCGGCGGGCATTTACATTCTCTTTTGCTCTTGGTAAAAGCTCTACGGCTACGGCATTATACCGCCCTGTTTCCTGCTTGCCGTGTTCCTCTAGCTCTCCTGGCGGGAAGATAGACCTATAAAACCCCCGCGGCGGGACTTCCTCATAGTAGGTCTGGAGATATTCGGCTATAAACTCCCGCATAGATAGACCCCCTCAGCCCATAGTTAAACTGGCGTTATATTATCAATAGGTTTTTTTACTACAAAGTATTGTATAGCAGCGGGCGGGAGATTGTCAAGGCTCTTGGAGGCGGCTCTAGGACGCTCTAGGACGGCTTTTTTATATCCGGGTAATACAAACCCCTTTCCAAAAGCAAAAAACGCTCACAACGGCTTTAAACGGCTCTCACGGAGATTTTGTATTTAAACACGGAAAACGGCGGGAGCTTTTTAAACTCCCGCCGCTGCTGTTTTACTTCTTTTTGCTGTCGGCAATCTCTTTGTAAGCGTCTGCGTAATTGGCTTTAAACCACTTCAACGCCACAAGGAAACCTGCTTTCCGCTCCTTGCCGTTCTTGTCCTTCATCTTCTTATTCTTCTCTGCTTCAAAGCTCTTCTTGCCCTCTGCGTCCTTCTTCTCGTCAAAGTAAGCAATAATATCCTCGTTGCTAACTCTGGCGGCGGTGGCTTCTCTCTTCTCCTTGACCTTGTAGCCGTTGAGAATGTAAGTGGAGATAATACCACGCTCAATCTCGGTCAAAGCACCAGATACAGAGATAGTCTTGGATTTTTCATTAACTTTATAATTTGCCATAGCTAAAACCCCTTTCGGTTTAATACGATAATCAACTTATACCACAAAGAAAACCGTAAATCAATAGGCAGCGGCGGTATAGCTTTACACTTTTCTTTGTGGTGTAAGCTGATTATCTCCCGCCGCTGCCCTCTTTTAGCTATTCTCTTTTACAAGCTCAATGTATTTCTTTAGCGTGTTTCTGCTAATCTTGTGCTTTTCCATTAAATCAACCTGTTTAATACTTCTATCGCCCAAAAATGCTTTTATGTCTGCTTCAAGCTCTGCCGTCATTTTGTCAAGCTGTCCCGGCTTTCTGCCCTGCTGCTTCTCACTTGCGGAAATTCCGCATTTAATGCGGTTAATGAGTATCAATCTTTCTTGCTCTACTCTGTCAAGCTCTACAATAATCAGTAGTTTAACGGTGCTTTCAAGGCTAGTTCTTGCTACTATGTTCTGCTGTTCGGCTACATTCAAAAGCTGCTTAATGTATGCGGTGCTGACGGTGGGATTATCAATAAATACTAATTCAATCCCTCTTTCCAAAAGCTCCATATATTTGTTGTAGCCGTTGTTTGCTTCTCTTGTAAATCTGCTAATGTCCTTAAAAACGATTGTGTCCCCCGGCTGAACGAGCTTTTCAAGCCTGTTCCATTCCTTGCGATTGTCAAAGCTCTTGCCGCTCACATCTTCTTGAAACTCTGCTACAAACTCTATACCGTTCTCGGCGGCGTATTTGTTTAATGCTGCTTCTTGGCGGTTGTATTTCTGTAATCCTCTTTCCTCTTTGGTAGAGATACGCTTATACTTGAAATAGTTATTCATTGTTTAACCCCCTAGCGTCATTTTAACTAATGTTTTATTGACACTATTATACTACCATCAAAATAACTGTTTGTCAAGCTATTTTGACACTTTTTCACTATTTATTTTTTGCTAGGGTTATTTTGACACTTTGCTTTTCTGCTGCTTCTCTACTCTACATCAACCGACAATGTATTATTATCTTGTATTCTCTTGTAGTATTTCTTTATTTACCGTTAAATAACGGTGTTGTATTGCGGTTAAATAACGCTGTTGTATTGCCGTAAAATAACGGCGTTAAAATACAAACTGCTTGCCGCTGCTGCTACTACTCACTAATTCCGCAATCTTCCTTGTTTCTAATACCTTTTCTTCCGGGATTTCAATTATTATTTTATCTTCTGCTTTGCCTATCTGGGACTTGTCATAGAAAACAAATACCGTTTCTTTCTTGTTCCCGCTGTTCTTCGGTATCAAATAGCCTTGTTCCTTTAGTTCCTCAAAAGCTGTGTTGTATGCTCCTATTCCTAAACCGCTCCATTCGCAAAAGTCAGCACTTGATAAAGCGAAACTATACTTGTCCTGATTTTTTGCGAAATACATATAGAGTTTAAAGCCGCCTTTGCTCTGTAAGCGTCTGGCGGCTTCGTCTAATGCTTCTAAATTGTTTGCGGTGTATCGGTGTTGTTTATCGGTCTTTTCCTTGCTGACCGTTATCTATCTCTAATTCGGCACTAATCCCATCGTTTAATACTCCTTTAGTCTATTCGTCTGCGGCGGTTTTCTGCTGCTTTGCCTATTCTCGCAACTTTCTATGTAATGCTGCGTGTTCTGCTTTCGTTAAACATAACAGATTACACGCCCGGTTATCCCCTCTCCGCAAGTTCTTGTGATGGACTTCTTTTCCCTCTGCGTAGTTCTCGCAAAAATACTTTGCTACAAGCCTGTGTATTCTAAAATCTTTTGTAATGTATCTTCCCTTTATTTCTGGCTATTTGCTTAACTTTACACGCAAATACCCTTTGCCGTCTGGCTTTGGCGTTAGTATCTTCTCTTCTCCTATTAGGCTCTTAACTCTGCCCCAGTTGCTAACCTAGTATCTAGGTAATTCTTCAATGATTTTCCAAAGTTCTTCATCTGCTGGCAAGCAAATACACTCCTTTCTATTTTTTTGCTCTGTGTAGCTAGCTAGAGCTTTATTTAGCAAAGTCTTTCAGTAGTTCCTCTAATGCCTTTTCAATAGCTTTTTCCGCTTTCTTCTCTATCTCGGCTTCAAGCTCTTTTTCTTCCTTTGCTAGCTGCTCTTTGCGGCGGCGTTCTTCTATTTTCTATTGCTCCCGGCGGCGGCGTTCCTCTAGCAGCTTCATTGTTTCTTGCTAATGCTTTCGCTTCTGGATAGCATAGTTTTCTTGTGCGGTTTTGCCGTTCTGTTGGTAGTAAATCCAATCTGGCATTTTCCCGGTATCGTGTAAGTATTCAATTTCTTTCTGTGTAAAAGCCATTATAAGCCACGCTCCTATAATATTTTATTTAGTATTTGCTTGTTTTTGTAGCCTAGAGCAAAATAGCCGCCTAGCCAGTTATACAAGCTCTTTTCTGTCATTCCTAAAATTTCCGCTAATTCGTAGTAGTTTTTTATAAAACCCATAGCTTTGTATAGCTTAACTCTTTTTCTCAATGCTTCATCATTCATTCTTTATTTCTCCTTTTTTCTTGGATAATTCCATCTAATACGGCAAAATAAAACTCCCGCCGTCAGCGTCTGCTGCCCCGGCGGGAGATACTAAAAGAGTATATTTACCTTGCCATAAATACTTGAAAACCATTACA